>JBMNTP010000057.1:0-2646 GCA_050945795.1 Christensenellales bacterium | reverse complement strand
GGCTGCCCGAGAGGAATTTATTTTTTCAAACCTCAGGCTGGTATTGTCTATTATACAGAGATTTAA
Organism: Christensenellales bacterium; assembly: GCA_050945795.1. GTDB lineage: Bacteria > Bacillota > Clostridia > Christensenellales > MGBC116941 > JBMNTP01. The sequence continues at coordinate 2,580 of JBMNTP010000057.1, read as the reverse complement.
TAATCGCGGAGAGCAGCTCGACGACCTGTTTCAGGTGGGCTGTATCGGGCTTATTAAAGCGCTCGACAACTTCGACTTGAGTCAGAATGTGCGTTTCTCAACTTATGCCGTACCCATGATTATAGGCGAGATAAGGCGGTATCTGCGCGACAATAACTCCATACGCATTTCGCGCTCTTTGCGCGATACGGCGTATAAAGCGCTACAAGCGCGCAACGAGCTTATGGCAAAGCTAAACCGCGAGCCGTCAATAAATGAGATCGCGGCGGAGATGAAGCTTAAGCCGGAGGATATATCCGCCGCCCTTGAAGCTATACAAGACCCTGTATCGCTGTTTGAGCCGGTTTATCATGACGGCGGCGACGCTATTTTTATAATGGATCAGGTAAGCGACGACAGATACGCAGATGATGTATGGATGGAAAACATAGCACTTATGGAGGCAATGCGAAAGCTTAACGAGCGGGAAAAGCATATATTGTATTTAAGATTCTTTGAAGGGCGCACGCAGATGGAGGTTGCTGACGAGGTGGGTATAAGTCAGGCTCAGGTATCAAGACTTGAAAAGACGGCGCTTAAGAACATGCGTAAACACATGTAAGATGCTAGAAAACAGTTTATATTATATAAAAGTTAAATCCCCGTACGGGGATTTTTCGTTTGAGTCGGCATATTATTATAGCAGGTGGGGGTGGTGGTAATGGAGAGGTTTAGCAGTTGGCGGCAGAAGGCGGTTGTAAACATATGCGACGGCAGAATGCTAGGATACGTTTGCGACCTTCAAATAGAACCATGCGACGGCAAAATAGTAGCGATAATTGTACCCGGCCCATGCAAGTTCTTTGGGCTAGTAAGAGGGGATAAGGATTTTGTTATACCGTGGGTAAGGATTAAAAAAATAGGAGAGGACGTTATACTCGTTGATATAGACGATAGCTTCCTTAAAGCGTAAATTCGTATTGTTATGAGGCGGCCGCAACGGTATAATGTATGCGAGGGGAGGTTACGCCAATGAAATGCATGTATTGCGGTAGCCTTGAAAGCAGAGTGGTGGACTCGAGGCCGGCTGAGGACGGCAGCGTTATAAGGCGCAGAAGGGAATGCGAGAAATGCGCTAAACGCTTTACGACGTATGAAAAAGTTGAGAGCCTGCCTCTTTTTGTTGTAAAAAAGGACGGGCGGCGTGAGCCGTTTAACGCCGATAAAATAAAGGCCGGACTTGTTAAAGCCTGCGAAAAGCGACCTGTAGCGGTAAACGACATTGACGCCGCTGTAGCCGCTATTGAAAAGCAGGCATACGCGTCGCTTGAGCAGGAGATAAAAAGCGAGCAGATAGGCGAGCTTGTTATGGCGAAGCTTAAAAAGCTTGACGAGGTGGCGTATGTGAGGTTTGCATCGGTATACCGTCAGTTTAAAGACATAAACGCTTTTATGTCCGAGCTTCAAAGCCTTTTAAAGGAGTAGGGATGCCTAAGGATTGGTTTGACGGCGTTTCGCGCGGAATGAAATACGTCGAAAGAGACGGAGTAGGCCTTTATACATCGCCAAAGCTTGACGAGTACCCTGTCGCCTATGCTATAACTACGCGAAAGGGCGGGGTTACCAAGAGCGAGTGCGGATCACTAAACTTAAGCTATAAAAGAAAAGATATCGCCGAGAATGTACGGCGGAATTTTCGCATAGCGGCAGCGGCTGCCGGAGTGAACGAAAAAACACTTACCTGCGCGAATTACGTTCATGGCGACGCTACTCATATATGCCTGCCTTCAGACATTGGCGCCGGAGTATGGCGAGATAATGACCTTCCTATCTGCGACGCTGTTGCGACGCGGCATAAGGGCATTTCGCTTGTTACACTGCACGCTGACTGTGTGCCGGCGACTATTTACGACACATCAAATCACGCCGCCTGCTTATGCCATGCCGGTTGGCGCGGCACGCTTGCTTACAGCGTTACAAAGGCGTTTGGCGTTATGGAAAGCGAATTTCATAGCCGGGCTGAGAATTGTATAGGAATAATCGGGCCGTGCATATGCCGGGATTGCTATGAGGTGGGCGAGGATTTGGCGAAGCGGTTTTATCTTGAATTTGGTGAAAAATCTGTTTTAAATGGCGGCATTCATATAGATTTGAGCTTTTGTACAGCCGAGCAGTTTAGGCGCATAGGATTTTTGCCGGAAAATGTTATTGTGGCCGGCGTATGCACTTATTGCAATGCGGATATGTATTCGTTCCGGCGCGATGGTGAAAATACCGGAGCGTTTGCGCAGATGATGGAGCTTAAATAAGGATAGCGCCGCTTTGCTGAGGGAATAATAACCGCCAGAGGGAGGCGGTTATTATGATTTTAGCAATATGTATTTGGTTGGCGGTATCGGCGCTTTCAGCGAGCGGCGCAATAGACGGGTATCTTAAAATGATGGGCGTATCTAGAACGGCGGCGTGCGCTTTTAGTCTTGCGATAGCGGCAGCCGGAGTGCCGGACACTTTCAGCGTTATTAGCGGGCTTGACGTGGTGCCGGGTACTGCGCTTGCTGTTTTACTTGCGGCGGTATGCTTTATAGCTTGCAGCGGAGGAGA
>JBMNTP010000056.1:0-2876 GCA_050945795.1 Christensenellales bacterium | reverse complement strand
ACGGCAAATTCCTGATCGCTGGCAGATGCATCGACAATGCGGTAATAGACATTTTCAGGAAGGGTCGCGTCCGCTAACCAACCACCTGCCATCGTATAGGTCAGGAAATCATCAAAGTTTGTGGACTTTTCCACCTTAACGAACAGATAACATTTCTCGCTGTTCTCAAGCACTGTTACTAGCGGATCTTTTGTGATGGGAAGTCCGGGAACCATCTTGAGGTCCAGATCCACAGATTCCTCTAGAGTGATGTCGATGTCGCTCGTAGTAAAGGTGTTCTTCACCGGATCTGTCGTATCGGTCAGCCAAGCTAAGGTCAAGCCGACGGTAGCAACCACTATCAGCACCAGCGCCAGAGCCATAACTAATTTTTTCTTCACTCGTTTTCCTCCAATCTCATAGTTTTAAGTGGCTTATTCTCACGAAGGAGGCGTACTGAAAACTGAACTTCCTCCGGGTAGATCCAATAAAACTAGGGGTTATGTTGGCCATCAAAAGCTGCCCAGGCAGCGTTAGCATTAGCGAAGCCGTCAGCCTGGATGGCATGGGCTTCTATCTCGGTCTTGAATCCTTCTTCAAGGGAGGACAAATTATCGCCAGTCACTGTTCCCGGGATCTTTACAGAAGCAAACAATTCGGGAAGATCTCCCGGAGAGACATAGGTGTAGATGTCGGCATAGCGAAACTCATAGACGCCTTCAGCGGTGGCGGAGTAGGGTACCCAGACGTCAGAATCCCAACCGGTCACCAGCTTCTCGAGCAGGAAGACGTCCTCATGATAGAATTCGGGGTACTTGCCAACCGGGAATGCATTCTTCAGGTCCTCAATCTCACTGACAGTAACGATGATGCGGATGTAGCAGGGTTCAGACTCTGAGTCAACATGAACCGTGGGGTCTTTGATGTACTCGTGTCCGGGTATCAGTTTGTATTGGTTTGTTTTGACACGAGCAGCACCAACCTCAGGTTCGCCGTACTCGTCTACTTTCGTTTCATCCAGAGTGATCTTAACCTTACCGACTGTGAACGTGTTAATGGCCTTGTCAGTCGAGGTCAGATAGGCGATTGTCACGAGCACTGATGCGGTGACTAACAACACTGCGCAAAGTGCTATGAGCAATGCCTTGCTTTTTGTTTTCATTGTAGTTCCTCCTAACATTTTCTTTTGTTATTTGTTATATAGGTAGCCTTGCGGCATTCCCTCTAAATCATTGCTGAGCGGAACGTTCCTCGATCAGCATTTTCATGTGTCTGTATATTGAGCGGTATTCATCCTGCGTCAGAGACTCCTGCATCAGCCTCGCATCGAATACCTGCAGCTCCTCCTCTGAAAGCAGAACTTCGGCATTCTGCCAAAGCCGGCGAAAACTCTCTGCAGATACCGGTTCATCGTTATAGTGATCTTCTTTTCGGCAGTCGGCATAAGTATCTTTTTTGCCCATCCCTGCTTTCTTCTTTTTTTCGTCACTCGTCACAATATCGGGAATAATGACTAACAGCAGGAGAATCGCTCCTGCTGAGATCGCAACATACATTCCCGGCGGATGCTGGATGTAATCTGCCACATAGCCCAGATACGGAATGGAGAAGACCGGCTTGCCGATAACGTTTTTATAATGGACAAGTCCGCCGTCCTCTGCTTTGTTGGCATCGCCCTTGGTGCGGTAGCGCAAGGTCTCCGGGTCAGTCTCATCAGGAACAACTTCCACAATACGGTGGGTTGCCACAGTATCTTCATCAAGCATGAAAGTAATGACATCGCCGGGTTGAAGCTCCTTGTAATCCACTTTTTTTACGTAGATGAGCGCACCTGCACGATAAGTCGGCTCCATAGAGCCGGAGAGCACCGTTAACACCTGGAAACCCAACAGCCTGACTCCCACAAGCGCAATGGCCAGCAAGACGACAATGACCAAAATAATGCTTGTGAATACATTCCAAATACTCTTAACTGTTTTTCCCATAGGGCTCATTTAACGGTAAAGCTGTCATCCTTTCCTGTTTTCTGTTTGCTGCAGCATCCTCCGGTTCTTCTATTTTTCAGCGGCACACTGACTGCATTAAACACCATTTTGAATTCCCCCTCCTCTGCATCAGTATTGCAGACCGGCTCTCCGGCCACCGGCTGAAGCACAAGGAAATTCAGCCAGACAATCAGCACGATGCTCCGCATCTGCCACAGTCTCAAACAGAGACAAGGGCTTTTTTGCCAAAACATCCAACTGCTTCCGGCCTGCATTCTGCGCATACTCTTCTAAGTTGGAGAAATAACAGAAGTACTTAATGAACCGGGAGGCATCCGGCTTATCAAAGTATCTTCGCGCCGTATGAAAGACCGGACCGCACCGATCAGGGGGCAAGAGCAGATCAGCCGACTCTAGAACCCGGTTAATGTCCTGTATAAAACGACTTGTGAACTTATCGTTTTCCGGGAAATATGTCTGCTTCGGCAGATCTTCTTTATTCATAAGATGGCAACAGATACAGACATCACAAACACCGGCATCGCAGCTAATGCTCCGGGTGCCGGCATTAATCATTCCGTATTTATCGACAGTCCCCCACAACACTTTTCGATAAGTGTCCTTTGTTTTGCATCAGTCTGAAACCTGCAGCTCGCGTTCTGCCTTTCGGTGTCCCCGACACGCAAGTTAGAGACCTTAGCCGTTTCGGGCTATTCCTGTTTCATCTCTTTTTACAGAGCAAGTCACTCTACAGAGATTGCCCGCAACCTAATAATATTTATATTTGTACAATGGTACTACACAGTCTGTAAAATAACAAGGCACATGAGTGTAAAAAGACTATTACCAAATCAAAATTCATTATTCATTTTTCTGCCACTATAATACTTCAGAAAATATTTTTGTCATATT
>JBMNTP010000055.1:0-2937 GCA_050945795.1 Christensenellales bacterium | reverse complement strand
CCAGCGCTTTTTTTTGCACTGCTGATGAATCCCCATTAATTTCTATACCTATCATGAGTCCCTTGCCTCTTACTTCTTTTATATAAGAGCAGGGATTCTTTTTAAAAAAATCTTTAATAATTTTTTCTTTACAAGATATACTTTGGAGAAATTTTTCATCGCATATTTTTTCAAGAACAACTAATGCTGCTGAAGAAGCTATTGGATTACCACCGAAAGTACACCCGTGGTCTCCAACCTTTAATACCTTGCTTAACTTTTCATTGCAAAGTACTGCTCCTATAGGAAGACCGGAAGCTAAACCTTTTGCAACGGTTACTATATCCGGTTCTATATTAAAATGATTAAAGCCGAATAATAATCCTGTTCTGCCTATACCGCATTGCACCTCATCAAATATTATAAGAATGTCATTTTCTTTACATTTATTAATTAATTTAATTACGAAATCCTCATCAAGAGGGTTAACGCCTCCTTCTCCCTGAATAGCTTCCATCATAACAGCACAAACACCGGAATCCAAGACTTCTAAGAAACTTTCATAATTGTTTGCTTCTGCATACTTAAAGCCTTCTGTGAAAGGGAAGAAGTAGTTATGATATTTTTCCTGCCCTGTAGCTGAAAGGGTAGTTAATGTTCTCCCGTGAAAGGACTGCTTTAAGGTTATTATGGTGGATCTGTTTTTTCCATATTTGTCAAAGCTATATTTCCTAGCAAGCTTAATGGCACCTTCATTGGCTTCTGCTCCTGAATTAGCGAAAAATATTTTGCTCATCTTAGATTCTTTGACTAGCTTTTCAGCAAGTTTTAAAGAAGGAGCATTGTAGAAAATATTTGAAGTATGGGCTATATTTTCAATCTGTTCTTTTACGGCATTAATCCATTTTTCATCTCCATAGCCAAGGCTATTAACTCCTACGCCGCTTGCAAAATCTATATAGCTTTTCCCTTCTGAATCATAGAGAGTTACGCCTTTTCCCTTTACCAATACAACCGGTAATTGGCAGTAAGTATCCATAAAATATTTGGATGATTTCTTTAAAAATTCCATATTGATTCCCCCTTATTTTATCATTGTGCCTATTCCTTCATTTGTGAATAATTCCAATAACAGAGAATGATGGACTCTACCATCGATTATATGTGCTTTTCTTACGCCTGATTTTACTGCATCACCGCAGCATTCTACTTTCGGTATCATACCACCCTTCAGTATACCTTCTGATGAAAGTTTGGGAATATCATCAAGTTTTAATTGGGATATGAGAGTGGATGGATCAGAGGGATTTGACAATATTCCAGGCACATCAGTTAGAAGGATTAGTTTTTCTGCTCCTAATGCTGATGATATGCGTGATGCTGCAGTGTCAGCATTTATATTATAAACAGTTTCATTGTCCTCTCCTAAAGCTATAGTACTTATAATTGGTATATAGCCCATGCTCATTATATTTTTTATTATATCCGTATCAATATTGGTTATTTCTCCCACGAATCCAAGATCAATATTATTTTCTTCAAGTTTTTTGGCTTGAAGGATTTTACCATCTATACCACAGAGACCAATAGCTTTTCCGCCCTTTTTATATACCAATGCTACCAAGTCTTTGTTTACTTTGCCGGCAAGAACCATTTGTACTATATCAATAGTATCTTTATCAGTATACCTAAGCCCATCAATAAATCTGCTTTCCTTGCCTACTTTGCTGAGCAAAGCATTGATTTCCGGGCCACCGCCATGTACTACCACTAGGTTGATACCTACACATTTCATAAGAACTAAGTCACTTATGACTGATTCTTTTAAATTCTCATCTACCATGGCATTTCCACCGTACTTAACCACAATGGTTTTGCCGTTAAATTTTTGAATATAAGGAAGTGCTTCTGTAAGTATTTCTGCTTTTTTTGTATTCTGCATTATATCTTCACCTCTTTATGAACGATAATCTCCGTTTATTCTCACGTATTCATAAGTCAAATCACAGCCCCATGCAGTTGCACTTTCTTCTCCTTCATTTAAATTCACTATTATTTTTATTTCGCAATCTTCAAGAATGAGTTTCGCTTTTTTTTCATCAAATATTATAGGCATGCCCTTTTGGTATACTTCTATATATCCCTTGGAACTTTCAAAAGCCACATCTATTTTTTTAGCATTCAAGGGAATATTACTATATCCGAGAGCACATAAAATTCTACCCCAGTTAGCATCGGCACCGAAGCAAGCAGTTTTTACTAGATTAGATTTAATTACTGATTTAGCTAATATTTCAGCCTTAGATTCAGAAGTTGCTCCCTTTACTTCACATTCAATAAGTTTGGTAGCACCTTCTCCATCCCTTGCTATGAGTTTTGATAAACAGGTATTTATATAGTTTAATGCTTCAAAGAAAATGTCATAGTCAGCATTTTTTTCATCAATTAACGGATTATCAGCTTCACCATTAGCCAATATTACTACCATGTCATTAGTGCTGGTATCTCCGTCAACGCTGATTCGATTATAGGTTTTATTTACACTTTCTCTTAAAGCTTCTTGTAAAAGTTGCTGTTTGATATTTAAATCAGTTGTTATGAAAGACAACATGGTTGCCATATTTGGATGTATCATACCGGAACCTTTAGCCATGGCTCCTATTGAAACTGATTTGCCACCTATTTCTACAGTAACTGCTATGCTTTTAGGTTCCGTGTCTGTAGTTAGAATAGCTTGGGAGGCATCATCATATCCATTTTTGCTCAAGCCCTGAACTAAATTATCCATGCCATTTTCTATAGCGCCAATATCTAAAGGTAATCCGATAATCCCTGTTGAAGCCACAAGTACATCCTCTTTTTTTATTTTTAACTTTTCTGCTGTTAATTCCGTCATTTTATATGCTTTTTTCTTACCATCTTCACCGGTACAGGTATTTGCATTACCGCTGTTTATAA
>JBMNTP010000054.1:0-3208 GCA_050945795.1 Christensenellales bacterium | reverse complement strand
TGCTTTTTCAAGGTCGTCTTCGTTAGGCTCCCACAAAAACAATACAAGGTCTGCATCTTGTTCCTGCCCGCCTGATTCCCGAAGGTCGCTAAGTATTGGCCGTCTACCTTCTGCCTCTCTTTTTAGCTGTGTTAGTGCCATTACCGGCACGTCAAGCTCTCTTGCTACTGCTTTAAGGTCGCGGCTAAGTGATGATACTTCTTGCTCTCTGGTTTGGTTTCTGCCTTCCGGTTGTAAGAGTTGTATGTAGTCAACAACGATAAGGTCAAGGCCTCCGCTTGATTTCATTTCCTTTGCATTGATTTTGATTTCAGATACTTTCCGGCTCATATCATCAATGACAATGTCGTATTTAGAAAGTCTTGCCATTGCTTGGGCTAATACGGGCCAGTCTTTATCTTCAAGTTGTCCTGTCCTTATTTTCTGCATATCCATCTTTGTTTCACCGGCAAGGTATCTTGTGCATAGTGCAATGTCGCTCATTTCAAGGCTTACGAATAATGTTCTGCGCCCTTTTCGTGCGATATGCCTTGCTATATCCATAGAAAATGCTGTTTTCCCTACACTTGGCCTTGCCCCTATAAATATAAGGTCTTTCGGCATTAAACCACCGATGGTTTTGTTTAGTGTCGGAAGGCCGGTTGTGAGTAACATTTCTTTTTCGCGAAGTCTGAATTGATTTTCTAACCAGTCCATTGTTCGCATTAATGAAGTTTTGAGCGGTCGTGGCCTTTCTCGGCTGTCCTTGATGTCGATTTCATCTAGTGCTGCTGATAGCTCTGTTTTTGCCTCCATAACACCGGATTCTTTTATTGTGTTATAAGCTCTTTTCATAGCCTGTGTCATTTTCCGCTTTGCATAGTTTTTCTTTAGTTCAGTAATGAATTTGTCAAGCTCTTCCTTTGTGCCTATACTCATATTGCTATACTCTGAAAGTTCTACCGCATATGAGGCGTTCTTTGTTTCAATTCCTACTGTTGCGACATCAATGGTTTTGCCGTCGATGAAAAGTTGTTTGATGCAGTCAAATACTGATTGGTTTCTTAGGTTTTGAAAGTATTCTGTCTTGATTTCTAATATCGAATCGTCGCCGCCACGTTTGATTAAAAGGCCTAATACAATTTTCTCTATATCTAGCATCCTAAAGCCTCCTTGAATTTTTTATCTAAGGCGTCTAAGTCTACCGGCGTTGATATATTTTTGATTTTGTTAGAGTTGCTCTTGACCGGTTCTTTTTCGGCTTTCCATTCTGCCGATTTTTTACACCAATTCCTAAACTGTGACCGGGCATTTGATTTTTTGGTGAGGGGTTTGTCTAGTTTGTAGGTCGCCCACTTCTTTAGTTCTTCTTTTATATCGAGTGTTGGAAAATCAACGAGAAGTGAATTTATAAAGTCTGTATCTTTTTCTATATCGAAAGGATAATTATCAATGTTTTTGAGTTGGTTAAGAAGTTCTCGCAAAAAGGGGTTATTAACTACTTCTTTATCTTTATCTATATCTATATCTCCTTCTTCTTCTGTTGCGTTACGTAACGTTACAGTAACGTTACATTCATCTTGTTTGCCTTCTTCTAGCATTTTTTTAGCCCTGTGTTTAGCCACTCGTTTACGTGTCTGCTCCCTTATACGCTCAAGCCCCTCTACGTTTTGATGCTTTTCCCAGTTAGTAATCTTTAAATAACCTTCATCGTTAAACTCAATCATTTTAAGTCGCTTAAGTGTCTGTAGTGCTAGCTTAACAGTATTTAAAGGCCTTCGGAATTTATGGGATAACATTTCGTCAGTGTATGGTATATTTTCTGTAAGGAATATAAAGCCGTTTGTATTGCACTTACCGGCTAGAGTGAGTAATTTAACCCATATCACCAATATTGCATCGGCCTCGGGAAGGCTTTCGATGAAGTCAATCTTTTCATCCTCAAACATATTTGTTGTTATCTTTATCCACTTTACATCTCCCATGTGCTCCCTCCTTGAGGAAAAAGACAGGCGGGTCGGGGGTTAGTAACCCGCCTGAAACATGCGTTATCCGTCAAGCCAAATAACTTCGCCGTCATCCGTAATATCCTGAAGTTCAAAGTCTATTCTTCTTAGTCCGTCGTCGTGTTCCGGCATCTCATCAAGACTTTTCAGCATACTTATCCTTACATTTGCACCACTTGGCATTTCAGCTAATGCACTCATCAACTCATAGACTTTCACATTATCCCTCCCTTGGTTTTATACGTCATTTTGTCACATCCGCTTCCATAACACCCCTTAAACCCTTCCTCTTTGGCCTTTTGGCATTTGTCAAGAGTGCTTTGAATGATGAAGTCGCTGTATTCTTTACACCAATCCCCTGCATCAATAGACAACCTCAAATTCAATTTCCCTCCTTGGGCCTCCGGGGTTACAGAGGCCCGTATATTACCACTACATATCCTATCCGGCATGAGCTAGACCGGGATTAGGCCACCAACTCCACGCTATTTATCCACTTGCGAATACGTTTCATTTTCACTTCCTTGAAATATTTCGTGCTGCAATAAAGCTGATTCCCTTCACCAAAGTCCCTTTCGACGCTTTTATCAACAAACTCATCAAATAAAATCCGATACATATTCTGCGATTCCCTATCGTATTGGTAGATGTATTTGACGTTGTCCTGTTGCAACACCGGCACTAAGATTGATTGAAGGCTCCATGCGTCGAAGGTGTGGAATGCGTGTTTGGCACTGTATATCTCACGATAGAAACTCCACTCGCCCTTGATTTTCAATACCTTTCCGGCTACCTTCCAGCCGCTAGGCGTCTTGATTTGAAATGCTCGCTCTTTTCTCATTTGTCATACCTCCGTTTAAGCAGTTTTTTGTTTGACTTGTTCTTGATAATAGTTGCAAAACTCACATGCACTACAATAATCGGCACATTTTTTATCTTCACCTTTTCTGACATCTATATAGTCGCCGCCGTTGTTTTGCATCCACTCCATAGCATCTTCATGATTGTCCAGCACTCGCAATGCGGTTTTCCTTCCTTTCTTCATCACTGCGTATTTATCGCCGGAATTGAATCTTTCTTCCGGTGTGCATAATGGAAGTTCGCTGTCTGGAAGTTTCTCAACTTCTGCTATTTCTGCGAATTTTTCATTGAGCCATATTTCAATATCTTTAAAATCCTGCTCTGTAAAATCGAAGGTGATTTTTTTGACTGGTAATTGTGGA
>JBMNTP010000053.1:0-3272 GCA_050945795.1 Christensenellales bacterium | reverse complement strand
TTTGGGCTTGAAAGCTATCCAGCTGATCCGGACTGTCTGTAGATACTCGGACATAGGCACAGACACGAAGAATCTTTATTTTGGACACGCTTTGTTCTATTTTCTTAATCACTGTCTCAACCTCCTTGTATATTGATGTCCGTCAGGGTCGTGGCACCTTGGCGGCCTATTCTTTTATCTCCCGAAACCACGTGGGATAATGGAACCGTGCAGTTGAGGGCGTCGTCAACCTCCCTGAGATCGAGTCTCGTGACAAAGAGTGACGCCTCAGCTTTACGGGTAGGATTCGAATGAGCTGGATGGGAGTTTTGGTCCCGTATCTCTCACAAGGTAGAATTCCCGTAAAGGCTTGTGGAAAACCTCTCTGCAACATTTTTGAAAAGGTGGTGCACCCCATGTATTACATTGGCATCGATATCGCCAAAAGGGCCCATGAAATCTGCTTCACGAACGAAAACGGCGATGTCCTCGACGGCAATTCGTTCAATATCCCAAACACAGTCTCCGGCATCAACAAGTTACAAAAGCAACTGGATAAGTATGGGCTTAACCCCACGAATGCCTTGGTCGGGATGGAAGCTACGGGCCACTACTGGCTAGTGTTGTATTCCTGGCTCATGGAGCAAGGGTTTGACGTCAAGGTCATCAATCCGCTTGTGACCGATGCCTACCGCCATATGCTCATCCGCAAGGTCAAGAACGATCGTATCGATGCCGAAGTCGTCGCGGCGGTCCTAAGACTGGGTGAGTATCAAGAGACGGCTGTGACCGATCATGACACACTGGCCTTACGCCAGCTTTGTCGCTTTCGACTCTGGCAGGTGGGATCCGCAAGCGATCTCAAACGTAAAGTCATTGCCCTGCTGGACCAGATCTTCCCCGAATACGAGCATCTTTTCAGTGACGTCTTGGGGATGAGCTCGAGAGAACTCCTCAAGGTTTACACCACACCTGAGGAGATCGCCAGCATTCACACAACCAAACTGACCCACATCCTCACCAAAGCGTCACGAGGGCGATTTGGCAAGGAGAAGGCTCTGGAAATCAAGGCCGTCGCCAAGCATTCACTGGGGATGACGATCGGGGTCGATGCTTTTGCTTTTCAACTTCGCCAGATCATCGAACAAATCGAGTTTGTCGAAATCCAGATTGCTAAGCTGGATCAAGAGATCGAAGCCTACATGGATTCGCTCCAGTCGCCGGTCACAACCCTTCCCGGAGTAGGTCCGGTATTCGGAGCGATTATCTTGGCCGAGATCGGTGACATTAAGCGTTTCCCAAGCGCCAAGCAGATTGTCTCCTACGCCGGTCTGGACGCTACCGTCAACGAGTCAGGTGAATTTAAAGGTCAGCGATCTTCCATCTCCAAGCGCGGATCACCTTATTTAAGGCGGGCGCTTTGGGGCGCTGCATTCGTGGCCTCTTGGTCAGATCCCGAGCTTAAGGACTACTACCAGCGGCTTCGCAAAAGAGGAAAACACCACAGTGTTGCTATAGGTGCGGTGGCCAGAAAACTTTGTTATCTGCTCTTTGCCGTTTTGAGCGAGAATCGTCCCTATGAAGTAAGGCGCTGACCCTTCGCTCAAATCTTTCCCCGCAGAGCCTTTTTCAGCGGCTCTGCTTTCGCGTGCACACATCCTATTCATTTTTCAAGGTTCAATGTCATCCAGCGTCTACGCTGCTTCTTATTTTTTCCTTTTCTCAATCCCGTATTCGGGGGTTGACTTCTTATAGCTGGTCTTTCGTCACTGTATGTTTGCTCTAAAAGCCACGAATAGCAAGGCTTTTAGGCCATATCTCTGCTAAATAGGGAGGAAATTGTTGTCGGATATTTTCCTCGATCGTTTCCTCTTCTTCATCAGAAATTAGGCCGATATTCTTCATTTCTAGAACAAGATGAATAGCCCTTCGATAGTCCAGTTCTGCCTGTATTTGTTCGTGGGAAAGCGGGTTCTTATTCATAGAAGACCTCCGCTTTTTCTTTCAGCCACTTTTTTGCACAGGATTTGCAATAGACACAGGTTGTATGAAGATCGGTATCTTCCTCTTTCAAAACGTCACTCAGGTTCACCTGGATTTCTTTTCCGCATTTAGGGCAAATGGAGTAGACGTTTTTATCAGATAGGCGGGTGATAACCTTACTGTTTTCTGAAAGCGTCAATTTGGTATAAAACATGATCTGTCCTCCGTTTTTTTGTGATAGGGAAAACTCCCTTCACTTCCCCCTTGGACAGATCAGGCGTTTTTGGGCAATTAATCTTTCTGATAAAACGAACAAGTAAATCCGTCCGCGTCAAGTTTTAGACCTTTAGCCCATTTTGGTGTCCTGCTCATCTGGTCGCACACAGCCTGTACCGACATGCGAGGATCAGCTTCGATGACGATCTCATCGTGAACATGCATGACAATGTCGGAGTATTTAAAAGTCATAAGGGCATTGCATAAGATGTCCCTGGAAATAGCCTGCACGATGTTTTCGACAAGCTTTGCGCCGTAGGTTTCAATCGGCTCCCAGCGTTTTCCCGTGCCTACGCCTTCATAAGTGATGGACTCACCGCCGAAGCGGTTTTCTTCAATGCGTGGGCGTGCATAAAAAAGCTCACGACCGGACGGAAGGGTGATAATAAGCATGCCGGACTCATAGCGAAAGCGGATATTTTTAACTTCCTTTTTCCTGGAACGCTCTCTGACAGTAGCTATAGCCGCCCGATCAATGTCCTGCCAGAGCATGACAATATTAGGATTCGTCGCACGCCAGGCACTTACCAAGTTTGGTAGTTCATTTTCGGAAAGGCCCATCTCAAGAGCACCCATTGCTTTTAAGGCTCCGACCGAGCCGCCGTAGCCACAGGCGAGTTCCGCTATTTTTCCTTTTTGCCTGAGATGTGCATTTACTCCGTGCTTTTCTACAGGAACGCCGAACATCTCACTTGCCGACCTGCAGTAGATATCACCACCCTCAGAGAAAAGTGCCATCCGCCATGTTTCTTCCGCCAGCCAGGCTAAAACTCTTGCTTCAATGGCTGAGTAGTCAGCGACAAGAAAGATGCGTCCTTTTTTCGGAATAAAGGCGGTGCGGATCAGTTCCGATAAGACTTGCGGAATAGAATCAAAGAGCAGGTCTAAGGATTTAAGGTCACCATATTTGACCAGCTTTCTTGCAAGCTCCAAATCCTCCATCTTGTTTCTTGGGAGGTTTTGAACCTGAATGAGCCTTCCTGAAAAGCGGCCGGTGCGGTTGGCTCCATAGAATTGCAAAAGTCCTCTCGCAC
>JBMNTP010000052.1:0-3486 GCA_050945795.1 Christensenellales bacterium | reverse complement strand
CGGCTGTCCCTGGCAATGCTTTTATAGAGGCTGCGGTTGGCAAGGATACGGCGCGGGCGCTTTTTTCTGGACGGGATGAGGCGGCTATAGACAAGCGTATAAAGCAGCTTAAAGCAAAGGGTATACGCGTTGTTACCCGCTTAAATCCCGAATATCCGCGTCTGCTGCATCAGAGCGACTGCCCTCCGCCTTTATTATATGTGATGGGAAAGTTGCCTAAGGGAGATAAGTATTTCGCCATAGTGGGTACGCGCAACTGCTCAAGATATGGCGAAGGCGTAGCCCGCATGTTTTCTAGCGGCCTTAGCCAAAGCGGAGTTACTGTGGTATCGGGCATGGCAAGGGGCATAGATACGGCGGCAAACGCCGCGGCAGCCGAAAGCGGAGGCAGTACCGTTGCGGTGCTTGGGTGCGGGGTTGATATAGTTTATCCCGGCGAGAACCGCCGGCTTTATGATAGAATAATAGAGTGCGGGGCGGTGGTGTCGGAATTCGCGCCGGGTACGCGCCCTTTACCCGGAAACTTTCCTATAAGGAACAGAGTTATATCCGGTATGTGTCGCGGAGTGCTTATAGTTGAAAGCCAGCAGCGCAGCGGCGCTCATATAACCGCGTCACACGCGCTTGAGCAGGGCAGGGATGTTTTCGCGGTGCCGGGGAATATTAATTCAAAATACAGCACAGGGCCTAATATGCTTATAAGGGAAGGGGCAAGGGTGGCGCTTACGCCGGATGATATACTTTCTGAATACGGCTGGCGAAAGGGCGCTGTAAGGGCGGTATCAAAGGTTAAGAAGCTAGCGCTTGAGGGCGATGAAAGCAGGGCGGCCGAGCTTCTTATGAAGGGGGATATGGACGTTGATTCGCTTGCGGCAGCGCTTGATATTGATATTAACAAAGTCAATTCAATGTTGACAATGATGGAAATAAGGGGAATAATTAAAAAGCTACCAGCAAATATTTACACTTTGTATCACGATATATAAAATCTTCGGAGGAAATTAATGACGGGAAGCTCTAGTCCAAAGGAAACAACAACTAAAAAAACGACGACGGCCACGGGTACGGCAAAAACTAAAACACCCGCAAAAAAGAAAACAGCTGCGAAAAAAGGCGCTCTTGTAATTGTTGAATCGCCGGCAAAAGCAAATACCATAGGAAAGTTCTTAGGCAAAAACTATGTGGTGCTAGCGTCGAACGGGCATGTGCGTGACCTGCCAAAATCAAGGCTGGCAGTTAAAATAGAAGAGGGTTTTGCGCCTGAATATATGAACATAAGGGGCAAAAAACCCATATTGACAGCGCTTAGCAAGGAAGCCAAAGCCGCGAACAAAGTATATCTCGCGACTGACCCGGACAGAGAGGGCGAGGCGATTTCCTGGCACATAGCCAATGTGCTAGGAATTGACGCTACAGAAGCGCAAAGAATAGAATTCAACGAAATAACTAAAAACGCTGTGCAAAACGCTATTAAAAATCCACGCCCTATAAATATGGACAGGGTTAATGCGCAGCAGGCGAGAAGAATACTCGACAGACTGGTTGGGTATAAGATAAGTCCGCTGTTGTGGCGTAAGGTCAAAAAGGGGCTGAGCGCCGGCCGCGTGCAGTCGGTGGCTATGCGGATTATATGCGATAGGGAAGACGAGATAGAAAACTTTGTCGAAGAAGAATTCTGGACGCTGTTCGCCAACCTTTTAACCAAAAGCATCAAAAAGCCTTTTAAGGCCAAGTTCTTTGGAACGGAAAAGGGCAAGATAGAGCTTAAAAGCCAAAAGGATGCCGAAGAGGTATTAAGCGGGCTTGAAAACGCAGAATATGTCATTAAGAGCATTAAAAAGAGCCTGAGAAAGCGTCACGCTCCGGCGCCGTTTTCAACAAGCAGCCTTCAGCAGGACGCGTCGGCGAAGCTTAATTTCGCCACAAAAAAGACAATGCTTATAGCGCAGCAGCTTTATGAAGGCGTAGCGCTGCCAAAGATAGGGTCTATCGGTCTTGTCACATATATAAGAACCGACTCCGTTCGTATTTCGCCCGAGGCGCAGCAATTGGCGCTTTCTTATATAGCCGCGCAATACGGGCAGGATTATGTACCGGAAAAGCCTAATGTGTACAAAGGCAAAAAAGGCGCGCAGGACGCACATGAAGCGATACGCCCTACAAACATAGAACTGACGCCGGATAGCATTAAAGACAGCCTTACAAACGACCAGTATCGGCTGTACCGGCTTATATATAACCGGTTTCTAGCCAGCCAGATGTCCGAAATGCAATATGAGAAAACAAGCGTTGTAATAGCAGCCGCCGATTATATATTCAAAACAGGCGGCGAGAGGACAGTATTCGCCGGCTTTACCATCGCTTACGCAGCCACAAAAGAGGTATCGGACGAGGAGGGCGACGGTAAGTTGCCCAAGCTAGAAGAGGGCGACAAGCTTGAGCTAACCGAGCTTATACCTGAGCAGAATTTCACGCAGCCGCCGCCGCGGTATACTGAGGCAACGCTTGTTAAAACGCTGGAGGAAAACGGCATAGGCCGTCCTAGCACATATGCGCCGACAATATCGACTATAATTGACCGTAATTATGTAGGCAGGCAGGGCAAAACTCTGGTGCCGAGCGAGCTTGGCCGTATAGTAAACGGCATTATGAAGGACAATTTCAAGGATATTGTTGATGTCGAGTTTACCGCCGGCATGGAAGAAGACCTTGATATGGTTGAGGAAGGCCAAAAGCAGTGGGCGCAGCTATTAGAGGAGTTTTACCAGCCTTTTATAGCCGATGTTGAGGCGGCGGAAGTCAATATTGAAAAAATCGAGCTGGCCGATGAGGTGTCGGACGTAGAATGCGATAAATGCGGCGCTATGATGGTTATAAAGATAGGTAGGTTTGGAAAATTCCTCGCCTGTCCGAGGTATCCCGAATGCCGAAACGCCAAGCCTATAGTTGTGCCGGTGGATGCGCCATGCCCCAAGTGCTCGAACAGAGTGTTACAGAAAAAGTCCAAAAAGGGCAAGATATTCTATGGCTGCGAGAAGTATCCTGATTGCGATTATGTATCATGGGATATGCCGGTTGAGCAGAAATGCTCCGAATGCGGCTCGGATATGGTGCAGAAGCAGAACAGGGGCGGTGCATATATACTTTGCACGAACAAGGAATGCAAGCATACTGAAAAGATAAAGAAGACCGAGAAGGAAGATGAGTGATAGGATAAAGGTAGTAGGTGCCGGCCTGGCGGGATGCGAGGCGGCATGGGCACTCGCTAAAAGGGGAGTGCCTGTCCTTCTTATAGATATGAAGCCGGGACGCATGAGCCCGGCGCATACCAGCCCGCATTTTGGGGAGCTGGTATGCAGCAATTCATTGAAAAACCAAAGCATTATTTCCGCGTCGGGGCTGCTTAAGGCTGAGATGAAGCTGTTGGGCAGCCTTGTTTTGCAGGCGGCGGAGCAAACGAGGGTACCGGCGGGCGGGGCTTTAGCT
>JBMNTP010000051.1:0-4044 GCA_050945795.1 Christensenellales bacterium | reverse complement strand
AATAAATATCCGGAACCTATAGAATGTGGAATAGCATACCAGCTTAATTGCAGCGATGAAATTATAGGGAATTGTATTCTACATGAGGCGATTGAAGTTATAAAAGGCAATTTCGCGATAGAAAAAAATCCTGACGGCTCAATATAAAATAACATAATCAAAGCGCTTTTCAAATTTAGAGTGAAAAGATAATAAATAAATGATTACAAAAATAATGAGTAAGCGAATATTAGTGCTGTTATTGTCTTGGCGTATGCTTGGCAGTGGTGGGAATATGGCTCAAAAGTCATAAGGGTGTCGGCATAAAATACAAACAAAGAGTTCTCATAAGCATGAATTTGTATTATGATATCTTTGTTATAATTTTTTTATACGTATTAATGCTGAAAGAGGGAAAAACATGGCGGTTGTAAGGGAAATCGATGGCAAAAGCAGGAAAGAGCTGAAACAATTCATTAAATTTGCGAACAAGCATTATCAAAAAAACAAATTTTTTGTTTCACAGCTTTTATCCGATCAAATAAAGACACTTAGCGGTATAAATAATCCGTTATTCGATAATGGCGTATATGCTTTTTTTATGGCGTTTGAAGAAGATGTGCCGGTAGGAAGGATATGCGTTGGTATCGATGAAAAGCTTAACACGCTAAGGAATAAAAAGCAGGGGTGGTTCACGCTGTTTGAGTGCGTGGACGATGCCGACACCGCGGCACTGCTTTTTGAAGCCGCCGCCGCGTGGCTTAGGGAGCGCGGGGTTACAACTATGATAGGGCCGGTATCGCCTACAAACGGCGACGATAGCAAAGGCGTTTTGGTGCAGGGCTTTGACGGGCCGCCGGTGCTTTTGAACTCATATAACTACCAGTATTATCACGATCTTTATACCGGATGGGGCTTTGAAAAGGACGAGGACCATCTGGCGTTTTTGTTCCATCCTGAGACTATAAATGCCGAACGCTACGGTGCTACGATAGATCGCATAATGCAGCGCAACCGTTTTAAAATTGACAGGCTTGACATATCGCCTAAAAACAGGGAAAAAGAGGCGCGCGATATAAAGCAGATACTCGATGAGGGCATGTCGGAAGATTGGGAATACACAACGCCGCCTTCATTAAAGGCCATTACCGATGAAATGAGCAATCTCGGATCATTTTACTCGAACAGATACTGCTTTGTAGCGAGGACATATGAGGGCAGGCCGGTCGGGTTTTGCCTGGCGCTGCCCGATTTTAATCAGGTGCTTATTAAAATGAAGGGGCGGCTGCTGCCGCTAGGTTGGCTTAAGTTCCTTATTTATCGCAAAAAGATAAACGGTATACGCGGCTTTGTGCAGTTTGTATCGATGGACTATCAGCAGCGCGGAGTAAGTGCGGCGCTTTTAAGGGCGGTTATAGATGACTTTATTGAAACCGGCATCGCTTTTGGCGAGGCATCGACTATAGGCGAATACAACGCCCGCTCCATAGCCACGATGGAACGCGCGGGAGGCAAGCTTTATCGTGTATACAGGGTGTTTCGAAAGGCTGTTTAGCTAATCTAAAATATATTAACATACTTATAATACACGCTGTCCGGCCTAGGCCGGACAGCGTTTTTGGCTTTTATAACCCCTTTATTACACTGTGCCTTCACGCCGGAGATTTGTAATGAATAATATGTAAAAAAGAATGCAGGAGGTTAGGAGATGGCGTTTATAAGAATGTGCCCTCCGGGTATGTTGAGATATGTTGCACAAAAAGGCGATACGGTGGCTTCGATTGCCGAGAAAAACGGCTTGACCGCTTCAGAGCTTGCCGCTGCCAACCGCATTGGCGTGAGGGCAAGGCTTATGATAGGGCAGGTGCTTTGCATACCGCCCGCCAAAGCGCCGAAAAACCGCACCTACACTCTAAAGCGCGGCGATACGCTTCAGGGAGTGGCGCGGGCGCACGGCATAACCATGACAGAGCTGCTGCGCGCCAACGCTTTTATTGACCCTGCCTATTACCTCGCCGGTCAGCAGATATCCATTCCCGATAATCCGGGCAGGATGGGCAACTGCATAAAATACCGTGTTTCAAGGAGCGAAACGGTAATAGATATTTTAAACCGCATAAGGATACCTTTATCGGTATTGCAGCAGTACAACCCCGGCGTTGATATTTCGAGGCTGCGCGAGGGGCAGGTTATTATAGTGCCGGAGTCGATACCGGGAAGAAGATGCCCGTACGGCATTTATTATATAATCCAAGACGGCGATACATTACTCTCTATTGCCCGCAATTTCGATATATCTACGGTAGAATTGCTTAAAGTAAACCGCGGATTGCTGCCGCGCGACTTTACACCCGGCCGCATGATTTGCCTTCCAAAACAATCGGCGGGGCAATAACTGTAAATGGTTTGAAAAACCTGCCTCCATAGTATAGAATATTGAGTAAGTATACTTATGCTAACGGAGGACGGGCAATGAGAATTAATGAAAACTATCTTCAGCTACAGGGCAGCTATCTTTTTTCGGAAATAGCCAAGCGCGTAAAAAACTTTCAATCCGACAACCCAGGCGCGGATATAATCCGCATGGGCATAGGCGATGTTACAAGGCCGCTGGCGCCTGCTGTTATAGAGGCTATGCACAAGGCTGTTGAGGATATGGCCAGTGCCGATACATTTAAAGGCTATGGGCCGGATTACGGATACTCTTTCCTTATAGAGAAAATTATCGATGTGGATTTTAAAAGCCGCGGAGTTGATCTTGATATATCCGAGGTTTTTATTAGTGACGGCGCTAAATGCGACGTAGCGAACATACAGGAGATATTCTCGCAGGACAGCGCTATAGCCGTTACCGACCCTGTTTATCCGGTATATGTCGATACAAATGTTATGGCGGGCAGGAGCGGGCAATACCTGCCTGACGAGGGGCGGTTCTCAAAAATACAGTATCTCGCGTGCAACGCCGAAAACGGATTTGTGCCGGAGCTGCCGTTAGAGCCTGCCGACGTTATATATCTTTGCTATCCAAACAACCCCACCGGTACCACTCTTTCAAAAGAGCAGCTTAAGGTTTGGGTTGATTACGCGCGCGAAAATAAAGCCGTTATAGTTTTTGACGCGGCGTATGAGGCGTATATTTCAAGCGACGCGCCACATAGCATATATGAAATAGAGGGTGCTAAAGAGGTAGCTATAGAGCTGCGCTCGATGTCTAAAACAGCCGGATTTACAGGAACCAGACTGGCTTACGCCGTAGTTCCCAAAACCCTTTTCGGCTTTGACTCTGCCGGCAACAAGGTTTCGCTAAATGCGCTTTGGGCAAGAAGGCAGGCCACCAAATTCAACGGCTGCTCTTATATTACGCAGCGCGGAGCCGAAGCGGTATTTACAGAGGAAGGACAAAAACAAATACGTGAAACTGTAGCGTATTATATGAAGAATGCGGCTATAATAAGGGAGGGCGTCGAGGACATTGGGCTTACGGCGTTTGGCGGAGTAGATGCGCCTTATATATGGGTTAAAACGCCGGGCATAGATTCTTGGCAGTTTTTTGACAGGCTGCTTCACGAAGTAAACATAGTAGGAACCCCGGGTTCGGGATTCGGAAAGAATGGCGAAGGGTATTTTCGCCTTACCGCCTTTAACACGCTTGAGAACACATTAGCAGCGGTGGAACGCCTTAAAAAGCTAAGGCTGTAGCCGCGCGCCCTATGCCGTTCGCGGCGCAAATTTTTATCCGAGGTATGGCTGATGAAAAAAACAGTATGCTTATTGATGGCTGTAGTATGCTTGTTGGCGTTTATGCCGGCGTCTTTTGCCGAGGACAACATACCGCTTGAAAACCGCGATCCTGATAAATACTATCTCGAGCTCAATCTTACAAATCAGGTCGTTACGGCTTTTGAAAAGGACGAGCAGGGAGAGTATACCCAAATTGTACGGCAGATGATATGCTCAACCGGAGTTGACGAATTTCCTACGCCGGCAGGTACCTTCAAGATGGGAAGCATGAAGGAGCGGTTTGGGTACTTTGTTTATTACAAGGTTTGGGCGCAGTATTGGTCG
>JBMNTP010000050.1:0-4061 GCA_050945795.1 Christensenellales bacterium | reverse complement strand
ATCGGTAAAAAATAAGGATAAAGCCTTGGCTGCAGAAATTGCTAATACAGTAGCAAATAAATTTACGCTTCATGTTTCTGAAATAGCTAAGACCCAAGCGGATAAATCTTCTAATTACATAAAGACTCAGTTAGAAACAGAAAAAGCTAAACTCGATGAGGCTTTGGTAGAATATAAAAATTATTTATCCCAACCCCAAGGTTTGATAGAACTTCAAAAAGAGGTAGACTCAAAGACAGATTTGATTACAAGCTATAAGACGGACTTACTAAATACGGAAATAGGGGAAAAAAGAATAATTGCATCCTTAATAGCGGCAAAAGAAGAACTAGAAAACACTTCTGATAAAGTGTTACTAAAAAAATCTATAACCGATGATTCTATATTGACCCAATATACTGGAAACAAGACAGGAAAAGCCATAGAAGATATAGCAAATATTAACTTAGAATCAGAAGAGATAAATAATGTATACATAAATTTAAAAAGCCAAGTAAACAATTATGAGATAAAACTCTCGGAAATAAAGGCGGAAAAAGAAGCCTTGGCAAAAGCTTTAGAAACTACAAGAAATGAGCTTGAGACCCTCCAAGCAAATCTTGCAGATAAGCAACATCAGGATAATATAATCAGGCAAAAAGTAGACTTTGCACAATCTACCTATGAAGCTTTCTTAAAAAAATATGAAGAAATAAGAATACTAAAATCCTCGGATATTGGAGATGCAAGCATCATAGTTGTATCACCTGCAGTAGAGCCTTTAAGACCAGTAGAACCAAACAAAAAACTAAACCTCGCCATAGCAGCAGTACTAGGTCTAATGCTAGGCACATTCATAGCCTTTTTCACAGAATACTGGAAAGCCAGTGGCACTATTGCCGCCCAATCCAGTCATTCTGAGTGCTAACGAAGAATCTTTGTGTTGAAAACCAGTGGGGACAAGTAGAAGAGTTGGAAGAGTTGGAAGAGTTGGAAGAGTTGGAAGAGTTGGAAGAGTTGGAAGAGTTGAAAAGCAGACAGTAGACAGTTGGACAGGAAAAGCTCTTAAACTTCCTGACTAACTGACTAACTGACCAACTGACCAACTGACCAACTAAATACTGACCAACTGAAAAAGGAGGCTTTACTAATGTACAAAGACACTAATAAATTAATCGTATGGCAAAAATCTCATGAGTTAGTATTGAAAATATATGATATAACCAAGGACTTTCCAAGAGAAGAACTGTTTAGTCTTGTTTCACAAATAAGAAGAGCAGCCGTATCCATACCTAGTAACATTGTAGAAGGTAAAGCCAGAGGCTCAAATAAAGACTATAAAAGATTCCTACTAATAGCAAGGGGTTCTCTAGAAGAAGTAAAATACCAACTACTATTAGCAAAAGACCTGAAATATATAGACAAGAAAAAACATGATGAGATTTTAGAATTAGCAAAAGATGTAGGACGGTTATTGAACGGATTAATGAGAAAGTTGGATAAGTAAAAAGCAGAAACGGAAAGCTCCCTTTCCAACTCTTCCAACATTCCAACTTTTCCAACTCAATACTATCCAACTGACCAACTAAAGGAAGGTGTTCTATCCATGAAAGCCTACAGTCGCAAGACAATGCTAATAGTTACTGATATAGTATTAATCAACCTCGCACTATACATAGCCTTATTACTAAGGTTTGACGGCAAAATCATGCCCCAATACATAACCATATATAAGGATACATTTATTGTATTAACCCTGATTAAAATTGTTACATACGGGGTATTAGGTCTATATAAAAGTTTATGGAGCTATGCCAGTATTGATGAGCTTATACAGGTGTTTTTTGCTACAGCCATAGAAAGCATACTATGCTTTTTCTATGGACAATACTTCAATGTGAGACTTCCAAGAACAGTATACCTTATATCTTGGCTTATCACCTTTATCTTTATTGGAGGTAGTCGTCTAAGCTATAGGATATTAAGGAGGATAAACAACTTTGTAAAGAATGATACATCCGATAGGACGAGAGTAATGATAATAGGTGCCGGAGAAGCTGGTTCCATGGTCATAAAAGAAATGAAAAAACATGGAGAACTAAACAGCATACCTGTTGCAGTTATAGATGATGATAAAACAAAACATAAATCCAATATACATGGTGTACCTGTACTGGGCGGTAGAGATAAGATAAAAGATGCAATAGCAAAAAAGTACATTGATGAAATAATAATCGCATTGCCATCTATACCAAAAAGCGAATTAAGAAGTATAATTGAAATATGTAAAGGTACAAGATGCAAATTAAAAATATTGCCCGGGGTATATGAAATTCTAGATGGAAAAGTCAGCCTTAAGAAGATTAGGGATGTTAATATAGAAGACCTGCTAGGTCGGGATGAAGTAAAACTTCATACGGAAGAAATAGCAGGATACATAAGAAACGAAATAGTTTTAGTAACTGGTGGCGGAGGTTCTATAGGCTCAGAACTTTGTAGACAATTAGTAAAGTTTAAACCCAAAAAACTCATCATATTTGACATATATGAAAACAATGCCTATGAGTTAGAAAATGAGCTTAAAACTCAATATAAATCTAATATAGATATTAAAGTGATTATTGGCTCTATAAGAGATAAAGATAGATTACGGCAAGTATTTTCACAGTATAAACCCAGGGTTGTATTCCACGCAGCAGCTCACAAGCATGTACCGCTAATGGAGCTAAACCCTACTGAAGCGGTAAAAAACAATGTTTTTGGCACTCTAAATGTTGTACAAGCTGCCAACGAATTTGGGGCAAAGAAATTTGTTCTTATATCAACAGATAAAGCTGTAAATCCCACAAATATTATGGGAGCTACCAAAAGATTAGCAGAAATGATTGTTCAAACCATAGATAAGCGTAGCAAAACAGAATTTGTAGCAGTGAGATTCGGCAATGTCCTCGGTAGCAATGGAAGCGTAATACCACTATTTAAAAAGCAAATAGCCCAAGGAGGACCGGTAACGGTAACTCATCCTGAAATAACAAGATATTTTATGACAATACCGGAAGCCGCACAACTTGTTATTCAAGCAGGCGCCATGGCAAAAGGCGGAGAAATTTTCATCCTTGATATGGGACAATCTGTAAAAATAGTGGACTTAGCAAGAGACTTAATAAGGCTTTCAGGATTTGAACCAGACGAAGACATAAAAATTCAATTTATAGGCTTAAGACCGGGAGAGAAGCTTTACGAAGAATTACTCCTTGAAGAAGAAGGAATCCAATCAACTTCCCATGAAAATATATTTATAGGTAAACCCTTGGACTTAAGCTTCAACGAAGTAATCCTCGGCATAAGAGCACTACAAAACTCACTCAACGACCCCGAAAACTTGAAACAATGCATGAAAAAGATAGTCAGTACATATAGAACTGAATATGATAAAGCAGCAGTGGCGGTGGATAGGGGAAAAGTTGGACAGTAGAAAAGTTGGACAGTAGAAAGTAGAATCGCACCCGTGTCATCCTGAGGGATATGCCCGAAGGAACTTTGTAGGGACAGGGCTCTGTGCCTGCCTGTTAGTAAGGATAAGCATAGCTCATCCGTAGGGAATGGTTCATAACCATTCCGCATGTTTTTATAAACTATCATAAGGCAGTTATGCTGTAAAACGCATAATTATTGTGATATACTATGTAATATACAAATATTTATAGTAAGCGGTAAAACTTCAAATAAGAACATAGGAATTTAATTCCTAATAGTTTGGGGTTGAACATGTGATAAAAGATTTTAGTTCATGGATAGAATATGATGGAGCCTCTGAAGGTAGTGGTCGTAGTGAAAAAATCTGGTTGGTAAATCCAAGTAATGGCGATGTTGGACTATTTAAATTTACTAAGTCAGAATATACTACGGAACATTTGTCAGAAAAAATTGCTACAGAAATTGCTCAATTAATCAACATTAAATGTATGAAAGTAGATATAGGTATATATGATTCTAAAGTAGGATCTTTAAGTTATAGAATAAATAAAAAAGATGAAAATTTAATAGAAGGAATACGATTAATTAATAGATATTATCCAAGT
>JBMNTP010000049.1:0-5049 GCA_050945795.1 Christensenellales bacterium | reverse complement strand
AAATCCTCTCCATACGGTAATTGAATTATCCCATCATACCAAACATGTGTTTTCATATATTCATCTTTGCCTAAATACTTCACACTACACATAATAAGCTGTTTACCTGTATTAAATGAACACCAAAAATGTTCATTATATCTCTTTTTGGTAGGAACACGGATTCTTGGCCCATCAAAGGTCTCAAATGTCGCACGAAATCTAATCATATCTTTGTACTCCTATAAATGCTGTGTCCACGGTCGTGCGGATGTCTTATATAGCCCACAATATATACCTTCCAGTCTCAGAGCTGTAGCAGTAAAATGGGCGTCTTTTTGTATTTAAACTATATATTATATTGAATTCAAAATTCATAGGTAGCATTTATATATAGATATATTACACTCTCATTCTATATAAATTCGCTCTTTTTTAATGTTCTTAAGTATCTCCCTTAGTATAGCACCTGTTTCTTTTTCTAGTGCCTCTCCTTTTTCTTCTTGTCCAATCAGATTATACATCAACCTCTGCACCATTCTATTTTTATCATACTCTCTAATCGTCTCCATATCCGTTTCCGGATACCGAACATCGTTTGGACATACCTTATGGAATGAGTTTATAACGGTCTCTCCACCTTCTTTAGTAATTGCATCTTTATAATCTTGCGCCTCCATACTCCATATCATCACCGTACTGCTTTTTATAAATGCCCCATATAATTCGGGGAATATTTTCTCGTATTCCTCATACCTTTCCTCATAGATATATGACATCAGCATTCTCGCTAAAAACATTTCGTAGAGTCTCTTAGCTTCCGCCTCTTGGGTGTACCCTGGTATATGGCTTTCCAGTATAGCTTCGATCATATTAGGCTTTTTGAGCGCTTGTGGCACATACTCTATCATCTTAGCGTGGTTATCCGATGAATGCAGTTCCATAAGCAGTAAGACAAGATCAGCATCCTTGCCTGTTTTTTGATATTGCCGCTCAGCAGAGTTCATGTTCACATGTTTATATAGAAAGATTCCCACCACTGCCAAGGATATCGCTAAGACTATAATCAGCGCTAATATTCGCTTACTCATTTATACTTCCTCTGTACTCACATGTCATTTGAATATCCATTTCCGCCAACCTATTTGCTGCATTTATCACAACCACGACAATAAAATACGCGTCTTAAATAATCATATATTTATTGATCAGCCTCGTGAAAATCTCTCACTTCCTGTAAATACCTTGCCATAGCCATATTCGCCTGTTCGTTTATTTCATCAGCCATTATTATATCGTCCATATAATAATGCATTGCCGCCTGTACCATTGTATTAAAAGAGTATTCGGATAGTGATTCAATATCCGTGCCAGGGTATCGCGGCTCAGCCGGACATACCCTTTTAAACGACTCAGCGCAGTATATATATGCCCCTTTGGATATCTCCTCCGAATTTCGAGCCATCTCCACACCTAAATATATAAATATTTCATTAAATCCTGCAATCCATTCTCTATATAAATCTGAAAAAACCCGGTCATATTCAACATATTCTTCTTCATATAAATATGCTGTTAAAAACCTGACCAGCAATAAATCCTTCATAGTATCGACTGAAAACTTATCTTCCTTTATCGCAAAATAAATAACTTGCTTATATGCTCGCGCCCAATCATTTAAGCCATCCTTCTCTTTATATGATTCCATCCATTCAACTATGCTCCGCTCTAAATCTTCTATCTGCAAAGCTAAGGGGATATACTCTATCAATTTAGCATGTTCATTTTCGGAATAAAGATATATACATAATCCTACAAGATCAGCATCAGTACCTGTTTTTTGATATTGCCGCTCAAATGTATTTATACTTATATGATCATGCAGCCATACTCTCCCAGCAAATATCAAGCATATCGCCAGAATAATGAGCAAAACTAGTGTTGTTGTCCTCATCGCAATACCCCTTAAATTGGTTACATTCTGTGCCACTTAGCAAGTAGTTCTCTCAATTGATAAGCTTTAATACAACATGATTTGTGGCCTATTATAGTCGATATATTCGTTCACAACTCAAAAAATCCTACTCTGTTGATAGATAATGTTAGAAAAAGCACTTTACAGCATACGGGTTATCTATACCCGGGATACATTTTTATTTTGTATACTATATCCAAGACTTTCGGCGCCTTCTTCTATCTATAGCATACATAAGCCCGCCTATAAATATAAGTCCAAAGATAGCTGGAATTATATCGCCTACCGTAATGTTATATTTTTCAGCCGCCTCACCATTTACGGCTATACTGTAATTCTTATCTAAGCCGTCTATAAATGCGTATGCGAAGCTTGATTTCGTCAGCTTGCCCTTAAAATCCAAATAGTCTATCTCGATAATATTAAATTGCGTACCCAGAGAATCCACTATAATTGGTACCGGATCAAGCTCCTCCTTAAAGTTATATCTCACACAAACAAAGCCTTTGCCCTCAGTCGTCGCAATGGAAACACGATGCTCTTTTGTTTCAATAAGTCTATATTGGCGTCTTGACGGTGGGATAGCCGGTCGCCATCCGTTTTCATCTTTAGATAAAAGGACATATGGGAACATATCATCCTTATCTTCAAAAAATACAACAGCAGATTGATCGTCCAATATACACGCTTAATATCCTCTTTATAGTAAGAGTATTTGAAGGCCTGCTCCGGCGTCTGAAATCTTAAAAACACATATTCGAAATCTAGAATTAACGAGCCTTCTATAGCAAAGAAAGTTACAGCTACAGCTATGATAATATATTTTCTTATGTTATCAGGGTTGCGCGTTTTAATAACAACTAGTGTTACTAAGGTATTAGAGTTATTAGCGCTAATCTAACCATAATGTGCGGCATTCTATCCTCCTAATAACATTAGCTTATTATGCTAGCGAAAGCTAGAAACTCGTTCGCAACATACTAATACTAATTCTCTTTACACATTACATTCCCCTCTATTGGATAGCAAGAAATAGCCCGTTTAGGCTGCTGTGCAATCTGCTTTATTAAGTGCTAATATAAGTCCATTACTACACACAAAACTCAAACCAAAAAAAGCCACTTATAAGTGGCTTTTCTAAATGCCAATAAGCGAGCAAACGGAGCAGAATCGAGGTAGCAACGTCTAAAAGTATACCAGAGTCTGTAAATACTTTTGTGCTTTTGCCGAACTCCGAAAGGCTCATGTGAGTGTTGATTTTACTTTGCCAGGAAAGAAAGCTGAGGGTTGCAAGAGAATCTGTCCCCAGTTTTAAACCCGGCCCGTACATCTTTGCAGGACCTCCATTGTTGCCAGATAAAGCATTTTCTGCAGCGATTCATCGTTGGGGGAAATGCTTTTGCCTTTGGTCACCTGAGTTGCTGCTATGTGGAAATCCAGATAGAGCGATCTACAACTCCTTCTTCCGTTAAAATACGAACCCCAAAAATGCTCGACATAGAATTGCCAGTCATAAATACTCCAAAATCGAATGTGCCCTTTTCAGTTATCACCTTTTCCGTCCGGCTTCAGACCAAGTTGCTTATCCCTATGAGTGATACACATAAACTTCAGCGCTTGCTGGTATAGTCAGTAGGTCAAAAAAGTTTGCTGACAGTATGAATTTTCCATCTTCCGGTAGTATATCTGGGAGATTTTCTGCACTCCAGAAATCTGCATCAATAATCTGTCCCTCGGCATCTTTGACAATAACCTCTCCAATAATGTCTACTGTATTTATTTCAGTATCTGTTACACAGTCAGCTGTTACTGTGAAATAATTGAACCCGTTATTCACAACTTGCACATTGCTTACAGAAACGTTAGGTACTACTCTTTCTGTTAATAGACCTGCACTTGTAATCTTCAATTCAACACGATCGGGAGTTCCTGATAGATTTGCACCGCCTGCGCCTCCAACATAGTATATAGCCCCGCCCGCCGGAATATCAGGACGAGAGCCACTTGAAGAACCTACCACAGCATCATTCTTGTCAAAAGCAATCCATTCCGTAGTCACGTCTGCTAATGAGTATGAGTTCGAGTTGTTTATCTTTGCCACGAAGCGCAGAACAGTAGCCTCCTCATCAACGCCTATCCACATAACAGTTGATGTCGCCCCTTGGAATTGTTGTATAAGTGTTTCGTACATCGATTGAGTTTCGGCGAGTTTTACGATTGTGTCGCTGTAACCCCCCATAGTCGCTACTTCGTTTGTCATTTTCGTAATTTCAGAACACGCAACATTGATGTCATCGGTTTTAGATGGCATTTCAGGGAGTGTGGGAGCAGAGTCCCTTGGCACGCTGCGGGCTTCTTCGAGTACAGCGTCTGCTCCAGCAAGTATCGTTTCGTCTAGGGGGAGGTTTTCTGCATTGACTGTTGAACGCAAGGACTCAATGCTATCATCGAGTTTTTTGTTTTTTTCTTCAAGGGCCATGACTGCCGTATTATATTCTTCGACAACAGCATTGAAGTTTACAATCGCTTGATCGTGTGGGACTTTGTATAAAAAATAAAAAAGGAGAAACGCTGTTATCGCAAAAATAATCACAATAATACTAGAAATGATAATCGTTCTTTTTTTAATTCTTTTATTCTGCTTCGGTTTACTCACTTCGAATTCCAAAGTGGTTTTCTCGCTTTCATCCATGTTTACTCTTTCCCTTCCTGATAAATGGAAAAACCTTGGAAATCACGAAATTGACTTTTAAAGCAATATCATAAGACACTGCATTTTTATTAACTATACCCTAAAATAGAAAAGATGGCAATCCCTGTTAGCAGTTAGGAAGTACAAAAAAATGAACGCCTCCCCAAATAATATTGGTTCGAAGTTCATTTTTGTTCCTATTGGCTCCCCAGGTTGGGATTGAACCAACGACCCTCCGGTTAACAGCCGGATGCTCTACCGCTGAGCTACTGAGGAATATTGGGATCCGGCAGCTACCTATCCTCCCGGGCCGTTACCAGCCAAGTACTTTCGGCGTATAAGGGCTTAACTACTGTGTTCGGAATGGGAACAGGTGACCCCCTTAGCTATCGCCACCGGAAAA
>JBMNTP010000048.1:0-5163 GCA_050945795.1 Christensenellales bacterium | reverse complement strand
ACTCTTATATTCTGTCAAGTTTTTGGTTTATATAAATCCTGCCAATGGCTTTATATAAACCATAATGTAATATATATGATGATATATTTTTATCGTAAAGTCAATGATGGTGATTGTCTAAAAATAGTACAATATTGCTTTTGAAATTTATGTTCCGGAAAATATTAGCGTTCAAGACCCATTACTACTTTGCACCATAAACAGGCTCTAAGTCAAGAAGTTTTTTATTCACGGCTGTTTAAAACGCCGCAAAATCGAGTAAGTTTTTACGAAAAAATGCAGTGAAAACGGCCAGCGGCGGGATTATGCGTGTCCCGCATTTTAAGAACGGCAAAGTTTTTTTGCATAAATATATATTAGTGGGTTTATAGGCTTATAAAAACCTTGACAGTCAAATATTCATGCTATTATACTTACATTGATAGTTGTAATACAACATATGATTGAACATCGATTATTACGTATAAAAAAGTATATTGCAAAAGGCGAGGGCATATGAAATAATTTATTTCTCAAGAGTATATGTTAATCGCATCTTTTGCACTCCGGCGTAGCCGTATAATATTTCGCACTATATTTGTAATACTAAAATCAATATCCTTAATTTGTATGACTCAGGGCCATTGCCGTATGAAAAAACGCGCTTTGCGCCGCTGCTGACATAGTTAATTATTAATAATGGAAAGGATGAGGAATATGTCTAAGATTGGTTTCATTGGTCTCGGAATTATGGGCAAGCCGATGTCCAAAAATCTCATCAAGGCCGGATACGACCTTATCGTATTTGATTTGAACAAGGCTGCTGTGGAGGAAGTCGCATCGGCAGGGGCGCAAGTGGGCGAGAGTGCCAAAGATGTCGCGGCAAAAAGCGATATCATAATCACCATGCTGCCAAACTCTCCGCATGTGAAAGCTGTTGTTCTTGGAGAAGGCGGAGTGCTTGAAGGCATAAAGCCGGGAGCCATACTTGTTGATATGAGCTCGATAGCGCCGCTTGCTTCTAAGGAGATATGCGAAAAGGTTGAGGCTAAAAACGCCGAAATGCTCGACGCGCCGGTAAGCGGCGGGGAACCCAAGGCGATTGACGGCAGTCTTTCTATAATGGTAGGCGGAAAAGCCGAGGTTTTTGAAAAGGTTAAGGAAATGCTGCTTGTTATGGGTGCTACGGCGGTATACTGTGGCGAAATAGGCGCTGGAAACACCACGAAGCTGGCTAACCAGGTTATAGTGGCTCTTAATATAGCCGCTGTAAGCGAAGCGCTGGTTCTTGGCAAGCGCGCCGGCGTTGAGCCGGAGGCTATTTATAAGGCTATAAGAGCGGGACTGGCCGGCAGCACAGTTATGGATGCAAAAGCACCTATGATGATGGACGGCAACTTCAATCCGGGATTCAGGATAGAGCTTCATATAAAGGATCTTAATAATGTTATAGAAACAGGGCACGAAGTAGGAGCGCCGCTTCCCCTGACATCGCAGGTCATGGAAATGATGCAGTGGCTCAAAGCCAACGGCAAGGCCATGGAAGACCACAGCGCCATAGTCCGTTACTATGAGGCGTTGTCCGGTGATAACGTAAGGCGCTAATGCCGGCGCAAAAGCGTAATAGTTTTGCGCTATAATTATACAAATATTGTCGTATCCCGGCTTGGTTCGGTAGACGGAAGGAAGCTTTAATTGGCACTTAAGAGTATCAGAAAGCAGAATATAGGCGATGTTGTATATGAGCAGTTTATGAACGCCATAGTTTCGGGGGAGTGGGAGCAGGGCGAAAAAATACCCTCCGAAAATGAGCTGGCCGCGACTTTAGGCGTAAGCCGCGTATCGGTACGCAGCGCGCTTAATAAACTTGGCAGCTTGGGATTGGTGGAAAGCAGGCAGGGAGAAGGCACCTTCATATGCAAATTTTCCGGCGCCCAGTATATAAATAATCTGGTGCCCATAATTGTCCTAAGCAAGCCGGATCTTAAAAATCTTCTGGAGTTCAGAATGATTTTTGATTGCGAAATGGCAGGTCTTGCGGCTCAGCGTGCCGACAGCGAAATAATTGAGCTCATGAAAAGCAACATAAAAGAACATAAACGCCTTAAAGGCGAGGTTAAAAAGGCGGCCGAGTGCGATCTGGAGTTTCATTACCTTATTGCTCAGGCCACCGGCAACCCTCTTTTGATACAGGTGTATAGAGTATTAAAAGACGTACTGGTATACGCCTTGTACGATATTGTTGAATCCATGGGCACATCGAACGCGCTGGTATTTCATCAGCATATTTTAAACGCAATAGAGGCAGGGGACGCAAGCAGAGCCAGAAAAGTAATGATGCGGCACGTTCTCGATACCATGGATGGTGTAATTGAGGGAAAGTGTGTACCGGCGGAGCAACAGTTAGGCCCACCGGATACAACCCGCTTAAAATCCGGCGAGAAGGATTCGCCGAAAGTTCCAAATGCCAGAAAGAGGTAATAAGTATGATAAGTGAAAGCAAAATCGAGTTTCTTAAGGAAAAGGCAAAAGCCCTGCGCCATCATATCATCGATATGATAGGCTGCAAGGACGGCAAGGTGGGGCATCTTGGCGGCTCATGCTCAATAGCCGATATAACTGCGGCGCTGTATTTCTATAAAATGAAGCATGACCCTAAAAACCCTAAAGCCGAGGACAGGGATCGTTTCCTCCTTAGTAAAGGACACGCTGCTTTAGCGCAGTACGCTGCGTTATCGGAAAGCGGATATTTTTCCAAAGACGAGCTGTTAATAGTAAAAAACTACGGCTCCATGCTGCAAGGTCATCCCGATATGACAAAAACGCCGGGAATAGAAGCAAACACCGGTTCCCTAGGACAGGGCCTTTCGATAGGGCTCGGCATGGCTCTTGGGCTTAAGCGCTCGGGAAGCGACAGAAAAGCTTATGTGGTAATGGGAGACGGCGAACTCGCCGAAGGCCAGCTTTGGGAAGCGGCTATGGCGGCTGCGAGCTTTAAGGCCGACAATCTCGTAGGCATAGTCGACGCCAACCTTATACAGGCGACAGGCGCTGTTAAAGACAGGATGGACGTGGGCGATATCAAGTCCAAATGGGCGGCTTTCGGCTGGCATGTAATCGAAATAGACGGGCATAAGATGTCGGAAATATGCGAGGCGCTTGATAAGGCTGATGAAGTTAAAGGCGCGCCGGTGCTGATACTGGCTCATACCGTTAAAGGCAAATGCATATCCTTCGCCGAAGGGCAGGCTGCTTTCCATAACGGGCCGTTAAGCCCGGAACAGTATGAGCAGGCGCACAAGGACGTAGAACAGACCGTTTGTTATTAGGGAGGATAAAGTAATGGCGCAGACAAAAAGCCAGAGAGTGGCATATGGACAAACACTGCTTGAATTGGCCAAGGATAATAAAAATATAGTTGTACTTGAGGCCGACCTCGGCAAATCGACAATGGGATTGATGGTAGAGCCCGAGCATCCTGAACAGTTTTTTGAAATGGGCATAGCCGAGGCCAATATGGCCGGCGTAGCGGCGGGGCTGTCACTTACAGGCAGAGTGCCGTTTATGGCGTCGTTCGCGGTGTTCAGCACCGGACGTTGCTATGACCAGATACGCACCGGCATATGCATACCCGATTTGAACGTAAAAATTTGCGGCTCAAGTTCCGGCCTGTCTGACTATGGCGACGGCTCGACTCACCAGTCCATAGAGGATTTGGCTATAATGAGCGTGCTGCCCAACATGGAAGTGTTCTCGCCGGTAGACGCGATTGAAACAGCCAAGGTTGTTCGCTACATGGCGTCGGCTAAAGGCCCCATGTACCTTAGGGTAAACCGCAACGAACTGCCGCTTATTTCAAACCCCGACGAAGAATTCGTGCCGGGCAAAGTATATACCATAAAAGAAGGCAAGGACGCCGTTGTATTCGCGACAGGCGTTATGGTTTCAAAGGCGCTTGAGGCGGCGGAGCAGCTTGAAAAAGAGGGTATTTCGCTTAAAGTTGTAAACGTGCCTTCAATAAAGCCCATCGACGCCGAAGGCGTATGCGCTATATGCGAGGACTTCGAAGCCATAGTTACGGCGGAGGAGCATTCGGTAATAGGCGGGCTGGGCGCTACCATAGCAAGGGCTATAAACAGCAAGCTCGCAAGGAAGATACAGCAAGTAGGAATACAGGATGTTTTTGGAACATCGGGACAGAACTACGATGTACTGCTTGAAGCATATGGCCTGACATCTGGTGCCATTTGCGAAGCGGTTAAGAAAGCGATGAAATAAATACAAATACGGCGCAGCCTGAATTTGGGGGTATTTTCGCATGTCTGTACAGGTGTACCTAGAAAAGCTATTTTCCATCAAAGGAAAAAACGTACTTATAACCGGCGCGGCGGGAGGCATAGGCAGCGAGATAGTTAAAGCGCTGGCCGGAGCCGGAGCCGACATTGCCATAACCGACATAGCCGAGGACAGGGTGAAGGAGCTTATAAGCGAGCTGCCGGAAGGCAACCATAAGTCTTTCTACCTCGATGTTACGGATATGGATTCTATGAAGTCGTGTGTGGCTGATGTGTTGACGCATTACGGCAAGATTGACATACTTGTCAACTGCGCCGGCGTCAACAAGAGAGAGGGCATACTCGATGTAGAGGAAAGCACTTATGACCGGCTTATGGATATAAACCTCAAAAGCGCCTTTTTCATATCGCAGGAGGTTGTAAAATGCTCCATGATGAAAACAGGCGGCAAGATTATAAACATAGGCTCGTATAATTGCACCAGCATGATGGGCGGAGTGTCGGTTTACGGCGCTTCAAAAAGCGCACTGTGGGCGCTTACGCGCTCTATGGCCATAGAATGGGCGAAGTTCAACATACAGGCGAACTGCATAGCGCCCGGCCACATACTCACCGCGCTAACAACGGTTACATGGGAAAACGAGCATCGCGCCAACTATTTAAGAGAGCGCATAGCTATGGAGCGGCCGGGATATCCTGAGGAGCTGGCCGGAGTAACTGTACTCCTCGCCTCCGACGCTTCAAGCTACATAACCGGCTGCCTCTACGACGTAGACGGCGGAGCGCTGGCGGGCGGAAAACCGTGGCAGTACGATACTAAGTATTAAGGTTGCGGTTTTAGCGTATTATTATATTCCATAATGAAGTGAAACGTCTGGGCGGGCTGCCT
>JBMNTP010000047.1:0-5263 GCA_050945795.1 Christensenellales bacterium | reverse complement strand
CCTTATCAATGCCGCGCTCGGCGATAAATTTCATAGCAAACTCGCTTTTTGACAGCTCCGATATAAAGTATAGCGCTGCATCACGATTAAGGGCATAAAGCTGCTCGCGCTCTTTCGCCGCCCTTTTAGACGCTCCGGCATCCCCCCGCCGCTCCGGCAGATCCATGCCGCTTCTTTGCGCCATAAGCTCTATAGTTTCCGGGAATGTCAGCTTTTCCATGCCCATTACAAAATGCACTACATCCCCGCCGGCATGACAGCCAAAGCAATAATAAAACTGCTTTTCGGCGTCTACGCTAAAAGACGGCGTTTTTTCGCCATGAAAAGGGCAAAGCCCCCAGTGCTTTTTGCCCTTAGGCTTAAGCGTAACGTATTGCGAAACTATTTCTACTATATCGTTTTTATATCTTAATTCCTCCAACCACTCGGGAGGGAAAAAACCAGCCATATCAACCTTTCCGCCGCTTTGCCGCTAAATAAGCGGCTCACAGCCAACCTTTTGGAACAAACAGGGCTTGAAACGTCCTTATAGCGAAGCGGTCGGTCATGCCGGCTAGATAATCGCAAACGGCATGTTCAAGCCCGTATTTCTCGGCGCCTGAATAAGCCTCCTCCCCCATATCTTCCGGCTTGTCCATAAAATAGCTAAAAAGCTCTCCTATAAGCTTTCCGGCCTTCTTTTCCTCCGCCTTGGCCTTTGAGCCTACGTTATAAACATTATCAAAAAGATATTTTCTAAGCCGCTGCGTAGCCTCGGCAACGTCGTCGCTCATTTTCACTTCCGGCTTTCCGGAGCTTGTACGCACAATGTCCGATATCATTGTATTTATGCGCTGCCCATGCGTTAAGCCTAGCAGGCTAATAGCGTCTTTTGGCAAATGCTCTATTTTAAATATGCCCGCCCTTAGCGCATCGTCTATATCATGATTAATATACGCCACCTTGTCCGCCAGCCTTACGACATGCCCCTCTAGCGTAGATGGAGTATTGGCGCTGCGGTGGTTGCATATGCCGTCCCGCACCTCCGCCGTAAGATTAAGCCCACTGCCGCCTTCAAGCTTTTCTACCACTCTAAGGCTCTGCTCGTTATGGTGAAAGCCGAAAGAGCAAAGCTTGTTAAGCGCGCGCTCTCCTTCATGACCGAACGGAGTATGACCAAGATCATGGCCAAGCGCTATCGCCTCTGTTAGGTCTTCATTAAGCCTTAAAGCGCGCGACACCGTCCTTGCTATCTGCGCCACTTCAAGAGTATGCGTAAGACGGGTGCGATAATGATCGCCTTCCGGGGCTATAAACACCTGCGTTTTATGCTTGAGCCTTCTAAACGATTTACAGTGGATTATTCTATCCCTGTCCCGCTGAAACTCGGTGCGCATGCCGCATTTTTCCATGGGATATTGCCGCCCCAAAGTATTGGCGCTTAAAACGGCATAGGGCGAGAGTATTCTTCTTTCAAGCTGTTCGTATTCCTCACGCATATTAAACCCTCTAAACTTCGCAATATGGTTTATAATACTACGCGAAGAGCCCTGTTTCCTTCATTCCTACAAAAATAATGCCGTAATTGGTTTGGCGGCAACAAAAAAGTGGCTTACGCCACTTTTTTGTTTGACGCCTTATATATTATCCAGGCATAAACCTGTCTTTTTACTTGCGCTTCTCCATAATCACAGCCTGCGCCGCCGCCAGCCTAGCTATCGGCACCCTAAACGGCGAGCACGATACATACTCAAGTCCGGCATTGTGGCAGAATATAACGCTGGAAGGATCTCCGCCATGCTCTCCGCATATGCCAAGCTTTATGTCGGGGCGAGCCTTTTTGCCCAGCTCAACAGCCAGGTGCATCAGCTTGCCAACGCCATTTTGGTCAATCCTCGCGAACGGATCAGACTCGAATATCTTCTTCGCGTAGTAGTCGTCAAGGAACTTGCCGGCATCGTCACGTGAGAAACCGAAAGTCATTTGGCTAAGATCGTTTGTGCCAAACGAGAAGAACTCGGCTTCTGTAGCGATTTCATCGGCTGTAAGCGCAGCGCGCGGCACTTCTATCATGGTTCCGACAAGGTACTTTATAGTAATGCCCTTCTCTTCCATAACCCGTTCCGCCGTCTTTACAACAACGTCCTTAACATATTTCAGCTCTTTAACCTCGCCAACGAGAGGTATCATTATCTCGGGCAGTATGGTTATGCCGTCTTCTTGAGTTACCTCAATCGCCGCTTCTATAACGGCGCGCGTCTGCATTTCGGCTATCTCGGGATAAGTAACCGTCAAGCGGCAACCGCGATGCCCTAGCATGGGGTTGAACTCATGAAGGTTATCTATAATCACTTTAAGCTCATCCGTCGTTATGCCAAGCTCGCCGGCCAGCTTATCGATATCCGCCTCATTTGTCGGCAGGAATTCGTGTAGCGGCGGATCGAGGAAACGAATGGTAACAGGACGGCCGGCCATAGCCTTGTATATGCCTTTGAAATCCTGCTTCTGCATCGGCAGAATTTTAGCGAGCGCAGCTTTGCGCTGCTCAAGAGTCTTAGACACTATCATTTCGCGCATAGCCGGAATTCTGGCTTCTTCAAAGAACATATGCTCTGTGCGGCAAAGGCCTATGCCCTCGGCTCCAAACTCGATTGCCTTTAAAGCGTCGGCGGGAGTGTCGGCGTTTGTCCTTACTTTAAGCGTACGCACTTCGTCCGCCCATTCCATAAGCTTAGCGAAATCTCCGGTAACAGCCGACTCAACGGTCGATACCGCTTCCCCGTATACATTGCCTGTCGAGCCGTCAAGCGAGAGGAAATCTCCCCTGTTGTATACGTCTCCGCAGGTAGTTGTCATAATGCCCTTTTTCTCATCTATAATTATGTCGCTGCTTCCGGCAACACAGCATGTTCCCATGCCCCTCGCCACAACAGCGGCGTGCGATGTCATGCCGCCGCGCTGCGTAAGTATGCCTTCAGCTGCATACATGCCTTCGATATCCTCCGGCGATGTCTCCGCCCTTACAAGTATAACCTTTTGGCCCTTTTCCTTGGCCTCAACAGCTTCTTCGGCGGTGAAATATATCTGGCCGCTGGCTGCGCCCGGCGAAGCCGGCAAGCCCTTGGCTATAACCCTAGCCTTTTTAAGCGCTACAACGTCAAAGGAGGGATGGAGCAAAGCGTCGAGCTGCTTGGGGTCTACCCTCATAAGCGCTTCTTCTTTTGTTATCATGCCTTCTTCAACAAGATCAACGGCTATTTTTATAGCGGCAGCGGCGGTACGCTTGCCGCTCCTTGTCTGGAGCATATAAAGCTTGCCGCGCTCTATGGTGAATTCCATGTCCTGCATGTCTTTGTAATGCTTTTCAAGCTTATCCGCAGTATCTACAAACTGCTTGTAAATCTCCGGCATAACTTCTTCAAGCGAGGATATAGGATTGGGAGTGCGTATGCCGGCGACAACGTCCTCACCCTGCGCGTTCATAAGATACTCGCCGTAAAGCTGCTTCTGACCTGTTGAAGGGTCGCGGGTAAAGGCAACGCCCGTTCCACAATCATCACCCATGTTTCCAAAAACCATAGCCTGTACGTTTACAGCCGTGCCCCAGTCTCCCGAAATATCGTTCATGCGGCGATATACAATGGCTCTTGGGTTGTCCCAGGAACGGAAAACGGCTTTAACCGCCTCAAGCAGCTGCTTTTCAGCGTCTTGAGGGAATTCCTCGCCCTTTTCTTTTATATAAAGCTCCTGATATTTTTTAACGACTAGTTTAAGATCTTCTGCGCTAAGATCGGAATCCTGCTCCACTCCCGCGCTCTCTTTAACGCTTTCAAATATAGCGTCAAATTTACATTTTTCTATCTCCATAACAACATCGGAGAACATCTGTATGAACCTGCGATAGCTGTCATAAGCGAACCTTTCATTGCCGGTCAGCCGAGCCAGCCCCTCAACTGCGGTATCGTTGAGGCCAAGGTTAAGAATCGTGTCCATCATGCCGGGCATAGAAACCCTTGCGCCGGAGCGAACGGATACAAGAAAAGGATTTTCGATATCCCCGAATTTTTTGCCGGATATCTGTTCAAGCTTGCCCATCGCCGATTTTATCTCGGCTATAATGTCCTCGCTTATTACCTCTCCGTCTTTGTAATAGCGGGTACACGCCTCTGTGGAAATGGTGAATCCCTGCGGTACCGGCAACCCTAGGTTGGTCATTTCAGAAAGGTTAGCGCCTTTGCCGCCCAGCAAATCTTTCATGCCGGCATTGCCTTCGCTAAACAGGTATACATACTGTTTGGACATAAATTATTCCTCCTATTTTGATTCGAATAGAAATTAGATCTTATTTAGGCTCCGAGAAAGAGCGGGACGTTTTCCTCCCCGATTATTCTACTGTACTTTACCTGTTTATGCAAGTACTTTACACAATTATGGATTACCGGTGAAAAACGCCGTGCGTTTGAGAAATCCTGAAGCCCTCAGCCTTTTGTCAAAGCTAAAGCCCACATATTCCTCCATAAGCCGCCACAGCTCCTTTGCTACAGTTTTTTCATACGAAACATGGTGGAGCAAAGAATTTTTTGTTACGAGCGCCAGTTCCATCGCCTCTATAGCTTTAGCCGATATAGCGCTGCATCCTTTTTCGGTTTTATAGCAGCTATCGCATACCAATCCGCCCGCTGCCGGAAGAAAGTATCGGCAGCCTTGCTCCGCTCCGCATACGGCGCAGCCTTCAAGAAAAGGCCGATACCCCGATATGTCGCTAAGCTTTATAAGAAACGAAACGGTAAGGTCAAGCGGGTTCGCCAGCTTTTTATTTAGCGCGTTTAGGCAGTTTACAAGAAGTGAAAAAAGGCGCGGGTTGCCCTCGCCTTCATTGGCCGCCTCCTCACACGCCCCCGCCATAAGCGACGCGGCTCCAAAGGCATGTATATCATCGGCGATATAAGAAAAACTGTCCTTTATATCGCAGCCTCTAACGCTAAGCCGCCCCTTCGATTTAGCCAGCATGTACTCTCCGCAGCAAAACAGCTGTGACGCCGCCATAAGCCGGCTGCCCGGCTTTCTGCATCCGCGTATGGCAGCCTGCATCCGCCCATGTTCGCGCGAGAAAAGCGTTAACATGCGATCATTGTCCCTATAATTAGCATAGCGCGTAACGACGGCAAGCGTTCTTATTTCCCGCATATAAAGCCCCGCAGCTTATTCATATCCCAGCTCCCTAAGCATTATATTGCTGTTTCTCCAGTCCTTTTTAACCTTAACCCACAAATCGAGGTATACC
>JBMNTP010000046.1:0-5797 GCA_050945795.1 Christensenellales bacterium | reverse complement strand
GGAGTTACTAGCGGAACCGTCTCAACCTGAGGAAGAAAGCCCCGTACTATCTGGCGCTCAGCCGGATTGTCGTCTGCGAACACCATGCTATCAACTCCTATATTGAGTTCTTGCGCCGCCTGCTCAATATTTATATGCTTAGGCTCCCAGTTGGCTTTAAAGCTAACAAAGTCCTCCCGCTTTAACACAGACGATGTATGGTTAAGACCGTCAAGCGCGTTGTGCTCCTCGTTCTTAGAGCATATGCCAAGCAAAACGCCGGTCTTAGATACAGCCTTTACATACTTTTGAAAATCAGCATACGCCATGCCCTCCGGCGTTTCGGCGCCAAGGCTTATATTTTGCGCCCCGTCGTCACCTATAACGCCGCCCCACAGCGTATTATCCATATCTAGTACCAGCGCCTTTTTGTTCTTGCCGTATATAGCTTTTATAACCGAAGCAACGTTGTGACAAAGCAGCGGTATGGCGTCGAGCGCCAAAGCGTATTTATAGAGATACCAGTTTTTCATGTCGTGCCAATTATCAAGGCCGAAAGAAGCGCTAATGTAATTTATATCGTTTATAAAAAACCGCGGAGTTTGACTTTGATATTCATACATAGCCGTGTTTATATCGCTTATAAATCTAAGTCTGCCGTTTAAATGCACCGCGTCCATGTTGCCCATAACACGATATGGCAGCATTTCAAAATTATTCTGTATAATGGCGCACTGATAGCGCTCGCCGGCGGCGCGCCACATCTGCCGCCACCGCTCCATAGTAGATTCGAGCAGTTGCTCCCTTTTATCATGACTCATGCCCGGCGCAGGGTATTCGGCGATGTTTTTGTTTGTTGTATGAATATATATAATATCCGGCTTAAACGCCGATAAAGCCGCGTTTTCAAAAGCCAGCTCTTCAAAATATGAGCCGTATGTTCCTTCATAAAAGACAGGGCGAATGCCCTGCCCCAAAAGAAACAATTCCAGTATGTTTTTGATTTCGCCGATTGTAGAACCGCCGAGCAAAGCAACCCGCTTTTCTAACAGTCCGTTCTGAGAGATAAGTTGCCGGCGAATTGCGCGCTTATTCCCTATTATGTCTTTCGGATTTAGCGGCGGCGTCAAAACATCAATCACAGTCATCTCCTCATCAGCCCATATTTGTAGGATAGTAAATCCCGATTTTGGTTATAACATCGTCCTCAAGATCAAACATGATGCATGGGCTGGTCAGGTCACCCTGTATATTAGAGATCGAATAGACCATTTGATAATCGCTCTCCCAATAGTACTTCTCTCCATACGCTGATATTAGGTCATCCGCTGTATTGCCGACACGTATGTTTCTTGAGGTAGAGTATGTGGCGTCCTTTAAGTCGATGATGTACCATATATCTTTATCGCCGTCGGGATTGGTGAATACAGAGCAGCTGTCATAGGAAAATTCCTTATCTTCCCCTGTGAACAGGCAGCTCGGCGCAGCGAACAGTTCATAGTCCTCTCCAATAGATGCCAATAGCGGCGCGGCATCTTGATAAATGGGATACCATGTCCCATCCACAGTTATGCCCATGTCCTTTTCAAGCGACATGTCCTCAGGGCCTGATGCGCCGCACGCTAATAAAAATACGCATGCCAATGCCAAAAATAAAGTAATAATTATCTTAGGTTTTATTTCGCTCATCTCCATTCGTTTGGTGTTAATGTTTTAAGCCGCTT
Organism: Christensenellales bacterium; assembly: GCA_050945795.1. GTDB lineage: Bacteria > Bacillota > Clostridia > Christensenellales > MGBC116941 > JBMNTP01. Next base: position 4,094 of record JBMNTP010000046.1, on the reverse strand, counting down.
AGCTTACTGCTAGGGCAGGTTTTCTATATAATGAAGCTTTGTAAAGTCTAAATCCGAAACAGGAAATTGCTTGGCGTTTTTGTCGGTATAGTGCCACCACTCGGCGCTGTATGTAGTAAACCCGCATTTTTGCATTATGGAGGTTAAATAGTCCATATTGGCTTTAGCCGCTTTGCTCATGCCTTTCTGGTTACGCCCCGCTTTTTCGTTAAGCTCCATTACGGCGGATGGCATCTCCAGCTCATTTCCGTCGCTATCAACAAGTGTTATATCTACCGCCGCGCCCCTATTATGATTGGACGAGCCGGCAGGCGCTACATATTTTGAATCGGGTACCACTTTATACAACTCTCCTGACACGGAACCGGGGCGGTACCCGTCGTATATTTTTATACTGTAACCGTCGGCCTTGAACATCTCTTGCGCCTTGGCAAGCTTTTGGGCGGTGCCCTTTTGCAGCAGGCAGGCGTCGCGGGAGTAAAGCGTTTTGCTGGTATAGTTGTCCGGCGTGGCGAACACAATATTGTAAACAATATCCGGAGCATATTCCCTTACATCAACCAGATTGTTCACCAAAGTAGTTTCGGTACCGTCTTTTGCCTTGGTAACTATGTCTTGTTTAGCCGGCCTAGCAAAAAATATACGGGCCGAATCATAGTCCTCAGCGAAATCGCTGCGAACAAACCCTTGCTGCATACCCGGCAGCACAGTTACCTCAAACCAGCCGTCTATAACGTGCGTTGAGAGCATCTGCTGCCCCAGCGTTGCCGTAGTAATGCGCTTGCCCGCATCGGCGTCCGGCTTGTCCCTAACGTTTACCTGCTTCGCGCTAACCATTAGCGCAATCGGATCTATAAACTCTACGGACAATGTCACTATGCCATTTTCGTCACGAGGCAAATCGGCCGCCCTCTCAATGGGTGGCGTTTCTGTAGGCTTAGGAGTTGATGCTGGCGAAACTGTAACAATAGCATTGCTTGTCGGGGCAGGCGTTGTCTGCGCCGCCTTAGACGGTGGTGTTTGTGTAGAAACAGCCTCCGCCGCTTCGCTGCCGCATCCGGCAAGCAACATAACAACCGCTATGCCAAGCGCTACAAATCGGCCGCCTTTTATAATATGGCTGCTGACTTTTTTAAAACCCGCAAAACGCACTCTTAATTCTCCTTATATTTCGCGCTATTCTATGGCTCCGGCGTAGGATCCGGCTCCGGCGTGGGAGTCGGAGTTGGCGTCGGTGTAGGTGTAGGCGTCGGTGTTGGATCTACCGGCTCGGACGGAGTCGGCGTTGGTGTAGGTGTCGGCTCCAATGTAGGCGTAGGAGTAGCCGGTGTTGGGGTGGGGGTCGGTGTAGGTGTTGACGTGGGAGACGGAGTCGGAGTAGGTGTAGGCGCGGGTGTCGGAGTTGGGGCGGGCGTTACTGTAACCGTACATTTGCGCGATATACCGGAAGGATCATCCGCTGTAACGGCTATAACGGCAGTGCCTGCGTTTACCGCGGTGATTACGCCTGATGAATTTACTGTAGCAACCGACGTATTGCCGGATGTGTATATAAACTGCTTCGTGCTGGTGTTATTGGGCAGTATATTTGCAACTGAAAGAGACGCCGTTTGGCCGGCCTGAATGGTAAGGCTGGTGGCGCTCAAGCTGAAGTTTGTAACAGGTATCTCAGGCGTTGCTCCCGGATCGGTAGGATCCCATGTCTGTGAGACGGGAATCTGGCCGGGACGTCCCGATGTATATTTTGAATCGTTTGCCACAATTACGGTGGTACCCACAGGGCAATTATAATAAACCCAAGCCGCGGCGGAGCACGTCGTCCTTAGGCAGCCGGATGAACATGCCGTTCCTATGGCGTTATACGAGCCGGGCTGCATGCTGTTGGAATCCTTCTGGGAATATATTGGACCATGAATGTAAACGCCGCCGGAATACTTGGTAGCATAGGGTGAGTATCCGCCCTTGCCCCACGAATGCCAGCGTTCCTTGCCTGTTATAGTAAAAGAGCCTGTCCTGGTTTGCACAGAGCTTCTACCAATGCCGGTGGAGAACTTACGCACAAGCCGGGTATATTCGCCGTTATCATCCTGACGAAGTATTGCTATGGTATAGGAGTTTTTAGAAACATATACCTGATAAGTGTTTTTATCTTTCTTAACTGGGGTTGGCGTAGGTGTAGCGGCCTCGTCCGAGGCTTGTGGCGTCGCACCGCCGGCGCTTTTATCTGTGCCGGCTTTTTTAGCCGTCTCCTTAGGATCGTTTGAGGCCTCCGGATCGTCTGGGTCTAATATTTCTTCTTCCGCCCATTGTTCGGCGAACAGCGATTCCGCTTCTTCTATCTGTGATTCATCAGGATCGGCCATGTTATCTATCGCCGCCGCTGCTTCTTCTTTTGGAGTATTGCCAGGCAATGTCGATTCTTGCTGCTTATATGCGGCTGCCGAGCTGCCCAATCCAATTATCAGCGCTATAACGCCAATTAGAACAACAGCCGCCGAACCAGAAAATATGAGCTTGTTTTTTAAACTCAACCCTTGAAACTTAGAGAGAATTTCTTTTAATTTAAGCACCTTTTTTACACCTCTATGCCCATATTTGACCGATAATTTCTATCGGAATTTACCAATCTAATTATAACATTTACTGGCAATATGGCAAGGACAATTCATCCGCTCCCTCTTAATCCCGGGCAAGCTAGTAGTTTTATCTAAAGTAAGAGCTACCCAAATATGCCCGGACACCGCATTTAATAAATTGTGATGGCGGGATGCGCAAGGGCGATTTTCTTTATTGCTAGCGAAAAAATGATTGTATCTTTAGGAGGGAAAATGGACAAAATGGAGTAAAGGTTAGGGCTTCTTTGCAAACTCCCAGAAGCGGTCTGAGTCTCTTTGAAAAGTCTCATTAATCCATTTGACCATTCCCAGACCAGTTTCATCATCTTTATATGGGTAGTGGTCATAATCGATAGATTTTCGCCATAGTGAAGCTTTTGCGGACAGATCTGTTTCGTCCGTTAGCGTGCCTCTATTAAAGTCGAGTTTGATAACGCGCTTATACTTGAACGGCTCATGAAAACCCATATGTACATATAAACTGAAAATGAAGCCTGCGCAAATGATAATTGACCCCGTATAATCCAACAATAGATCAATATCTTGGTAAAAAGCATTGCTATGGTGGATATATCCTCTCAATTTTCTATTGCCATCTTTATCTTTATATATAGAACAGCGTCCTTTTGGATCAACTTTTGAGTAGGGGCTTTCGCTTGAGTGAACGAAAATTGGATATTTGGCATTTACTCTTGGTATTCTGTCTTTAATTTTTTGTTTTTCAGCTTCGCCCACAGACATATATACTATTAAATTAGAATCGCTGGTATCTAAATGTTGTAGCGCAAGCTTTCCCTCCTTATTAATATGGAAAGTTGCAATATACCCCCTGTAGCAGTCTGTACTAAAAACAGATGGATTATTAAATCCTAAAGCGCTAAAGTCGAAGAATTTGTCAGGGTTCTCAATTGCCGATAGTTCATAGCTATGTTTTTTATAATTAAATACATCGGAACTCTGAGCTGTCATATTATGCCTTCATTCTAAAATTATCCAATTTGATTAGATAAATTATATAGCCTGCCAAGTACCATAAACAGGACAGCCAATAAGAGGCGGTTAAAAAAGAGATGTTTTTATGATAATGATTGGCTGTATATCTTTAGCTAAGGTGAGAGATAAGACAGTCGAATAGCTGTTAGCTAAGCAGAAGGCAGGGCATTTCGCCCCGCCTTTTTTGCGTTTAAATCTTAATGTTTTCCTCTAGCCATCGTGGTAATTTCTGAGGATGCAAGACAATGCTTTGCTTATATAGAATAACACCTCACCGCAGGCATAAAAATATCGCACACCATATAATCTGATGCACGATATTCATTTCTTTTTGGTTACTTTTTCTTTTTGCAAAGAAAAAGTAACTGTCTATAAACCTTGCTTTTGATACAATAACACGATTCCTATAGAAAACCAGGCGGGTGCATTTTTTTCAGTTGGTGCATACCATGACACGATTACTATGACACCATTTATATTCTTCAC
>JBMNTP010000045.1:0-6013 GCA_050945795.1 Christensenellales bacterium | reverse complement strand
TAATATTTATTATGGTTATTTGCTTTTCCGCATGTTCCCCCGCCCCCGATTTATCATTTACTGAGAAAATTACCGTTCAATATACGACTCATAACGAAAACATAAAGTTTGAGATTACAGATTCAAAAGATATACAAGAAATTATCGCGGCTTGTACTGAAAATGCACGAAGCCGAGATGGCGATTGTGGATTTGACGTCGTTCAATTAACGTTTGAAGGCGGAAATAAACAAGTAAAGCTGCTGCCCGCCGGCGATAACTGCGACGTAATAAAGTATGGCGATCTTAATTATGATAAGTATTATTTAATTGGAGAGGAAAGCAAGATAAAACTAATAAGCATATTGCACAAATATGGTCTTTCGTTTGAGTATCTAAGCACCGAAATTATCAAATAGCAAGTAATTGAGCTTTTCCAATAGATGGCGCATTTCTTAAACATAAAAATATCGCAAACTGTATAACAATTTGCGATATCCTTTTCTTTTTAGTTGCGCTTCTTTCCAAAAGAAAGGTGAGTGGTGCCGATGGCCGGGCTCGAACCGGCACGGGTTGTTTAGCCCGCGGGATTTTAAGTCCCGTGCGTCTGCCAATTCCGCCACATCGGCGATAAAAAAATGGAGGCGCCACCCAGATTTGAACTGGGGGTAAAGGATTTGCAGTCCTCTGCCTTACCACTTGGCTATGGCGCCTCGCATTGGAGCGGTAGACGAGATTCGAACTCGCGACATCCACCTTGGCAAGGTGGCACTCTACCACTGAGCTACTACCGCACTGTCTCCGGTGCGAACCGACGACAACGACAAGTATATAATATGCGGTAGTCTTCTGTCAAAAATAGCACTGATTAAAAAACGCTGTTTTTATGATTTAATCTAACAAATTCTCAATATTAGGCGATATATCTCCAATTTGCGTTTTATCTTCTCGAACGCAACTCCGAATATAATTCAGACGGCTCGAGACCCGTTTCAGCCATGAGAACCAGCAAATGGTATATCAAATCAGCGGCCTCATACCTAAGCTCGTCGGCGCTCAAATTCTTTGCAGCTATAATGCACTCCGCCGCTTCCTCACCAAGCTTTTTACACATTTTATCAAGGCCTTTATCGAAAAGATAATTTGTGTATGAGCCTTCGCGCGGATTTACCCTTCTATCGGTTATAACATCATAAAGCTCGCTTATTATATGCGGTGACGCGGCTGTATTCTCCTTTACTGTATTATAAAAACAGCTTTTCTCTCCCGTATGGCAGGCCGGCCCCGTCTGTTCAACGCTTAGCAACACAGCATCGGCGTCACAATCGTAGTATATGCCTTTTACCTTTTGCTCATTACCCGATGTTTCACCTTTTACCCAAAGCTTTTGCCGGCTTCTGCTAAAATATGTCGCCTTGCCGGTATTTATGGTTTGCTCCAGCGCTTCTTTGTTCATATAAGCAAGCATAAGCACCTTTGCGCTGCGTTCATCCTGGGCTATCGCCGGCACAAGTCCCTTGTCGTCAAATTTAATATTGCTTATATCAGCTTTCATAAATTCTCCTCCCAAGCTATGGCTTCCTCAAGCGAAAGCTTGTTTTCATAAAGCGCCTTGCCTATTATAACGCCGTCGGCTCCGGCATTGTATACCAATTTAAGGTCTTTAGCTGAGCTTACGCCGCCACTAGCTATCACTTTAAGGCCTCCCAGTTCAATCATTTGCTTAAGCTCGCCTATATTAGGCCCCTCAAGCATACCATCCTTGGCGATATCAGTGTATATAATGGTGTCGATGTATTCACGCAAATCTAAAGCCAGCGATACCGCGCTGATACCGCCCGACTCGACCCAGCCTTTTACAAACACTATTCCGTTTCGCGCGTCTATCCCCACAGCTATACTGCCCGGAAATTTTTTTGCCGCGCTCTTTACCAGCTCAGGGTTCTCAACCGCCGCCGTGCCTATTATAACCCTTTTCGCTCCCGCTTCAAGGCGCTCTTCTATATCTTCAAGCGTACGGATGCCGCCGCCTGTTTGAACGGGTATGTCGACAGCATTTGTTATTTCTCTTAGAGCCTGTATGTTTTTGCCTTTGCCAAATGCGCCGTCAAGGTCGACTACATGCAGCCTTTTCGCGCCCATATCCCGCCATTTAACAGCCATAGCCGCGGGGTCTTTGCCGTAAATGTCTTCCTTGGCGCTATCGCCCTGCCTAAGCCGCACGCAGTTGCCGTCTTTTATATCTATTGCCGGGTATATTCTCATATCACAGTATTCCTTTTGTTGATGGTATTCCTGTTTCAAGCGGGTCAATAGCGGCCGCCTGTCTAAACGCTCTTGCCGCCGCCTTAAACATAGCCTCGAGTATGTGATGGGTGTTTTTGCCGTATATAACGCGAAGGTGTAGCGTTAGGCCGGCGTTTATCGCCAGCGCTCTAAAAAACTCCTCGGCCAATTGAGCGTCGAACGCTCCGACCATGCCGCTTAAATCAGCGTCAAAAACAAGATACGGCCGGCCGGAAATATCAAGTGATGCCTCTGCCAAAGCCTCATCCATAGGCACTCTTTCAGAGGCGTATCTCGTTATTCCCCTTTTATCGCCCAATGCCGTCGCCATCGCTTTGCCAATGCATATTCCCGCGTCTTCAACGCTGTGATGCCCGTCGACATCTATGTCGCCATCGCAAGACAGCTTTAAATCAAGTTTGCCATGCTTTGCGAACAGCTCTAGCATATGATCAAAAAAGCCTATGCCGGTTTTAACCTGACATTCGCCGGTACCGTCAATGTTAAGGGATACAGAAATATCTGTTTCCCGCGTTTTTCTTTTTATATCGGCGGTCCTTACCATTGTTAATCCTCCTCAAACCGTATTAATACCGAGCGCGCATGAGCTTGAAGCCCCTCAGCCTCCGCCAGCGCAGCAATGCTGTCCGAAGCCTTTTTTAGCTCATCACGATCATAATATATAATGCTGGATTTTTTCATAAAATCCTCAACGCCAAGCGCCGATGAAAACCTTGCCGTGCCTCCCGTCGGTAAAACATGGTTTGGGCCGGCGTAGTAGTCACCAAGCGCCTCAGGAGCGTATTGCCCAAGGAATATGGCTCCGGCGTCGGTTACGCTCTTCATAAGCGCAAACGGCGCCTCAACAGCCAATTCAAGATGCTCAGGAGCTATTTCATTCGCCAGACTCGCCGCGCTTTCAATGTCGGCGGTTATTATAATAGCGCCATAGTCTTTTATAGATTGAGCGGCAATGTCGCGGCGATCAAGCAGCGACAGCTGTTTTTCTAACTCGCGCGCGGTATCCTCCGCCAACTTTTCATTATTGGTTATAAGCACCGCCGCCGCCATAACGTCATGCTCGGCCTGTGAGAGCATGTCCGCCGCCAGCCAATCAGGACGCGCCGACGCATCAGCTATTATAACTATTTCAGACGGCCCGGCAATCATATCTATACCCACCTTGCCAAATACCTCGCGCTTAGCCGCCGCGACATATATATTGCCCGGCCCGGTTATTTTATCAACCGCAGGTATTGTTTCAGTACCGTAAGCCAGGGCGGCTACAGCCTGCGCTCCGCCAGCTTTGTATATCTCATCAACCCCCGCCTCCGCCGCCGCGACAAGGCACTGCGAAGATATAGCGCCGTCCTTTCCGGGCGGCGTTACCATTATAATTTTTTTAACACCTGCCACTTTTGCCGGAATGGCGTTCATAAGCACGCTTGAAGGATAAGCCGCCGTACCGCCCGGCACATATATGCCTACACTTGATAAAGGCCGCACTACCTGCCCTAGCGCCATGCCGTCTTTGCAGTTTAGCCATGAATCTTGCTTTTGCTTTTCATGAAACAGCCTTATGTTATTAGCCGCCTCTTTTATAGCTGCTATAACGCTCTTTGGCGTATCGGCGTATGCCGCGTCTATTTCGTTTTTTGTAACCTTAAGCTGTCCGGAATTGAGCTCCGCGCCGTCAAATTGACGGGTATATTCTAAAAGCGCGGCGTCACCTTCTCGCCTTATATTCGCTATTATAACTTTTACAGCCTCGGCTGCCGCCGCATATCCTTCTTCGTTCCTTGTAAGCAGCTTTTTTACAGCCGCACTGTCTTTTGCGCGTATTATCTTTATCATAGCATACCCTCCTCAAGCAGCGCCGCCGATTTCTCTATAAGCGCGTTTATTTTATCATGCTTAAGCTTAAGGCTTACCCTGTTTACAACAAGCCTGGCGCTAGACTCGCAAACCGTCTCAAGCACCTCAAGGCCGTTTGCTTTAAGCGTGCCGCCGCTTTCCACAATATCGAGTATAACGTCCGACATATTAAGTATAGGGCCGAGTTCAACAGAGCCCGCCAGCTTTATAATATCTATGTTCATGCCTTTGCCGCGGTAATACCTCTCGGCTATATTCGGATACTTTGTTGCTACTCTTAAATTAGAGCTGTAAAGCGCGCGCTTGGCGTCGGGAAACCCCGCGATGCAAAGACGGCATTTAGAGAAGCCCAAATCCAGCATCTCATAAAGCGGCCGCCCCGCCTCAAGCAGCGTATCTTTGCCGGCTATACCTATATCGGCAACCCCTCTATCTACATATGTCGGCACATCGGCAGGCTTTACAAATATAAAACGGTATTCACTGGAAGCATCGTATTGAACGAGTTTGCGGTTTTTCTCACTTACATTGGAGCAATCAATACCGCACTTTTCAAAAAGCGACAGCGAATATGATGCCAACCTTCCTTTCGCCAACGCTATAGTAATTTCACTCATCTTCCTGTCCTCCTAAAAGCTCCTCTGCCGTTTCACCGTCAGCTTTAAAATAAAGCGTCTTTGCGATGCCATTTCGCTTTGCAAAGCTTTTAAGCTCTCTCTCGCTTTTAGCATGCGACCATACCGCCCTCTCGCCTCTTTTTACAGCCGAGGATATATAAGCGGCTAGCATTAATCGCGCCGCCGGCTCAGCCGACACCGCTACATCGGCTACCGGCCTTTTATAAAGCACGCCCTGGCCTTCTAGCGCCGTTAGAATGCGAGATATACCCATAGCAAAGCCTGTCGCCGGAACATCGCGTCCAAAGCCGGCACACAGCCCGTCATAGCGTCCGCCGGTTAGTATATGCTTACCCACCTTGCGTGTTATGCCGCGGAAAATGGCGCCAGAGTAATAATCAAGGCTCGGCAGCAAGCCAAGGTCTATAGATATAAAATCCCTATATCCGCATTCGCAAAGTATGGAGTATATTTCCTTAAGGTTTTCAAGCGCTTCTTGACAGCTCTTCCCACCAATACCGGCGGCGCTTTCTAAAACCTCCTCACCACCGTACATTGCAGGCAACCGCATTATTTCATCGGCTAGGGTGCCGCCCTTTTTGCCTGTCAGCATTTCAACGCCGAGCATATCCTTGCTATCAACATATTCTCGCAGCTGCTCGGCTTCAGATCGCGTAAGCCCCGCCTCCTCGGCAAGCCCGTTAAAAAATCCGACCTGACCTATGTCTATTATAAAGTCAGTAAGCCCACATGCCTTAAGCGCGTTTATAGCCAACATTATAACCTCTGCGTCAGCATACGCGCTTTTTTCGCCTATAAGCTCTACTCCTGCCTGCGTAAACTGGCGTTGCCTTACATCATCCGTCTGAAAGCCAAAAGCGTCGCCAAGATAGCAAATCCTTAGCGGCAGCGGCTCATCCGACATTTTTGAGGATATAACTCTGGCAATGGGCATTGTAATATCAGGGCGCAGCGTTAGTATCCTGCCCTGATTATCGAAGAACTTTATAGCGTGTTCCTGTCGCACTTCGCCAATGCCGCCGGTAAAAACATCGTAATACTCAAAAAGCGGAGTTTCAATCTCCCTGTATCCTGAATATATAAACGATTCAAGTATCTTTCTTTCACATATCCGCTTATTAAAACACTCATCAAACAGATAATCCCTAACGCCGTCCGGAGTGTAAAGTTTATTGTCCCTCATAATGACCTCGCTTCAATATAGTAATTCGCTACATCGCTAAAGTTATTGGTAG
>JBMNTP010000044.1:0-6268 GCA_050945795.1 Christensenellales bacterium | reverse complement strand
CGCCAAGCTCCAGCGCCTTTTCTATAACAGGCGTGAAATCCTTGTCCTCGCCTATATGTGTAATGCCGTCGTGATTTACAACTTCGGTTGTAAACACTCTGTCTTTATAGCTGTCACGCACCGGCATCAGGCAGTTGGTGGTAAAAAGTACCGCGCCGGGCATTGAGTCGAATTCCTTCTGCTGATTTTGCCACGCTGTTCCAAAGTTGCCTTTAAGATGCTTATACGACTTAAGGCCGGGATAAGCATGGGCAGGCAGCATTTCGCCGTGCGTGTAAATGTTGATGCCTTTGCCTTCGGTTTGCTTGAGCAAGTCCTCAAGGTCTTTAAGGTCATGGCCGGTTACTACGATAAACGGGCCGGGCTCAACATTCGCAGTTACCTTTGTCGGCTCCGGCGTGCCGTAAGCTGAGGTGTTCGCCTCGTCAAGTAGCGCCATGCACTTTAGGTTTACGCCGCCAAACTCCATCACGAGGTCATAAAGCTCGCTTACGCTTAGATCCTCATCCAGCGCTTTAAGGCCGCGCACGAAAAACGCGTTGACCTCATCATCGGTTTTGCCGAGCATAAGCGCGTGGTAAGCGTATGCCGCCATGCCGCGCATACCGAGCAGCAGCAGCGATTTTAGCGAACGGACGTCTTCATTGGCGCCCCACAGCTCTTTCATATCGAGCGGCTCATATTCAGGGCATCCGTCAACAACGGCGCAATGAGGGTTGGCCTGCAAAGCGGCGAGACGGGTGCGTTCGATTTGGCGTTCAATAGCGGCATTTTCAAAAGCAACGTTTGTTATTGTTGTGAAAAGGCCCTCAAGTATAACTTTGTACGTTTCTGCGGACGGATCGGAAGCCGCTTTCGCCAGCGCGACCAGCTCACCGGTCAGCCTGTCTTGAAGGTTGGCGGTATCCGGTTTTTTACCGCATACTCCTGATTTGGTGCATCCGGTACCTTTTGCCGTCTGCTCGCATTGGAAACAAAACATCTCTGACATTATTTTTCCCCTTTCATTCGTCTATTATCTGTCCGTCGGTAGATATCGTTACCAGCTGCCAGGGTATCATCTTGCCGCTGTCTTTGAGTGCGGTAATAGCAGCGTTGGCAAGTCCTGTGCAGCAGGGAACTTCCATCTTAACGACGGTGACGCTCTTAATATCATTATGGCGCAGTATTGCCGTAAGTTTTTCGGCATAGTCGCCTTCATCAAGCTTGGGACAGCCAATTATGGTTATGCGGCCTTTCATGAAACGCTCATGGAAAGAAGCGTATGAGAAGGCGGTGCAGTCGGCGGCGATAAGCAGTTTCGCGTCCCTAAAATACGGGGCGTTTACCGGAACAAGCTTTATCTGAACCGGCCATTGATTAAGCTGCGATTGCGCGCTTAGATTGGCCGGCGCCGCTGCCGTTTCGGCCGGGCTGCTTCTTATTATAGCACGGCTTTGGCGTCCGGGACAGCCGGAGAATTTTGGCGCTTCAGCTTCGGATTTTCTTGCCGCCATTGTCTCTTTCGCGGCTTCTGCGTCAAACGCCGGAGCTTCGCGCGTTTCAAATGTTATAGCGCCGGTAGGGCAGGCGGGCAGGCAGTTGCCAAGGCCGTCACAATGGTCTTCACGAAGAAGAACGGCTTTGCCGTCCACCATGCCGAGAGCGCCTTCCTGGCAAGCTGAAACACACAGGCCGCAACCAACGCATTTATCTTTATCTATTGTAATTATCTGTCTTTTCATAATTCTTACCTCTCTTGTCTTTGTGACTTAATTATAGTAAAATATCTAAAAAAGGGCGGTTGTTTTTACAACGGAGTTGATGATTTTTGAAAAAATATATACCTTTGTTACGAAAAGTGAATTTATTTGCCGGGATAGAAGAGAGAGAGCTTGAATTATTGCTTGAATGCATGGAGGCGGAGATACAAAGCTACAGCGCGGGAGAGATTATAGCCGACCACGAAGGCAGCCTTGATAAGGTTGGTATAGTGCTAAACGGCGCTGTTCAGATACAGAAAGAGGATATAAACGGCAATCGCAATATAATATCGCGTGTTGGGTCGGGAGAGGCTTTTGGAGAGGTTTTTGCCTGTCTTGGCGTTGAACGCATACCTGTAAATATCGCCGCCGACGTTAATACATCAGTTATGTTTATTGATTTTCAGCGGTTGATAGGCACCTGCCCTACCACCTGCGCCCATCATTCAAGGCTTATTCAAAACATGCTAAGGCTTATGGCGCAAAGAAGCCTTATGCTAAATGAAAAGCTGGGTTGCGTAGGCAGGCGCACAACGAGAGAGAAGGTAGAGGCGTTTCTCGTTATGCAAAGCGAAAAGGCGGGCAGCAATGCTTTTGAAATACCTTTTACCCGCGCCGAGATGGCCGATTATCTTTTTGTTGACAGAAGCGCTCTTTCGGCGGTTCTTAGTAAAATGCGAAATGAAGGCGTTATAAAGTTCGATAAAAACCGGTTTGAGATTGTAAAACACAACGTTGGAGAATTCTAAATTCGGCATTGCGGCCGCTACCGATATACCGGCGAAAATGCCGATATAATAGCGTTTGTAGGCGTCGAAATACCCTAAAGCGCCGCTAATATTTCTTTAAATTTTCAGGCACAAAAATACTCTATAAAATTTATCAGAATTATTTTTAAAATATTGTTGACGTGAGAATATGATTGCTATATACTGTAATTGTTAGGATAAGCTAACATAAAAACAACGGCCGGTTACGCGGCATGAGAGATACTGTTATGAAAGAGACAAAACATAAAGTGCATACCGGCCATAAAGCGGCGCAGCCGCGCAAAAGCAAAGAGCTTAGAGTAATGCTGTCGGGCGGATGCGAGGCAACTATATTAAAGCATGTGGTATTTGAGGCGGCGCCGGTTATAAAGGGGGCAAAGCCGTCATCGCTTATAAACCTAAAACTGCCGGCGGGAAAAGCGGCGGCGGTGTTTAGGGAGGCGGAGCGGTTTGTAAAAAGCATTGGGCTGGAGATGGCGGTGCTTTATGCTAAACGCAGGCGGGTATCGGTACTTGTTTATAACAGGGAGTTGCTTATCAAACAGGTAAGCGATAAGGAGGCGGCGCGCTTGCTAAGCGGTTTTGGGTATAATACCGCGGCTGGAATAGAGGCTATGCTTAAAAGGCTGGGCGGCAGGCGGAGCGGTGAATATCCGCATGAGATAGGCATTTTTCTGGGATATCCGGCAAGGGATGTTAAAGAGTTTATCAAAAACTGCGGCCGTGATTGCGAGCTGTGCGGCTATTGGAAGGTATATCACGATGTAGAGGGTGCGCGGCGCAAATTTATGGAACTGGACAGCATAAAAAATCGTATGGGTGAAATGCTTATAAATAACGTCGCGCCACATGTCGCGGCGGCTATGTTATAAATTATTAGGGAGATGCAGTATTATGGCAAAGGTTAATATAATTTATTGGAGTGGCACAGGAAACACCGAAACTATGGCAAACCTCATATCGGAAGGAGCCAAAGAGGCGGGAGCGGAGGTTAGCGTAAAAGAAGTTTCTCAGGCTTCGGCGGATGATCTTAATGCCGATGTGTTGGCGCTGGGTTGCCCGTCGATGGGCGATGAGGTGCTTGAGGAAAGCGAGTTTGAGCCGTATATGGAGTCTATAGAAGGGCAACTGTCGGGCAAGAAGGTGGCGCTTTTTGGCTCCTATGGATGGGGAGACGGAGAATGGATGCGGGATTGGCATCAAAGGGTTGAGGCGGCGGGAGCCATGGTTATGGACGAGGGGCTTATAGTTGAATACGAGCCGGAAGGCGAAAGCGCCGAGGCTTGCAAAGAGTTTGGCAAATCTATCGCTGCTTTCTGAACTGTCGCTTCGGATGCGGCCGGGGCGATGGGTGCGGATTCAGAAGGTAGCGGATACCATAATATCGTAAAAGCGCGTTTGCGGGCGCAAGGCGAAGAGTACGGTTGACACAGGCCGTACTCTTTTGCATAAATTACTCAAGCGCGCCGGTATATAAAAATTTAATTTAGAAGATGAACTTTTGGGAGCCATAATGTTATAATTAAGTAATATATGGAAACCATCAAATAGATACTTATGAAGGAGGAAAGAATATGCCTGCTTTTGGAAATCCGTTTCAAGCTAATGTTGAAAGGAAAATGAATAAACAAGAACTGATACAGGCGGTCAGGCTTAATATCGTCGGAGAACTGGAGGCCATTTATATATATGATGCGCATGTCCAGGCCACAGACGATCCGGTTGCCAAGAAAGTTATCGCCGATATAAGGGATGAGGAAAAGGCGCACGTTGGTGAGCTGATGGCACTTCTAAGGCTGCTTGATCCTGAGGAAGGCGAGCATTTTGCCGCCGGCGAGGAAGAAGTCGAAGAGATGCTTGAGGAGCTAGGTATAACCGCCGCAAATGTTTCAAGCGGCGTGTCCGGCGCTACTGTCGGCAGCCTTATTAAGGATTAAGGAGGTTTGCTATGGATTATTTAGCAAGAGATGACGCTCCTTTCTCACAGGAGCTTTGGGAAAAGATAGACACGGCGATTGTTGATACCGTAAGGAACAATCTAACCGGACGCCGCTTTTTACGCATATTCGGACCGCTTGGCGGCGGCATACAGAGCATTAACATCGATTCGGCATCAAAAGCTGAAGAAGATGGCGGCGGTATAATAAAAACGACAGGCCGCAAGTATGTTGAAATACCGCAGTTGTATGAGGATTTTACTTTGCTATGGCGAGACATTGCGTTCAGCGAGAAAAGCGGCCAATCGCTCGACCTTTCGTCAGCTACGCTGGCGGCGCAGGCGATGGCGCAGCGGGAGGACAGGCTTGTTTTCTTCGGCAATCAGGAGTATGGATACGATGGGCTTATGACGGCGGCCGGCATAAACACAATTAAAAAGGGCGATTGGAATGTCGGTGAAACGCCGTTTTCAGATATAGCCGAGGGCGTAGCGCTGTTAGCGGGTAAGGGTCATATAAACCGCTATTCCCTTACGCTAAGCCTAGACCTTTATGCGCAGCTTCAAAGGATACAGGCGGGTACCGGCGTGCTTGAGATAGATAGAATCAAAAGCATGCTTGATGGCCGCGTGTTTAAATCCCCTGTGTTGGGCGTGAATAAAGCGGTGCTTGTAAGTGCAGAGCCGCATAATATGGATCTTGCGATTGGGCAGGATATAGAGGCGGCGTATCTTGAGCTTAAGGATCTTAACCATGTGCTTCGCATAATGGAAACGGTAGTATTAAGACTCAAAAGGCCGGATGCGGTAGTGGTTTACGAATAAAGTCTTTTAAGCGCAAAAAAAGAGCGCGAAAGCGCGCTCAACTTAGGGAGTTGCGAAAACAATATATTTTTGAGCGATATATTCGAACAAGACAAAAGTAAAGACCAAGCGAAAGAATAAACGCTTTAGCACGGTCTTTGCTTTTGTCCTGTCTGTTATACGACGCAGAACTGGCAGATGATACCGCAAGTCATCACATCGGCCATCTCCAACGCTTCTGCCTGAATGTCGTCATATTCTTTTATACCCTTTTTATATTGGCCGCTTAATATAAAAACCGCTTCATCCTCTGTCATGCGCAGATGATCGAATAATAAATTCTTCCATTCACATTCGCTCCAGCAAGGATTGATACAAGCGAGGAATTCGGCAATATCTTCAGCGTTTTTGTACCATTTTTTGCGTTGCTTATCCACTTCCGAGCTATCACCCTCTTTTGCCGCGGTGACTAATCGGGCTGCTATCAAAAGATGGTCTGCAAGAAGTTGTTTTAATTGCCTAGCTATCTGTTCGCCATAAAACGGCTTAAACACTTTGGCAAAGTCGCCGGGATTTTCTAAAAGTCTTTCTGTGACAAATTCCAAATCGGGCAGACAAAAAGCTGTACTTACTATAAAGAATCGTGTCCAAAGCACGTGCTCGATCCATAACTGTCGGATCGTATTTGATAGTTCTAACTGACCACAAGAAAGTCCATTATCAAAAAATGTTTGGTGCATCATCATTCAGTCTCCTTGAATATTTGATATAAGGCGCTATGAGTTAATTTGCGCCATACATCTTACTGCATAATATGATAGCCGGATATAAGCGTGTATAAATTACAGTCCTTATTACATCAAAATTATCTATAACGGCATCTACCGTGGAGGTTGTCCCGGCCGTCGTGGAATTTGAGGTGGCGCATCAATCGGAAATCTGGTAGATTTCTGGTTGAGCAAACTAAAACGAAAGGATGCGCCACTAATGCAAGTATATCATGGAGAAGCCGGGAA
>JBMNTP010000043.1:0-6269 GCA_050945795.1 Christensenellales bacterium | reverse complement strand
AGCGGCTGAGCTGCCGTATATGGAGAAGGCATGTCTTGTGGCGCAGACGACGGCTTCAAAGAAACTGTGGCTTGATGTACTCGATGAAATAAAGGGCAAATGCGGTGAATTAGCGGCTTTTGATACCATATGCTCTACAACGGCGGTGCGGCAAGAGGAAGCCGCGCAAATTGCTAAAAGAGCGGACGCGGTGCTTGTTGTGGGCGGCTCCGGCAGCTCGAATACGAGGGAGTTAGCCAATATATGCTCGACATATTGCAAAAACACCTTCCTTATACAACAAGCTGAGCAAATAAATCTTGAAAATGCATTGATAGATGGTATAATAGGTATAGTTGCCGGTGCATCTACACCGGAGCTGATCATTAGGGAGGTAATTGCCAAGATGAGTGAACTGGAAAAGTCCATGGCCATTAATGCCGAAAACGACGCCGAAAGGGATAACGGTCGTGGCAACGCCGAAGATGGAACAGCAGCGGAAGCTGTCGTGACCGCCGAGGAAGCGAGTGTCCCGGCAGAGCAGTCGGCCGAAGAAACGCCGGTTGAGCAAGCGGAAGATAAGGGACAGGAGAATGAGTCCGGTGATGCCGCTGAGCAAGGGAGCGACGAAGCAGCGGCGGTTAGTGAAGAACCGCAGGGCGAGAAGTCTGAGGAAAAGGACGCCGATGAGGCGCAGCAGTCCGAGGATTCCAGCTTTTTGGCAGACCTCGAAAAGTCTCTTGTGAAAATCAGGAACGGACAGGTTATAACCGGCAAAGTTGTGCAGATATCGGGAGATGAGGTTTCGGTAAACATAGGATATAAATCCGATGGATATATACCGAAAAATGAATTTTCGTCCGATCCAAACGTTGTACCCGCGGAAGCTGTTTCAATAGGCGATGAAATTGAAGTAGAAGTTCTTAAGGTTAACGACGGGGAGGGCAATGTCCTGCTGTCGCACAAGCGGGTTGAGGAGCGTAAATATTGGGATCAGCTCCTTGATGAGATTGAAAAAGGCTCCGAAATTGAAGGACTGTGCAAAGAGGTCGTAAAGGGCGGCGTTGTATGCTCGATTAAGGGCATAAGAGCGTTTGTTCCCGCGTCTCAAGTAAGCACAAAATATGTTGAAGACCTTTCGCAGTTCGTAGGCCAAACGCTTAGGCTCCGCGTTATAGAAGTGGATAAAGCTAAGAGGCGTGTTGTCGCTAGCCAAAAGGCCATACTGCTTGAGGATATAGCCAAAAGAAAGAAAGAGCTTTGGAGTTCCTTTGAAGCGGGGCAGCAGGTTGTCGGAACAGTTCGTCGCATAACCGATTTTGGCGCGTTTGTCGATATCGGCGGCATAGACGGGCTTGTCCATGTGACGGACCTTGCCTGGTCAAGGGTTAGACATCCTTCGGATATAGTAAAGATAAATGAAAAAATTGATGTGCTGATTCTTTCGGTAGATACCGAAAAAGAACGCATTTCGCTGGGCTATAAACAGCTTAAGCCGAAGCCGTGGGAGCTGGCGCCGCAGAAGTATATTCCGGGCAGCACCATAGAAGGCAAGGTTGTAAGGATTGTGCCGTTTGGCGCGTTTATTGAGCTGGAGCCGGGCATAGACGGTTTGGTACATATATCGCAGGTGGCGACTCACCGCATTGAGAAGGTTGAGGATGAGCTTAAAATCGGGGAGATTATCGCTGTTAAGGTGCTTGATATTGATCCCGAGGCAAAGCGCATAAGTTTAAGCCGCCGCGAGGTGCTTGCTGATCAGATGTATGAGCAAAGGGAAGAGCAGCCGCAGCGCGAGCAAAACTTCAATGCCGGTAATAGAGCGCCGGAGCCGCGCAGGGACAATTATGACCGCGGCAACCGTTATGACAATGATAATTATGACGGCGGCAATGTTAACCTACCTCCCATACAGGAGACAAAGGTTACTCTTGGTGATTTCTTCCCCAAGGACATGAAGTTTGACGACTAAACCGCTATTACGCTAAAGTAAAACAAAGGGGTTGGAAGGGAAATTGCCTTTTCAACCCCTTGATTTTTATTTTTCTATAATTTGAATAAACTCGTGCGGCCGAGGGTACATTAAAAGCACCTCAAAACATTAAGACCCCCTTTAAGCCGCGCAACAGCGCGGCGACTTTTTTTATTATCCTATAATCTGCCTTAAGAATAAGTGAAAATAAAATCGCCAATCCTTCGGAGGGCTTCTATGGAACCATATTTATACAGCTTAATAAAAGCGATGCCAAAGGCCGAGCTGCATCTCCACCTCGACGGCTCTTTGCTGATTGATACTGCAGTTGATTTGCTGGCGGTTGGCGGCGAGTCGGTATCGTGGCAAGATGCGTATAAGCAAATGGTAGTGGAAGGCAGGCTTGAGAGTCAGCGTGAGCTGCTTAAATATTTTGATTTGCCTATTTCGCTTATGCAAAGTCAAAGGTCGCTTCGACGCGCCGCTTACGAGCTGATACTGTTAAAAGCGGCGGATAATGTGAAGTATATTGAGATACGGTTTGCGCCGGAGCTACATACTAAGTGTGGGCTGAGCGCTCCTGACGTTGTAAACGCTGTCTTTGAGGGGGCGAAGCGAGCGTCTGAGCTGACGGGGACAGCGTTTTCTATAATAGCGGTATTTATGCGCGGTACCTGCGCTAAAGAGAACACGGCCTTATTAAAAGCCATATGGAAAAGCGGGGCGAGCATCACTGCTGTTGACATAGCAGGGGATGAAAGCGCATCACCCGACGTTATGGAGCAGTACGCTGTTTTTGAAACGGCGAGGGATATGGGCCTCGGCGTAACCATGCATTGGGGAGAAGCGCAGGCTGATGATCAGCGGTTGCTTAGCGCAATAGAAGCTATAAGACCGGACAGATTGGCGCATGGGGCGCCGGTGTCGGAGTCTAGGGCGCTGATTGACGCTGTGATTAAAAAGGATATAATGCTCGATCTTTGCCCTACAAGCAACATACAGGCGGGCCTGTATCCGTCTTACCGGCATTTTCCGCTAAAAGAGCTTATAAGAGCCGGCGTAAGCGTTAGCGTAAGCACCGATGATACTGTGTTGTCCGATATATCGTTAAGTAAGGAGTATAGAAATGCCGTTGAAGGGTGCGGTATAAGCATAGGGCAGATGTGTGATATAAATATGGCGGCGGCGCGCCGTTCGTTCGCACCGGAGCACATTAGGGATCGCCTGCTTGAAAGCTTTGATAAGTGGGGGCGGCGCATTGATGAGTTGCGCTGAACAGGATGACAAACATACATCAATATAGTATACTAATTATAGAGCGGTATTGAAGATGTTGTGTTTTGATAAGGCATAAAATCGGCGCAGCGGTTGTGTATTCTGACGATGTTGCCGATATTGCCCGCTATAAGCGGCGGGATTTAATTTTTTATTGGGGGGCGCTTTATGACAAGCGGTTTAAACGCTACGCCTATGGCCAACCGTCTGGCTATATCTATATTCGGCAGGAGAAACGCCGGCAAGTCGTCGCTTATAAACGCGATTACAGGCCAGCAGGTGGCGGTTACTTCCGATGTTGCCGGAACTACTACCGACCCGGTATACAAGACAATGGAGCTGTTACCGCTAGGGCCGGTTGTATTTATTGATACGGCGGGGCTAGACGATGTAGGCGAGTTGGGCAGAATGCGCATAGAGAAGACATATGAGGTGCTTAGAAAAACCAATCTGGCTATTTTGGCACTCGACGCTAAGCTTGGCATTTCGGATTTTGAGACGGAGTTTGTAAAAGAGCTTAAACAAAGAGACATACCGCTAATATTAGCCTTTAATAAGGCAGATAAGGCGCGGATTACCAAGATAGATGCGGCTAAGATGGCGGCGGGGATGGAAGTTCCGGCTGTTATTGTAAGTGCGACTTCCGGATACGGCATTGAGGAGCTTAAAAGCCTTATAATAAAGCATGCGAGGATAGAAGAAAACGGTCAGGGTCTTATAAGCGGGCTTATAAAGCCGGGAGATATCGCCGTTTTGGTTACGCCTATTGATAAATCGGCTCCTAAGGGGCGGCTGATATTGCCGCAGCAGCAGACGATAAGGGAGATTATAGAGGCGGGCGCGGTGGCGGTTATATCAAAGGAGCATGAACTTAAAATGACGCTCGAAAGCCTTAACAAAAAGCCGTCGATTGTTATAACCGACTCGCAGGCGTTTGCGCAGGTATCCGCCGATACGCCGTCAGATATACCGTTAACGTCGTTTTCGATACTCTTTGCCAGGCAGAAGGGCGAGCTGGCGGAAATGGTTAGAGGACTTAAAAGTATAGCTGGGCTAAAGGCGGGGGATAGGGTGCTTATAGTTGAAGGGTGCACGCATCACCGCCAGGGCGACGATATAGGCACCGTTAAAATACCGCGCTGGATAAAGCAGATATCAGGACAGAACATACAGTTTGAATGGGCATCCGGCGCTTGTTATCCTAAGGATATAGCGGGTTACGCAGCCATAGTACATTGCGGGGGCTGCATGCTCAATAACAAGGAAATGGCGTATCGCATAGCGCGGGCAAAGGAGAGCGGCGTTGGCATAACCAATTACGGTATGCTTATAGCTTATGTGCTGGGCATACTTAAACGCGCTTTAAAGCCGTTTCCAGCCGCCTATCGCGTGCTTGAGGACGAAGATATGGTTTGAGTCCGTTCAAGCCGCCAAAAACGATTGTAAGCGCTCAAACGGCTTTTCGCGCATTGCGGCGGCTGTATGTGAATATATCTTTTAAAAAGAAACGTGATGCGGCTACAACCCCATCACTTAAACGGAGGTATATTCACAATGGATGTAATGGGTTTTTTAAACGATGCCGGTATATTCGTGCTTATGGCGGTATATGTTATATGCTCTATAGTAAAGGGCATACCCCGTGTGCCGAATTGGATAATACCGATAATCGCGGTGTCTGTCGGGGCGGTGCTCGGGGTGTTTGTTATAGGAAATGACGCGCACAGCATAATTATGGGCGGCCTGGCGGGCTGGGCGGCTGTAGGCGCGAACCAGACTCTTAAACAATCGATTGACAGGGATCCGCTATAAGGCCTGGGGCGAGGCGAGACAAGGCGTAAGCGAGGGATGGAGGGCGGCATTTAGAAGATACGGAAATAATATCCCGCACTTATGTAAAACCGTTTATATATGAATATGCAACAATGTATTGGTGCGGGTATTTAGATAAATTAGCGATTTGGTGTAAAAAATGAGTTGACATCGTCTTTCAGATGCGGTATATTATAATTCGTCGCGAATAGCGAACCACCCATCGGGGTGTAGCGCAGTCTGGTAGCGCACGTGCTTTGGGAGCATGGGGCCGGGGGTTCGAATCCCTTCACCCCGACCAAACCATTCCTTGTGTGGTTGATAGCGGCCCCTTGGTCAAGCGGTTAAGACACCGCCCTTTCACGGCGGTAACAGGAGTTCGAGTCTCCTAGGGGTCACCATTCACAAGGGCCTTTAGCTCAGTTGGTTAGAGCAACCGGCTCATAACCGGTTGGTCCGGGGTTCGAGTCCCTGAAGGCCCACCATATTTTTTTGGCCCGGTAGTTCAGTTGGTTAGAATGCCAGCCTGTCACGCTGGAGGTCGAGGGTTCGAGCCCCTTCCGGGTCGCCATTTTCTTGCCTCGGTAGCTCAGTCGGTAGAGCAAGGGACTGAAAATCCCTGTGTCGGTGGTTCGATTCCACTCTGAGGCACCATATTTATTCTCAATCTGCTGGTGTAGCTCAATTGGCAGAGCAGCTGATTTGTAATCAGCAGGTTGCGGGTTCGAGTCCCATCACCAGCTCCAGCGTGGAGGGGTTCCCGAGTGGCTAAAGGGAGCAGACTGTAAATCTGCCGTCAACGACTTCGGTGGTTCGAATCCACCTCCCTCCACCATTTTCGCGAGAATGGCGGAATTGGCAGACGCGCTAGATTCAGGTTCTAGTGAGCAACAGCTCATGCAGGTTCAAGTCCTGTTTCTCGCACCAGCGCGGAAGCCGCGCAGTAAATTCGCGCACTCACTCTTGTGGGTGCGTTTTGCTTTTTCACGAAATTCTTATAAAGCAGCACCGTTCATTATTGCTATGCTCATCGACTTTATATTGTTTGTTTGGGAAAATAAGGGAAAGGATTTACTTTGAAAGGCATGAAAGCCATGTTTAAAACGGGCTTGTCCCCAACTCCGTGGAATTTGAGAGTGGCTTTGACATCATTCTACACCTCATGAGACTTGAGCGCAAGACTTAGGCTGAAGCAATTCATCACCCCGGATGGCATTAATGAGGAACGGCA
>JBMNTP010000042.1:0-7335 GCA_050945795.1 Christensenellales bacterium | reverse complement strand
GAACGATTAGAAAAAGCAAATTTACTCTATTTAGTGGTATCAAAATTTGTTGATGATATTGACCTTCATCCAGATAGTGTAAGCAACAATGAAATGGGATACATATTTGAAGAGCTGATAAGAAAATTTTCTGAAATGTCTAATGAAACAGCTGGAGAGCATTTTACTCCACGAGAAGTTATTCGTCTTATGGTATCAATGCTTTTTACTCCTGATATGGGGCGAATATGTGAACCAGAATTTATGGCGAAATTATATGAAATAATCATGCAGAGATTGATACAATTTAATGATTGCCGTAGGTCGTTACGGCTTGCAGGGTAAGTTGGGGGTATGCAGGGTAAGCTCCTGCTTTTATTTTTCATGTTGACGCAACTTCAATTTGCGCGATGCAAATTCAGGTTTTAGACGGCTCCAATTATTCTGAGTAGAATGTGTATTAGAAAGCGAGGTGATTAAGATGTCATTTGGTGAACGACTGAAACAACGTAGAGAAGAAATGGGCATGACACAGGAAGAACTGGCAGCTCACATAGACGAAGAGCTTACACGCCAATCTATCTCTAAATGGGAAACGGGACCCGCAGCTTATCCAAAGGTTGAAGCACTTTTGTGTTTGTCAGTGATACTGAACATTTCTTTAGATGAATTGTTCTCAGATGAGCTTTCTTATTTGAAACGTAACAAGGAAGAAGGACCATCGATCATTGATAAATATCCGGGATTGATTGCTGGTACGAAAGCACTCGCTGAAGCATTGAAAAGGATGAATTTATAAAACAGGAGGAGCCGTCATGGAAGAAAAACAGCAGGGATTAAGCGATGCCGTTATCATTGAGATCGTTCACGGCATTAAAGAAATTATACTTGAGCTTATCACGAGAGCTTATCCTCGTATAAGCGATGACCGGAGGCTGGAATGAAACTTTTTATTATTGGAAACGGGTTTGATATCGGACATGGCCTTCCTACTGGATATTGGGACTTCAGGACATTTCTTGATTTGGTGTATCCAGAGTTTTTACGGTCTTTTGAGGAACACTATGATATTTATCCAGGAATGAGCGCTGAGGCAAAGAAGAAAACACTATGGAGTCGATTTGAAAGTAATCTTGCCAATATTGATGAAGATACCATCATTGAAATTGGCACAAGCATAGAACTCGATTTAGAGTCTGGCGATGTAGGGATTGAAGATACTTTATATAGCTACTTTACTGATGAGTATCAGTATATCGAAAAGTTGGCGGGATACCTGAAACAATGGGTCAGATCAATAAAAATCCGCGACTGCCTTCCGAGAACCTCATTAATAGATAAGAGCAATAGAGACCTATTCTTGACATTCAACTATACGGCTGTACTTGAAAATGTATATGGAATTACACCCGGCAATATAGTACATATTCACGGGTCATTGCGAGACTACACTCATGATCCAGTCCTCGGACACAGTAATAAAGAACGCCTTCAAAAAATAAAAAATAGGATCGCTGAAGCCGAAAAAGTATTTGATGAAAAAGAATGTAGCATATGCCGGGTTGTTAATGATTACTATGGTAGGACATTCAAGGACACGAGTAGATACTCAGTGTATTTATCTCACTTTGCAGAAAAGAACATATCCGAGATCATCGTAATTGGCCATTCTCTTGATGGAATCGATATGCCATATTTCTCTATAATCGATTCGAATACTGGTAAAAATCGGATGTGGACCGTATACTGCTACGATATGGATGAAGCTCCAGCTAAGAGGCAAAGCCTGATTGATGCCGGTATAGATTCAGATAGAATTGTAACAGTAAATGCCGATGATTTTTATGACCTGAAAGATGATGAATCTGCTAAACGTCGAGCATTTGAGCTCAAGTTTGGCTTCTAAGAAAAAACACCTCACTACTGGTATAAAACCCAAAGTGAGGTGTTCTTGGTTAACTCATGCCTGAAATTCTGTCCCATCCTTGAAGGTGACCCAAACATCGCCCTTAAGGGAGTAGAACAGGTCAAGAATCTCATCGATGGTAATTGCAGTAGCGCTCGCAGTGGTCACGCCAAGCTGTGCGCCACCGGTAGCTGCAAGAATGCCCGTAGGTTTCCCGGAGCCATCGCCGGTGAAGAATGCATCTTCTTCCTTGTTTCCGATTCGTCTGGCGAACTCTTTAGCAATGTAGGTTTCGAGGTTGAATACGCTGTCGTTAAGCAGCTCCTCGGAAACCTTGATCATGGTCCCAAGCTTATAGGCTCCGATGGAGACCTGACCGAAGCTGTCATCGCTTTCAGGAATTGCACCTTCCTCGTCGATCCAGGAGGCTGTACCCTTGGATGCTACGACTGGGATTTTGCGGTCACCGGAAGAAGTGGTGATGACATTGGACAGTCTTCTGAAAATGTTCTCGTCCTCGAGGGTATCTACAAGGGTACGCTCAAATTCATCCGGCACTAGGTAGCCGCCTTCAGTGTCGGTGCCAATCTGAAGTGCATTTCTGATAACAGGATCAAGTCCTTCGCCAGCGCGGGTACGCATCGCATTCCAGAACGCTTTTCTGTACTCGTCAGATGCTCTGCCGCTTCTTGTCTCCATGCCCGGAAGAGTAGGTCTGCCCGTAAGAGGCATATTTAGTGGCTTTGAAAGCTCGCGGTCGAGGGCTTCCTGCTTTTCAAGACGATCGATTTCGTTACCAAGGGCGACCACATCCGCCTCCATCTTGTCGTAAACGGCGGTATCCTCAGCTGAAACGATGCCATCTGCACCACGTTTGGTATCGAGAAAAGCCTTAGCTGTTTCCCATGCTTTTGCGCGTTTCTCACGCAGTTCAAGAATTTTGTTCATAGTATTTCCTCCTCAAAATTAGTGTTGAATTAAAGAGAGCCGCTTCTCCAGCGACTCAATTGGTGTACCTGTTTGTTGTTTGGGCAGCTTTGGCTTTACCTTGTCCAGTAGAGAGTTGGTAACAGCCCTGCGGCTGAAGGCATAGGTAAAGTCCTCAGTCTGTAGTCGTTTCTTTTCGTCGTCTAGAATGCCGTCTGCAAAACCAAGCTCAATGGCTTTCTTGGCATTAAGCCAGGTTTCCGCGTCCATTAGGTGGGATAGCTTTGCCCGTGACTGTCCTGTTTTGATCTCGTAGGCGTTGATGATACTTTCCTTAACCTCCGAGAGCATGGCGATGGCCTTTTGCATTTCCTCGCTGTCGCCAATGGCAACAGTCAGCGGATTATGCACCATCATGAGGGCAGTCGGTGCCATCAACACGGTTGTTCCGGCCATTGCGATTACGGATGCAGCAGAGGCTGCAATACCATCGATCTTCACGGTAACCTTGCCTTTGTAATCCATGAGCATAGGCAGCAAAATTGTTTCACTGAAATGCCTGCTTTATAGCAAGTTGCTGATGTGAAAATAAACTTTAGAGCTGCACAGCGGCAAGTGCAATATAGGTCTGGTTTTATAATGTATGAAAAGAAGGTCATTATGAAACCGTATTGTTTACGAGGGCATAGCCGGAGCGGATAAATAATATATTGATATCCTTAAATATAGCATCGGCAGAGCAATGAGGTGTTTTTCTAAGGGAATAAAACATTGATCGCAGGGTATTAAAAGAAAATAGTGTTTTAACGCGAAAAATAATTATGGTCGCCAACTATTATATGAATTCCTGTGCATACTAAAGGAAGAACTATAATGCTTGGCGGGATTGTAATGCCTGAATATAAAATAGTAATAGTGCGGTTAATAAAGTGTTTAAAAGTTTTATTTTCTGCCAAATATAGTATTTGCCAATATTTTAACGGGCTCAAAAGATGTTGTCCGTAATAGATGTTTTATTGCTATTAAAGTGCGATGGAACATCGTTGTTTTTATGGTTGACATAAAGTTAACAATCTTATACTATATTAGGGCAACAATATGATAGTAGGAGGACTTTTCATGTTTGATTTACACGGACGCGTCGCTGTGGTTACAGGAGCGTCATCTGGGTTAGGTTTGCAAATGGCAAAAGGTTTTGCGAAACAGGGTGCGGATCTCGTTATAATGGCGAGAAGGATTGAGAGACTTGAGAAAGTAGCGGAGGAAATTAGGGCTCTCGGCGTTAAGTGCCTGCCCATACAGTGCGACGTTACTGATACAGAGGCAGTACAAAAAGCTGCTGATGAAGCTATTAAGTATTATGGCAAGGTTGATATCCTTGTTAACAACGCCGGTGCATCGAGAAATGCCGGTGTACTCGAAATGACTGATGAAGACTGGAACTTTACTATGCAGGCAGATTTGACCAGCGTTTTTAAGGTCACAAGGGCATTTGCTAATTACATGGTAGAAAAGAAGTATGGCAGAATTATAAATATAGCTTCTATTTATGGACAAGTTGGTAACACTGCTATGGATACAGTAGCGTATCACTCTTCAAAGGGCGGCGTTATTAACTTTACAAGAGCTGTTGCCGCTGAACTGGCCAAGTATAATATCACCTGCAACACCATAAGCCCCGGATATTTTGAGACAGAACTGACTGTCGATACATTGAAAACCGAAGCATTCACAAAATTCATGCAAGCGTCGGTTCCGCTTGGCCGCTATGGTCATGAGGGTGAGTTGAATCCTGCCGCTATTTTTCTGGCAAGCGATGAGGCTTCCTACATAACCGGTCAGAACATTAAAGTAGACGGCGGATATACATCGGTATAACTCGCTATACTTTAAGATTTACGCCGTTTTTGCCACCACGTTACTCGGTCATGGTGGCAAAGACGGCTATTTTTATTGCGTGGTTTTTATGATATAAATGTACTTAGGATATGGAATTAGGGGAGGAAGACAATATGGCTAAAATGCCTGTTATGTTTGTAGGGCATGGTTCGCCTATGAACGCGATAGAAGACAATATATACACAAGAGGCTGGAAGGAAATGGCTAAGCGGGTGCCTAAACCTAAGGCAATAGTGTCGATATCGGCGCATTGGTATACAAAAGGCACCAAAATTATGAATGAGGACAACCCTAAGACAATTTATGATATGTATGGCTTTCCAAGGGAACTGTACGATATAGTATACAGCCCTCCCGGCAATCCTAAGCTTGCTGCATGCGCAAAAGAGCTGATTACTAAAGACAGTGTTTTTGATAATTCATGGGGCATTGATCACGGCACCTGGTCGGTGCTGGTACATATGTATCCTAAAAGGGATATACCGCTATTTCAAATAAGCATAGACGCGGCGGCTCCGCCAAAGGCGCATTATCAAATTGGAAAAAATTTAAAGGTATTGCGTGATGAAGGTGTGCTGTTATTCGGTACCGGCAATATAGTGCATAATCTGCGGCTAATTAATTGGGGGATGGAGGACAAGGGGTTTGACTGGGCGTATGACTTTGATGATTATATTAAAGAGAACATTCAAAAGGGCAACCATGAGAATATAATTAATTATCAAAGCCTTGGGGAAACGGCAAAATTGGCTGTTCCGATAACCGATCATTTTAATCCGATACTGTATATACTCGGCGCTTCCGAAAAAGATGACGAGGTGTCGATATATAATAATAACTGCATGATGGGATCTTTATCTATGACGAGCTATTTGTTTGGATAGGATTTGATGGTGTTGCGTTAGCGATAATAGCATTAAAACCCAAATAGAGACTATCCGCTTAATAGCCGAAAGGCGGCATATATGAAAACACACGAGTAAATTATTGCTTAGCACGAATATAATAAAGAAACCGCCGGCTTAGCCGGCGGTTTCTTTATTAACAAATGTTTAAATGAGCATGCCGCACCTTTTTAAAAGCATAACATCAAAGCTGGTTTTCATATTATAAGTATAATGCAAATTGAAAGGGGCAAGCGCGTTGAACAGATATAGAGGCGGTGCGGACATACACGACTACGGCCCGGAACCTTTGGTAGTTAATATTGACAGGTTTTCCAAGCTGAATCAAAACTATCGAACGGCGCTATGGACAGGAAAGCATCTTCAAGTAACGCTTATGAGCATAAAGGTAGGCGGGGATATAGGGCTTGAGATGCACCCTAACCTTGACCAGTTTATACGGGTAGCATTCGGATACGGCCTTGTTAAGATGGGCAAGACTAAAGAAGAACTGAATATTCAAAGAAAGATCGACGGCGATTACGCTATCGTAATACCCGCGGGTACCTGGCATAATCTAATTAATATGGGAAACAGGCCATTGAAACTATATTCTATATACGCGCCGCCAGAACACCCGTTTGGCACAATTCACAGAACCAAAGAAATCGCAGAAGAAGCCGAAGAACACTGATATATCAGGCGTTTGACGCCGTATGGCACGTTTAGGGTGGTGCCACGCGGCGTTTTTTTATAATAAAAATGGCGGTACAGACAGAAATATAATAACCGGCGACTATAATCATTCGCTATCGAGGTACCACAACCTGTACATACTGCCCCTTGCTCGTGAGCTATAGCTTATGTACATGGTTCTATCATACTTAGGGCTACTAAAAACATAGTTTTCAAGGATATCGTCTTCCCAGTTTGCTCTTTGCTGCGACGAGAATCTTTTCCACGTGCTTACCGGTGTTTTTGTTTCAACAAAAGCCGTTCCGCATATCTGACAATAATCTGTGGGTGCCATATGCAATGTTATGTTGATGAATTTGCCGCATTTTGGACAAATGAGCATCATAGGATTGACGGCGATTTGCGTTTCGGTAGTATTGTCGGTACTGATTTGTGCTGTCGCAGGCTGCTTATTGATTTTACGTTGTTCGTCAATGCCATAATAAATCCTATTAAGAATGAAAAACAATATAAAGGGACCGAAAAATATGAGAATGTTATAGTTGGTATGCGCGTCAATCCCCAGCAAATATGAAATGTCATCATTTGTAAATATCAATGAGGTAAAACCGGCGTATGTTAAGTAGCCGACAAGGGTTTTGGCTGCAATACGAAAATAGGCATTCACAGCTTTGTTTTTGCAAGCGCATACGTTATTCCAGACAGTATGAGTTATGCCGACAGTCAAGAATATCAGTACTACCGCTATAAGTAGAAATATTACATGATAAAAGATACCTATGGCTATTAACCCTAAAAATACAACTACAATTATAGCAAGGAGACAACCTCCTCCAGAACTCCCGCCAGAGGCACTGCCGGCTAAATGCTTGCCTATCATATAACCTACCCATATATTAAACATATTAGAATTGCCGCGGGCTTGTCCCCAACTCCGTGGAATTTGAGAGTGGCTTTGACATCATTCTACACCTCATGAGACTTGAGCGCAAGACTTAGGCTGAAGCAATTCATCACCCCGGATGGCATTAATGAGGAACGGCA
>JBMNTP010000041.1:0-7701 GCA_050945795.1 Christensenellales bacterium | reverse complement strand
CTTCAGCCTAAGTCTTGCGCTCAAGTCTCATGAGGTGTAGAATGATGTCAAAGCCACTCTCAAATTCCACGGAGTTGGGGACAAGCCCCTTTGATCTTATGAGGTACAGAGACGATTGGATGCGAGAAGGTAAAGCTAAACAATCACAAGAAGATGCTAATCCAATAGTAGAACCTTTGCATATAGTTTTCGTTGAGGAACCGGAAGCCCACCTGCATATGCAGGTACAGCAGGTGTTCATTCGCAAGGCGTACTCCGTTCTGCGTAACCACAAATTTCTTGAGGAAAACTCTGGTTTTGCGACGCAGCTTGTGATCAGCACTCATTCAAGTCATATTGCTCGTGAAACGGATTTCGCGGATTTACGCTATTTCAAGCGGTTGCCTGAGGGCACGGAATGTAGCGTAGCGACAGCTAAAGTTATTAATCTTTCCGATGTGTTTGGCAAAGAAGATGCAACAGATAAATTCGTCACACGATACTTACAAACGACCCACTGCGACCTGTTTTTTGCAGACGCCGCTATTCTGGTTGAGGGGGCTGCGGAAAGCATGTTGCTACCGCATTTTATTCGAGATAAATATCAGGAGCTCTACCAAAGATACATTTCTATACTTAGCATAAATGGTCGGCACTCCCACCGCTTAGGTCCGCTGATTAAAAAGCTGTGTCTTCCCACTCTTGTTATTGCAGATTTGGACACCGCTGAAAAAGATGGTCATCATAAAGCAGCTAGGCCAGAGCGCGGCAAAGGTATCATAAGCGGAAACTACGCAGTAGCCAAATGGCTTATAAAGGAAGATGACTTGGACAAGCTTCTAGCCATTCCTGTCACGCAAAAAGAATTTCCTGAAGAATCGCCCTACAAGTATTCAATCCGCATCGCTTATCAGACTCCGGTGACTGTGGACTATAACGGTACTCCTACAGAGGCATTATCAAGTACATTTGAAGATTGCCTTATCTACACTAACTATGAACTCTTCAAAGATATAGAGACCGATGATGCCGGCAGCCTTGTTAAAGTAGTCCATGATGTAATTGGGACAGCAGGCTCATTCGACAACCTTCATAAGAAAATCTATAATGCCCTACGAAAAGGAAAATCTGATCAAAAGGCCGAGTTTGCATTGGATATTATCTATGCCATTGACCCCAATAACATTATAGTTCCGGCGTATATCGCTGAAGGACTTGAATGGTTACAGACTTTGCTGCGCCCGGAGGAATAATAAAATGACAGGAAATTTCATTATAAATGATGAAATAGCGGACGATCACATCGAT
This sequence comes from Christensenellales bacterium, assembly GCA_050945795.1. Lineage (GTDB taxonomy): Bacteria > Bacillota > Clostridia > Christensenellales > MGBC116941 > JBMNTP01. Next base: position 6,414 of record JBMNTP010000041.1, on the reverse strand, counting down.
GATCATGTTGATGAAGAAATAAAAGTATGTTTCTCCACTGATAAGCCTCAAAACTTCTTTATGTTTGCTGGTGCAGGCTCTGGTAAGACCAGAAGCCTGATCAATGCTCTTACTTTTTTAGATGAGACCATAGGTGCAACGCTATCTGCAAATGCAAAGCAAATTGCAGTTATCACCTACACCAATGCCGCGTGCGATGAGATATCTAGAAGGCTGCAATATAAATCAATATTTTCGATTTCTACAATACACAGCTTCTTGTGGGAACTCATAAAGAACTATCAAATGGACATAAAAGAATGGGTTATACAGTCCATAAAAGCGGAAATCGCCGAGATTGAAGAAAAGCAGCGGAATGGTCGGGGCGGCAAAGCTGCTGAAAAGAGAGCTGAAGACATAAAGCGCAAATCTGAGCGGCTCCTTAAAATAGCAACGGTGAAGCGATTTTCATATAACCCGAATGGCGAAAATGTCGGTTATGATTCGCTTAACCATAGCGAAGTGGTAAAAATGGGATCACAGTTTATTGGTAAGGAAACTACGATGCAGGATATTATGACTGCAAAATATCCGATATTGCTTATTGATGAAAGCCAGGATACGAAGAAAGAGCTGGTCGATGCTTTATTGGTGGTGTGCGAAAAACATAAAGGGAAGTTTATTATTGGCATGTTTGGTGACACTATGCAAAAAATCTATATGGACGGGAAAGAAAACCTGGCACACTGTATTCCTAACGATTGGGCGCGGCCAGAAAAAGTTATGAACCATCGAAGCGCTTCTCGTATCGTGAAATTAGCAAATGAGATACGAAGCACAATTGATGGACAACGCCAAAGAGAACGCTCCGATGCAGAAACCGGCATAGTACGCTTGTTTATTGCTTCATCTTCCTCTGATAAGGAAGCTGTTGAAAAACAAGTTTCACAGACAATGGCTAAAGAAACCAGCGATAATGACTGGAACAATGAGACTGAATACAAGAGTCTGATACTGGAACACCATATGGCGGCAAGTCGATTTGGCTTTCTCAACCTATACACTCCGCTTAATGAATCGGGTGACTTTGATACATCTCTTCGCGATGGATCCATCTCCGAGTTATCTTTCTTATCCAAGGTTATTTCTCCGCTACTGGCAGCGCATAAAGGCGGCAACGATTTTGAGATTTCGAAAATCCTAAGGCAACATTCGCCCTTACTAGACAAAAAAGCTTTTGTTGCCGCATCGGATGACCAGATGTCATTATTGGAAAAAGTTGAAAATTCTTTCGATTCTTTGATGAGCCTTTGGAACGATAAAAAAGCTCCTTCTTGCTTAGATATATTTAAGTCAATTCGGACAACAGAACTGTTTAAGTTGGATAGCCGTGTTGATGATATCATTGCAGAACCTGTAGAAGGTGAAAGCTCAAAAGTTACTGCTTTGAGAAAGGCGCTCACTGTATCCTTTGATGAACTCGAACGATATTCAGCATATGTCACAGATAACACTCAATTCGCCACCCATCAAGGTATTAAAGGATTAGAATTTCCGAGAGTTATGGTTATTATGGATGATGCCGAAGCGAGAGGGAATTGGTTCAGCTATGAAAAGCTATTTGGTGCTAAGGCTAAAACCAGCACTGACTTAAAAAATGAGCAAGATGGTAAGGATACTAGCATTATGCGGACAACACGACTTTTCTATGTTGCTTGTACTCGTGCGCAGAAAAGCCTGGCCATTGTTGCATATACCGAAAATGCTAATGCAGTTAAGTATACAGCTATCTCAAATGGCTGGTTTGCGGAAGAGGAGATAATAAATATCCAGATGAACTAAGCAATTGGACGATAAATCATGCGCATGTGTAAATAAGGATAAAGCAAGTATACTGCCAAGTGCTTTTTGACATTATACCTGGAGGAAGGCCTATTCTCGTTATTTAGTTCGAAATATATTACGTATATTCATTAATTTACAAAGCTACAGATAAGCATTATAATGAAATTAACAACGCTTATTTTTTACACATCAGGAAATATCTAATCGTATGTATCGGAGGAATTGTAATGGTATTCGTCAATCTTCAATTAGAAAGGTTAATCATTCATGAGATATTCCAACGAGAAATAGCTGGCCCTTTGCCGCCCGCCTTGAACAATGAACTTGCCGACTTAGACAATACTTGCAAAAACGAGTTGCAAACAAGGATAATTAACGCAGTCGGAAATGATTCACACGCGATGAAAATGGACATTGTTGATAGTAGTGATGGTTCGGCTTTTAACTATATTTCTCCTATCTTTCGCTCCGATATTAATAACACATCATTAATAACCGCTTCGCATAATATTGTTCATAAGTTGGCATCTGTGCAAACATCCAGAACAATTCCTGGGGGAGTTGTAGTTTTTTTTCATGGTACGATAGGTGCGGAGAATAGAAGGTGTGTTGGAATAATTAAGGCTGAAAAGCATAGCGGTTTTTCCTTACATATTAAAGATGATGTAAGGGTATTACAATACATTAATGACTTGTTATTGACGCCCCAACAGAAGCTATATAAAATTGCATTTTTATATAGCAAGGTAGCGGCAGCAGATTTTACGGGTGCTGATGATGTTGAAGTGTTTATTTTTGACAGTAATAATGTTAAATCTCTTGGAAAGACTGCTGCAAATTATTTTTACGATGGTTTTATGGGATGCACTTTCCCTAAAACCAGTGACATCCTTACGAAAGAGTTTTTCTTTGCTACTAAGGAATTCATAACCAAGAAAGCAAATATACCAGGACAGGATAAAGTTGATAAGATGTCCGCATTATACACATATCTAAAAGTTGATACATCACCAACAATTAGTGTCGCAGAATTTGCACAAAGATATTTTGCGGATGCCGACTTGAAAGATCAGTATACCAATTTTATGGAAACAAAAAAGGTTCCCTCAACAACAATCCACAAAAGTATGGAAAAACTCAATTTGAGAAATCGGAAAGTGAGATTTACGAACGAGGTTAGCTTATATGCTCCTGTGGATAAATTCTCTGAAAATGTAGAAATAATCGCAACCACAGATACAACAACAGACATCCGAATAAACGGAAAGATAAAGTCAGAAACATAAAGGTTGGTTCGCAAATGAATGAAACACAACTTAGGGAACAGTATGAAAAACAGAAACCCTCGTACGCCAGTTGGGGTAATATAGTGGCTCAACATATACTAACCGAATTGAGCCGAAAAGATTATGATATTAGCGCTTTTATTAAAGTGCCTTCTGATCCTAGAGTAAAAGAGACGAATTCCTTTATTGAAAAAGCTTTATATCGTTCAAAAAACTATCAAAACCCGTTGTTAGATATTACCGACAAGGTTGGTGTCCGCTTTGTGGTCCTGAACTTATATGATATTGAAATAATTAAGGAAATTATCAATAGCACTAAAGAATGGGATATATCTCTCGACCGTGATTTTGAGGAAGAAAAGAAGTCCAAACCAGAACTTTTCACGTACCAATCCGTACACTATATTGTTAGAAATCGGAGTATCTTTAATTATAACGGTTACAACATAGAGACTGGAACACCGTGTGAAATTCAAATAAGGACTTTATTGCAACATGCTTATGCGGAATTGTCTCACGATATAGTCTATAAAAAAACAGATGAGGTTCCCTCTCGTGTAAAGAGAAAATTTGCACGGAGTATGGCGCTGATTGAGGCAACGGACGAACTGTTTAAGGAGGTGCAGGAGTTGGTCAACTATGAAGATGCCCAATTCAAAGACTTCATAAGTAATATGAAATTATATACTTCTACTTCCAATTACAGTGAGAAATTGAACAAATACATTTATGATGCTTATAAACCGCTTTTGCAAGAAGAATCAATAACAGCCATTGACATTAAGCATTTTATATCTGACCATTCGTTTTTACAAACGAAAGTAAAAGGAGCTGATGAACTGATACTCATACGGAAGCAACCAATAACATATTTAATATATTATTTAATCGAAAAATATAGAAATCAAGTTGTGAGCTTGTGGCCACTTAGCGAAGTCGAATTACAGCCATTGTTTATTGATATGGGAAAAAGTATTGAACAATATATTTGATTGATTAGCTGCTGTCCCGTTTTGACCGTTTTTGAACAACGGTCAAAATCCGAATCAAATCTTCTAAAACGGAAACTCACGTGTTAGTGTGGTTTTTTGTTTTGGTGTAACATAAAAGTATTAGAACCGGCCGTATAAAGGTGCCTATGGCACGTTTTTAGGCCGAGGCGTAATAGCATTGCCCAAAACAATTGAGGCAATGCGTAGCGCATACCGCCTTCTCCACCACCAGCGTCATCTAAATAGTCAATGAACAACGGTCGAAATCTGAACCTCTGTGTCTAGTTTCGACCGTTTCTATTGCCAGGACTGCTTTCATATAGGCGTTTATAGCCATTGAAGTGATTGCAGATTATTAGATAAACTTTTGAAAAAACGCGAATTTGGTGTGGTAAAAAGATTTAACCGACGATATGCGCCCCCCCCTTGTCCAAATTAGTTTGCCTTAGCAAGGGCAATTTCTTCTACTACGTTAAACTCTTATATTTCAACATACTAAAAACGCCTATATAAAGCCATTTCTCAGCGTCATCTAAATAATCAAGGCATGACACGAAAGCACTCAAATATTGATACAATGTTTGGGTGCTTTTTGCTTGCTAAAAAAAGCCCCATTTACGGGCTTTCTTGCGTTTCGGGGGTCATAAAGGCAGCCTTTTCGTGATTTTCAAGGGCGATTTTGTCAGGTTTCGGGTGTTTTTTGTGAGGACGGCTCAAAGCTATCGTTGAACTTGTGGGCTATCGTTGGTTTTATGGGGGTATCGTTGAATAGTAGTCTGGGGCTTTTTATTTGAATTTCACGAATTAATCTGAAATGAAATCTTCCCCGTAGTCGAGAAGTTTATAAAGTTCCTTAGTGATTTCTTTATCGAACATTATATTCGGACCATTGTCCATTGCAATTCCGGGGCAGCTATCGCCGTTCAACCATCCAAGCTCAGTGGTACCGTCCGAAAAGATGAAGGATAGCTCAATATTATAACCGCATTTTCCATATCCGGTTACCACCTTTGCGGCTTCGAGCATACGTTCTGCCATATCCTTGGCGGCATTACCCTCAAGTGTAGCTTTATTACCTACTTTTGTCGTATCATGAAAGTTCAGCACACGCATATCAATGCGGGTTACATCGTGAAAGCGACGAAGATCAAATTTCGATCCCCAAGTATCGATGAGTATTTGTCCGAGCGCAGGCGATTCGACGCGCCACGTTTCAAATGCAAATGTATCACCAATACCCTGCACACTGATATTTACGTAAACGTCATCTTTGTAGTAGATAGGACCCGAGAGAGTTATGCAATTATAGACGTTACCATCGGTAAGAACATATAGATTGAGCCAGTAGTCCTGGAAGTGGGCCTCTGTCCAATCGATGTGAGAAAGCTTTGGCAATACTTTGGCAATGGAAATTTCATTTATTATTTGCTCCAAATTTGATTCGTCGATATAGATGGATTTTGCTTCCCGAGGACGCGTTGGTAAAAACGCAAAAGCCAGTCTTCCGGACGGTATTGAGACAGTCTCACCTTCTTTGGGCAGATTTGTATTGTTGCCGGTAGCCCAATAGACCTCCGGAAGCAGTTTCGCATTAATAAATGGCTTGTTCAATTCGTCATTTTCCGGATAAACGCTCGGTAATGTGCCGGGCAGAGGAGGTTTGGGAACTTCTTCATTGCACGCGGTTAGAAAAAATGCCAAGCAGATCATAGTTAAGAGCATGGTCATACGCTTTCTCATAATGATATCCCTTCATCGTCCAAAAGCGAAAAGCCGGACAGAAAATTTACTATTGTGGTATAAAGCAGACGCGCTTGTACTAAACTTATGCGGACGGATTAACGGAATATTCATTCTGTAACCGGATATTTTCGAGGATATTGGCGTCATCTAAATAGTCAAACCTTTACACTTACCTTTCTTTTGGAAAAAAGAAAGGTAAGCCAAAGAAAATCAATATCGCAAGCCAGTATCTGTGGTTTGCGATATTTTTATGCCCGAAATTGACGCCATCTAGATAGTCAAACCATTACGCTTACCTCTCTTTTAGAAAAAAGAAAGGTAAGCCAAAGAAAGCCGATATCGCAAGCCAGTATCTGTGGTTTGCGATACTTTTATGCCCGAAATTGACGCCATCTAGATAGTCAAACCTTTACGCTTACCTCTCTTTTAGAAAAAACAAAGGCAAGCCAAAGAAAATCAATATCGCAAGCCAGTATCTGTGGTTTGCGATATTTTTATGCCCGAAATTGACGCCATCTAGATAGTCAAACCATTACGCTTACCTCTCTTTTAGAAAAAAGAAAGGTAAG
>JBMNTP010000040.1:0-8233 GCA_050945795.1 Christensenellales bacterium | reverse complement strand
CTCCGGCGCGCAGCGACGGCTTTCTCAAAGCGAAAGGCTTTATGGTTCAATGCTCTCTCAGCCGCCGGACGCTTTGCGTCCGTCTGCGGCGTGAGGTTATTATACCGAAAAGCGGCGGCATAGCCGACTCAGTCGCACGGCGACGGCTTTCGCATTGCGAAAGGCTTTATGGTTCAATGTTCTCTCAGCCGCCGGACGCTCTGCGTCCGTCTGCGGCGTGAGGTTATTATACCATAAAGGTGCGCTTTGACAAATACCCTTTCACAACCGGCTATCTTGTTTATATTGCCTTAATACGATAAAATAAGCGTATCATATGGTGGAGGACACGGAATTGAATTTGCTCAATCGTAGTTTTACTAAAAAAACATCCCTTATAATGCTCTTCCTCTGCGGAATTCTATGGAGCACCGGCGGCGTGCTTATAAAGATTACAACGCTTGACGCTTTAGCTATAACTTCCTGGCGCTCAGGAATTGCCGCCCTGTTTCTTTTTTTTGTCCTTAAAGGCCGTTTGAAGATGCCTCGCCCGGCGACGGCGATAGGTTCGTTTTTCTACTGCTGTACCGTAATACTCTTTGTATTAGCAAATAAAAATACTTCAGCCGCAAACGCCATACTGCTCCAGTACTGCTCGCCAATATACGCCGCGCTGCTCGGTTGGTGGCTACTTAAAGAGCCGATAAAATTGGTAGATTGGTTGGCGGTAGTAGGTATAGGCGGGGGCATGCTGTTGTTTTTCAGCGATTCAATAGGCAACGGACAGCTTTTTGGCGACATAATGGCGGTGCTGTCGGGTGTATCGTTCGCCGCGATGGCGATATGTATGCGCTTTAATCCCGAAGATTCTATTTATATGGTATTTTATGGCAACATACTTGGTTTTTTACTAGGATTGCCTATACTTTTAACCTCCTCCCCCACAGTCACCGATGGAGTAGTAATTACCATAATGGGCATATTCCAGCTTGCTTTGCCGTATATACTTTTTGCTGTCGCATCGAAAAAAGCCAGCGCGCTTGAGCTTATGTTGGTGCCTATGATAGAGCCTATATTAAACCCGGTATGGGTTATGCTAATATACGCCGAAATACCTTCCTTAAATTCCATATTGGGCGGCATTGTAGTGCTGGCGGCGGTGGGCGCACGCAGTTTCTTCGCCATGCGCGCCGACCAAAAGAGCAAACTAAACGAAGCGGTAGAGGCGTCTACTGCCGAGCCGCTCTCTAAGCCGCTCGCCGAGGCATCCGACGCGTAAATAATCGGCAATAATAGAACTAAGCTTTAGCATTACAAAAGAGCGGTTTTACCCGCTCTTTTAATATTTTCTATGCTCTTATAACTTCTATGCATACTCTACCATAACATACCCGCGCTCTTTTCTTCATTATCAGATGCATCGGCTTCTTGCTCCGCCGCGTCATAGGAACTATCTACTTCCGGCGATTGGCTGCTTTCTTCATCGGCTTTTTCTTCCGCTACTTCAACATCCTTCTCGACGCTGTCATCGCTATCTTCTTTGGCATCGTTTTCGACAAATACAGCCTCTCTTATCGCGCGATAAGCCGCCCTTGGATCAAACGACTCAACAGCATCCGGCTGCTCCTTTACTTCGTGCGGCTTCATTATCTCATCGAGTATGTTACTTAGCTCGTCGCCCTCCGGCTTAGATATAACCTGCGGCTTATCATCATCGGTTATGGTTATCGCCGCCTCATTGGCTTTTCTTTTTATTATTCCCAGCTCGTTTCGCATCGTCTCTGCCATGCCAAGCGCCGCGTCCTCAAACCCTTCAAGTATACGGGTGAACACGCGAAGATTTTCGAGTTGCGTTTCCTTTTCCAATACCGCGCGATGCTTTATCTTATCCGCCTCACGATACGCATCAAGCATAACTTTTGCGATGTTCTTCTCGCCCTGATTCCATTTTTCTTCAAACACCGCCAGCCTTTCAGCTTCCGCCCTGTCTTTTAAGGCCTGCTCATTAGCCTCGCTTGCGCTTTTTTCAGCATCGGCAAGCTTTTTTTCTAGATCGGCTATAATCGCCGTCTTTTCGTCTATAGTCTTTTTGTATTCTTCAACCAGCGCTCTTACTTTTCTGTTGCGTATTACAATTTCGCCGCCATTAAACATTACAAGGCCCCCCTAAATAAACTATACTGTGCGCGAAGACTCAAGAAACGCTTTCTTCATGTCATACAGCTTGTCCGACAAATCCACCTTATAGACATGCGGATTGCGCTGCCTTTTATATTCGTCCCAAAGCGTTTCTATCTCACGCTTGCAATATTCGCGTATCGCCATAACATCGGGAGAAGTATAAACCTGCTCACCGTCGCGAAAAACCTCAATCATAAGCTCCCGCACATAAAACCCGGTAACAACCATGCTTTTCCATGTCTCAACCGGATTATAAATCCTAAGCGGCTTTTCCTCTATTTCCTCATCTATAAGCGTTATAAGGTCGGCAATAGCTTTGCCATGCTTTTTAGAATACAGCCTTACAACCTTTTTAATGCCGGGATTAGTTAGCTTAATAATATTATCGGAAATCTTCATCCTCGGCACCATAACGCCGTCAACTTCCTCCGCCGACAGCTTATATACGCCGCCCAGCGCCGGAAATTTATCGCTCGTTATAAGCTTTGTGCCAACGCCCCAAATATCTATTTTAGCGCCCTGCCCCTTAAGGTCGAAAATAAGCTCCTCGTCTATATCGCCGGACGCGCATATAGCTGCTTTGGGGAATCCCGCCTCATCAAGCATAATTCGCGCCTGTTTGCTAAGATAAGCCAGGTCGCCTGAATCAAGCCTTATGCCCAGCGGCTCATATCCTTTTTCCCTAAGCTCATGAAAAACCTTTATAGCGTTTGGCACGCCGGAATTTAATGTGTTGTATGTATCTACCAGTAAAAGGCAGTTATCCGGAAAAACCTCGGCATACGCGCGAAACGCGTCAATCTCATTTTGAAAGCTCATAACCCAGCTGTGCGCGTGAGTACCCTTAACCGGCACGCCGAACAACTGCCCCGCCATAACGTTAGATGTCGAGTCGCAGCCGCCTATCATAGCCGCCCGCGCTCCGTATATGCCGGCGTCAGGCCCTTGCGCCCTTCTAAGGCCAAACTCTAGCACTGACGTTTCGCCCGCCGCTTGCACAACCCGGCTGGCCTTTGTCGCTATAAGAGTTTGGTGGTTTATAATGTTAAGCAGCGCCGTTTCTATAAGCTGCGCCTCTATTATAGGCGCTTCTACCCTCACAATAGGCTCGGTAGGGAAAACCATCGTTCCCTCCGGCATAGCGTAAATGCTGCCGGTAAAGCGGAAATTTGAAAGGTATGTTAAAAAATCCTCATCAAATTGCTTAAGAGAGCGCAGGTATTGTATGTCATCTTTAGAAAAATGAATATTGTTTATATATTCTATAGCCTGCTGCAGCCCCGCCATAACAAAATATGTTCCGGCATTGGGGTTCTCCCTGAAAAACAAATCAAATACCGCCCGATTTTGGCCCATGCCATGGCGCAAATACGCGTTCATCATAGTGAGCTGATATAGGTCGGTCATCATGGAGAGATTGCGTCCCGAATTAGTTTGCTGCATAGTATTTAGCTTTCCTTATTTTCATCTGTTGCGGCATCGCCGTTTGCCTGCTTAGACTCATCTTGTCCGCCCTTATATCCACTTAGCGGTTGCCCGTCATGTTCTTCATCTTTATTATCATGCGACTGTTCAGCTTCGGCTTTCTCGCCTGCGCCCTCGGCAGCTTGTGCTATGCCGTCAGGCTGTGCCGCTCCCTTTTTATGCATTATAATAAGCGCAATTCCGGCGACTATAAAGAGTATAAGGCTTAGCAGCTGCGAAACTCTTATAACGCCGTCAACTAGCCACAGACTGTCGTCTCTTAGTCCTTCTATGAACATGCGTCCAAAACCGTACGCGCAAAGGTACATAAGAAACACGCTGCCGCTTTTACGCCGCTTTTTGGAGTAAATCATAAGTATAATAAAAACGATAATATTCCATACGAATTCATAGAAGAAAGTGGCCAGCCGCCATTCGCCTAATCGTTCAATATAAACAGCGAGAGGGAAACCCCATCCTTCCGGCGCTACCATAGAACCATAAGCTTCTTGATTAAAAAAGTTGCCCCATCGCCCTATTGCCTGAGCGAGTATAAGACCGGGCGCCACAATATCAAGCTGGTCTGCAAATTTGATGCCGTTTTTGCGCCGCGAATTTAAAAACATGCCTATAACGCCGCCAATTACTGCGCCGTAAATAGCCATGCCGCCATCGCGTATAGCGAATATGCTTAAGAGGTTATGCGCGTAAGTATCCCACTCAAATGCGACATAATAAAGCCGGGCAAAAATAACGCCCAGCGGTATTATGAAAAAAGTCATGTCATAAACATGCTCGGAAGTATATCCCCGTCTTTTAGCCATTACAACGGACAAAATTATAGCCAATAACACTCCGATAGCTATTAAAATTCCGTACCAATAAATGCTTAGTCCAAATATTTGAAAAGCGACTCTATCAACCACATCCATCCCCCCGTTTGCATAACATTATATATGCTTTGTCCTCCTTTCGCAATAGTCGCGACAACGGCCGCAGGGCAGGAAAAAAGCCGCGCTTATGCTCGCGGCTTGTCCTTGATTGTCCTTCATTCACTTTACTGAGCTTCAGGCGAATCCTCCGCCCCTGGCGACATATCCGGCGACTCGTCATCTGGCAGCAGGTCGGGCGATTCATCCGGAATCATATCGGGCGATGTGCCAAGGTCGGGCGAAGGCGATACCGGATCAACGCCTGGGGTGGCCTCCGGCGTTACAACCGGCGAAGGAGACGGCGTCACTGCGTTTCTGCATCCCGCTACCGCCATAAGCACCAATATAACCAATATTATCGCTACAATTTTTTTCAATGAAATTATCCCTCCATTTTTTCTTTAGTTTCCCTCGCCTCCTTTTTATTATTCATTGAGATTTTATCTGCTTTTTAATACACATTTTTACAAAATATCGTATTTTGCAAAACAAAAAACTTTAGTTCGCGCCGTTTAAAACTAAATTTTTTATAGCTTCCCCAAATGTTCTCTCAACTTCCGCCTAACAAACCGCCGGTATGCAGCTCCCTTCCTTACTCAAACGCCCGACTCCACAGCAAAACTCCTATAACCCACCACGATGGGATTCTCAAGGGGCTTTGTCCCTTGAGCGGAGGCATGGAGGCAGAGCCTCCATATAATAAGCCTCCATACCTCCAAATAAAAAAGAGGGCATTTAATGCCCTCCTGTAACACAAACCTAAACTCAGGTTACATCAACCTTGTATACATCTTCCCTGCCCAGCTCGGCAATAGCCTGTTCACGAAGCTTAAACTTCTGTATCTTACCGCTAGCCGTCATGGGGAAAGATTCGGTGAAGCGGATATATCTTGGTGCCTTGTATTTTGACAAACCGTTCCTTACAAACTCAATAAGCTCTTCCTCCGTTGCCGATGCGCCGCGGTTGAGTATGCAAAACGCGATTACCTCTTCGCCATACTTCTCATCCGGCACGCCCACCACCTGCACATCGCTTATGGCGTTATGCGTGTAGAGGAACTCCTCGATTTCGCGCGGATATATATTCTCCCCGCCTCTTATTATCATATCCTTAAGCCGTCCGGTTATCTTATAATAGCCGTTCTCGTCTACCTCGCCTATATCGCCGGTATGCAGCCATCCGTCGGCGTCAACGGCAACCTTTGTCGCCTCCGGCATCTTATAGTATCCCTTCATAACGTGATACCCGCGCGTAACCAGCTCTCCTGGCGTGTTCGGGGGCTGCTCCTTGCCGGTCTCAGGGTCGATTATTTTGCCTTCGCAATGCGGCAGCAGCCTGCCTACCGTCGTAACCCGCAGCTCAAGCGGATCGTCTGTGCGCGACATAGTCATACCCGGCGAACATTCGGTTTGCCCGAATACGATTACCAGCTCTCTCATGTTCATGCGCTCGACTACCTGCCGCATAGTCTGTATCGGGCAAAGCGAGCCGGCCATAATGCCGGTGCGCAGCGTTGAAAAATCGAATTCGTCAAAGCGCTCATGCCCAAGCATAGCTATGAACATCGTCGGCACACCGTTAAGCGCGGTGCAGCGCTCGTTTTGCACCGTTTCCATAACCTTTATAGGATTATAATAGTCAAGCAGTATGTTGGCGGAACCATGCGTTATCGCCGCCATAATACTTAAAGTGTATCCGAAGCAATGGAACATAGGAACGCATACTAACAGCCGGTCCTGCTCTGTAAAGTTCATGCCGTCGCCTATAAAACGCCCGTTGTTTACAAGGTTGTAGTGCGTAAGCATAACGCCCTTAGGAAAGCCGGTCGTGCCTGATGTGTACTGCATGTTTATAACATCGCTCCAATGAAGCGATGCCTGCAAAGCCGCTCTTTCGCTCTCTGAAACATTTTCGGCAAGCTCCGTCATATCGTCCCAGTTGAACATGCCGTCATGCCGCGATCCGTCCTCGCTGAGGAATACAACATTTTTAAGATAAGGTAGTTTTTTACATTGCAGCTTACCCGGCTCGCATTCATGCAACTCAGGACATACGCTATAAATATGTTCTAAATAGTTGTTGTCTTTTGTGCCCTCCATCATAATGATGGTCATGGCGTCAGACTGCCTTAACAGGTACTCAAGCTCAAATGTTTTGTAGTTGGTGTTTACGGTAATGAGTATCGCTCCTATTTTAGCTGTGGCGAACATTGTATATATCCACTGCGGATAGTTATACGCCCATATGGCTACATGGTCGCCCTTTTTAACGCCTATCGCCATAAGCCCGCGTGCCACTCTGTTTACTTCGTCGCGAAGCTGGGCGTAAGAAAGGCGAAGGTTACGGTATGGGGAAATAAGCCCGTCACGGTCGGCATAACGCTCGGCCTGGGCGTCGAGCAAATCGCCTATGGTTATTTCGGCTAGTTCTCCTGCTTTAAAAACACCTTCATTGATATCGAATTTTTCTCTCACTGACTCAGTCGCGTACGGCATATTCACAACCTCCATTAATAAATATATAAAACTATACAAAAAAGCCTTCCGTCTCATCAGAGACGAAAGGCCTTGCTTCCGCGGTACCACTCTGCTTGGGATATAACTCCCCGCTTAGTCACGCACTGTCATGCGCCGGCCATGTAACGGTGACCTTACCGGCCCAGCCTACTTGGATTTTCGGCGGAGCGGCTTCCGGGCGAGTTATTTACCATTCCCCGCAGCCTCACACCAACCGGCTGCTCTCTGAAGGGTAAGCGGCTTTTGCTCCCAGTCTTTGCCTTTTAAATATTATTATATAGATTATATGCGCAAGCCGCCCTTTTGTCAACTCAATTTTTACTCATCTTAGCCATATCGCGTCATATATGCGTATATACACCGCTTGTCACAATATGTTGATTTTTGTCATCATCGGTTATAAAATATATAATACCGGAATTGTCCGCATATTATTATGCGGCGAAGCGAACTATACCGATACCGCAGCGTTTTAACGCGAGAAAGTTGCCATCGAGAAAGTTGCCATGAAATATAATGATAGTAAAAATAAAATAGAAAAAACCACTTCGCAAACCTCCCCCGCGCCCGAAGCCAAAGCGCCGGAGCGTGTCGGTTTTTTTAGACGTATTCAATTGTATATATCAAATCAGACGAGCGAAAGACGCGCTAATACGCCTAAACAGGGAGAGCCGGGGTATCGTATTTTTGTAGCGCGCCGCATAGTAGCTATATCCTTACCGGTACTTGTCATTATGCTTGCAATCTCGATATCCGTTTGGAGCAATATAATGTTTTCAAACCTCGGCAGCGCCGACGGCGTAATAGAGCCGGACGAATACGATCTTGCCTATGAAAACATGGAGCCGGAAGAAGAAATAGTAGAAATAGCCGAAAACGATCTGCTAGATGTCACCTCGGTACAGACTACAATAAACGAAGAAACTCTGCGCTTATTGCGGGAGAATCAAATGAAGCAGGTTACAAACGTCCTTCTTATAGGAGTTGACCGGCGTGGCAGCAAGGGAAACAGTCGCGCCGATACGCTTATGGTCGCCTCCATAGATAAGCTTAACAACAAACTCAAGCTTACCAGCATAATGCGCGACACACTTGTGCCTATTGAAGGGCATAACCAGAACAAAATAAACGCGGCTTGCGCTTTTGGTGGCGTAGAGCTG
>JBMNTP010000039.1:0-11349 GCA_050945795.1 Christensenellales bacterium | reverse complement strand
TTGCCGTTCCTCATTAATGCCATCCGGGGTGATGAATTGCTTCAGCCTAAGTCTTGCGCTCAAGTCTCATGAGGTGTAGAATGATGTCAAAGCCACTCTCAAATTCCACGGAGTTGGGGACAAGCCCCACGCAATCCTAGTCGATGTATTTAACAAATATATTGTATAAACACGCTTTTATGTCGTCCAAAGAGTTCTGGTATTCATCTTCGGTACAAGCCTTTATCTTATGTTTCACCACAATTTTTTTGTCTTCATACATATAACAGGATTCCTTCAATCTGATCACCTCAGTAATCTTTATGCAAAGAAGGAAAGTGATATGCACATACATTTCGGAGCTTGGGCATCCATCTTGCCACTGTTTTTCTTCAGGTGAGCGTTTGCGCAAACGTTTGTATTGACTTCATATAGCGAAACGCTTATCATATAATAGCTATATAATTTGGATCAAAAGGACATATAACCGCATGAGGTGCCCTGAAAATGAATCGTGTCACCATTAAGGACGTTGCTCAACTGGCAGGCGTATCTGCCACCACCGTATCACATGTCATCAACAATACGCGCTTTGTCAATGAAGAAACGAGGTTGCTGGTTGAGCGTGCAATTAAAGAGTTGAACTATCAACCCAATCAGCTTGCACGCAGCCTCAGGCTAAAATCAACCAAGACAATTGGCATTCTTGTGTCCGATATTAACCTGTCACATTTTACCAATATTGTGCGTGCCTGTGAGGATTATGCATACAACCATGGCTATAATACCATTTTGTGCAATACTGATGAGGACCCCAAAAAAGAAAAACTATGCGTCAACATCCTGCTGCAAAAGCAAGTGGACGGCATCATCATTTCTCCTACATGCAAAAACAAAACATTGATCAAGAGCCTTTTGGCCAGTGGAACACCCATTGTCCTGATTGACCGTTATATCAAAGGCCTCGATGCCAATTATGTGGGATATGATAATTACCAGGCTAGTTACGATGCCGTATCGCATATGATTGAAATGGGTTACAAAAAAATCAGCATCCTGTATTCCATGGGATATTTAACTGTTGTCCAAGACCGAATCAATGGATACCGCAAGGCTATGCAGGATCATAATTTAGCCTTTGATCTCCATTCAGAAATTGAAATTCCCGTCAACTTTGATCATGAAATTTTCAATCAGACCATTGATGTCCATTTCAAAAAACAGCGGCCTGATGGTATTTTTTCTGCCGAGCAGAAGTTGGCTCTATATACCATGAGGTATCTCAGATCAAACAACCTATCCTCTCCCAAAGATGTTGGCCTGGTTAATTTTGGAGATTACAGCTGGTTTGATGATTTCTCTCCATCCATCAGCGCAATCAGCATTCCAGTTTATAGTCTGGGCGAGGCTGCTGTTTCCATTCTGCTGTCCATGATAAACAAAAACCACACCAAATCCAAGCAGATTTCCTTGCCCACACAGTTTCACATCCGCCATTCCAGCCAGCGCATTTCAGGGGTGGCTTCCTCCATTTAAGTCGCCTTGAGACATCGGCCTGGAATGATAGAGGCCCCATGGAAGCAACCCAGGGGCCCCGTGTCAAAGCACAAGAGAAGGTTTGATCTGTGAATGATTACTGGTATTCCAAGGAGGATGATTAGGAATGCTATTAGTAAATACCACATGCAAAAAGTAAGACAAATGAAGGTCCCTTCTCTTGAACAGCTTTTTCTCATATTCCAACAACTGTTGCAAATCTGGCGCACTGTTTTCTGTGACTACAGTGATACCGCCTATTTGCCCGTATTACACTGTCTCGATCACAGCAATGGGCGTTGTGATCGGCACTGTGTCACCCTCTTGATGGAGGATCTCACTCAGCACCCCCGAGCAAGGTGCGTCAATGGTGATCGTCAGTTTATCTGTCTCTATTTCAAACAGCGGCTCTCCCTCGGCAACTTGCTCTCCCAAACCCCGAATCCATTTTATGATCGTTCCTTCCTCCATCTGGATCCCCTGCTTTGGCATAATAACTGTCTGCTTCATGTTAGACTCCTTTTGTCACTCTGACTAACGCAGAGGCAATATCGTTAATTTGTGGAATCATCGCTTCTTCCAGAACATGGCTGTACGGCACTGTGCAATATTGAGATCCCACCACTATTGGTGCAGCTTGTAAGGATCCAAAACATTCTTCCACAACCAATCGCACTATTTCTGCCCCCGGCCCGGCAACCGTAATGGCCTCATGCGCAACCACCAGGCGCCCTGTCTTTTTCACCGAGCGGACAATGGTGTCAACATCCAGCGGAACCATCGTCCGGGGATCAATAATCTCGCAAGAGATTCCCACCTGTTTTGCCGCCTCTACAGACTTTTGCACACAGAGTTGGGTCGCCACAACGGTGACATCTGATCCCTCTTGTATCACATTTGCCTTGCCAAAAGGAATCATAAACTCTGAATCATCTGGAACTTCACTTTTCATATTGCGAAAGTAGAATCCCTTATGGTCAATAATCATAACCGGATTGTCATCCCGGATGGCCGTTCTCAGCAGACCTGCCGCATCGGCAGGAGAGGATGGCAGCGCAACTTTCAGCCCTGGCACATGCATAAAAATTGCCTCCAACGACTGTGAATGTTGCCCAGAGTGATTGCCTCCTATCCCCTGTTGTGTTCTGATCACCAGGGGAAGCTTCATTTTGCCCCCGCTCATATAGTGCAACTTTGCCGCCTGGTTCAAAATCTGATCCGCTGCCACAAACGCAAAGTCCACAAACATCAGTTGTGCGATTGGCCGCAAGCCGGCTGCTGCAGCGCCGATCCCCATTCCCACAATTGCACACTCTGATATCGGTGTATTACGGACACGCCGATCCCCAAACTCTTCGACTAATCCTTTGGTGTCACCAAACGGTCCGCCCAGCAGAGTGATATCCTCACCAAACAGAATTACATTTTCATCCCGTTTCATCTCCTCACGGAACACGTCAATGGTCGCTTGTATATATGATTTCTTTGACATTGACTCAGCCTCCCTGTCCTTTGAAGTATACATTGTCCAACAATGTATTTGGATCTGGAAATGGACTGTTTTGTGCAAAAGCGCACGCCTGCTCCACCTTGCTGCTTACATCTGCCTCTATCTTTGCAATTTCATCTTCCGATATTTGCTCACTTTGCAGCATCGCCACCTGCATCCTCTGTATTGGACACTTGGTTTTCCACACTTCCACTTCCTCGCGCGTCCGATATGGTTGCGGATCGCCCCACCAATGCCCATACCAACGGTATGTTTTGCATTCCAACAGGCTGGGGCCTTTTCCTTCCCGTGCACGTTTGATTGCCTCATCCGCAGCTTCGCTGATCGCAAACACGTCATTTCCGTCTATCACCACACCCGGCATGTTATATCCAGTGGCACGCGATGCAATATCAATAACCGATGTGCTCTCGCTGGCAGGCACGGACATTCCATAACCGTTGTTTTCACATACAAAGACAACGGGCAATTTCCAGACAGAGGCCAAGTTCAGCGCTTCGTGGAATGTCCCTTCATTGGACGCTCCGTCTCCAAAAAAGCAGACTGTCACGCTCTTGTCATTCCGATATGAGGATTTTAATGCGCTCCCCAGGGCAATGGGGATCCCTCCGCCCACAATGCCGTTCGCTCCCAAAATACCAACATCCATATCTGTAATATGCATGGACCCTCCACGGCCTTTGCATACTCCGCCCTCTTTTCCTAGCAACTCTGCCATGGCTCCATCCAGCGGAACCCCTTTTGCAATAATATGGCCATGCCCCCGATGTGTACTCGTAATATAGTCATCTTTTGATAAGAACGAGCAAATGGTTGCTGCAATTGCTTCCTGCCCGACATACAGATGCAATGAGCCTCTTACAATATCGCTCTCATAAAGCTCAATCGCTTTTTCTTCAAACTGGCGAATGCTTTGCATTCTCTCATAAATATCAAGCATTCTTTCTTTATTCATGGTTTCCATATACGTTTCCCTTCTAATGAGTTTGGCATATGATATGTTCAAATGATATAGCCATACTGCAGTTGCGCTTTTGTGTGTTTACCTGTCGTCTTCATATCGGCCACACAGAAAGCTCCTAAAAATGGCATACGCAAACCAGACGACAGCATCGTCGGAAATCAATCTTGTCTTTGGATAGCTCTTTCAGACCATGTTCCTTTTCGGAAATGTTGTCTGCACAAATGCCATTCGCCTCAATTTGGACTATGCTTTCAAACGTTTGCTTCTCCTGGTGTCCAAAATCACCACTGCAATAATCACTACGCCAAGTACGACTTTTTGCAGGTTTGAGGACACGTTCAGCAAATCCAGTCCATTGTTCAATATCCCAATGGTAAAGATACCAATGATCGTGCCGGATATGCTCCCCACGCCGCCATTCAAACTGGCGCCTCCCAAGGCTGCTGCAGCCACCGTATTTAGCTCTAGACCCTTTGCCATGATGGGAGACGCGGATGAGATCCGCCCGACCATCAAAAGCCCGCCTATGCTGCAAAGCAACGCGCTCAAGGTATACACAAAGAATTTTGTCTGCCCCACTTTTACTCCGGAGAGAAGTGCGGCCTCTTCTTTCCCGCCGACTGCAAAGAGGTTTCGCCCAAAAGTCGTATGGTTGAGCAGAATCCAGCCAACGACCGCAAGTACGATGAACAACAAAAAGCTGGTGGGAATCGAAGCGATTTCTGATCTTCCCAGAACATTTAAAGTAGCGTTGGTGCTGGTAACCGTTTTGCCACCCGTTGTTATCAACGCCACACCCTCACAGATGCTGGACATTCCCATCGTTGCAATGAATGGCGGAATTTTGCCCTTTGTCACAACCAAGCCATTGATTGCACCGCATGCCACACCCACCAGCAAGCCAGCAGCAATTGCCGCAGCAGCATTCCATCCATGGTTTGTTGTCAAGACTGTCATCATACAGCCAGATAAACTAACCACCATAGCCACAGAAAGATCAATTCCCCCTGTAATGATAACCATTGTCTGTCCAATTGCCATAACTCCAATGATCGCCACTTGTCTCATAATATTCAGTGCATTGTTCAGCTGAAAAAAGTAAGGAGTTGCAATCAGTAGAATAATAACCAATCCCAGTAAAATAACCCCTGAACTGAATCGCTCTAGCAACTGTACGATTGTGCTCCTTTTTGAGGTGCTCTTGCTATTTGGCAGATCGTTTTTGCCCATCATCCCTTTCCTCCCGCTGCTTTTTCTAGAATAAACTCTTGCGAGCACTCGCTCGTTTGCGCATATGCAGCAATCCTGCCTTTTTGCATAACGATTATATTATCCGAAATGCCCAAAAGTTCAGGCATATCTGAAGAAATCAGTACAATCGCAGCCCCTCCTGCCGTGATCTTGTTGATCAGCCGGTAGACCTCTGCTTTTGCCCCAATGTCCACGCCTCTTGTAGGGTCATCCATCAAATACACATCCACCTTGCTACAATCCCATTTGGCAATGGCAACTTTTTGCTGATTGCCTCCGCTCAGGTTTCTGATTCTAACGAAAGGGGATTGCGCAGCAATGTTCAACCGTTCAATAAAACCCTCTGCCGCTTTGACTTCTTGCCGCTTGATGCGAAACCCGCCCTTTACAAAGCTCTTTAAGGATGCAATCACAATGTTCTGATAGATCATCATGTGTTGTAGCAAGCTGGTGTTTCTGTCTTTTGTGATCAGCCCAATTCCATTTTCAATTGCTTTTCTTGGTCCTTTGGGCACATGTTTTTCGCCATGGATACTAATGCTCCCTGCTGTGATCTTTCGCATGCCAAAAATGGCTTCGATCATCTCGCTTCTTCCTGAGCCGACCAATCCGCTGATCCCCAGGACTTCCCCTCGATGCAGGTCAAACGAAATATCAAAAAACCGTTTGTTATCGCTCAGCCCTTCCACTTTCATCAATACATCCGATGTAATAGCCGGCTCTTTGGGGAAGCGATTTTCCAGTTTTCTTCCGACCATCATGGTAATCAGATCATCCTGCGTCAAATTCTCAATGTTGCCTACTGTTTCTCCAATTTTATATCCATCACGCAATACGGTAACTCGATCGCCAATTTCAAACACTTCTTCTAATTTGTGTGTAATGTACACAAATGCAATCCCTGTCTCTTTCAATATCCGGATCGAGCGGAATAACTTTTCCACCTCAGTTGTACTGAGCGAAGACGTTGGTTCGTCCAAGATAACCAATTTGACTTCCTCTTTCAGTACACGCATGATTTCAATCAGTTGCTGGATGCCCAAGTCAAACTGATTGACCGGTTTTTGCACGTCAATGTCAATATCCAGTTCTTCAAAAATTTCTTTCGTTTTTTGCGTGGCATATTTCCAATCTAGAAAGCCCGACTTTTTTTTCGGCATATTTCCGAGAAAAATGTTTTCTACTACGTTCAAATATGGAATTAACGAAAGCTCCTGATATACCATTCCAATTCCATTTTTGATTGAATCACGCGGTCCATTGATCTGTACTTCGGACCCATTTACAAATATTTGTCCTTTATCGGGGTTGTACGCACCAGACAAAATCTTCATCAACGTAGACTTTCCTGCGCCGTTTTCGCCAAGCAAAACATGCACCTCACCCGGCTTCACATCAAAATCTACGTCAAACAACACCTGTGTTCCAAAAAAGGACTTGCTGACCCCTTTCGTTTCCAACACATAAGCACTCACGTTTTGCACAGCCTCCTGTCTTTTTCATAGGGCCGACAATCTGTGTTTGTAGGGGCAGGTGTAACCCGCCCCTACTTCATTACAATTGAGCTATCAGTCAATCATATGAACCAAATTAACCATTCGCCGCTTTTTCCAACGCCTCTTTCATTGTCCCCTCCCAATCAAGAGCAGGCAACAACGTATTGGGATAGAAGTTTGTTGTGTTCGCTTGAATAATTGATCTTGTGTTAATATCAAAGTAGTGCTCGATGGGCAGGCCCATTGCTGCGCGTACAGAGAAGTATGCTCCATACCAGCCCCAATCCGGGAATCCCAGCCATGTGTCTGAAGCAATTTTCCCTTGCAGAACGCTGTCTACTGAAGATGTCGTTCCATCCATGCATGTTATGAGAATATCGTCTAGCCTTCCAGCGTTTTCGCATGCGATTGAAATGCCAATGCCCGTCTCAGCTGAAACACCATAGATACCATCCAGCTCTGCATTTGCCTGCAAGATATTCTCTGTGCATTCAATTGCGTTTACTCTCAAGAAATCAGCATACAGTGTAGAAACAACTTCCACATTGGGGCATTTCTTCACTACATCCAAGAAGCCATTTGTACGGCTGTTTGTGTGGCTGTGTCCACTAATTCCGCTCACAATAGCAACTTTTGCAGTGATGCTGCTCCAATCAAAGTCCTTATAAGTATCTTCCCAAAAAGCCAAATCAAGAGATGCCTCTTGCGGAACATCTACTTTTGTCCCCTCGCCCAAGACACCAGGGCCGCCCAATGCATCCAGCATTTCGTATCCGCACAGTTGGCCTGCTGTATAATGGTAATATCCAATGAAAGAATCAACTACTACGGCATCCTCAGACTTATATGTGTCTGTTGCCTCATCGTACTCGCTCCCTGGGAATTCTTCCAATTGGTTTATGCAAACCAATTTTACCCCTGCCTCGTTACACTGTTGCAGCACCGGGATGATTGTATCAGGGTCAGCCGGGCAAAACAGCAGAACATTGATATCGGCAGCCAACAGGTTTTCCACTGCGTCAATCTGGAGAGCTGGAGTCAAGTCAGGCACATCTTTTTGCAGAACTTCCACTTTAAATCCTGCTGCTTTTGCATCCTCAACTGCTGCATCCAACCATTCTCTTACAATCTCATAAACTTCGCTAATTTCTGGCGGACAAAACCCAATTCTCACAACTGGTAAGTCCTCTGCAGTTAGGCTTGTTTCGCTGCTGACAGCTGGGGTTGAAGACCCAGGTGTCTGCCCTGCTGGTTGAGAGGCTCCGCTTGATGAGGTAGATACCTCTTGTGGCGCAGTGCAAGCTGCAACCGAGAAGACAAGCATCAAGCAAACGAGCCAGACGAGTAGTTTTTTCATTTTGTATTCCTCCCATTATTTTCTTGCTGTGCTCAGGAAACAAAAACTATATAAACTTTACATGGCATGTTTTACAAAATCATGGGCGATTAATCGTTTAATCACATGAGACAAGTATCTATAAGTTAGCACGATAAATTAGTGCCGCCAGTTTACTCAAAACGAAATAAACTCAGATATTTTAATATATTTATGATGTATGACTAAAACTGTTTCTTTAAAAAAGTTGTTTGTACTATTTCAATTGACTAATCGTTTAATATTTATGTTTTTCATTATACCACTCCAATTTCATAAATGCAAGTCTTATTTTCAAATCAACACAAAAATTGCTGATTTTCTTCTCCATCGGCCTTGTAATCTTGATTTATATATGTTATTTTATAATTAATCAAGCACATTTAATACAATTCCTTGATGTACAACATCCAAAATGTGCCGATTATGAAATCAATATTAAACGTTTTTTGTAGGTGATTATGCGAAAACCCACGATTCAAGATGTTGCAGATTTAGCAAATGTTTCAACAGCAACCGTTTCCATTGTCATTAATAATACACGGCCTGTTGGCAAAGACATTCGCCGCCGTGTTTTGGATGCCATTAAGGAGCTACACTACACTCCCAACCGTATCGCACGTGGATTGCGCATGAAATCCACCAAAACCATCGGGATTGTGATTGCGGATATTGGCCTACCCCATTTTACCACTTTTGTTCGTGCATGCGAGGACACCGCTTACAAATATGGATATAATATTATCCTCTGTAATACAGATGAAGATCCCGTCAAAGAAACACGATATATCAACGTTTTGGCACAGAGCCAAATCGATGGGATCATTTTGTCCCCAACATGTAAAAACCCAGAGCAAATTGAGGAGGTAATTGCCTCCGGGATTCCCATCGTCCTGTTTGACAGATGCATTCGGGAATTGAATACCAATTATGTTGGATATGACAATTTTGGCGCCTCCTATCAGGCCACAATGCATTTGATCGATCAAGGCTATCACGATATATGCATGCTTTATTCCTTGGTCTGGTTAACAGCTGTCCAGGACAGAATCGATGGGTGCCTTGCTGCACTGGAAAAGCGCGGCATTCCACTCTCCCCACAAAATATGATCGAATTCCCTGTGTTGTGCTCTTGTGATGAGTTTATTGAAGTGCTGCATGATAAACTTGCAGGCCGCCCACACCCGACTGGCATGATCGCTTTGGAGAGCAAATTCTCTGCTTATACTGTCAACTATATGAACACCTATGATATCAAATGCCCAGAGTCAGTTGGCTTGATCGGGATTGGTGATTTTGATCTGTATATTCATGCAAGAACTTTTATATCTACGGTTGAAATCCCAACCTACAAAATGGGAGAACAAGCCGTCAGCATGCTGATTTCAACAATCACTGACAAAAGTCCGTGCAGCCAGCGGGTTGTTTTTGACACTGAATTGGCCCCTCGTCAGAGCACTAATGGTTATGCCCCATAATCAATAAGGCTCTTTGTCATTTTCTATCAAGTAGAAAGAAAAGGTGGCAACTTGTGATTGCCACCTTTTATGTTTGTAACCGTCAATCTGCATAATTGAGATATACCGTCTTCTTTTGCAAATACCCTTCCATGCCATACTTACCATCTTCACCGCCAACACCGCTGGTCTTGTATCCATTGTGGAATGCATTGAATTCTTCTCCATTTGGACGATTGGTATAAATCTCTCCAAATTCCAAATCCCGCGTCCCACGCATCAGGTTCTTGATATCCTTGGTGAATAGATATGCAGAAAGTCCATATACACTTTCGTTTGCCAGCTTTATCGCCTCGTCCAAATCTTTCACCTTCATCACCGGCAGCATTGGGCCAAAGATCTCCTCCTGCATAATCTCCATACTGTTGTCTGTCACCTCAAGGATTGTTGGCGGGAACCAATATCCCTTTTCATACAATCCTCCTGTCAACGTTTCTCCGCCATACACCACTTTGGCTCCATTCGCTTTCGCGCGTTCCAGCATCTCCCACAGCTTATCACATTCATCCTTGTTTACTTTGGGGCCAATGTCTGTATCCTCGCTCAACGATGGGCCAATCTTTAACTGGCTGACCTTTTTCAAGAATTTTTCCATGAATTCATCATAGATTCCCTCTTGCAAGTACATTCTTTCATTGCAAATACAAACCTGACCACAGTTTGTAAACCGGGCAGACACTGCAATCTCCACTGCTTTATCAATATCTGCATCATCCAATACGATAAATGGCGCCTTACCACCCAGTTCCAGGCGAACAACTGTAATGTTATCTGCTGCCTGCCGATAGATCTGCTGTCCAGCGGCCGTACTTCCTGTCAGGGATACCATCTGCGTAATCGGATTTCTCACCAGTTCGCTTCCCATTTCTGATCCAGATCCTGACACAATATTCAATACACCTTTGGGGATTCCTGCCTTTTCCACCAGCTCCCCCAGCTTCATCACAGCAATCGGTGTCACCGACGGCGGTTTGAGCACCATCGTATTTCCGCATACCAATGCAATTCCAAACTTCCGTGCGGAAAGCGCCATAGGATAGTTCCATGCTGCAATGCCAACTGTGACACCAAAAGGCACTCTTTGAATGAGAATTTGCTCATCCGGCTTGCTAGATGTCAGTATATCACCTTCAATTCTCTGGGCGCATCCAATGGCATAGGTCAACATCGCTGGTACACCGCCAAAAACCTCTCCACGCGCCTCTGCAATGGGCTTTCCTTGCTCCCGAGAAAGGATCGTGGCAAACTCTTCTCCATTTTCAATAATCAAATCGCGTAGGCGTTCTACGTAGGCTGCACGCTCGACCGCAGGCAGCTTTGCCCAATCATACGATGCTGCCTTTGCAGCTTTCAGCGCCAGATCCGCGTCCTCTTTTGTCCCAGCAGGAACATACCCTACCACACTTTCATCCTGGGGGCATAATACCTCAATCTTTTTCCCATTGCTTGCGTCCTTGTACTCGCCATTGATATACATCTTGAGATCGTATGTTTGCATTATAAATAATCCATCCTTTCTGCTAAGAAGGCAGCTCCCAAATTGAAATTTAATTTTGCAAATAGAATTTAATCGTTTGCGCAAACGTTTCTACCGACATGATATCACTTCATATTTCGCATGTCAATCGAGGTTGTCCCGGCCGTCGTGGAATTTGAGGTGGCGCATCAATCGGAAATCTGGTAGATTTCTGGTTGAGCAAACTAAAACGAAAGGATGCGCC
>JBMNTP010000038.1:0-11354 GCA_050945795.1 Christensenellales bacterium | reverse complement strand
AACATTGTCAAAGGGCAAACCAGCTTGCGCAGCAGCGTCGTTTTGCCAAGGAACGTGTCCTCCGTAGCTTCAAGTACCGAAAAGTTCTCATCCGTCATGCGGCTTAGGAGATTCATCTTGCCGTCCGACATATCCTCCGCCGTTACTCCGGTTTCATCAATAAGCGCTCGGTTGGCCATGACCAGCTCTCCGCTCTTTTTAAAGAGCGCCATGGGAAAGGGCAGACTATCGAATACATCTGAAAACATACCCGCGTTTTCCGTAAGCAGCCTAAGCCTGCTTATAAAGAATTGCTGCGCCTCCTCGTTCTCTTTTATCTCCATCTGCATTCGGCTAAGTTCTTTAACGAACTGTTCCTGCTCTTTACCGTAACTCAAAGATTCCACCCCTTTTTAGTACAGTATGTTCAGGCTATGTTTGTATTTTATATGCTACATGATAATATCGGCCTGTAATAGGCTGATGGCCGCTCTTTTTAGTTAAATTATGGCTAAAAAAGCCGTCACCCAAAGGGTGACGGCGGCACGGCTTATGTTGTTTTTTATTTATCCATTGATTTTCGGTATTGTGATGGCGTCATTCCTATCTGTTCTTTAAATACCCTTGCGAAGTTTCCGGAATACTCAAGACCGCAGTATTCAAACGCCTCGGCTATACTCATAGTTTTATCCTGTATAGCTTTTTTTAGCCGGTTTATCTTTGTTTTTTGATAATAGCTGTACGGCGTCATGCCGGTATGTCTTTTAAAAAGGCGGGCGAGATGCGACGGGCTTATACGCATGGCCTCTGAAAGCTTATTCATATCGAATTCCTCTCGCCAATTGTTTTCGATATACTCTCTAGCTTTTACTATATCCGGACGCCCCTGATAAACCCTGCTTGTAAAAAACATACTAACCATATATATCATTTCGCCACCTGAGCTAAACACAGGGAAATTCAAAATATCAACATAAAGCGATTCAATATTATAAACTCCGTTTCGAGTCTTATACCTCTGCCACAACTGCTCAAGCGGCACTTTTATATCGGATATAAGCACTATTTCTCCCTGGAATGCTCTTATAATATAATCCTTAAGCCCGCATTGCTCATTTACGAAAGGATCGCTAAGTAAATTGTAATGCCCTAGCAACTGCGAAGTGTCCTGTATGTTCCACATCCTTAGCACCGATTCGTTTATATAAACAATATCGCCGTTTGATTTATAGATCTGCACTGGTATGGGAAAAAGCGAGGCAACTTCAAAGAGCAGCTCCTTAGATTCAGATACAGCTCTGGGATTAACTAAAGACGGATCTTGCTCTCTTACAATGGTAGCGGCATCGCTGGTATGCTCTCTTACCTGCTCACCCTCCCCAGTCCTTAGCGATTTTCTGTATTGAGATGGAGTCATGCCCGTTTTCTTCTTGAAAATATCGGCGAAGCGACCGCTGTAATCAACTCCGCATAACAAAAAAGCCTTGCTCACGCTTATACCTGTATCTCTTAGCGCTTCTTTTATTTTTTCTATCTTTACATCCTGATAATAGCTATACGGCGTCATGCCGGTATATTTTTTAAACAGCCTTGTTAAATAATGGCGGCTAAGCCCCGCCGCCCGTGCAATATTATCAATATTGAAATCATCAAGCCAATTTTCTTTAATGTACTCCGCCGCCTTAATCGCGTCTAGCCTTGAGTGGTATATGCCTGTAGTCATAAATATAGTTACCACGCAACCTATCTCCCCGCCGGCGTTTCTGAGCGGAAAGCCGGTTATATCATGATACATGTCATTTTGTGCAGGATTGCCGTATTTTGAGAAATAAAAGCTGTATATCTCATTAAAAGGCACTTTGATGTCATATATCGTCAGCAGTTCACCCGAAAATACCCGCCGCATAAATTCGGCTAGCATCGGAGTTTGATTAACATAACCATCTTTCAATACATTGAATTTCCCAACAACTTCTGAACTGTCAGGTATATGAAAAGCTTTTAAAAATGCGCTGTTTACAAATAAGCTGATGCCATCCGGCGCAAATACTTCAATCGGCAAGGGAAACAGCTCGAGCACCGAAAACAGCAACTCACGCCGCTCCAAAAGGGCGCCGTAAGAGGAAACAATCGGCTGCATCGACAGGCCATGTATCATAACCTTATCTCCCTTCACGTTGAAAGTCCTGCGCCCTAAACCATCCTAAACAACATCGTACATACTATATAAAGAGCCATCGCTCCAAGCTCTATGTTGTGTTTTTTATTATAATACAATTAAACGCACTAGGTATATGCTTTTCCGGTTTTCCCCTGCCTTATTTATACACATACCGCCAAAAAGCGCTTAACTCATTTATATGTTTATTGTACCATATTCCCTTACCTTTCTTTTAGAAAAAAGAAAGGTAAGCCAAAGAAAATCTATTCCACAATTAGTTGATATCTTAATATCGCCCTTTCGCCCACATCCGGCCCAAGCTGTTTATCAGTACGCAGTTTTTCCTTCCTTTTCAATAAATCAAAATCAAGCCAAAGAAAATCTATTCCGCAATTAGTTGATAGCTTAATACCGCCCTTACTCTCGCATCTAGGCGAAGCTATTTATCAGCACTCGGTTCTTCCCTTCCTTTTCAATAAATCAAAATCAAGTCAAAGAAAATCTATTCCGAGAGCCGGCATTTATTGCTTATAATGTTTTTTATCCTAATATATAATTATTTAACTCCAAAACTTCTCGTATCTTGCCCGTCAAGTCGTGGCAAAAGCCGCTCCCTAAAAATGGCTCGGCTTCTTTTGATATCGCGGCTAATAATATACAATAACCAATAAGAATCAAATTGAGTTGGAGTATTCTATATGAACATGAAAGAAAGAATGACGGGCGGCCTGCTTTATATAGTTAACGATGAGCTGAGGCCGGAGGTTCAAAAATCTCGTAAACTGGTGCGTATGTTCAACAGCACAACTGAGGACGAAACCGAGTATCGCGCGCAGCTTATCAAAGAGCTTTTCAGCTCAACAGGTCAAGATGTGTATATAGAGCCGCCTTTTCGCTGCGATTATGGTATGAACATCTCTGTAGGCAATAATTTCTACGCTAATTTTAACTGCGTAATACTCGATGTCTGCCCCGTTATAATAGGCGATAATGTTATGTTCGGGCCGGATGTCGGTATATATACCGCGTCGCACCCCATTGACGCAGCCATACGGGCAACAAAGGTTGAATACGGAAAACCGATAACAATAGGCGATAATGTCTGGATAGGCGGCCATACGGTTATAAACGGCGGAGTAAATATTGGCGAAGGCACAATTATAGGCTCCGGCTCTGTCGTTACAAAATCTATACCGTCAGGCGTTATAGCCGCCGGAAACCCTTGCAGTATAATACGATCCATCACAAAAGATGACTCCGAATACTGGCAGCGGCAAAAAACCGAATTCGACAACGCATTAAGTTATGAGCGATAACTTTCTTATATAAAAGCCCCTTCAAACGAAAAATGACACGCGTACATGCGGCACAATCTTAGCCCTACGCACGTCATTATGTGTTTTTACCTTATTCTAGCTCGAACGCTCCGGTGTAAAGCTGATAATACCTGCCTCGCTCCTCTAACAGCTTTTCATGACTTCCTCGCTCTATTATGCGCCCATGCTCTAAAACCATAATTACATCGGCGTTCTTTATTGTCGACAGCCGGTGCGCTATTACAAATACCGTTCTTCCTTTCATAAGCGCATCCATGCCGCGCTGCACCAAAGCCTCGGTACGGGTGTCGATAGATGATGTCGCTTCGTCAAGTATCATAACAGGCGGATCGGCAACGGCTGCCCGGCTTAGAGCCAGTAATTGGCGCTGGCCTTGGGATAGGTTGCTGCCGTTCGCTGTAATCATAGTTTGGTATGCTAACGGCAGGCGGGTTATAAAGCTGTGCGCGCCGGCGAGCCGCGCCGCCCGGGTGCACTCTTCATCGGTAGCATCGAGTTTGCCATAGCGTATATTGTCCATAACCGTACCGGTAAAGAGATTGGTATCCTGCAACACCATACCAAGCGAACGGCGCAGATCTCCCTTTTTGATTTTGTTTATATTTATGCCGTCATAGCGGATTTTGCCATCGGCTATATCATAAAACCTGTTCAAAAGATTGGTTATGGTTGTCTTCCCCGCCCCTGTCGCGCCCACAAAGGCAACTTTTTGACCCGGCTCGGCGTAAAGCGTTATATTATGCAAAACGGGGTTGCCGGGTTCGTATTCAAAATCTACATCATACAGCCGCACATCACCGGCTAATTTTGTATATGTAACGGTGCCGTCCGACGCGTGCGGATGTTTCCACGCCCAAATGCCGGTGCGCTCCTCACATTCCACCATTTCCCCGTCTTTTTCCTTTATATTAACCAAAGTAACATAGCCATCGTCTACCTCCGGCTCTTCATCAAGCAGCGCAAATATGCGCCGCGCGCCGGCGAGTCCCATAACCACCGAGTTTACCTGATGCGATACCTGGTTTATGTTTCCCGCAAACTGCTTTGTCATATTCAAAAACGGCACCACAACGCTTATGCTAAGCGCCAGCCCCGAAACGCTGACATTTCGCGCGCCGAACAAAAGCAGCAGACCTCCCGACATAGCTACTATGGCATACAATACATTCCCTATATTATTGAGTATCGGCCCAAGTATATTGGCGTACTTGTTCGCTCGCCTTGATTCATAAAAAAGCACGTCATTATGTTTATCGAAGTTTTCCTTCGATTCCTCCTCATGGCTAAACACCTTTACGACCTTCTGGCCGTTCATTATCTCCTCAATATATCCTTCTTGCTTCCCCATCGCCTCTTGCTGCCGGTAAAACAGCTTTGCCGAGCTGCCGCCTATTCTTTTTGTTATAATGACCATAACCGCAGCGCCCATGAGTATTATCATGGCAAGCCATATGCTGTAATAGATCATTATCATAAAAAGCGTAGTTACTGCGACTGCCGAAAAAAGCATCTGCGGGAAGCTTTGTGATAGCAACTGGCGCAGCGTGTCTATGTCGTTTGTATAATGGCTCATAATATCGCCATGATTCTTACCGTCAAAATACTTAATAGGCAGATCCTGCATTTTGTTAAACATCTTTTCGCGCAGCTTTTTTAAAGCGCCCTGCGAAATAATCGCCATCAACTGGCTGTACGCAAACCCTGAAATAAGCGACAGCACATACAGTACCACCAATATACCGACAATAGAAAGAATCTTGCCGGAGGCGGCGCTCCAATCTCCACTTTGCCAGCTCCTCTCAACAACGGCTATTACGTTTTGCATAAAAACCGCCGGCATAGAGCTTACAAGGGCGTTGAATAAAATACAAAATATAGCTATCGGCAGCATCTTTGGGTAAAAGCTAAATACCGTTTTGGCCAGCCGCCAAACCACGCGGTTTCCGCCGTTATTCTTCTCTTTATTGCTCATCATCGTTCACCGCCTTGTTCTGCGAGGTATGGATTTCTCTATAAATATCGTTTTTCTCCATAAGCTCAGCATGAGTGCCTATAGCGTCAATAGCCCCGCTCTCCATAACGACTATGCGATCGGCGTCCTCTACCGATGAAGTGCGCTGCGCAATTATAATCTTTGTCGTTTCGGGTATATATTCGCGCATACCCTTTCTTATAAGCGCATCGGTCTTTGTATCTACGGCGCTGGTAGAGTCGTCAAGTATAAGTATTTTCGGCTTTTTAAGCAGCGCTCTGGCTATGCAAAGACGCTGCTTTTGCCCGCCCGATACATTTGCGCCGCCCTGCTCTATAAACGTATCGTAGCCGTCCGGCATACGCGATATAAACTCATCCGCCTGCGCTAGCTTACATGCCTCTATCATCTCTTCATCCGTAGCATCTTTGTTGCCCCAGCGCAAATTTTCCTTTACTGTGCCGGAAAAGAGTATGTTTTTTTGCAGCACAACGGCTACCTGATTGCGCAGCGACGTTAAGTCGTATTCCTTAACATCAACGCCTCCAACCCTTACAACGCCTTCGCTCGCATCATACAGCCGAGATATAAGCTGCACCAGTGACGTTTTCGAAGAGCCGGTGCCGCCGATTATGCCTATCGTTTCTCCTGACTTTATATGCAAATTAATGCCGGACAACGCCATGCTCTCAGCGGTTTTTGAATATTTAAAACTGACATTTTTAAAGTCAATCGAGCCGTCTAGGACTTCACAGCGTGGTTTATTGGGGTTTGACAGCGTGCTTTTCTCCCTTAACACCTCGACTATGCGTTTGCCCGACTCACCGGCTATCGTAACCATGGCAAACACCATCGATAGCATCATAAGGCTGTTGAGTATCATAAAGCTGTAAGCGAGAAGTGCGGAAAACTGCCCTACATCTAAATCAAGTCCTCTTGATGTGATTATGGTGTATGAGCCGAAGGTCAAAACAAAAATAGATACTACATACATGCAAAACTGCATCATAGGATTGTTGAGCGCGAGAATCCTCTCGGCTTTTGTAAAATCCGCACGCACATCCTCGGCGGCATGTCCGAACTTGGCTTTTTCATAGCCTTCTCGGACAAATGATTTTACCACGCGTATCGCCTTTATGTTTTCTTGCACAGAACTGTTCAGAGCATCGTATTTTTTGAAAACGCGCGTAAACAGCGGCATTATCTTCCTTATTATTAAATAAAGCCCAACGCCGAGTACGGGTATTACAAACAGGAATATCAGCGCCATTTTACCGCCCATAGTAAACGCCATAAAGCATGAAAACACCAGCATAAGCGGGAAGCGTATTGCTGTGCGTATTATCATCAAGTACGCGAATTGAACATATGTTACATCGGTGGTAAGCCGCGTTACTAGGGACGGGGTTGAAAACTTATCTATATTCTCAAAAGAAAAGTCCTGTATATTATAGAACATATCCTTCCTGAGGTTTTTCGCGAGTCCGCAGGACGCCGTAGCGCTGGTAGAACCGGCTAGAGCGCCAAACACCAGCGAAAACCCCGCCATTACGACAAGCGTAAGCCCGTATCTAATAATTGTATTCATATCGGCGCCGGCTTTTATTTGATTTACCATCTCGGCGATTAAAAAGGGTATTATGCACTCTAGCACTACCTCGAAAAAAATCAAAACCGGCGTAGCAATCGATTCTTTTTTGTATTCACGAATGCTCTTTGTAATTTCTTTTATCATAAATTGCGCCGCTCCTTTGCTCAGTTTATAAACAACATCAGCATATTTATTCCATATATATTGGCGTTTTATAGTTTTTTATAAAGCGCGTTAAATCGACAGAAAAAAAGCGCGAAAGTGCCAATCCTGGACTTGCGCACCTGCTGCTTAACGATAATATTATAGCAATTCAACCATCGTAAAGTCAAGCGAGGCAAGCAGCCGCTATGGCTTAATTCTTTGCCTGTTTATCCTTTATTTGAAATGCTGCATTTTTTGCACAGATGGCATGCGACAAAGTGTTATAGGCTTTAAGGTTTATGCCGGGCTGGCATTTTTTCTCAGTGTGATATAGAATAGTGTAAACTCATACTAATGGCAAAGCATAATTATTAAGGAGGATTTTTTAAATGGCAGATGCTGTATTTAGTGCAACAACTAAACTGGTTGACGGTTTGACAGCCGAATGCTCCGCAAGGGATTTTACCATAACCCTTGACGAACCTGTTTCTCTTGGCGGAAACGATAAAGGAATGAATCCTGTCGAGTGCCTTCTCTCGGCGCTTGGCGCGTGCAAGTGCATCGTTGTGAGGGCCTTTGCCAAAAAGCACGGCATAAAACTCAATTCAATACGCATAGACCTTGACGGCGTACTAGACCCTGATGGCTTTATGGGCGTGAATAAAGATGCAAAGATAGGCTTTTCCAAAATCACAACAAAATACTATATAAGCGCCGACAACACAAAAGAAGAGATTGAAAAGTACATCGATTTTGTCGAAAGCAATTGCCCGGTAAAAGATACAATCGCAAACACTCCGGCGTTCGGAACAGAAATCAGCATCCAATAACTATAAAAAAACCCAACGCGTTAATATTTCGGGTTTATCACACGATAGTCCGGATGCGATTTAAAGGCGGTCTTCAACTAAACTGAAGGCCGCCTTTTATTGCCGCGTTTCATATCGCTTACTCATGCATATTCTGGCAGGCCACGCAAATAATAAAGAGCGAATGAGCGGTATGAGAAAGGGAATTTATGGCATGTTATTGGGACAACGCCAAAGAGCGCATATTATGATAAACTTTTATGGCAAAAAGCGGCGGAGCGGTTATTTTGAGGGCTGGTATTTTAAACAGCAAAGCAACAGGGAAACCGTAGCCCTTATTCCGGCTTTCCATGTAAGCGAAGATGGCGAACCTTCCTCCTCCTTGCAGGTTATAACTAACGCGCGGTCTTTTAATATAAAATTTCCGGCTCGCGCGTTTGTCGCGGACGGCTCAAAGCCGTTCATACGCCTTAATAAGTGCTTTTTTTCTCCGACAGGGTGTAAAATAGATGTGCGGTCGAGCGATTGCGATATAAGCGGCTCGCTGCGTTTTGGTCCGTTTACAACGCCGCGCTACAATATTATGGGGCCGTTTAGCGTCATACCTTTTATGGAATGCCATCATAGCGTTGTAAGCCTTTCGCACAGCGTAGACGGCGCGCTTATTATAAACGGCAGGCGGTTCGCTTTTAACAACGGCCAAGGCTATATCGAGGGCGACAGCGGCTCATCTTTCCCAAAGCGCTATGTCTGGACGCATTGCGGCTGGGACGGCAACAGCATAATGCTTTCGGTCGCCGATATACCTTTTGGAAGATTTAGCTTTATCGGCTGCACCGGCTTTATATTTATAAACGGCAAAGAACATAGAATAGCCACCTATCTCGGAGCGAAATTGCTGCATATAAGCGATGATACTATTTTGTTGCGCCAAGGCAGCCTTTTGCTTAAAATTAAGATGCTTAAGGCCAACAGCTTTCTATTAAACGCTCCGCACAGGGGCAGCATGACACGGCGGATACATGAAAGCGTATCGTGTCCGGTGCAGTATACATGCTCAATAGGCGGGCGTATGCTTTTGAGTTTCACCTCGGAGCAGGCCAGCTTTGAAAACAATTGGAGGAACATAGATGAATCTATTAAGTAAGGAAAAATCCCCGTATCTTTTACAGCATGCCGAAAATCCGGTAAACTGGTTTCCGTGGGGTGAGGAGGCTTTTGAGAAGGCCAAGGCCGAGGATAAGCCGGTATTCCTTTCAATAGGCTATTCTACCTGCCATTGGTGTCATGTTATGGCGCATGAGTCGTTTGAGGACGACGAGGTGGCCGAGGTACTCAACCGCGACTACATCAGCATAAAAGTTGACCGCGAGGAACGGCCGGATGTTGATACAGTTTATATGCAGGTATGTCAGGCGCTGACCGGCTCCGGCGGCTGGCCGCTTACCGTTATAATGACGCCGCAGCAAAAGCCTTTTTGGGCAGGCACTTACCTCCCTAAAACCACCGTTTACGGCAGGCTCGGCCTAATTGAGCTGCTCGACATTATAAAGCAAAAATGGGACACGCAGCGGCAAACGGTATTAACGGCATCCGAGCAGTTGACTTCTCTTCTTGAAACGCAGGATACCGCTAAAGGCGATCAGGCGCAAATTAATAAATCGTTGCTGCATAAAGCGGTTGCCGGCTTTAAGAATAATTACGATGATACATGGGGCGGATTTGGCGGCGCTCCTAAATTCCCTACCCCGCATAATCTACTTTTTCTTTTACGATACTCCGTATTTGAAAATTATACGCCCGTTCGCATCATAGCAGAGCATACGCTAACGCAGATGTTTCGCGGCGGTATATTCGACCATATAGGAGGCGGTTTTTCCCGCTATTCAACCGATGAGAAGTGGCTGGTGCCGCACTTTGAGAAAATGCTATATGACAACGCCCTCCTTGCCCTCGCATATTTAGAAACGTATCATATAACACGCGACAGGTTTTATGCTAATGTCGCCGAGCGCACGCTTGATTATGTGCTTCGCGAGCTCACCGATGCTAAAGGCGGCTTTTATTGCGCGCAGGACGCAGACAGCGATGGCGTTGAGGGTAAATACTATGTGTTTACCAGGCAGGAAATCTACAAAGTACTAGGCGAGAAACAGGGGCAATTATTGTGTGACTGGTTTGGTGTGAGTGATAAAGGTAATTTCGAAGGCAAAAGTATACTGAATTTACTGCATAACGCCGAATATGAGAAAAATCCGCCGCAGTTTCAAGCGCTTATAGACAAGCTGTATGCCTACCGTACCTCACGCACCAGCTTGCATAAAGATGATAAGGTGTTAACGTCTTGGAACACGCTTATGATAGCGGCTATGGCGAAGGCGGGGCTGCTGCTCTTAAAGCCGGAATATCTGGAGGCGGCAAAGAACGCTCAGCGCTTTATACAGCAAAACATGACGGACAGTAATGGTAATCTTATGCTGCGCTGGCGTGAAGGCGAGGCATCTTATGACGGTCAGCTTGATGATTACGCGTTTTACGCCTTTTCATTACTGGAGCTGTATAACGCCACCTGCGATATTGCTTATTTAAAGCAAGCAATAGATATTTCTAAGCGTATGCTGGATTATTTTTGGGATAATGATGCCGGCGGCTTTTTCTTCTACTCAAAGCACGGCGAACAGCTTATAAGCCGCCCTAAAGAAGTTTATGATGGCGCGATACCCTCTGGAAACTCTGTTGCCGGCGTAGTGCTGGAGAAGTTGTCTAAGCTAACAGGCGATGTAAAGTGGCAAAAGCTTGCCTTAGAGCAGCTTGCTTTTCTCGCAACCCAAGCGCAAAGGTATCCGCAGGCTCACAGCATGGCGCTGATAGCTCTATCAGGAGCGTTATACCCTTCTTTAGAGCTTGTCTGTGCCACCTCCCATAATGCCGTTCCCGAAGAATTAACATCTTATCTAATAGAAAACGCATTGCCCAACCTTACGCTGATTTTAAAAACAGCCGATAACAAAGATAAGCTTTCTAAAATCGCTCCGTTTACAAGCGATTACCCTGTTCCCGAAAACGGCACAGCGTATTATTTGTGTAAAAACGGCGCGTGTTCGGCTCCCGTTTATGAGCTTGACTCTTTAATAAACTCCCTCAATGCATAATGCAATAGAATATTTATAACCTCTTATTTATGCGGGCTGCCTTTATAGACGCCCGCTTTTTCGTGTTGATTTCTAAAGTGCTTTTTATTGCTTGTATTAAGGTTATATAGTTCCGTATGTAAAACGGCTTCTATATCATGTTGTCACATTATATTATTTATTATGAAAAATGGATAACTACAGGCAAAGAATGGGCGAATTAATCCAAA
>JBMNTP010000037.1:0-11879 GCA_050945795.1 Christensenellales bacterium | reverse complement strand
GAAATTACAGAATTGGATGCAGAGATTATTCGAGAGTTCATTGACAAAATTATAGTATTTAAGGCTGAAAAAGTAGATGGCCGCAGAACCCAGCGGATTCAAATTTTCTATAACTGCATTGGCGCTATTGATTTGCCAAAGTAAACAAAAAACGGCATAGCCGAATATCAACGACTATGCCGAATTTTTCAGGAATTATAAATCCCTATCTGACAGCTCCTAAAGCGACGTTTTTTTATTAAGAGCAGTTGCTAAAAAACGAGCGCCATAAAATCCTACTGGTTTTACTGCGAATATTGGAAAGTGAGTTGCGAAAACAGCCGCGTAAAATGTCTGATTGTTCGTGTCGGCCATAACGCTGCGGTGCGGCGTACCCGGCGCTTTTGTGACGGAAATGACATTTGTGGCTGTTCGCTTTTGTATAGGGCAAGCTGTCGAAAGCCGGCGGCATGTCGGCAGGGCGTACGCGATTAGGAGCCAAAAATGTTGCAAAATACGACAGCATGTTTTATTAAGAGCTAAAAAACGATAAAATACGATATATTTCCGGCAAGGCCGGTTTTTTTTATTTCCCCGGAAGGAAAAGGCGCAAAAGTGGAGAATAAGTATATACAAATGGTGCTAAGTGGTGTATAGTGGAGCAAGATTAGGTAAAAAGTGAGGAAGGAGGAGAGAATGTGTTCGTTGGCAAGTATGAGCATACCGTTGATGAAAAGGGTCGCGTATTCATGCCTGCCAAGTTCCGTGAGCAACTCGGCGAACAGTTTATGCTGGTGCAGGGTATGGATAAATGCATATTTGTATTTAGTCTTGCCGAGTGGGAGGAATTTTCCTCAAAACTCATTTCTCTTCCTATGACAAATAAACAGGCACAGCTTGTCGCCCGCCGACTTTACTCAAGTGCGGCAGAGCGAGAGCCGGACAAGCAGGGCAGAGTGATTATAACCGCCGAGCTTAGAGAATACGCCGCTATTGAAAAAGATGCGCTTATTATAGGCGTCGGTAACAGGGCGGAAATATGGAGCAAGCAGGTGTGGGAAGAATATAACAGCAAACATGAGGGTGATTATGAAGAAGCTCTCGATTCGCTTGGCATATGATGGGGCGCGATGAATGGCAGGCGGCATTCCGGCACAAGCCTGTAATGGAAAAGGAATGCATAGAGCTGCTGAACGCCAAAAACGGCGGTAGGTTCGTAGACGGCACGCTGGGCGGCGGAGGACATTCGGAGGCAATATTATCTATCGGCAACACCGAGGTTTACGGCATAGACCGCGATGCCGACGCCATTGCCGCAGCATCGGACAGGCTTTCAAAGTACGGCGACAAATTTATAGCCATAAAAGGCAATTTCAAGGACGCAGCGCTGTTGTTACCGCAGGAGGCGATGCCGCTTGATGGGGCGATACTAGACCTTGGCGTAAGCAGCTATCAGTTGGACAAGCCGGAGCGCGGCTTTAGCTATATGAACGACGCACCGCTCGATATGAGGATGGACGCTTCGGACGCTATAAGCGCTTATGATGTCATAAACGAATATGACAGGCAAAGGCTTAGCGGCATTATAAGGGATTATGGCGAGGAAAGATGGGCTTCAAGGATAGCCGCGTTTATAGAGCAGAGAAGAAAGATTGAGCCTATAAGAACGACGTTTGAACTGGTTGACGTCATAAAGGCGGCGATACCGGCGGGGGCGAGGCGGCAGGGGCCGCATCCCGCGAAACGTACGTTCCAGGCGATAAGGATAGAGGTTAACGGGGAGCTTGAAGGGCTGTCAAATGCTGTTAAGAGCTTTGTTGATTTGCTAAAACCGGGCGGCA
Organism: Christensenellales bacterium; assembly: GCA_050945795.1. Taxonomy (GTDB): domain Bacteria; phylum Bacillota; class Clostridia; order Christensenellales; family MGBC116941; genus JBMNTP01. The sequence goes on along the minus strand of JBMNTP010000037.1, from coordinate 10,059 downwards.
GGCTCGTTGTTATTACGTTTCATTCGCTTGAGGATCGGGCGGTTAAGCTGGCGATGAGGGAGATGGAAAACCCGTGCGTCTGCCCGCCTAAAGCTCCGGTATGCGTTTGCGGCAAGCGGTCTTTAGTAAAGCTGGTGTCTCGAAAGGCGGTTAAGCCGTCGAAAGAGGAGCTTGAAAACAATCCAAGAGCGCGGTCGGCAAAAGTAAGAGCGGCCGAAAGATTGTAAACGTTCTATTATATTCTGGGGGTGAATACCGTAATGGTAGGATACAGGCAGCATGGTTCGCTGGCGCTTAAGCCTGATTATGAATACGACGGTTGTTTTGATGAATACAATATACAAGGGTGCGCTGTCGAGGCACCTGTTTATAGGCCGGCGCGTCCGGCTACAAAAGTTGCGCCGGTAAGAAAGCCGATTACGGAGCATCAAGCACCGGCGGCTAAGCCCAAGGCGAAACCGGCGGCTAAACAAAAGGCGAAGCCTTCGATTTTAGCAAAGCCGGGACAGAGGGTTTTAGCGGTACTGCTGGTGATATGCATATTTTTACTGGGCTCGGTATTGGTTTCCCGCTTTGCCGCTATGACATCGGCGAACTCGGCGCTTTTAAAAGACAAAAAAGAGTTAGAGCAGATGCAGGCACAGGTTGAGGCGCTTAAGCTTGAATACGCGCAGGCGACGGATATGGTGGCGGTTAAGGATAGGGCGGCGAAACTGGGCATGGACTTTCCTGGCGACGATCAGGTTGTGTTTGTAGAACTGCCGGAAATTAACATTGATGTTGAACCGGAGGGCGTTATGGTGGCTGCCGACAGAGGGGACGGCGCTGCCAAGGCGAATACCGGAAACGGGTTTTTGGCTATGATGCTGAATCTTTTAGATTAGAGCGGAGGTAGCGGCTTGAGCGTTACGGGCATGACAAATAAGAAAAGGCTAATCGTTGTTGTCATGACGGTTGCCTTAATTTTTTTATTCCTGGCTTATAAAGTTTTTGAAATAAAATTCATAGACGGGCCGGAGTTGCAGCAAAAGGCGGTTAACCAGTGGACAAGGGAGCTGCAGGTATCGGCAAAGCGAGGAAATATTGTAGATAGAAATATGCAAGACCTCGCGCGCAGCGCTAACGCCGATACCGTTGTGCTGCGGCCGGCGCAGGTAAAAGAGCCTGATAAGCTATCGGCGGCACTAGCCGAGATACTTGAGATGGACGCCACCGATATATATAAAAAAGCCACAGACAAAACAAAAAGCGAGGTATGGCTTAAAAGGCAGATAACCGACGAGCAGTCAAACGCCATAAGAAGGCTTAATATAAAAGGCGTCGCGCTTACGATAGATGTTAAGCGCTATTACCCATACGGGAGTTTTTTAACGCAGACGCTTGGCTTTACCTCGGTTGACGGCGAGGGGCTTGGCGGTTTAGAACTTTACTACAACAAATACTTAGCCGGCAGCCCCGGGCGGCTGGTGCAGGAAAAGGACAGGGACGGCAAGGAAATACCTATGGGCGATGAGCAGTATATAGCGCCCGTAGACGGCTGCACCGTTTCTCTTACCATAGATTATGTTATACAGAGCTTCCTTGAGCAGGCGCTAGAAGAGGCGATGGAAGTAAATAGCGCCAAAAGGGTTTCAGGTATAGTTATGGACGTTAATACCGGCGAACTTTTGGCCATATCCTCAAAGGACGATTACGACCTTAACGATCCGCCGCGAAACGACGCTGAACTGCTAAACTCTTTATCGCGCAACACCATGATTACCGACTCCTATGAGCTTGGTTCGGTGGTAAAGCCTATTACGCTTGCCGCTGCGCTTAATGAAGGCACTGTTTCGTTGTCGTCTCATTTTTATTGCGCCGGCCGGTTGGAGCTTGACGGGGGTCAGGGCATATCCTGCCACGCCAGGGTGCCGCACGGCTCGCTAACTTTGGCTCAGGCGCTTGAAAAGAGCTGCAACCCGGCATTCGCTACCATGGGGCTGGGGCTGAAAAAAGAAAATCTCTATGACTACCTTTATGATTTTGGCATGGGTTCTAAAACCGGCATTGATTTTCCTTCTGAAAGCACCGGCATAGTGCGGCACGTAAAATATATACAGGACGCCGACCTTGCGCGTATAGCGTTTGGTCAGTCGATATCCATGACGCCTTTACAGCTTACCACCGCCATGGCGGCGATTGTAAACGGCGGAAAGCTCATGCAGCCTTATCTTGTAAGGGAGATAACGGCGGCGGATGGCAGCGTTGTTGAAAAGATGGAGCCGACAGAGGTAAGGCAGGTAATATCAGAATCTACAAGCGCTAGTATGCGCCAGCTTATGCGCGGCGTAGTATCGAACGGCAGCGGCAGCAATGCCGATGTGCCGGGGTATAGAGTGGGCGGAAAGACGGGAACGGCGCAAAAATATGATGACAACAAGCAGGTTATGGACGGCAGGCATATAGCGTCATTTATAGGCTTCGCACCGGCTGATGCGCCGGAGATAGTTGTATATGTAATGGTTGATGAGCCGAATGTACCGGTTGACTTTGGCAGCGTTGTAGCGGCGCCGATAGTTGGCACTATAATGAAAGATACGCTTAAATATATAGGCGTTGAGCCGGTATTTGATGAGGACGACGAAGATCGCCAAACGGGTCAGGTAGAGGTGCCGGACATAAAGGGCATGAGCATGGAGGCGGCTGCGATAGAGCTTGGGAAAGCCGGGCTAAAGTCGGACGCCATAGGTACGGGAAAGGTTGGCGCTCAATTGCCGGCGGCAGGCGAGGTTGTCGATAAGGGTACATACGTTCTTATGTATTCTGAATAGCTTTTCTAAGCGGTGGGGAGTGAAGGTATATTTTGGCGTCGGAGTGGAGCATAAATTAAAAATGTGTTATAATTCCCTGGAAGTATTGTAATAGGGGTGAGGACATGCTGCTATCCGGCCTGGTAAAAGACCTTTTTGCCTTTGAGGGCCAGGATGCCGACATCACGTCGGTAGAATATGATTCAAGAAATGTTAAGGCGGGTAGCCTTTTCTTCTGCATAAAAGGATTCAATTCAGATGGGCATGATTACGCGGCCGCGGCTGTAGATAAAGGGGCGGCGGCGCTTGTTGTGACTAGGCGCTTGTCGCTTAATGTGCCGCAGGTCGTTGTAAACGACGACAGGGAGGCTATGGCGCTTATTTCAGCGAGGTTTTACGGCTATCCCGCCCGGGAAATGAAGATTATAGGCATTACCGGCACAAACGGCAAAACATCAACGACATATATTATAAAATCAATAGCCGAGGAGTCGGGCATGAAGGCGGGGGTTATAGGCACTATCGCCAACATGATAGGCGGCGAGTCGATACCCTCAGAGCATACAACGCCGGAAGCGCCGGATATGCAGCGGCTGTTAAGACGCATGGCGGATGAAGGCGTAGCGGTCGTGGCTATGGAGGTATCTAGTCATTCGCTGGAGCTTAAAAGGGTTTCCGGCATAGAGTTTGACGCCGCGGTTTTCACAAACCTTACGCAGGATCATCTTGATTTTCATAAAAACATAGAAAATTACAGTAGCGCTAAGGCGAAGCTGTTTTCAATGTGTAAGGCGGCGGTCATAAATATTGACGACGCCGCTTCAGCGTATATGTCGGAGGCGGCGCGGGGGCGGCCTGTTATTACATATGGTATGAAAGATGCCGACGTTGAGGCGTCAAAGCTTGTTTCGCGCGTTGACGGCGTTACATTCACGCTAAAAACGCCGGACGGCGTCAGCGAGATTGATTTTGGCATACCCGGCATATTCAGCATTTACAATGCCATGGCGGCGGGGGCGGCGTGTCTTGCCGTCGGCTTTACGCATGAGCAGACAGTAACAGGCCTAAACGCTGCGACGCCGGTAAACGGCAGATGTGAGGTTCTTGATACCGGAGGCGAGGATTTTACAGTTATACTTGATTACGCGCACAGTCCCGACGGATTGGAGAATATACTTAAAACAGTACGCGGTTTTGCTTCGGACAGGGTTGTTACTGTTTTTGGCTGCGGAGGGGACAGGGATAAAACCAAAAGGCCTATAATGGGCGAAATAGCGGGAAGGCTGTCGGAATTTGCAGTCGTTACCAGCGATAACCCAAGGACGGAACGGCCTATGGATATTATTGAAGCTGTAGTTCGCGGCATTAAAGATACCGGCTGTGAGTATATTGTTGTTGAAAATAGGCGCGAGGCTATTAAGTATGCGCTTTATAACGCCAGGCCAAAGGATGTTATAGTATTGGCCGGCAAAGGACATGAAACTTATCAGGAAATTCAGGGCAGGAAATATCCGTTCGATGAGAAGGTAGTCGTAGCCGAGCTTCTTGCCGAGAAAGACGGGAGAGACTCGACATGAATGAAACTGCGGCGCTTTACGCGCCTATTCCTAAGGACATGGCACTTACGGTGGTGCTGAGCTTTGCGGTATGCTTGGTGTTGGGTGCGCTGCTTATTCCGTGGCTTACGAAACTAAAATTTGGACAAAACGTAAGAGACGACGGCCCAAAATCGCATTTGCAAAAGCAGGGCACTCCGACAATGGGCGGCCTCGCTTTTATAGGCGCTATGGTGGTGGGAGCGCTGGCCATGAGTCCTTCGGGCGGCTGGCTTATACCCGCTCTGGTTGCTACGCTGGGATACGGGCTTATAGGTTTTCTTGACGATATTATAAAGGTTGCAAAAAGGCGCTCTCTTGGCCTTAAGGCGTATCAAAAACTGGTTGGGCAGGTGGGACTGGCGCTTGCAGTCGCATTTTGGGCGTATGGTGAGCCGGGCATAGGCTCCGGACTTATAATGCCGTTTACATCGGTTGTTATAGATATTGGCGTATTATATATACCTGTTATGGCGTTTATTATTGTAGGGATTGTAAACAGCGTTAATCTTATTGACGGACTTGACGGGCTAGCGGCGGGGGTAAACCTCGTTATTGCCGCGACATTCACTATAATTTTCTATTTCATGGCGGGAGCGGTTACAGAAGCCGGTCTTCAAGACTCATACCATTCGATGATGATTGTATCCGCCGCGCTTTGCGGCGCGCTGTTGGGCTTTTTGCGTTTTAATGCGTATCCCGCCAAGATTTTTATGGGGGATACCGGCTCTTTGGCGTTGGGCGGCGCGCTGTCGGTTATGACGGTGACAAGCAGGCTGGCGCTGTTGTTGCCCATTGTGGCGGGTATGCTTGTAGCGACTACGCTTTCTGTAATAATACAGGTACTTTATTATAAAAAGACTAAAAAGCGGGTGTTTAGGATGGCGCCGCTGCACCATCATTTTGAGCTGGGCGGCATGCCGGAAACTCGCATTGTGGCCATGTATATGATTATTACGGCGGTGCTTTGTATAATAGGGTTTGTGTCGCTTGCTTGAGGGAGGGGCCGCGTATGCAGGATGTTAAAGATAAAAATGTATTGATAGTGGGCATGGCGCGCAGCGGTATGGCATGTGCGCGGCTGCTATGCGATAAAGGCGCGTATGTAGCTGCCAACGATTCGCGGCCAAAGGACAAGCTAACAGGGATTGAGGCGGTAGAGGATTGCGTTGACGAATGGCTTTTAGATAGGGATGCGGCGGAGTGCGTAAAAGGGCGGGATATGATTGTATTAAGCCCGGTTGTGTCGATTAAAAAGCCGTGGGCGCAAAAAGCCATAGTCGAAGGGGTAACTGTTATAGGCGAGATTGAGCTGGCGTCGTGGTTTTGTAAAGCGCCTATAATAGCGATAACAGGCACAAACGGCAAAACCACCACCACCGCACTTACAGGACAGCTTTTTTCAGACGCCGGATTTAACACGCATGTCGCCGGTAATATAGGCATACCTATAGCCGCTATTGTTGACGATGTTAAAAAAGACGATATTGTAATAGCCGAGGTCGCGGGTTTTCAGCTTGAAAGCACTATTGGCTTTAGACCCAAGGCGGCGGCTATGCTTAATATAACCGAAGATCACCTAGATAGATTCGGCGATATGGATACGTATATAAGGAGCAAGGCTGAAATATATAAAAACATGGGGCCGGATGATTTTGTAATATTAAACCGTGAGGATAAGCTGGTTTACGCTCTTTCGGACGAAATAAAGGCGCGGCTGCTGTGGTTCAGTGATAAAAGGCAGGTGCCGGACGGGGCGTTTGTAAGGGACGGCGGTATATATACTGCGTTGGACGGCAAAGAGGAGTTTGTATGCCGGACGGATGATGTAAGAATACCCGGTGCGCATAATTTGCAAAACGCTTTGGCGGCGGTGGCGCTGGGATTAGTTTGCGGCGTTGATAAAAAGAGCATGGCGCATACGCTTAAGACTTTCCCCGGCGTTGAGCATCGCATTGAGTTTGTAAGGGAATATAAAGGCGTAAGTTTTATAAACGATAGCAAGGGTACTAACCCCGACGCGGCTATTAAGGCTATTGAGGCGATGAAAACGCCGGTTGTCATAATCGCCGGAGGATACGATAAGCATTCGGATTTTGACAGCTATGTCGCAGCGTTCCGTGGCAAAGTAGTTGCGGCGGTGACGCTCGGCGAGACGGCTGATAAAATAGGCGAGGCGGCATTAAACGCAGGGTTTTCAAATATATATAAGGCGGAGACGTTTAAAGATGCTGTGCTTAAGGCGGCGGAGTTGGCAAGACCGGGCGATACGGTATTGCTATCTCCGGCGTGCGCGTCGTGGGATATGTTTGAGGACTTTGAGCAGCGGGGCAGGGTGTTTAAAGATATTGTCAACGGAATGGGGAAGGATGAATGAAACAGAAGGCTGCGCGAAAAAGGCCGTATGATTTTTCCATACTCCTTATTACGCTGATACTTGTATGTTTCGGCGTGCTTATGGTGTTTAGCGCCAGCTTTTATACAGCACAGGCGCGCTTTGACGACGGCTACCATTATTTTAAAAAGCAGCTTCTCGGCGCCGCCATTGGCCTTGTGTGCATGTTTGTGCTGGCGAATATAGATTATAAAAAACTAAAAAAGCTGGCGCTTTTCGCCATAATAATTTCAGAAGGGCTGCTGCTTTTGCTGCTTATAGACGGCATGGGCGACAGTAAAAACGAGGCTACGCGATGGTTTTCATTATTCGGCTTTAGCATACAGCCGGCAGAGATAGCCAAATTCGCACTTATACTTTTTATGGCGGCGACAATTTCAAACAAGCGCGAAAAGATGAAAACGTTCAAAGACGGACTGTTGCCGAATATAATAGTTTTGGGCGCTTTATGCGTTCCTATATTATTGCAGCCAAACTTTAGCACAGTTGTAATAATGGCTATGCTTTGGGCGGTTATGGTGTTTGTAGGCGGGTGCAGCGTGCCGCAACTGCTTGGTTTGGGGGCGGTGGGCGGAGCGGCGGGATACAGCGTCGCTACTATGGCGGGGTATCGGGTAGACAGGCTGGACTATTTCGCCGACCCATGGCTTGACCCTAGCGGCAAAGGATATCAGATTATACAGTCGCTTTATTCTATAAGCGCGGGCGGGCTTTTTGGCGTAGGGCTGGGCAACAGCAGGCAAAAGCTTTTATACCTGCCTTATGGCGAAAGCGATTTTATATTCTCAATAATAGCCGAGGAGTTCGGGCTTATAGGCGCTTTGGCGCTGCTCGCAGCGTTCGGCTTTCTTATATGGCGCGGTGTTCTTGTAGCTATGCGTTGTCCCGATCTTTTTGGCACAATGCTGGCGACGGGAATTGTAGCGATTATAGCGATACAGGTTATGGTAAATATAGCGGTGGCTACAAAGGCCATACCTACGACGGGGCAGACGCTGCCGTTTATAAGCGCCGGCAGCTCGTCGCTGATAGTTATGATGAGCGGAATAGGAGTATTATTGGCTATTTCACGCTCGTGTTCGAGGGCGGCGGAGCCATAACAGGGCGGCAGGGTAACACCTTTGTGCAGACGGCATAAAATAAACTATGCATTTATGCCGGAGGTGTTTTATGTCCAAATACATTATAGGCGGCGGCCGCAGGCTCAGCGGCAGCATTGCGGTGCCGGGGGCGAAGAATTCCGTGCTGCCCATACTTGCCGCCAGTATATTGACCGCGGAGCCGGTTCTAATACACAACAGCCCGGGCTTGTCCGATGCTGAGAATATGCTCAAAATACTTGAGAGTCTGGGCTGCCGAGTAGGCAGAAACGGCTCTGATTTGAGCATAGATGCCTCGAACCCTAAGAACTTTGTTATGCCGGAGGCGTTGGCGAAGGTAATACGGTCGTCTATTTTTATGCTGGGGCCTATTGTAGCGAGGCTGGGGCGCGCCGTTTTCTACTATCCGGGCGGCTGCGAGATAGGGCTTAGGCCAATAGATTTACACTTAAAAGGGCTTAGGAGCCTTAATGTTGATATTACAGAGGAGCATGGTAAGATAATATGCAAGGCTGACCGGTTAATCGGCAGCGCCGTACATCTTGACTATCCGAGCGTAGGGGCGACGGAAAACATAATGATGGCGGCGGTGCTGGCTGAGGGTAGGACAGAGATACAAAACGCCGCGCGAGAGCCGGAGGTTTTAGATCTTCAAAAGTTTCTTAACAATTTAGGCGGACGCGTATCGGGAGCGGGTACAGACACCGTTATAATAGATGGCGTAACCTCTCTTGGAAAAGGCGAGCATACAATAATGCCGGATCGCATTGTTGCCGGAACGCTTATGGCCGCCGCCGCTATAACCGAAGGCGACATAACGCTTGAAGGCGCGGTAGCGGACCATATGCACAGCACCATAGCGAAAATACGCGAGACCGGCTGCTTAGTTGATATAGGCGAGGATTATATACGGGTTAGGGGGCCAGAAAGGCCTAAGGAGCTGGTGCTTCTTGAAACGCTGCCGTATCCCGGTTTTCCTACAGACATGCAGGCGCAGATGTTTGCGGTGGCATCGGTAGCGCAGGGTACAAGCATTATAGTGGAAAATGTTTTTGATAACCGGTTCAAACACGCGGCGGAACTGGCGAAGATGGGCGCTAACGCGACTATAAAGGGCAGAATGGCGATTATACGCGGGGTGCCGCGGCTGTATGGCAGCGAGGTAAGGGCGAGGGATTTAAGGGGAGGCGCGGCGCTTACATTAGCCGCTCTTAGGGCGGAGCGAAACAGCGTTGTTGAGGGCGCGGAGATAATTGAAAGAGGCTATGAGCGTCTTGATTTGATGCTTGAGAGCCTCGGGGCGGACATAAGAAAAATCGATTGAGGTAAGTATGAGCGGTGGGAGAAAAAAAGGCGCGGGCATGATTTTAGCCGTGCTTACGCTGATGGCCTGCTTGGGATTCGCGGGCTGGGAACTGCTTAAAATAAAGGAAATTGAGGTAATGGGCGTTGAGGGCGACGACGCCGATTCGGTGTTGAGCCTGGCGGGTATTGAGCTTGATTCCAATATATTGTTGCTGGACGGCGCGCTGGTAAAAGAAAGAGTTGAAACCAACGCGCTGCTGTATGTTGAAAAAGTGGACGTGCAGTATCCGGACAAGGTGGTTATAACCGCTAAAAAGCGGGAGGAGGTATGCGCGGTTGAATACATAGGCGCGTATCTGATTGTTGATAATATGGGATACATAATGTCGGTTGAGCGGCAGCTCTTAGATATGTCGTATCCTCTTATAGTAGGAATGAACACGCAAAACGCCGTTGTAGGACAGCCGTTGCAATCGTCGGATCAGTATCAGGTAAAAGTTATGATGGATGTTATGAAGGCGGTAGAGACGGCGGGCATTAAGGATATAGTTGAGATTATGGATATTTCGGCGACGGGGGATATAAAGCTTATAACGCGGGCCGGAATTACCATAAGGCTGGGTCAGAACGAGAAGCTAGAGAAGAAAATGGCGTGGATAATAAAAGTTATGCCGGATATGGCCGGAGATGTGTTGGATGTTAGCACGGGAGAAAGCGCCAATGTTTACCAAAGCGGGAAAGAACAGCCAAATACACCTAAGGATAATGACGAAGATAACGATAATAACAGTTGATTTACTTATATAAAACAGTAAAAAAGCCTAATAAAGCCGTTTTAAGAGGAAGGTAATGACGATTATATAAAAAAACTGTTT
>JBMNTP010000036.1:0-13023 GCA_050945795.1 Christensenellales bacterium | reverse complement strand
GGCTTCTCCATGATATACTTGCATTAGTGGCGCATCCTTTCGTTTTAGTTTGCTCAACCAGAAATCTACCAGATTTCCGATTGATGCGCCACCTCAAATTCCACGACGGCCGGGACAACCTCTTTAAAACTGCGCCCGGCGTTACCATTCCATTCCCAGAGAAGATTTTAGAAACATATGAAGTGTTTGAAGGCAAGGGCATTCGCGCCAATGTTAGTTATGAGAAGTTAGCGGACTTAGTGAAAGACTTTTATACATTGCTGCCTGAGCCGTTGTTTCTGGTTATGCACTTACCCCTTACAATGCACGAAGAAAGCGAAATGGGTATTAAAGGGAAACTGCATGAAAAGGTGTTGTACTTGGATGGCCAGACTCAAGATGAAATAAACGCGATAATGGATTCATACGGTTCTTTACTTCTAGGCGATGGAATGTCGCAGTTTGCTATTGCTTCGCACAAAAACAATGATGAAATTTTTATACAAGAATATAAAGCGGTCGATATCGAATCAAAGGCTCCCGAGAAATATATTCATTTATTGACGAAATATGGATTACATTAAACAGATAATTTAATAACTGTTTGGAGTACCTTTTCGCCAGACCACCCTGGGGAGCGGCGAAAAATCGATATCGAGGGTTTGGACGTATTTAATGTAGCGGATATATTAATGAAGCGGGGCATGTATCAGGCAAAAATAATTGAAGATAACATGGAACGATAATATATCAATAACGTATATAAACCTCTAAATTGAGTAAATTACACATTACAATACAGATAGGGGATGCTCAACTATGGCGCTGCGGATAAAGCGAATCTATGATGCTTTTGATAAAAGTGATGGTGTGCGTTTGCTGGTAGACCGTTTATGGCCCAGGGGCGTTAAAAAAGAAGATGCGCGCCTTGACGGATGGCTAAAAGAGTTGACGCCGAGCCCTGAGCTTCGTAAATGGTTTGGGCATAAGCCGGAGAACTTTTCGGAATTCGCGTCTCTTTATCGCGCTGAGCTGGCCGCTAGCGCTGAAGCTCAAGCGGCGGCTCGGCAGGTAATTCTTCAAAGCAAGGAAAGCACTGTTACATTACTGTACGCGGCAAAAGATCCTCAGATTAATCATGCGATTATTCTAAAAGCATATTTAGATGAAAAATCAAAAACAATATAAGTATCAAAAAGACTAGAATAAAGCAATATCGTCAATCATTTTTAAGCGTTTGACGATATTGTTATCTTTATTATTGATTATTTATTTACGCCAAAAGGCGGAATGGCCTGTTTTATCTTCAATATTAAATTCGATTATCTTTTTAAGTAATGAAAAGTCAACCGGGCTATTCCACGGTATACGCACAAGCTCGTTGCTATGGTTATAGCCGGCCTGTTCTATTTCTCCTAAGAAGCGATTGATGCCTGCTCTTTCAGGCGCAACGGCTAAATGATGCTTGGCTACGCTAAAGCCTATTATAAATGTGCCATGATGGGTGAACATAGGCTGATTCCACGCTATGCGCGGAGTTAAATCCGGAAAGCGCTTTAAAACCCACTCTAGAACTTCTTCTACGCGCGCTCTATGCTCGACGTTATCTATATGCGATAAGTATCCCTCAAAAGTCTTCATATCCGTCCTCCTTAAGTAACAACGTTAAGTAGCTTACGCCCGTATATTCTAATATTAATTATACTGAAATAATCACCTTAGCTACAATAGCATTATTAAAAGGCGGCAGGCAGATATTTTACTTATATGCCGGCCGCCTATTGAATTATCGTTATCGACTTTTAGAAAAAGACGCATTCTCCTTGATGGAGCAGCTTAAGCTCGCAATTTGGAGCAAGCTCCGGCATAAGGCGAATTAAGCTCATAGGGTCGCCCATATGCAACGGGAAAGTCCAAAAATGGCAGGGGATACAGACGCTAGCGCCCAGCATGTCGGCATATTTGGCGGCCTGTTCAGAATTCAAGTTGCCAAAAGCGCCGTTTATAGGCAGTATGGCAACATCCGGCCGCTCGGAAATCGCCTGCTGAAGACGTTCGGGAGAGAGAGCGGTGTCTCCTGCGTAATACAGTTTTACCGACGGAAATTCCAATATGACGCCCATAGCTTGCGGCGCAAGCTCTCCATGGTCGCAGTCGACAGGCAGCAGCGTAAAATCGCCGAGGTCTATACGGCTGTTTTTCTCCATTACATGTATTCTTGATATCTCAAGCTCCATATCGCGCATTTGAGCGGCGGCGGGAGAGTTTGTGTATACTTCTGTGCGGCGGTTCTTCATCATGTCCTCGATCGCGTCTACGTCAAAATGGTCGTAGTGTTCATGCGATATTATAAGAGTATCAAATATTAAGGCGTCTGCATCGCATAATGCCGGCATAATTCTTTTGAAGCCGTATCCTTCTTCAGGAATAAGCCGCTCTACGCAATCCGAAAAATACGGGTCAATAGCTATAAGCTTGTCAGCAGCCGTTTTTATAAGAAAGCCGGCTTGTCCCAGCCAGAATACGGCGATTTTACCCTCGGGTACAGTTGTTTGTTGAACCTTCTTTGTGAAATCCATAGTAATGTCTCCTTCAGAATAATTTGGCGTAACCGATTACTTTATACTTATTCGGCACAAAAAGCCGCTTTCCTGCTTGCGATTTATCTGTTATGATATTAACTAGGTGAATAAGCCACAAACGTTTGGCTTATTCCTTTAATAAAATCGGGGCGGCATAATATATGGCAAAACGCATTACAATTTATGATATTGCACAAAAACTCGGCATTTCAACAACGACCGTATACCGGGCGCTTAATGAAAAGCCTAAAGTTAGCATGGATACACGAAATGCCGTGCTTGAGACGGCGCGGGAGATGGGGTTCAAGCCTAATACGCTGGCTAGGAGCCTGGCGCGAAAGAAGATAAAGCTGGCGGTTATAGCGTTTACTAGCTTTCCCGAGTTCCATAAAAGCTTCCTTAACGGCGCCCGAGATGCGCATAACGAGCTGGAGGATTACAATATACAGGTAGAGTATTTTTCCTATGAGGATGGCGATAGTAACTCTCCGGCGGGGGATGCGTATCTTTTCAAGCAGCTTGAGCATATAGAGAATGGCGGATATGACGGTCTGTTGGTGTGTGCCAAAGAAACAGAGCAATTCCGGGAGTTAACGGAAAATGGGATTTATGTTGCCACGGCCATAAACGATATAAGTGAAGATTTTAGAAAATTTTGCATAAGATATAATGGGCGTGTAGCCGGGCAAATGGCGGCGGAACTGCTTTGGATGAATATGGATCGTTCAAAGAAAGTAGCAATTGCATCCGGACTTGAGGGGCAGGGCATACACGCCGAAACTGAAGAAGGTTTTCTTAAACAGCTTACAATTACGCCGCTTAAATTGGCGGAAATATACTATAACTTTGATAATGTGCAGTATGCGTACTCTGAAACTAACGCTATATTGGATAAATATCCCGATCTTGGCGGCATATACGTTAACTCTTTTAACTCGTCAGGCGTTCTTAAAAGCGTTGAGGAGCGTGGTTTGGGCGGCCGGATAACCATCGTTACCTCAGATATTTATGATGAACTGCGCAGATATATAGAGAGGGGAGTAGTAACGGCATCGATTTTTCAAGATCAGTATACACAGGGGAAAATGGGGCTTAAAATGCTTTATCAAAGCATTGCCGAGGATTTGGAAGTAAAAGACACAACGCTTATAAACCCGCAGATCATACTTCGAAGCAACATGAAACTTTACAAATAGCCATACGACATTTTGCTAAATAAAATTAAAACCCGTACTTGACATATTGAAATATAGGCGATAATATATGGACATAACAAATATATCTTAAACTACTTTTTCAAAGTGAGCGTAACCGATTACGCTTACAACATTCGACAAATACAAACCAATAAAAATCAGATGATAAGCAGGTGGATTAACAGGGGGTGTTAACGTATGCCGTTGGTGTAACCGGTTACGCCAGCAGAAAAGCGCAGCGTTTTGGTTAAAATGCCAGATAAATTATAATAAAGTTATGGCGTAACCGGTTGCGCCGACGATATAACTGTGTAATAACAAATTGCTGTTTTGATATTCTATATAATAGGATAGAAAATACGGCTTAAAATACGGCTTATAGATAAAAAAGGCTGTTTATAAATTATAAAGATTTTAAAGTTTCCTGATGACAGGAAATAAAATACCAGGAGGAAACGCAATATGAAAAGAATTGCAACCCTTATTTTGGCGCTGATTATGGTTTTCGCGCTGGCGGCATGTAACGCACAGCCCGCAACGCCGAGCCCGGATGCTCCGGCTCAGACCAACGACGCGCCTAGCACAGAACCCGAAGAAACGGATGATGCTGCGGACTTTGATCCCACACAATACTCGGTTGCGATCTGCATGGACAACATGAACCATCCTGTGCACCGCATCGTACAGCTGGGCTTCCTAAAAGCGGCTGAGGAGTTGGGGTACACAAACGCTAAAGTTATCGGCACCGAAGGCGGAGATAGCTCCGAAGCGTTTGCGGCGGCGGAAGCTTTCGCGGCTGAAGGCGGCAATGGTCTGCTTCTGTGGGCCGGTGACTCGGGCGCGTATGAGACTATCGCTAGCGTTGCATCGCAGGGCGTAATAGTCGGCATACCTCACTTCAACCATCAGCAGGAAGACGGCACATATCCCGACGGACTGAAGTTCAACATGGCTTGCGACCCTGTGCTTTATGGCAAACAGGTTGCCGAGCTTATGGCTGAGAAACTCTCAGGCAAGACCGGTTCCGTTGCTATTACACAGAACACCAAAAACGTAACAGAAAACGCAGCTACAGATTCCTTCGTAGCAACTTGGGAATCGCTTAAAGGCGAGTTTGAACTCGACGGCATAAAGTTGCTGCCGGTACAGCTTGAAGGCGGACAGGTAGATAGCGCTACAGCTGTTAACCTTTCCATAATACAGGCAAACCAGGACATCATAGGCGCATTCGGCACGACCGGAAACAGCCCGATAACCTGGGCAGACGCTGCTACAAAAGCCGGATATAAAGATGGCGATCTCGTAATCGTAGGCATGGATGCTACAGAAGGCAACCTTGACTATCTAGAAGCTGGCAAAGTTACAGCACTCGTTGCGCAGCCGCTGTATCAGGAAGCTTACAAGACAATGGAATATCTCGACACATTGCTCCGTGGCGACAGCGTGCCTGATTGGACAGACCTTGAAGCTCCCGTAGTAACAATGGACGGCTCCGGCGAAAACGGCATAGATTTCCATCGTGGAATAGCCGCCGAAGTTGAAACATTCTTTAAGTAAGTCGATTACTGTATTTAAACAAATTTAAAAGATACTGCATTAAAGTAAGACATAAAAATGGCGCGGAATCAGTCGCGCCGGCGGTCGGGGGGATGGGCCTGCATAAAACAGGCTCGTCCCAAATCACCGCTAATCAGTGACAATAGGAACATGTCGGTATTGTTATATATAGTTACGAGCGGCGAAAAAGCGGATTTAGCAATATCGCGGCTGTTCTATTGCAAAAATACCGGCGGCCAAATTGATTAATATTACCTAGAAACGCTCCGCAAACGCCGAAAGATCGCAAGCGGCGGCGGAAGAGAGGAATGCTTATGCGCTATGTACTAGAAGCGGTTGATATTACCAAAAAATTTCCGGGCGTGCTGGCTAACGACAATGTTTGCCTAAACGTATTGCCCGGAGAGGTACTCGGCCTCATAGGCGAGAACGGTGCGGGAAAATCAACGCTCTTGAAGGTGCTTAACGGCATTTATCCGCACGGTACCTATGAAGGGGAGCTTAGGGTCGACGGGGAGATAATTCAACCGTTAAGCCCCAGCGACGCTATGGACAGCGGCATAGGTTATGTGCCGCAGGAAATCAATGTACTAAAGAATTTTAGTGTGGCGGAAAATATTTATATGTCCGACCTGCGTCTGGAAAGAAACAAACCGGACGCGGATCGAAACAAACAGGGTAAAGCCAAAACACCTTTTGTAAATTTCAAGGAAATGTATGCGACCACGGAGGAACTGCTCAAGAATAATCACATAAGTTTGGATCCGCGCGCCGATGTCCGCAAACTTTCAATTGGACAGCAGCAAATGCTTATGATAGCGCGGGCGCTGGCAACAGATCCTAAAGTGCTTATACTCGATGAACCTACCACGTCGCTTTCAGATACCGATGTTAAAAGGCTGTTCGACGTTGTTCGCAGGCTTAAGGAAAAAGGAAAAAGCATTATATTTGTGACGCACAAGCTAGCCGAGATTACAGAGCTAACCGATCGCGTTACAATACTTCGCGATGGTAAAAACATAAGCACATACGAACGCGAAAACTACGATACCAACCGCATTATTGCTGACATGATAGGTCGCGAGCTTACAAATATGTATCCGACGCGCAGCTGTAATATAGGGGAAGAAATGCTGCGGGTGGAAAACCTTACCGTCGAGCATCCTTATATTGCAAATACCAATATGATAGAAAACGTCTCTTTTAGTGTGCGCGCGGGAGAGGTGTTAGGGCTTGCCGGCCTTGTAGGGGCGGGGCGCTCCGAGGTATGCATGGCTATTTTCGGTATGTTGCCCATAAAATCAGGGGCGGTATATGTAGCGGGACAAAAGGTTTCTATTAAAGACACTGACCAGGCGGTTAATAAAGGTATTGCCATGGTCAGCGAGGACAGAAAAAAGTATGGCTTGAACTTTGTTTGGGATATAAAAAAGAATATTGCCATTTCAAACCTAAAGGCGGTAAGTACTGCCGCTGTGGTATCGGAATCTAAAATAAAAGATCGGGCGCAGAACTTCTTTAAGAACTTGCGTATAAAAGCGCCCAGCATACAAACGAAGGTTAATACACTGTCGGGCGGCAATCAGCAAAAGGTTGTTATTGCTCGTTCGTTAAACTGTGAACCTAAGATAATTATATTGGATGAACCGACAAAAGGCATCGACGTAGGCTCGAAAAATGAGATTTATCAGCTGATAAATACAATGGCGGCAGAAGGTGTAGCTATTATAATGGTATCTTCAGAGCTGCCGGAGCTTATGGCGATGAGCGACAGGTTTGTTGTTATGGCGGAAGGCCGGGTTGTGGGCGAGCTATCAAAAGATGAGGCTACCGATCCCAAGATAATGAAGATGGCGGTCACAACTTTCAAAAACGTATCCGGTCAAACGGCGGCCGGGGAGTAAAGGAGCTGTATATGGAAACAAAGCAAATAAATCCGGCGCTTTCGGATAAAAAGCTTAATTGGGGATATCGGATTTTTCTAACGCCGGAAGTAGGCGTGCTTATTCCGATATTGATTCTAAGCGCCGTTACCGCTTGGATAAACCCAAGCTTTCTTACATGGAGAT
Organism: Christensenellales bacterium; assembly: GCA_050945795.1. Taxonomy (GTDB): domain Bacteria; phylum Bacillota; class Clostridia; order Christensenellales; family MGBC116941; genus JBMNTP01. Next base: position 5,640 of record JBMNTP010000036.1, on the reverse strand, counting down.
ACATTGCATCCATACTGACAGGCTCCATTTTCATAGGGGCGGCTGCCCTTGGGGAAGGACTTGTCATTATGTCCGGCGAGATTGATCTTTCTGTTGGCATGAACGGATGCTTTGCGGGCATAATGTGCGGCGTGGCGGCGGCTGATTGGGGGCTGGGGCTAATACCCTGCCTGCTTATAGGATTAGGTGCAGGAGCGCTGGTTGGACTTGTAAACGGACTTATGGTGTGCAAGCTGGGCTTGACATCATGGATTACGACACTCGCTACACAATTTATATGCCAGGGTCTGGCGGTAACAATAAGCCAGGGCGTGCCGATATCTATTAGCTCGCTAGGCACCTCGACTTTTACAAGGGCGCGGCCTTTGGGACTGAACTGGCTGTTTTTTATATTTATTGTTCTAATAATTGTTGTTGACTTTTTAATACGCAGAACATCATTTGGATACAAGCTGCGTGCGGTTGGCGGCAACAGCGACGCGGCAAGGACAGCGGGCATAAATGTTGATGGAGTAAAGATTGCGGTATTTGTAATTGCCGGCGCTTTGGCGGCGGTGGGTGGTCTGTTCGACGTACTGAACAACGCCACGGCAAACTCCAACTTTGGAGCGGGGCGTGAATTCAGAGCCATTATTTGCTGCGCGATAGGTGGCGTAAGCATGAGCGGTGGCAGCGGTTCGGCTTACGGCATAGGACTCGGCGTAATGCTATTCCATACGCTGTGGTACTGCCTAAGAATACTTAGCGTTGATACAAACCTGCAGCTTGTGCTAATAGGCTTTATATTGGTACTGGCAGTGCTACTTGACATACAGCGCAAGCGCGTTGAAGCGCGGAAAATGGTCTGAGAGGGGTGTTAATGATATGAATTCTATAAATCAGCACAGCGACAGCCGTTTCAGACGCTTAATGAGAAGCGATGAAGTCAGCGTATTGATTCCGCTGCTTGCGATAATGCTGCTCACTACACTAGTACGGCCTGACTTCCTTACAGTATCGAACTTCTCGGCCATGTTTACGCAGATACCGTTTATAGCTATAACTGCATTAGCGGTAAGCTTCCCGCTAATGACAGGGAATGTAGACATATCAACGGGGCGCGTTGCCGGATTTGCCGGCATACTTATGGCGGCGCTGGTAGTCGACGCGGGCTGGAGCGCGTTTCCAGCAATAATCGTTTCGCTTATATGCTGCGCGGCTATAGGGCTCTTTAATGGTCTGTTGGTAGTACATTTTGGAGTGCCGGACTTTGTAGCTACTATGGGTAGCCTTTATATGGTGGGCGGCGCGAGATATCTGTTCATAAAAGGATATCAGCTTTCCTTGAACACACTACCGGATTTCCCGCTTGTACATGTATTTGACGGACGTTACCTAGGAATGCCGCTATACTTTTGGATTATGATTTTGCTGTATGGCATTGCGTTTGTAGTCACTAAAAAAACAGTATGGGGACGCCAAATTATAGCGGTAGGCGATAATAGAGAGGTTGCCATGCTTGCCGGTATACCTGTTAAGAAAATCCGCATGACAGCATATTCGTTATCCGCCATATTGTCGGGTATCGCCGGAATACTTATAACGCTTGATGTAGGTATAGGCCTGCCTGAAACAGGAGATGGATGGGAGTTTCGAGCCATTGCCGGCTGCGCCGTTGGAGGCGTTAGTCTGGCGGGCGGAAAGGCGTCGCCGCTGGGCATACTTATAGGTATAACGCTTATATTTGTGGCGGAAAACGCCATCATATTTATTGGCCTGCCTTCAACTATGCGAATCGCGGTACAAGGAGCGCTTATGGCGGGGGCGGTACTATTTGACCTTTATAAGCAAAAGCGTAAAATCCCGGCATAAATAAGCGGTGCCGGTATGATTGATATAATCTTTATAAATTAAGGAGCATTGCATCATGAAAGTTGATCTTAAGGACAAGGTAGTTATAGTAACGGGTGGCGGCGGCGCTATAGGCGGCGCGATGTGCAAGCAATTTGCCCAAAATGGCGCTAAAGTAATCGTTTCCGGCCGCACGCTATCTTCTTTAGAAGAAGTTGTGCAAGAGATAAAGGCCGAGGGCGGCAACGCAGAGGCGGTTGTAGCAGACGTCGGCGATGTAAAGAGCGCCGAGAACATGATTAAACAGACGGTTGAGATTTACGGCAGGCTGGACGTGCTGGTAAATAATGCCGGTATAAACGGCGGGCCGGAATACCGCAAGCCCATACATGAATACGATGATGAGCTGTGGCACCGCATTATAAATGTTGACCTAAATGGCGTATACTATTGCTCTAAATACGCTATAAAGCAGATGGAAAAGCAGGGTGAAGGCGGAAACATAATAAACATTGGCTCTATTGTCGGCCTGACACCGCTGCGTTTGCAGTGCGCGTTTACCGCCGCGAAGGCAGGTGTATTTAACCTCACAAAAGCAATGGCGCTGGAGTTGGCTCCGCTTAATATACGCGTAAACGGAATTGCTCCCGGCTCGATAATGTTTGAAGGAACAAAGAAACTGTTCTACGCCGATCCGGCGAGGGCGGAAGCTATGCTGTCACATATTCCGCTAAATCGCCCCGGTGAGCCGGATGATATAGCTTCTATGACATGCTTCCTCGCGTCTGACGAGGCGGCTTATATGACGGGTAGCATTGTTACAATAGACGGCGGCTGGATTTGCGGATATACTCGAGACTTTTGATTGGTTAAAAAACAGCAGAGTATTTGCACAAGTATAAGAGGTGAAAGATGAAGGTAATAGTTGCGAATGCGCCGGGTGAACTGCGCATCGTCGATATGGATATGCCAAGACCGGGTCCGCGTGAGGTGCTGGCAAAAGTAAAATATTGCGGTATATGCGCGACGGACTACGCCATATACAGGGGGACTCTCCAATTAGGAGAAGGGAATGACCCTATCTATCCCGTTCGCATAGGACATGAATGGTCGGGCGAAGTGGTTGAGGCTGGCTCCGAGACTCGCAGGTTAAAGGTTGGAGATCGAGTTATAAGCGATACAGGATATTCTTGCGGCGAATGCGCCAACTGTCTAGAGGGTAGTTATCAAAGCTGCGACTACGGAAGAGCGATAGGCACCATCAGCGAATGCTGGCCCGGCGCTATGGCGGAATATATGGTAATGCCGGAAAGGCTGACGTTTAAGGTGCCGGATAATGTAGAACTTGACGAGGCGGCGCTTGTAGAGCCGGCCAGTATAGGATTGTACGGCCTTACGCGCTCGCCTATGGGACCGGGAAGAAACCTGCTTGTAATAGGCACAGGGCCTATAGGGCTGGGCGGCATGGCCTGCGCAAAAGGAATGGGCGTTGGGAAAACGTTGCTTGCCGGACGCAAGGACGCTAAATTGGAAATAGGACGGCAGATGGGCGCCGATGTGCTTATAAACACAACAAAAGAAAGCATGTATGACATTGTTATGCGTGAAACTGATGGCCGTGGCATGGATATTGTTATGGATACATCCGGCGATCCCAGCATATTCAACGATGTTATGCTGTTGCTGCGCCCAAGCGGAACGCTGGTTATACCCGGCTTTTATGAGCGCGCGCTTAAAGAAGTGCATATAGACCGGCTGATTGTGCAAAACTGCACGCTGGTTGGCGCTGCCGGAACGCCTAATATGGGCAGGAAAGTGCTTGACTTGCTTTCAAACCGGCACATATCGCTTAAGGAAATGATTACCGATCGCTTCCACTTTGAAGACGCGCAGGAAGCATTCGAGGCGATAAGCGCTCGTAATGACCGCCGCATTAAAATACTGCTTGAAATGTAGTATTGCGGTTTAAAACAATCCTCGGTTTAAGATGATAATGTGAAAAAGGGCGGCATGGAAGGGAAACGCTAAAAGAGGTTAGACTGCGAATCTGTGCCGCCTCAATTTCTTAAGTGGGGCTTGTAATCATGTTAAAGGCGCGAGAGAGTAAAGGAGATTAAGTATGGGCGAGAGCGTAGTTGTGTTTGGCAGTTTTGTTGTTGATTTAACCAGCCGCTCAAAAGGGCTGCCTATGCCGGGTCAAACGGTTCTTGGCAGTAAGTTTAAGATGGGGCCGGGCGGAAAAGGCTCAAACCAGGCTGTAGCCGCTCACCGCGCCGGTGCTGATGTAAAGTTTATAACTAAAATAGGCCGCGACGTATTCGGACAAGTAGCTACAGATTTTTATAAACAAGAAAATATGGACACCGGCTATGTGTTTGAGGACGAAAAACTGGAAACGGGCTGTGCGCTTATAATGGTTGATGAGGAAACTGCGCAGAACGCCATAGTCGTTATAAGCGGCGCATGCGGCAACATAACGGATGAAGATATAGAAAAGGCTCGTCCCGTTATAGAAGGGGCAGGCATACTGCTTTTGCAGCTTGAAACAAATTTTGACGCGCTGCTTAAGGCCATAGATATAGCGCATGCCGCAGGAGTAAAGGTGGTACTTAATCCGGCGCCGGCGCGCGAGCTGCCCGATGAATTATACAAAAAAATAGACATTATTACCCCTAATGAAACGGAAGCGGAGTTCCTAACGGGTGTGCGCATTGAAAATGAGAAAGACGCGCAGCGCGCAGCTGATATATTCTTACAAAAAGGCGTCAAGCAGGTTGTTATTACTTTAGGATATCACGGAGCGTTTGCTGCGGACGGCGAAACTAGCAAGCATTTCCCAAGGCTTAAGGTAGATGCCGTAGATACTACCGGCGCGGGAGACGCTTTCAACGGCGGGCTTGTTATGGCGCTCGCTGAAGGATGCGATTTGTTTGAAGCCATGTGTTACGCGAATGTAACCGGCGCTTTATCCGTTACTAAGATTGGAACGGCTCCGGCTATGCCAAGGCGCGACGAGATAGATGCTCTGGTTATAAAGGAATACGGTATTAGCGTTAATAAATAGTTAACTGGGAGCGTGGCTCCTTAAATAATGGAGTGCAGAAAGGAAATTTTATTATGTCGGCATGGAAACTTGTAAATTCTGAAAATGTGAAACCTTTTGTATGCGATGAGACATACAGCTCAAAAATGCTCACAGGCAGCGAGATGGCGGGCATACCCATCATCAATATCAACGAAGGCACGCTAAAAGCCGGTTGCAAAACCGAAGGCGGAGCGCATGATGACACAGAGATATACTATATTGTCGAAGGCGAAGGCGACATTTGGCTTGACGATGACTGCATACCCGTTAAAAAGGGCGATATAATAGTTATTCCGCCTAATGTATTTCATTGGATTGACAATAGAAAGAGCGACAAACCCTTTGTACTGTTTACGCTATGGCCGAATGAGGAGCAAAACGGCGTGTTCTTCGCCCGCAAAGAGGCATGGGGAACAAGCGTCGCATATTTGGACGATGAATACACAGAAAAAAGGATGGCAAAGAAGTAATAACACCACAAGACGGCAACTGGCCGCTTAGGAGGAAGCATGGATAAGAAAGTACGCATTGTCGTGCTGGGAGATCTTTTGTATGACTGCTTTATATGGGCGGAAAGGCTGCCGCGCATAGGCGAGACGGTTACAGGATACGCTAACGGCTTTTACGCCGGCGGTAAAGGCGGCAATCAGGCAACGCAGGCGGCGCGTCTTGGCGCGCAAACAAGCATGATAGGCAAAGTGGGTCGTGACGAGCGAGGAGCGTTT
>JBMNTP010000035.1:0-15423 GCA_050945795.1 Christensenellales bacterium | reverse complement strand
CCGCAGCCGTGTTCTCTGGGTGCAGCACGAAGGGGAACGTTTCGCCTGAGCCGGAATTCAGTGGGGGAAATAATCTGTCGGATGCTATTTCGGATATGGCTTCGCAGATGGAAGAGGATAGCGTGTACGAGTGTACGCAGCAGGATTTCTCCTTCCTTTAGATCAGTTGTGCGCATTGTGTTTTTACAGCACGCAAGGCAAAACAATGTCACTCGAAAAAGTGAATACATTGTCTGATAGAAAAACATAAAATGGCATTTGCTGCAACACTCTCCATATGATGCGGCATCAGAAGGCTTGCTCTGCGAGCCCCTTCCTCTCTGTTTGTATGCCCAAAAATCCACATGGAGTCAACCGATCATGCTGTGATAAAGAAGCTTGTTTCGGGCTTTTTTAACCCTATCTTCATCTATCAAGACCGTATACACACAACAATCCGCACCAACCTGGATCAGGTTACCCAAGTCAATGCGGACAGTGCTACGAGTGGCGGAGGTGAGGTTAGTTGAATTCCCCTATCGACCTTTTTTGATTTTTATAAAGCCTTGCGACCAAGCAAAACCTGGCTAAGGTTTCATTTGTTATCATGCCCCATCTCTTTTCAGGCGATAAACCCTATCCTTTTTCTTTTTAGCGGCAGCGTCAGTGTCTCCCCATCCAAGCATCGACAATCTCCAGGCTGTGTGATTTTTAATAAAATATAGTGCCTGCGCATTGCCAGCATTCTTGGAAAAGCAAGCAATAAAATTATGCGCAAATTATGTAGGGTTATTCTTGAAAACAACATCGTAGAGGCCGCTACACAATACCCCTGTTTTTTTGACTTGCCACTAAAGCGTATGCAAAACTTCCATATAATCTTTTTCCTCATAATTGACCGTTATGCAATCATTATAATACGTTCTTTCTGGAAGTATGATCAATACATGGGCTTCCTTTTTGTTTAGAGGAATTGCGCTCAAGTGCCATACGCCTGCATGGATACAGACTGCCATGCCCTGCTGAATGATAAAGGCTTCTGTCAGTTCCGGTTTTGGGGTCAACGTAGGCGGTGCCAGGTGCAATATCATATCGTCGTCAACAGCAAAAATACCCTCACACGTTTTGCTGTGACACTCAGCCATAGTTATGAGCATCCTTTCTGTTCTTCTCACAATCGATGGAGAAAGAGCAATCGGCATCTCGCCTGAGACGGGAAAGCGTATTTTATCATAATAGAATTCCCCCAAGTTGTTTCCGGTAGGGTGCAGTACATTTGTATAATATCCAAACGGCATAAAATTTTCGACGCTAATCGGCTTCGCATTGATTTTTCGCATGATATACCCCTGTTTCATCATTTCTGCTGTTCATGATCTTTTGCAACAATGCCTATTCTTCGTTTGCACCGCTTTCAAACAGCAAATCAAAACTTTACAGCATCATCTTAGGCTAGCTGCGCCATCGTTTTTCCAGCTCCTCACCATTTGGGGATACGGGATCCGGTCTCAGTCCTGGTATATAGCTACAGGCTTCATACAATATTTCGCTGACGTTTGCATATGTGCCTGCAACATGGTGAATGTATGGCCCCTTTACCAACTTATATTCCCACTTCAGCCAATCATCGACCTGAAACCATACGTAAGTCCCCCTTGTTTTGGGGCCGTCAACACCTTTCCCTTCACCGATAAACAGGGAATACTGACCATTGTCTCCATCAAAACGGCAAACTGTAATATCTCCATTTTTCATCTCGAACGCGCAGTTTCCGCAATGCGGCCCGCCCAGCCAGCTGTTTGTAATTTTACATTCTTCTCCCTCTTTCGCAAATGTCTTGGGAAACGGTCCACAATGCCAAAGCAGTTCTGTATTATTCTCCTGTGGATGCCGAATGGTAACATCTGCAAGAAAATGCGGCAGTTTGTTCCCTGTCGCCGCCTGCAACAGCACTGCGGAGATCGCTCCATGGATATCCGTCTCGCAAGCTACGGGAAAGCCTTCTTCTGCCATTAAGGCGTTGACGGCACACGGATAAATCCCCATAATATCTTGCATCGCATCCCAACATTGCACCGCCGCACAGTTGCAGTGATAAACCGCAGCATAATGCTTGATCGCCAGCTTGAGCCCTGCATACGCCCTAATGTCTTGTTCTCCTGTTCCATTGCCGGTATAGTTGTCTTTAATATAGCTGCAGGTTGCCACAAATTCCTCGCCAGCTTCTGCAATAATCTGCTTCATAATTTTATCCAGATCAGGCAGCGCCACGGGAAACACCTGTATTCCGAATTTCTCCAGCAGCTCACTTTCATTTATCATAACACTGAGAAAGTCATTTGGGCGGGGGCCCAATTGCAAAACGCGCATGTTTCGCATCGCTCTTACTACGCTGGCTACACGAACAAATCTGTCAAACCCCCTTTTAAACTCTTCGCTTTGAGGGTCCACGCTGGCAATGTAGGAGAACGGCACATTGTGCCTGCGCAATACCTTTCCCGTCGCGAAAACTCCGCATTGGGAATCACGCAACCGCATGCCCGTCTCATCCGGACCCTCGTCTCTTGGCCCATAAATCAAAACAGGCAGCTTAAAGCTGGCGGCAACTTGGGCGACAACACCCTCTGATCCAAAATTGCAGTGTGGAAAAAAGAGAGCGTCAATTGCATGATCTCTCATTTTTTTCACGACCTTTAAAACGTCATCTTGCGTTACAAGAAGACCCTCTTCGTTCAGATCATTTATATCGACAATCTCAACATCCGGATTTGAAATTGCTTCTTTGATCACTTCTCGATAACGAAGCGCCTCTTCCACACTAAAAATTGTCCGGCGCGTCGGCACGTATCCGATTTTTATTTTTTGAAAGTCCATGATGCACTCCTTTTTAATGATTTGCCTCTGCGGGCTCTTTCTGTCCTGTATCTGTTTCCAGGAAATATGTAAGCAGCTTTTCCTGAACCATATCCTCCTTTTTGCTCACTTCTGCCACCAGGTTTCCTTCGTGCATAATGTAGATCCTGTCACTGATACCAATCAACTCATGCATGTCGGATGTGATTATAATGATGGCCATTCCATTTTTGGCACAATCGTCAATTGCCTTATAAATCTGCGTCTTTGCATTTACATCAATTCCACGAGTTGGCTCATCCAAAATCAAAATTTTAGGGTTTGTCGCATACCATTTTCCAAGGGACACCTTTTGCTGATTGCCTCCCGAAAGTGTACCCACCTTGTGCATTGGATTGGTACAGACGATATTGAATTGTTCGATAATATCAAGGGCCAGCTCTGTCTCGCGTTTTTTGTTGATAAAGCGCTTGGGAAAAAGACGATACAAACTTGCGATCGCAATATTCTGATCAATCCCCTCCTGAAGTATCAACCCTTCCGCTTTGCGGTCTTCTGTCAAATAAGAAATGCCCAGGTCAATTGATTTCCGGGGTGTGGGGTTTTTATATTCACAACCCTCAAATGTGATTGTTCCTCCGAAATATTCCCTCGCACCAAAAATCGACTTGGCAAGCTCGGTACGGCCGGCGCCTACCAGCCCTCCAAAGCTTACAACCTCACCCTTCTTCACATCAAAATCAATCGGTTTGGTATTCTTCCCGATGCACAGCCCTTGTACGCTTAATATAACTTCATCGGTTGGCGTATGGCTGCTTACGTACATGGTATTGACCTCACGCCCCACCATCATGCGGATGCACTCGCTTCTAGAATAGTGCTCCTTATCCAATGTCCCGACCAGCTTTCCATCGCGGAGGACTGTAAATCGATCCCCTATGTCTTCAATTTCCTCCATACGGTGAGAAATGTAGATAATGCCAATTCCCTTTCCGCGCAGTTCACCAATCAGCTTGAACAGAATCTCAATTTCATGGCTGGTGAGAGTGGCTGTCGGCTCATCCATAATAATCAGGCGCGAATTGTAAGAAAGAACCTTCGCAATTTCTACAATCTGCTGCACAGCTGTGGAGAGGTTGCTCAATTTGGTTTTAGGATTGATGTGAAAACCAAGATCCCCCAGCATTTTTCTGCTCTGCTGGTTCATCTCTTTCACCTTTGTCAAGCCAATTTTATTTTTGATTTCACGTGCCATAAATATGTTATGGGTGATGTCAATATTGGAGCACAGATTCAGCTCTTGATGGATAAAGCCGATGCCGATTTCAAGTGCAGTTTTGGTGTTGGGGATGCGCACCGCTTGGCCATCAACATAAATCTCACCGTCGTCCGGTTCAATCACCCCGCCCAGCACATTCATCAGCGTGCTTTTCCCCGCTCCGTTTTCACCCATTAAAACATGAATTTCTCCTGGATATAAATCAAAATCCACGCCGTCAAGAATTTTGATGCCCGAACTGACATTACCTTTGCCTTGGTCATTGTAAATATACTTTGTGATGTTTCGCATATCAATTAGTTTTTTTCTGTTGACTTCTGCCACAGCTCTCTACCTCCGATTGTCTTAGTATAGGCTTAACCTTCGCTTTTTTAGAGACTCCACAATGATGGCGATAAATACAACGATGGATAGCACTGCATCGTAAATATAGGTGCTTAAGTTCAGCAGATTGATACAGTTCTCTATCACCTTTAGTATCAGCACGCCCAAAGCGCTGCCTATGATTGGCGAAAAGCCGCCAGAAAGTAATGCGCCACCTATCACACAGGCTGTCACCGCCTCAAACGGCATTGCTGAGCCACCTAACGTTGGAGCGGCAGCGCCTGTACGCATCGTCAGAAACAGTCCGGCTATCCCTGCAAGCATTCCGCTGCAAATATATGTTATGCATTTGATTCGACCAATTTTTACTCCACTGATGCGGCTTGCCTGCTCATTATACCCGATGTACTTCAAGTTTCTTCCATATGTTGTACGGTTCATTAGAATGTAGCCTATGATGACGATCGCTACTGCTATAAACACCATTACCGGCAATGATCCAATAACCCGCGCCGTCCCAAACTCCATAAATTCAGCAGGCAGCCTATTGATGGACCTTGCTGCGCTGACAATCTGTGCCAGGCCATATGCAATATATCCAGATCCCAATGTCGCAACAAACGGCGGCACTCTTAAATAGCATATAACAACACCATTGAACAAGCCGAACAGCATCCCGGCTATGATTCCAATAAGAATGCCCAGGTATGGATTCAGCCCATAAAACTTTAGCAAAACTCCGGTTAGCATCGCTGCAAAGGCACAAACATATCCCATCGACAGATCGATCCCGCCAGTGATTAGTATAAAACACATCCCTACACAAATGATGGCAGGGACAGCCCATTGTTTCAGGAGTCCTTCAAAATTACTGATGGATAAAAATTGGGGAACAAAAATCGCGGCAATCACCATGAGGCAAATCAAATATACAAATGCGCCATTATTCATATATAATTGTTTTAAGTGCTTTGTAACTGTCTTCATAATTTATCTCCATTAACAGCAGCCATTAGAAAATTGCTGATTCTTTTGATATTTTTTGTTGATACCCATTGTTATCGCCACAATCGCAATAATGACCGACCCAATCAATAGGTTTTGTATATACGCAATGATCGCTAGCAGATTTAAAATGGTCCTTAACGCCGATATGATAATTGCCCCAACCACAGAATTCAGAACTTTACCTTCTCCACCCAACAGGCTTGCACCACCGATCACACAGGATGCAATAATGTCCAGCTGGTAATAGGCGCCTTGGGTAGGATGCGCTGCATTCAACCATCCGCCCAAAACAATGCCGGCACACGAAGCACAAAATGCGCTTAATGCATAAACCATGATAATATTTCTATCAACGTTTACCCCTTCATTTTTAACTACTTTGATGTTGTTGCCTATCCCGTAAACCTTATTGCCAAAAGAAGTCCTGGTAAGCAGCAATGTTCCTAATACTACAAAAATGAGCAAGATCCAAATCGGAAGCGCTATGCCCAGGATCTCTCCATTCCCTATATATTTGTTTGCATCAGACAGATTTGCAAGCGAACTTCCTTTACAAAAGATCATCGCCAGTCCGGATGCAATATTACCTATAACAAGCGTTGCCATAAACGGAGGAATCTTCAATTTTGCAATGATCAGACCCGATATGCATCCCAGTATCGTTCCGGACAGCAGCGCAATGGGCAGCGTCAGCGCAATGGGCCAGCCACTTAAAAGAAGCATGCCATTCACCATTGCACTGAATGACATAATCCCTCCACACGAAAGGTCGATTCCTCCTGTAATGATGACAATTGTCTGCCCAATAGCTGCTATTGCTGTGATTGAAGACTGCTTCGTAACATTGAGTATATTTGAAGCTGTCAAAAATCTTGGTATAAAGATTCCCACAATCAGTATGAGTGCTATTGCAAAAACGGGGTAAGCAATATTTTCAAACGAACTAAATTTGGTTGTCTTTTTCATTTCCTCCACCTTGGTCCTATAGATTGTACTCTGTTCAGAGCAGGCGTCCCAAACGGTTTCATCTGTACGCATTTGTATAGGCAGGGGACAAATCCCCGGCCTATACAAATGCGTGAATCCATATTAATATGCGCCGTCTGCCAGCCAAGCCTCAGCATTCTTGGCATCGATTACCTGGGAGCCTGAATCGATAAATTTCTCAAAGTCAGCAGCAGTCTTTACGCCATTGAGCACATCGAAAAGTGCCTGAGAGGATATGCGGCCAACTTCCACAGGGAACTGTGCAGTGGTCCCAAAGATCAGCCCATCCAGGATATACTGCGTTGCATCTGCAGAACCATCATAGCTCATGATGAGCATGTTCGGGTTCGCGTTCCCGTTGTTTTGGATCGCCTGCAAAATACCATCCAACATACAGTCAGATACGGTATAGACACAATCGGCATCGGCATGTGTCTGGAGGAGGTTTTCCATCACCTGCATTGCTTTATCGCCGTTGTACTCACCATTCTGTACCGCAACCACCTCAATGTTTGTGCCTTCCAATCCTTTTTTAAAGCCTTCCAGTCGATGCGTTGTAACCTGGTTGCCGTCGAGCCCACTCACAATGATCACATTGCCTTCGCCTTTTAAGGCCTCTGCAACTGCTTTGCCTGCCTTTTCGGCAGCAACATAGTTATCCGTAGACACCTGCGTAATGTAGAGATCTCTGTCCGCATCAGGAGCACCGGTATCAACAACGACAACCGGAATGTTTGCTGCTTTGCATGCTTCTAAGGATGTGATAATTGTGCTCTGGTCACATGGATTGATGACGATGCCATCACAACCCATTGCAATCAGATTCTCGATTTGACTCGCCTGCTGTGCAGTATCCGCATTCCCTGTATCCGTCTGCACCCACACGCACTCCGAGCCTTGGGATTCCACATAATCTGTCACAGCCTGCCCCAAAAACTGTTGGAATGGATCATTCGTAGCAGATTTTGCTGTGTACCCAATGAGATAGCCCTTCTTCCCACTAGCTTCGCCAGACGCAGTCGATTCAGCTGGCGCAGACGCACCAGAAGAAGATGGGCTGCTTGTTCCCGCAGAAGGCTCGCTTCCCGTCGCGCAAGCTGTAACTGCGAAAAGCATCAACAGACAAATTAATAATACAAAGTACTTTTTCATTTGATTCCTCCAAAGACGTTATTTTCATTTGATTCCAAGCCTTTTAATTTCGACTCAAAATCAAAATTTTTATTCTATTGTTATTTGGAATATCATGATATTCATTCAGCCTTATATCCTTTATACCATTTCTAAACCATAAAATAAAATTGCTTATATCTATCAATAGTATACAAACAGGTTATGATAAAAATATAACATTCAAAGTTGAGGTCAGTTTCAATTTTCGTATCGACAACAATTGAAATCCAGCCGATTTCAATGTAGATAGACCAATATCATTTCCATCGATTCACAGATTATGTTCCAAAGCCGTAGCCTATCATGCCCAGACCCATCTGCCCATGAATGGTGGCGTTGGCAGAATCAGTAATGCTGTTTCCCTTCTATTGCTTGCGGCAATACTTCCGGATACATTCGCCTAATCGTAAAAAATCGGTATATTTTTGTGAGTAATCCTTTTGAGGATGAAACGTCTTTTTAATGCGAACAAATCTTCCAGCCGCCTCTTGATAGCTGGCGCAATCTCCAGCCGCAACGGCACATATCATGCTCAATCCAATGATGCCTGATTCGATCTCATGCAAAACACTGATATCTTTCTCCAAAATATCCGATTTGATTTGCATCAGGGTATCCGACGTGGTGCAACCCCCAGTACATTTGAGTGAGTTCAGCGGAATTCCCAGATCGTCATACTGTTGCATGGCCGACCTGGATTCAAAACACACACCTTCCAACACTGCGCGATACATTTTATGCGTATCTGTGTTTGTGTTGATCCCAATAAATCCCCCGAGCATATCAGCTTTGCTGCTACTAAAGCTCACTTCTGATAAGTACGGCAGAAAAATCACGTCGTCCGAATCCTCGGCACACAATGCGTCCGCTTTATCATAGGCACTTTCACCCAGGTGACCGTTCCCCATCTCGTGCCCAACCTTTTCAACAAACCAGCGGATACTGGTGCCATGCGCCAACTGTCCCACGGTTGCAAAATACTGCCCCGGCGTCACAAAAGGTTCAAACGGCATTTTCTTTTTTGTCAAAAGCTCTATATTGCTGCCCATCAGCAAGTTGAATCCCTCTGTGGAACCTTCGCTTCCAATGATGTCACCTTCCGTTAATGCTCCGCACCCCAGCGTCACCCCGCATTGATCGTGACACCCAACGTACAACTTGATTCCTGCCGGCAGCTGCAACTCTTCTGCAAGCTCGCTTCGAATATTGCCTAACCATGTGCCGGTTGCCTTAATGGGTGAGAACAGCTCCTTCTTTATATTGAAAAAATCCATAATTTCCTCAGACCATTCGAGCCTATGCACATCAAAAAAAGCCGTACGCGAAGCAGTGGAATGATCCAGCCCACGTTCGCCACAAAACATATAACTCAAATAATCACTGAACAAAAAAACCTTTTTTGCATGTTCGATCACTTCTGGCATGTTTTCTCTGATCCAGATGTAACGAAACAAAGAGAACATCGGGCTCAATGGTGTGCCTGTAATCAAAAACAGTCTGTCTTGCCCAAAATCGTTTAACACCGTATCCATCATTTCGTTGCAACGGCAATCCAGGTATAATATTCCGTTCATAAGGGGGTCATCGTTTTCATCCAAAAAAATCATCGTTTCACCGATAGATGAAATTGCCATACTCTCTACATCTTTGCTGTAGCACGCTATCTCTTTAACTGCAGATTTTACTGCCTCCCAAACGATCATCGGACTCAATTCGGTCCAGCCATGATTGGGGTGTATCATATGATATCTCTTTCGGGACATCGATACGATCGATCCATCTTTTTCAACTACAGCCGCCTTGCAGCCAGATGTCCCCACGTCTATACCAATGTATGCCATCACTACACCCCCCGTATAAAACCGCCGATATGACGTTTTTGAATCAGACTGGGCAACAGTAGACCTTGCCTTGGGCATTCTCACTTTCTAAATCTTGTGAGAATCTCGAGCTTGTTTTGTGCTACTTTGTATACTTCATCTCTTGCTGTGGCAGAAGCGTCTACCGCACGGACCTTGTCCGGTTCTTTCCCTTCCATGGTTTTAATCAAACCTTTGTTGTAGCCTATAAACAGGTCTGTGCCAATGTTTAATTTTGCAATCCCCATTCTTACCATTCGTTCCACATCGTCATCCGGCGTTCCCGATCCGCCATGGACCACAATTGGGCAGGGTACACACTCAATCAGCTCCTGCAAAAGATCAAAGTCGATCCTCGGTTTTGTTTTGTATACTCCATGCGCCGTTCCAATGGCAACCGCCAAGCAATCCACCCCTGTATCCATAACGAATTGCCGTGCCATTTTGGGATCGGTAAAGCCTTGCTCCAGCACCTTTGGATCACTGTCGCCATTTGATATAATGCCCAGCTCTGCTTCGACCGAAACACCTCTTTCATGTGCATACTTCACTGTCTCGATTGTTTGCCTGACGTTATAACTGTAATCCTGCGAGGACAAATCAATCATAACACCTGTAAAACCGCTGTCAACACAAAGCTTTGCCTCTTCAAATGACCGTCCATGATCCAGGCCAAGTGCGACATCGATTTCGGCTGTCTGTATCTCTGCCTCCACAATCGCTTTGATCATGGCCGGCCCGTCGGTATGGGATATATCTCCACTGTAAATCTGAATAATCACTGGAACGTTCATTTCATCCGATGCTTTTATTACAGCCTGAGCAGTCTCCATGTTGAATATATTAAAACCAGGCACTGTAAACTGATGTTCTTGTGCATATTGCAGTAGTTCGTTATACCTCTTTAGTTTTCTCACGGTTCCGTTCTCCTTGTGTTCACTTGATTTTTAATCATAACTGTGATAAGTTAAAAATGCACATAAATCATTCATTTAAATTATAAATTATTGCTTTTTGTTTTGTAAAATACATTAAAGTTATGTACGATATATCTTTGTAATATCAATCAAACAGGAGACAAATTATGATTTTTCGGTATTATGAATATTTCTATAAGGTTGCGCTGCTGGGCAATATTACAAAAGCCGCTAAAGAGCTCTATATATCCCAGCCTGCCTTAAGCAAAGCAATGGTAAATATCGAAAACGAACTGGGATGCACCTTGTTTGAGCGCTCTAAAAAAGGCGTATGTTTGACTCTTGAGGGCGAACTTTTGTTTCAAAACGTAAAACAAACGTTTTCCCTATTAAATGAAACAAAAAACAATATTGAATCGATAAAAGATCAACATTCCTCCATAATACGCATCGGTGTTGGTCGAGATTTGTTTGAAAAATATATGCTAGCTAAGCTGATTCAGTTTACCGAAAAATATCCAACCGCCCGATTTCGGCTCCAAATAGCAGCTACCAATATTATTGAGAAGGCGCTTGAGTCAAATCTAGTTGATATCGGAATCACTCCTCAGCCGCTCAATGGCAATTTTTCTCTCAAATTAGATTTATTTCCTCTCTATGATTGCTTTATCACTGGCGAAAAATATAAATCCCTGATCTCAGAGCCCCACTCCATCTATCAATTAGCCAATTACCCGATGATCATGTTGCCAAAAGACAGCTTGTCTCGTGTACATGCCGATAACATCTTTTCATCCTTTGGTCTCACTGCCAATCCGATACACGAATTGAAAGATACACAATTGATTTCATTGTTGGTGCAAAATAATTTTGGCATCGGCTTTGTTACAGAAAATTTTGTCGATCACGACATTAAAACAGGCCTAGTCTATAAAGTGCCTGTTATTGAGAAATTCCCTTCGCGTATGGCGACGTTAACATGGAACGCAAAAATCCCTTTAACTAGCACTGCAAAAGCACTCATTCAATTCTTGCAGGACACGTGACCCTGATTGCATTGATGGCTTGTATTCATAAATAACAACCCTGATATCAGCAGACAATATCAGGGTTGTTATTTATGGCGCAAGATTATTTGCAATAGTTCATATAAACCGTCTTTTTCTGCAAATATCCCTCTAAACCATGTTTTCCATCTTCTCCACCCATCCCGCTCAATTTAAATCCATTATGGAATGCATTGATCTCTTCACCATTTGTTCTATTTGTGTATATCTCTCCAAACTCAAGCTCTCTTACCGCCTGCATTATCTTGTACATATCGCTTGTAAACAAATACGCAGATAGTCCATAGTTGCAATCGTTGGCATACATCAATGCCTCTTCAAAATCATTCACTTTCATTACAGGACTGACAGGGCCAAATATCTCTTCTTGCATGATTTTATTGTTATTGTTATCCACTTCCAGCACAGTCGGTCCAAACCAATAGCCTTTTTCAAACTGCGTTCCTTCCAGCTTTCCGCCGCCATAAAGGATCTTTGCTCCGTCCATAATAGCATTGTCCACCATAATTTGCAGTTTCTCTAGTTCTTCTTTGCTTACTTTCGGCCCAATATCTGTATCCTCATCCAATGGGTTTCCGACTGTTAGCTGTTTTATTTTTTCTATGTATATGTTCAAAAAATCTTGGTAGATATTCTTGTGTATATACATTCTTTCATTGCACGTACATATTTGCCCGCAATTGGTAAACCGCGCAATCAAAGCTGCCTCCGCTGCTTTTTCCAGGTCAACATCATCCATTATGATAAAGGGCGCTTTTCCTCCCAGCTCCAACCTCAACACGGTAATGTTTTGCGCCGCTGCTCTTAATAATGATCTTCCTGCTTCCGTTCCACCCGTCAGTGATACGAGTTTCGTAATCTCATTTTTTGCCAGCTCATCACCCATCTCCGATCCACGGCCAGTAACAATATTTAAAACCCCTTTGGGAAATCCCACTTTTTCAACGAGTTCAGCCATCTTCATAACAGTCAGCGGTGTAACGGAAGGTGGCTTTAGCACCATTGCATTGCCGCAAACCAAAGCGTTGCCAAGCTTTCTTGCCGCAATGGCTAGCGGAAAATTCCAGGATACCAAACCAACTGTAACCCCGTACGGCACTCTTTGGATCCATATTTGTTCATCTTTTTTGCTGGATGTTAAAATCTCGCCCTCTATTCTGCTCGCGTTTTCAGCAGCAAACCTCAAAAACAAGGCTGTGGTCTCAACCTCTCCTCTGGATTCCTTGATTGGCTTGCCTTGTTCCATCGAAAGAATTTTTGCGAGCTCTTCCTTATTAGCGATAACCTGATCTGCTAACAGCCGTATATACTTTGCTCTGTCAAGTGCAGGCAGTCTGGCCCATTCCTTTTGTGCATTTTTTGCAGATATCAAGGCCTCAACCGCATCCTCTCTTGTCCCTTGTGGCACAGATCCAATTACGGACTCATCAATCGGACTATGAACAACTATTCTCTCCCCGTTACTTGCTTCTTTTCTTTCTCCATTGATGTACATTGATGCATCATAACCCATTTTTTTACACCTCATGCTGTTTTTATTAAAATTATAAATTATTGCTTTTTATTTTTAAAATACATTGTAGTTATGTACGATATATCTTTTGGGCATTCTAGCATAGTGCATTGAGCCCTTACTCCCATGCGAAGAGGCCATATCTAACCGGGTTATCCAAGAGCCCAAACCAAGGACAGGGGCCGTGGCGCGCAAAAAAATCACTTTAGCGCTAAGTTTGGTCGATATTGTATCCATCATGTAAATATTTCCAAAAATGGCTTTCATTTCGCTTTTTGCATATTTATAATTGTAGTGCAAGTTGCATCGGCCTTCATGCTATTGCATCCATCAAAAACGATTGAATGTCTTATATCAACGCGCTTTAACAGATAACAGTAATCTCAATCATTCATACTGGGAGGCGTTATTATGAAAAAAGTTCTATTCTATCTGTTGCTGCTCGTCTCGTTGCTTTCTTTTGGCTGTACTCCCAAAATACGCCCTGTGGATTCTGTTGCCCCCCATGCGGCTGCACCATCATCTGCTGCCACAGATGACCAAGCGCTCAAACCGGAATGGACCGCGGCTGAGCAGCTGATTCATAAAATGCGGGAAGATGTCTCCCTTTCCAGAGGAGCATACGATGCAATCCATGAAGCTTATATTGATATATTTTACCCTGGCATCCAATCCTCTTACTTTGATCCTGCCATTTTAGACAGATTAGTTGAACTCAACGCACCGTTGGAGTCCTTTCTTGCGTATATTCTCGGAGCAAAGGAACTCGATTCAGACAGAGGCCTTGTTCGTTATGAGCTGATCATTGACCGGGTAGAACGGTATCCCCCACAAGGAAATAACTGTCGCTGAGTGCCATCAGGGCGCGGGCGGTGTTTGCGGCGTCCTGCTCCGGCCAGCCTTGCAGATAGGGCAAAAATGCATTGGAATAGTCAAAGTCGAACGCCTCGAACGTTTTTTTCAAAGATGGCGTAATCACACAACGAATAATAAATAATACGCGTGGGCGTATTGTTTCCAGCTCATCAAAGCACCAATCGATATATTGCTCCACACCCATTCCGGCTGACTTTCCAGAGAGCTCTTCAAACCGCTGCGTGTGCTCCTCCATCATGCGCCGCACGGCTGTAAGCATTAAATCTTTTTTGTTTTTAAAATATATGTACATGTGCGAGCTGGACATTTCTGCCTGCTCTGCAATTGCGGCAGTAGACGTCCCCTCATAACCGCGTTGTACGAATAATTCGATTGCAGTTTGCAATATTTTTTCGCGTTTGGTGGGGTCAAGTGGCTTTGCCATGTCGCACCTCGTTTAATGATTGAACAATCAGTATCTACATTATACCATATTTCGCAATATTTCGCAATATTTTTATGGGCGGGTCGCCCCTCAGTTTTCTGCCCACTCCAGAATTTATGAGTATATGAAATCCGAGCTTATTCAAGCCGCAAATACACGCTTTGGACAAAATCGTTCTGAAAGGTCGGCTGCAAAACCCCTGTGTGTATTTCTTTCAGCAAGGGGGCGTTTCCCCTCTTAACACAAATACCGCGGACGAGGCCGCGGTGAGCATGGGAAACATGGGCGCAGACACGCAACCATAATCAAATGGGGCGAGGTGTATGTGGCAAAGATCGACGGAACAGAGATCTCCCCCGATCACATCCGTTCATATCCCTGCTTATCTTGACCCATCTGCCGATTCGGGTGTTGTGCACTAACATCGGTATCGTCCATCATCTTTTCCATCTCGCCCAATGCAGCATCCCGCACCTCGCCATATGGCAGGATGAGCCCCGGAAGGCCGTAGGCAGCCGCTGGCTCGAACGTGGGGCCGTTTTCACTGGGTCATACGGCGAGTACATGGCAAAGTCCTATATCAACCTACAATTCAAGCAGCTTCTCGCCAAGTACAACTTTCCAGACATTCATATCCATGACCTGCGCCATGCGAACGCTTCACTTCTGATAAATATGGGTGTGCCTGTGAAGGTAATATCCGAACATTTGGGACACAGCGACACACGCACTACAGAGACCATTTATGCTCATGTCTTTGCAGAAACCATGGTACAGGCGTCGAATGCCATCAGTGAGGCTCTGGCAACGGTGGAGGAATGAGAGTAGAAGATGTACGCGAGTCACAGCACATAAAAGCCTTCCCACACAGAAAAACACCAAGCTGTACGGCAGACACAGAACGCCTTACAACTTGGTGTTTATTTGGTGTTTCAACCTTCAAAACGGTCGATTACGAAAGGTCACGATACACATTTTTGAGTGCCACAAAACCTTGCAGTATCGCACTTTTCAGCACTTTGGACTACTCTAAGGTGGTGATAAATTACTGCTCGAGAAAGAAAATATATACACGCTGGACAGCAAGGGCGAGCTTCTCATTACCATCATGTCGTCATTGGCACAGGAAGAAAGCCGTTCTATATCGGAAAACGTGACATGGGG
>JBMNTP010000034.1:0-19279 GCA_050945795.1 Christensenellales bacterium | reverse complement strand
CTTAACGGAACATCAATTGGCTGGCTTTCCCGCACCATAATGAACCTTATAATTCCCGCCGCCTTCATACTCGGCGGAATACTACTTATTAAAAAAGGGTTAAGAAAATAATAGCAATCAAAAAGAGGGCGCAAGCCCTCTTTTGTATTCATAGGACGGGTATTATACCCGTCCTCTCGGGGTCACCTGGACTAAAAACTGCTGCTCCAAACTCCAGGCGACGTTCAAGGTTATGACGATGCTTTTTAGGCAATCTTCTCACCTCTCAAATAGAGTATGGCTAAAGGCGGCGCTTTTTATGCGAGAGCGCCTCTGTTTTTTGTGAGCGGTGTGAGAAGGTTGGTGTATAATATAATCAAAACTCGCATTTAAGGTTTTAAAAATGGTTAAATTCGACTGCGTAACAAAAATTTATTTTGGAAACCCCGCCCTTTCAAATATATCTTTCGATTTTAAACCCGGACAGATATACGCCGTTACCGGTGCCGCTAAAAGCGGCAAATCAACTCTTATAAATGCTGCCGCCGGCCGGCTTAAACCCGATTCCGGCAGCATCACATTTAAAAAAGGCTGTAAAAACCTTACCGGCTATCTTTCCTCCTCGCCTTTAAAGTTCAGCGGCACTGTAAAAGACAGGCTGACCGCGGCGCTCTTGCCAAACGGCAGCGTTTATGCGCGCGGCTCCGATCGCCTTTATACCACAATCGACGCTTTTGAGCTTCACGATATCTTAAACGCCCGCAGTCACAGCCTTCGCCATCATGAGCGCCAGCGTGTGGAGCTGGCCTCGCTGCTTTTAAACGACTATATGCTGCTCGCGCTTGACGAGCCTATACCGCCGGAAGGCGGCGATAACCCAAAGCGCGCTGCCATAGCCATAAAAGAGTATTGTAACAGAACAGGCTGCACCGTTATTTTGGCCGCCTCCTCCATAATACACGCTATGCGCATAGCCGACTGCCTTATAGTTATGGACGGCGGCAGCATCGCAGAATACGGACGCCCCGCCGATGTTGTGCTTACTCCAAAAACACAGGCGGCAGCCGAGCATATCGCCGCCCCGCTCCACTCAAATTCTAACAACAGCCACGGAAGGCAACTGTAAGCGTATATCGCGCGCGTCTGCCGTTTTAGCGCCATATCAGCTCCAGTAATGTATAAATGTATATTTACAGATTTTTTGCCGCCTTTTTATGACGAATGGGTATTTTTATGTTACAATATTGAATACGGATAAGCGAATTTCTCTTTTGCTCGTTTGCCGGCATAAACTAATTATACCGCCAACAGCCCGGGGCACAGTACCCATTGACCGCCGCATGGCAGAGAAGCAACGTCTTTTCCGGATTAGGGATTATATCCCGCACAATTATTTTAATGCATCTTTATTCATTTTCGGCCGGGTTTGTGCCCGCCGTCACGAATTGCATGCTTCAAGCGGTCACAATAAGCGTTTTTTTAACGCGAGCTGTATATAATATTATCGGCGTGAATTGCGCTGGTATTATGTTATATTTTGACGAAATTACCAAACCTAACATATTATGTGTTATTCTGATAAAAACTGTAAGAGAGGTGCCGTAAATATGAAAGAGATTAAAAGAGTATCACTGATTGGCTTGGGAGCAATGGGCACCAAATACGCAGAAAAGCTGTATCCGGCGCTTGAGAGGGGCGATTTCCTGTGCATAGCCTCAAAAAACAGGAAAGACAAGATTGATAAAGGCATGTATATAAACGGGGTAAGGCATAATTTTATAGTCGTTACGCCTCAAGACGAAGTGCCGCCTGCCGATCTTGTCATGATAGCTACAAAAGCTTACCACCTTCCGCAAGCGGCTATAGATATAAAAAACCATGTAGGCCCTAATACAATAATATTTTCGCTTATAAACGGCATTGAAAGCGAAGAGCTTTTCGCTAAAATGTATGGTCCGGAACACATAGTATACGCCAAATCTGCCGGCCTTGGCGCGACAAGGATAGGCAATAAAATAACTTATAACGGCATGGGATACATAATGTTCGGCGAGCTTAAAAACGAAGTATGGTCGGACAGGGTTAAGGCCATTGCCGCCCTTTTAAAGAAGGTAGGCATAACTTATGACGTGCCTGTAGATATGGAAAGGGAGATATGGTGGAAGTACATGGTAAACGTCGGGTGTAACCAGGTCTCGGCTATAGTCGGAGCCGACTACCACGCCTACCATACCGTACCGCAGGTGTTTGAGCTTACCGAAAACGTTATGCGTGAGGTTGTGCAGATAGCCAACCACAAAGGCATAGACCTTAACGAGGACGATATACTGCGCTGGCATAACAAAGTGCTTAAATACGACCCGGAGGACAAAACCAGTCTACTTCAGGATATTGAAAACGGCAAAAAAACCGAGGTCGATACATACGCCGGCAAAGTAATTCAGCTCGGCCGCGAGCTCGGAATCCCCACGCCGCTAAACGAATGTATTTATTTGCAGCTTAAAGCTATGGAGCAAATACGCGGCGCTAAATAGCCGGCTATTATAACCTCATACTATTAAACAAAAAATGCAGGCCGCGCTTTTGCGGCTTGCATTTTAGCGTATAGAGTATTACCCTTTCCGGCTCCCCGCCCTCTTCTCTTCTAAATCCAAAACACTCTTACTTACGCGCCCCTCTCGCCTCTTTTATATTTACCAAGCCACGCCCAGCGCCGCCGCGCTCTTAGGCCCAAAAATACCGTCCGCCGTTATTCCCTTGCCTTTTTGAAACGCAAGTAGCGCCGCCGCAGTTTTCTCGCCAAACACGCCGTCTAGAGCGCCGGGCGAAGATCCCGCGTCAATAAGAGCCGCCTGCATCTCCGCAACATCACAACCGCGCATATAATCACACCGCTTTACATATCTCGCGAACACAAAACCGCGCCTGCCATCTTTAAATATCTCTATCCATTCCCCTTCGCGACCGCAATAAACCAGCCTGTCCCCTTTTTTAAGCTTTTTTAAAACACTATTATTTACCCCCGCCCCACTCCTCATATTAAGCGCCGACGCGGTAACTTCATACTCAAGCTTTAGCATACGCGCACTAATAGCCTCTTTTCCGCTTTCATTTTTCAGCAAAGCACACGCCTCATCAAGCGGAAAATGCTTGCCGGGGCAGGCGGTTGGCGATATAGCTTTGTGCGGCGTTATCTCCCGAATACCAGGATACGCCTTTATGCATGCCAAAATTACCCGCATAAGCGTTTGCCTTTGGCTTTGCCCCATTCGATTGACTTCAAAGTTGCCCTGGCAAGCTATGCCAATAGAGCGTGCGTTATAGCCGTATTTTGTTTTGGTGTGTCCGCCTTGATATTCTATACCTCGCCCCCATACCGCAGTACCGTCAAGCATAATGACTATATTATAGTCAATGCCGCGGTTGCCCTTTTTGATGTGCTGTGCATGCACCTGCTCTGTCGTCGCGTGCGACGCGAAATGATGCAACACGATAGCGTCAGTTTTCGCCCGTTTTTTATAAGCCCTCACCGGCTTAAGTCCCAAATCCTTTACAAACCCAAACATATTGCCCTCCTCTTTTTAAGCGGCCGCGCCGCTATGTGGCAATATTTTAGCTTTGATTAAAAGGACAAAACCGGACATTTTAAAGAATTTAAAGCAAACAAAAAAAGCCCTCTCGGGCTTTTAAGATATATAGTTATGTTATAAGTAAACGGCGTTAGCTGTCTTACAGCAAACGTCCGCCCTGCTTTTTCGTTTCTAAAAATTCCATATAATCTTCATTGAGTTTTTTAATATAAGCCGCGCGTTCGGGAGCCATGCCCTCTGCGTGCTCGGTAGATAAAAACACATCGCACATCTGATACGCTTTTTCAGGAGCCACTACTTGCGCGCCCATTGTAATAACGTTTGCGTCGTTTATAACCCTGCACAGCCGCGCGGTATAAACGCTTTCGCATGCAACAGCGTATATGCCTTCATACTTGTTGGCAGCTATGCAAACACCGGTGCCGCTGCCGCATATCAGTATGCCCCTTTGCGCCTCGCCTGCTTGCATCTTAGTGCAAAGATTATCTACAGCGGTGTAAAACGGCATATACTGCTCGCCGTCCGTAAGGCCTACATCTTCTAAATCCCATTCCTTTGAAAGAAGATATGCTTTAATCTTTTCCTTAACCTCAAAGCCCGACTTATCGCTTGCAATTACGATTTTCATAGCGCCCTCCTAATAATATCGGCGGGCAATTCCGCCTTTTTAACTTTATGCCTAAAGCTTATTTTTCTGGCTCGCCATATAAGCGTCGCAAACCTCCCCGACCGCCCCCGTCATTACCGTTCTGCCCTGATCAAGCCACATAGCCCGCTCACATATGTCGCGAACCTGCGCTATATTATGCGAAACGAAAAGCAGCGTCGTGCCTTTTTGCCGCATACTCTGCATCCTGGCGGCGCATTTTTTCTGAAACGCGCTGTCGCCAACCGCCAGCACCTCATCAACAATCAGTATATCGGGGTCAACCGCCGTAGCTATCGCAAAACCCAGCCTCGCTCTCATACCCGAGGAAAAGTTTTTAACCGGCACATCTATAAATTTGGCTATCTGAGCGAATTCCACTATGTCGTCAAAGCTTTCTTTCATAAACGAGCGTGAGTATCCGAGTATAGCTCCATTTAAAAATATATTTTCTCTGGCGGTAAGGTTGCCGTCAAATCCGGCGCCCAGCTCAATAAGAGGAGCTATCGAGCCGTTTGTTTCAACGCAGCCCTTATAAGGAGCGATTATTTTGCATATAAGCTTTAAAAGCGTCGATTTCCCCGCTCCGTTGCCACCTACTATGCCCCACGATTCGCCTTTTTTCACTTTGAGATTCACATCCTGTAAAGCCAAAAACTCCTGAAACATAAGTTCTCTTCTTATCAGCTTTACAAAATATTCTTTTAAGTTGTCGAGCTTTTCGCGTTCAAGATTGAAGCGCACCGTAGCGTTAACAACATTTATAGCCAATGTTTCGTTCAAAACACTCACCTCAAATATAAAGAATGAACTTGTGCTGGCTGCGCCTGAAAAACCATATTCCTATTGCCAACATAAGAGCGGCTACAAAAGCGCCTCTTATCAAAAGCTCATCCCAAGTCATAGTGCCATAAAGCACAAAGTCACGGAACTGCGTTATATAAATATACATAGGGTTAAATTTCGGCACCGCCCATTGCAGCATTGCCGGCATGGCCTCAAGCGGATAGAATACCGGCGTTAGATACATCCACGCCGTCACTACAACCGACCATATATTCTGTATATCCCTAAAAAACACAGTCGCCTGCGCCAAAAACAAGCTAAGACCCACACAAAATACATATAGCTGCAATAGAGGAATGATGCTTAATAGGGCATACCATGTAAACGGCACGCCGGTTGCCAACATTACTATTATAAGCGCCCCAAACGATAGCACAAGGTTTACCAGCCCGCTTGTTACGGTAGCGAGAGTGAATATATATTTTGGCACATAAACCTTTTTAAGCAGCGCCGCATTGTTTGTTATCGACCTTAGCGATTGAGTCGTAGCGTCTCTCATAAAGCTGAAAAAAAGGTTTCCCGTCATAAGGTAAACGGGAAAGTTGTCTATATTGCGCTTGAACATATTTGTAAAAACCAAAGCCATTACAACTGTTAAAAGCAACGGGTTTAAGGTACTCCATAGATAACCGAGAAAACTGCGCCTGTATTTAAGCTTAAGATCTCGCCTTACCAGTTCCACCAGCAGCTCACGCCGGTTATAGAAGTTTTCAAACATCTTTAGTATATATTTCATCAGTGCCTGCACTTCCTTAATGTGCCTTGCAGCTACATCAATTTTACCGCCAAGTAGTTGCGCTCACAATTTTTGTCATCATATAAAGCATAAAACAGCTTATGCCTTGCCTTGTATTCATCCTCAAACGGCAAGCCGGCTTCAATAAGCCTTTCCATTTCATTTATTAGCTCATCATGCTCCGAGCATATCCTGCCAAAGCCGTCCTTTTTATAGCTAAAATACCCTTGCGGCAAATGCGCCGCCCTAAACCTCGGGTAGTCAAACTGATAATACAGCAGCGGCTTTTCCATATACGCGAAATCCATCGATATACTTGAATAGTCTGTTATAAGCAGCCCTGCGCTTTTAATAAGCTCAAGTATATCCGCGTTTGCCCATCCTCGAATTTTTATGTTATCGCAATCGGTGCTAAAAAGCTCGGAGTGGAACTGTATGTTTCTATGCGGATAAAAAACAATCTCAAGCCCTTTTCGGCGCAATATATCATGCAGCCTTTTATCGTTTAAAAATCTATTCCAAACTATAAAATACTCTTCTTTTTGAAGATCCTCGCTGCGCTTGTCGCTTCCATACAGCCATTGCCGCCACGTCGGCGCTACAAGTATAATATTGGGGTCTCCTTTTTTGCCAAACATCTTGTCAAAACGGCAAAGACCGGTATATTTAATCTGCTCCGGCTCGTAGCCGAATCTGGCCTTTATAAATTCGCATTCCGGCTTAGCTCCGCATGTTATAAGCCCTAGCTGCGCCTGCCCCTTATGCAAATACGGCAAATCATTTAAAACTATGCCGTGCTGTATAAACGCCCGCTTGTTCCTCAATATCCGCGGCACCTCAAGGAAGTAGCATACCGCGGCGTTGGGCTTGCCCCCCTTTTGGGAGCTTATATTCTTTTCAGCGGCAAGGTAATAAACCCAGTGTTTGAAACTGCCAAACTCTACAACCTCACCCAGCTTTTTAACATTTTTATACTGCGGTGACGCTTTGCGTATAGCATATACAGCGTCCTGCTGCGGCTGATGCAGCCTTAGATATTCAAAAAAACAAAATCCGTTGTCACATGCCTCGTTACCGTATTCGCATACCAGCCACAAATTTCTTCTAAACCGCCGGTAAAAAAAAGCGACCGGCAGCGCGCATAAAAAAAGAAATAGATGGCCAATATCGGATGGCTTTATATATTTAATTTTCTGACGCATTAGTTTCAGCTTACCGTGTTTAACGCCCATAATCACATCCCGCTCCGCGCTTCCCTTCCAACGGGACTCATGCCGCTACCGTATCACGAGGATAATTTTATCGCAATCGCACAAGAAAAGCAAGCCGCAGACGTGCCGTCCCGATTTGACACCCTACATATATAGACATTATAATTACATGGTAACTTTACTTTCCGCGCGCGTATATCCGGCGCGCCTTGCGCATGTTTACGCGCCTAAAATTTACAGAAAAAGTGAGAGCTTATTATGAAAGGTATTGTATTAGCGGGAGGAAAAGGCACCCGTCTTTATCCCGCTACGAAATGTTCTTCAAAGCAGTTGCTGCCAATTTACGACAAACCGATGATATACTACCCCCTCTCGATACTCATGCTAGCCGGTATATCCGATATACTAATTATTTCCACCCCCGAGGATATCGACCAATACACTCGCCTCCTTGGCGACGGTTCACGGCTCGGTATGCGTTTTAGCTACAAAGTACAGGAGCAGCCGCGCGGCCTTGCCGATGCCTTTATACTCGGAGAAGATTTTATAGGCGATGATTCCGTCTGCCTTATATTGGGAGATAATATTTTTTACGGGCAAAACATATCGATATATCTTAGAGAAGCGAAACAGCGCGAAAGCGGCGCTACTATATTTGGATACCCTGTGAAAGATCCCAAGGAATTCGGCGTTGTGGAATTTGATGAAAACGGCAAAGTCGTTTCTATTGAAGAAAAGCCGGAACATCCTAAATCCCGTTTCGCCGTTCCCGGCCTGTATTTTTACGATAACGCAGTAATCGAAATAGCCAAAAACGTAAAACCGTCGGCGCGGGGCGAAATAGAAATAACCGCTGTAAATAATGAATACCTGCGGCGCGGCCTGCTAAACGTAGTAACGCTGGGGCGCGGCATAGCCTGGCTCGATACCGGCACGCCGCAATCTATGCTAAGAGCCGCTGAGTTTATTGAAGCGGTGCAGATGCGCCAAGGCTATTATATAGCCTGCCTTGAGGAAGTGGCGTGGCGGCGCAAATTTATATCGCGTGCGCAGCTTGAGGAGCTGGGTGAGGAGCTTAAAATGACGGATTACGGGCAATATATACTTGCGATAGCAAAGGAAGGCAAAAACTAATGAAAATACTTGTCACCGGTGGCGCCGGCTTTATAGGCGCCAACTTTATATACTACCTGCTAAAACAAAATAGCGACGACGATATAATTTGTCTCGACGCGCTTACATACGCCGGCAATCTTGAAACGCTCAAAACGGCGCTCGAAAATCCCCGCTTTAGCTTTGTAAAAGGCGATATAGCGGACAGGCCGTTTATAGATGGCATATTCTCGAAATACCGGCCGGATATAGTTGTAAACTTCGCTGCCGAAAGCCATGTCGACCGTTCGATAGAAGACCCCGGCGTCTTCCTTAATACAAACATAATAGGCACGCAGGTGCTTATGGATGCTTGCCGCAAATACGACGCCAAGCGGTTTCACCAGGTCTCTACCGATGAAGTTTACGGCGACTTACCGCTTGATAGACCGGATTTGTTCTTTACAGAGCAAACGCCTATAAACACCTCCTCCCCTTATTCAGCAAGCAAAGCGGCGGCGGATCTTCTGGCGCTCGCCTACCATCGCACCTTTGGCCTGCCCGTCACAATATCGCGCTGCTCCAACAACTACGGCCCCTACCACTTCCCCGAAAAGCTTATACCGCTTATTATAACGCGGGCTTTAGCCGACCAGCCGCTGCCGGTATACGGCAAAGGCGAAAACGTAAGAGACTGGCTGTATGTAGAGGATCACTGCCGAGCCATAGATCTTATAATTCGCGGCGGCAAACCGGGCGAAGTGTATAATATAGGCGGGCACAACGAACGCAAAAACATAGACGTGGTAAAAACCATACTTGAAATACTCGGCAAACCGCAAAGCCTTATAACGTATGTAACCGACCGCCCCGGTCACGATATGCGATACGCCATAGACCCGGCGAAAATACATCATGAATTGGGCTGGCAGCCGGAAACCGGCTTCGATAAGGGTATTAAGCAAACGGTAGAATGGTATCTTAGTAACAAGCCGTGGTGGCAAAGCATACTCGCCGGCGATTATAAAGACTATTATGAAAAAATGTACGGCAAAAGGTAAACCCACAAATAAACGCAAAAAAGCCGCTCCGTTTAAGGATGCGGCTTTAATTTATGCTCTTTAATAGGCCTGTCTGCTATTAAAAGCTGTTTTTATCCGGCGCTTGACGCTGCCGCTTTATTCGTAGCTTCGCAACGAGTTTTTCATAACCCTCCAAGCGGCTCTAAACGGAAAGCCCAACGTGCCTTTTATAATAGTCCATATAAGATGCGGCTTAGCGGATATTTTTTTATACAGTTTTAAAAATACACTGAAATTGCTATTGTTCGGCCTTTTAAGCCACCTTACAAAGGCATGGTAACCTATATCGCTTTTAAGCCCCTTAAACTCCAGCTCCCGCCCCGTAATAGCTTTAGCCAGCCGGATGCGCTCCTCAACCCACCTGTAATATGTAAGCGATAGGTTTTCGCCTTTTGTAGCTGCGCTCCAGCTTTCGCCATGCGACGTTATCCGCCTGTAAGCGCCCATCACATCATCCATGCAATATATAGGCCCGTGCAGTGAGAGAAACATAGCAATCTTAGCGTCGGTAATGCAGTCGCATTCATTAAAAAGCCTTAGCTTTTCAGCATCCATAGTTTTAAATATATTTCGGTAAACAAGAGAACCGGCCTGCCCCGGCATAAATCCCGCCTCAACGTGCTCTATTGTATAAATGCTGCCGTTATAAAAACGCTTAAAAGGTAGCGCGGCAGTCGGCCGCCCCTCCTCATCAACTATGGCAACTTTATGTACAACGGCGGAGAATTCCTTATTCGCCTCAAGAAAGCCAAGCTGCTTTTGCAGCTTTAAAGGGTCTGTCCAAAAGTCGTCCCCTTCAAGCACCGCAATATATTTGCCCCGGCAAGCGGCGCGGGTGGCGTTGGCGTTCTCGTTCATGCCGAGGTTTTTATCACGAAGCAGCAGGCGAAAACGCCCCGGCCATTTTTCATCATATTCTTTAAGTATATCCGCCGTAGCGTCGGTAGAACAATCCTCGCCTACAACTATTTCGTATTCAAAATCTAGCCGCTGCATAAGAATACTGTCCAGCGCCTTTTGAATGTACTTCTCATGATTATACGCCAGCACAAGCACGCTTAGAATAAGCTCGCCCATAATTCCGCCTTTCTCTTATGCCAATGCCTTTTGCCGTCAAATACATCGGCTTTGCGCTATGCCGCATATGTTTCGCGCGCGACGGCACGATTATAGCATACGGTAAAAACAGTGTCAATAAAACGCTCGGTGCCGGCTTAGCCGCCTTTAAACGGGCAGCAGAAGTATTATAAAGCCAAGCGCGAGTATAGGTATAAGAGAGCCGCCTAGCAGTTGAAGGTGGGTGTGCCGCTTCATATATATGCTTGAAGCCCATATCAGCCCCAACAAAAACATGCCTATGCTTGCCGCCACCTGTCCGAAATAGCACAGTATGGCAAACGGTCCTACCACGCCGCAAGCATGTCCACTCGCCTTAAGATGAAACACCTTGTTGAATATCAAAATCACCAGACCCGATAACAGATACGAAAGATAAATCAGCCATACCGCCGCCGTTGCCGACGTTATCGCCGCCGATACGCATCCAAGTACATATCCGGCAACAGCGAAATAAATAGCCAGCGTCCTTTGACCCTCACGGCCTCTGTCCTTGAATATTTTTATTAAAGGCTGAAGCGGATATCCGAGCAGCGGGAAAACCACAAGAAAGGTTATAAGGAGATAGAAATCAATCGGCGCTCCTATTAAATCGGGGCGGTTAAAACGCAGTATAAGCAGCATCACAAGCGCCATAAGAGGAGCGACAGTAATTATCCTTATTATATATGCAAGCCTTTTCATTTTCCCTCCCACAGCCGCTAAAAATATGCGGCGATTTAATACTCACTTAATAAGTATATACCTTAGTCGGCGAGTGCGGAGAATAAAACATAAATTTATCGTTAATGGCTAAAAGATAAAACCCGCTATAAGCGGGTTTATCCTTGGCGAAAGCCGATACGCTATTAAAATTCGGCTTTCATACAAAAAGCCTTTGGAAGTCACCTGTTTCAGCGTCCAGGGCGGAAGGATTTGCATTCGCTTCTGCCTTTTGGATTGACCGATGGATCGTTTATGGTTATTTTTCCGGCGGTGCAGCGATATTCGTCGTTGAAAGAGCATTTGCTGGCAGTACAGTTTATCTGCGTCCCCGAGTGTTCATGCTCGGAGGCAAACTCAGTATCAAGCCACCTGCCTAGCGATTTTACGTTCCTGCCACGAACGGCCCCCTCCGCCTCTTTAAGTATGTATGAGCCGGCGTCGTCGTTGTAGCTGTCGCAATAAGTGTTCTCGCTTTTTTCGGCAAAACCGCCTTTAACTAAAATGGTATCGGCGGAGCATCTTTCATCGTCGTTATGTATGCAGCTTTGGGATTTACAGTGGATCTTTTGCATTGTCTTATCCGGTCGCGCCTGTCTTGTAACTGCCGCACAGCGTCTCCTCCGACGCTACGCCTGTTCCGCAACCCTGACTTGGCCGCACCTGTATCCCGTCAAGGTCGCAAAGCCCTTTCTGATCGTAATATCTGCAACTCTTAACGCTGCAATGTATGGTCTGGTTCCCGCTTTTATTATGCATAAACTACCCTCCTTCTTGCTTTTATGTTATTTTGCTTCTAAAACTGCTTTTTATGCGCGAATGCGTTTGTGTAAAAACGGAACTCGCCGCATATCATAAAAACAAAACCGATAGATGAACGTCCGCGCTTGATTTGACTACTCTTTTTCTGTATCATAATCAGGTACCGCAATACCGCGATACAAGCCGAACAAGAAATATCGCACCGGAATTAACTCCAACGCGACATCCGTTTTTTTAATTGCTTTTTCTTTTCACAAAGAGAAGCTTGAATAAACGCCCAGGCATTGAACGCCGCCGCAAGCGGCACCGTGAAAAGACCAGAGTGAGCAAAGCGGCGTAATATCGATTCCGCCGCATTAAAAGAAACGACGTTATTTAAAGCGCAAGCCGGTGCTTGCTAAACCGCCGCGTTATCTGGATATAAACAAATATCGCACCAGGCTTACCCCGATGCGATATCCGTTTCTTTTTGGTTACTTTTTCTTTTCGTAAAGAAAAAGTAACTGGTGGAGATAGCGGGACTCAAACCCGCGGCCTCACGGATGCGAACCGTGCGCTCTATCAACTGAGCTATATCCCCAAAACCGACATAAAGAAGTATACCAAACGCGAATGAAAAACTCAATACCTAAAAAGAGAGATGTGCATAATATGATAACTAATTCCAAACTAAGATACCTAACCCACGCCTCCATAATAGCGGCGCTGTACGTCGCTCTAACCGCGATATTCCAAGCGATAAGTTTCGGCGCGCTGCAAGTTAGAGTATCGGAGGCGCTATGCGTACTGCCGGTGCTTAGCGCGGCGGCTGTGCCGGGGCTTTTTATAGGCTGCCTTATATCAAACATACTATGGAGCGGCGCTATTTTAGATATAATAGTCGGCTCGCTTACAACTCTGGTTGCCGCCGCTATTACATATAGACTTCGCAAAAAACCGCTTATCGCCTTTTCGGCTCCCGTCATTTTAAACGCTCTGGCAATAGCGGCGGTGCTAGGATTGCTCTTTGGGGTACCGTATGGGCTGGGCGTATTATATGTGGGCATAGGGCAGATAATCGCCTGCTATGGCCTGGGCGTGCCGCTTTGGATACTGCTAAGAAAGTATAAAGACACTCTTTTTCGCATATAACACGCATTAGAAAGCGCCTCCCCGCATTTTAGTGGGAAGGCGCTTTTTTGTTTCCGCTAATGCTTTTACGATAGCATATCACGCATATAGTTTACATACTGGGCAAACGCTATGCCCGGCTCTTCTAGCGTAAGATCCCACCTGCGCACCCATTCAAGCGACATAAAACCCTGATATCCCCCGCTCTCGAGCAGCTCTACAAACTCGGCGGCCGGAACGTCCCCTTCTCCGCTTAAAGCATAGCGAACATTTCCATCGGATATTTTTGAATCCTTAAAATGCGTATGACGTATGTATTGCTTAAGGTTGTCGTATGTGGCCTTGGGCGGCTCTGAGAAAAAGCGATACGGATGATGTATATCCCACAATGCCGCCACGCCGCCTCCAACCGACTGTATCATCTTGGCGAGGCGTTCGCTGTCCGCAAACCAACCGTTCGACTCTATAAGCACCTCAACTCCGCGCGAGGAGGCGTAAGCGCCAAGCTCAGCCGCCGTATCCCGCACCAGCGCCTCATCAATGCTGCCGTCAGGCGCCGGCCCCGAATCGGCCAGCACGCGCACATACGGAACCCCCATGCGAGCCCCAGCGTCTATGTATTCCTTGCCCTCTTTGATGGTTTTTTCTTTCTGCTCTTTGATATGTAGCTCACAGCCCGACGTAAAGCATGGTATCGAAAGGCCAAGGCTGCTCAATCTATCTTTAGTAGCAGCCGCCTCCGGCTCTGAGAACATTTTAATGGCGGGAACGTATATCTCGCTCCCTACGCCTCGTATCTCGACGCCGTTATACCCCATGTCCGAAGCGATAGATAGTATATCGTCCCACTCAAATTCGGGACAGCCGAGTGTTGAAAAACTAAGCTTCATTCCTCATACCCCCAATAATATATCTTTTGCGGTGCTCCGCTTTATTCCCAATCTATAAGCCCCTTTTTATCAAGGTACTCATCCCAATATTCAAGATAAGCGTCGGTTATAAGCGACGCCAGCGCCCGATGCTCATCGTCACACCCCTCGCCAAGCTTATCGCATATAAATTCGTATGCCTCATCCTCATCATATACCCCGCCTTCATTAACGCCGCTCTGCTCCATAAACTCAGCGTCGGCGGTCATGGCGGCCTCCGTCAGCCTTTCCATCTCATCATGAGGCACTCCCTTCATCCCCGGCTCGCTTTTCATTTTGCCGAGTATGTACTCAAGCGCCTCGTTTCTGTCTATACCTTCAAACATGCCTCCGCCTCCTTTTTTATATAAGCTTTTCAAGTTCATCGAGCGTACCTGCGAAAACGCTCAGGCAATTGTCAACAGGTTCCGGCGTAGCGAGATCAACACCCGCCTTTTTAAGCAGGTTTATTGGGTAATCGCTGCCGCCGCTCTTTAAGAAAGCCAGGTAATTTTCAAGCGCATTTTCTTTGCCGGCAAGTATATCAGAAGCGATAGATACAGCGGCGGAAAAGCCGGTAGCGTATTTATAAACGTAGAATGAATTGTAAAAATGCGGCACTCTCGACCATTCGCAGGCTATCTGCTCGTCGGATACCACTCCCTCGCCATGATAAAGCTTGTTAAGGCCCATATAAAGAGCGCAAATGGATTCGCTGTTAAGCGGCTTACCCTCTTCCGCCATCTCATGTACGAGTTTTTCAAACTCGGCAAACATAACCTGCCGATAAACGGTGGTTCTAAACTGCTCAAGATAGTGGTTTAGCAACTGTATCCTCTCTTGCCTGTTCGAAGTGCGCTCAAGCAGATAATGGTTTAGCAGCACCTCGTTTACCGTCGATGCCACCTCCGCCGTCATTATTGTATACTGCGCCGTAGGATAAGGCTGCGCGCTGTCGCTGTAATAGCTGTGCATAGCATGCCCAAGTTCATGCGCTATCGTAAACGCATTGTCCATATTATCCTGATAGTTTAACAGCATATAAGGATGCGTGCCATACGAGCCCCAGCAGTAAGCGCCGCTGGTTTTGCCGCGGTTTTCATATACGTCCACCCAGCCGTTTTTAAAGCCGTCCGCCGCTATGCCTACATATTCCTCGCCTAAAGGAGCAAGGCCGCTCAATACAATATCAACAGCCTCCTCATACGGTATGCGAAGCGGCTTTTCATCTGAAATAGGAGCGTATATGTCGTACATATGCATATCGTCTATGTCGAGTGCCTTCTTTTTAAGCTCTAGATAACGATACAGCGCCGGCAGTTTGTCATGCGCCGCCTCTATAAGGCTGTCATACACCTTTTTAGGCACATTGTCATGGAACAGCGCAGCATCAAGGCAGCTTTCATACTTCCTCGCCTTTGCGAAAAACACATCTCCCTTTATACTGGCGCTGAGTATGGATGCCAGCGTATTCTTTTTGGCGGTGAACTCCCCATAGTATTTCTCAAAAGCGTTTTTCCTTACTTCTCTGTCGGTGCTGCGCATAAGATCGACATATCTGGCGTGCGAAAGCTCAACCTCCTCGCCATCCTCATTTTTAACGTTGGGGAAACGAGTATCTACATTTGTAAGTACAGAGAATACGTTTTTCGGCGCCGCCGACATTTCCCCCGCCTGAGCCAGCAGCTCTTCTCTCGCCTCGTCGAGTACATGCTCTTTAGAGCGCATAAGGTTTGTGAGGAAGTGGCGGTACTTATCATATTTAGAAGAGGAGTTCATAAACTCCATAAGCCGCTCATTTGGTATGGAGATTATTTCCGGCGTTACAAACGATGTCTTGGCGCTAAAATCCACCTCGAGCGACAACGCCCTTTGCGCCATGCCCTGATATTTTGAATCACCATTGTCCTGATCCTCACGCATATGCGCGTAAACATACAGCCTTTCAACCAAAAGCGCCGCCTCAAAAAGCATATCAAGCGCTAAAAGCAAGCTATCCGCGCCCGAATCGAGGCTGCCCTTTGCCGCTTCCAGCGCAGGCATTAGTTTTTTTAATTCCTCAACGCCTTTTTCAAATCCGGCGTCATCCATCAAGTCCTCTAGTTTCCATTTGTATTTATTGTCTATTTCATTTCTTAAAACCGCTGTTTTAACTTTAGTCATATTAGTCCTCCGAAAGTATTATCAAAGCTTATGTTTCCCTGCCGTTTTCTCCGTATTCGGCTTTACGGCTCAATTATATGAAACTTAACCTTTTTTAGCTGCTTTGAAAGCTCTTTATGTATGCGGTGGTCTACGCTCTTGGGCGGGCTGCCCATAACAATATGAGAAGCCCTTAGCTGTTCGGCCTGACGGCAGAGCGCCTCTATCTCATCATCGGCTCTTAAAACCGACATATCAGCATTAAATTGCTTTGATATTTCAAAAAGATATTCTAGTGCGTCTCCGTCTGTCGAGTTGCCAAGGAAGGTAAAACCGGTTTTTGCCACATGCACCACCACCAAAGCGCAACTATTTTCCTCAGCTATATCTGCGCCGGCGCGTATAAGCCGCTCACAGGTTTTCTGCCCCGTTACGCAAACCATAACCCGGGATATCTTTTTCATTCGAGGGCCTCCTCCTCATATCCTGCCCATTTCGCCTCTATTTTTGACGGCGTGTAATTCTTAAAATAATCGAGCGCCTCACGCGTTGAGTGAGCTATTTTAAAATAATCAAGGTTGCTTTCGTTGGCAAACCCGCCATCCACGCATATATTAAACTGATTTATAAGGCTGTCATAATATCCTGAGGCGTTCATAATAACAATGGGCTTGTTGTGATAACCGAGCTGCTTTAGCGTTATTATCTCTAACACCTCTTCAAACGTGCCAAAGCCGCCGGGCAGCGTTATAAATCCAATCGAATTGTCTTCCATAACCGCCTTTCGCTCGCGCATCGTCTTTGTTACTATAAGCTTGTCGCAGCGCTCGTATACTATGCCCTTCCTATTAAGCTTTTCGGGTATAACGCCTATCATGCGGCCACCGGCGGCATGTATGCCTCTTGCCATAGCGCCCATAAGCCCTACCGTCCCCGCGCCAAACACCAGCCCGTATCCCTCGCGCGCCATACCAAGCGCCATATCCTCCGCTTCCTTAAAGTATTTTTTATCAACCGTATCGCTTGAAGAAGCGTATACGCAAATATAATCCATTCTTCCACCTCTTCCTTTCTCTTCCATTATACCTTCTGCCCGCCTATTATTAAAGTCCGAGCGCTCATTAAATTGCTTAAGATGCTTTAGCTCTCAAGCAAAATACTCGGCGAATAATAAAAAAACTAAGGCTCATACTAGATACACTGATTAAAAGAAAAAAGCCGATTTGGCAATAAAATTCTGTGTCCGGAAATAAGCTAATCAAAAAAGAGTAGCGCTACAGCGTCATTTTAGCGGCATAGCCGACACGAATTAGCCAGCAATGCGGCGTTTCCAATTAATCAGCGGTTCCTATTTATAATATTCATAAGACGTCAGGAGGAAAACAACATGCTTTATAAAAGCCCGCGCGGCAACGTAAACGACATGGTTGAGCAGTACGGTTTTGACAGCGGTACCGCCTCAAAAGCGCATAAAGACGAAGCCTGGCTCTATGCCCTTGAATACGGCATCACCCCCGGCGCCCAAGCGGCTCCCGCCTTCCCGGACGACGCCTTCGAAACCAACCGCCTAACCGGCGGGGACTACGAATAAGCGGCTTTCTACCCCCTATTCATATCCGACGCTATTGACAAAAGCGCTTATCGGTAAGATAATATCGATATAAGGATATCGAAGCGGAGCTGATTCTCATTCAACAAAATAAACGTAAAACGGTAACGGTATCAAGGCAGGCGCTCCAGCGCATGCCTTATTATCTTGAGCATCTTAAAGCGCTGCATAAAGACGGCGTAGCCTCGGTTTCTTCGCCAACAATAGCGGCGGAACTGCGCTTTAACGAAGTGCAGGTGAGAAAAGACTTGGCATCGGTTAGCCTTGTCGGCGGCCGGCCTAAAACAGGCTTTGACGTGCCGGAGCTCATTCAAAGCATTGAGGCCTTTTTAGGCTGCAATAATATAGATAAAGCGGCGCTTGTCGGCGCGGGCGCGCTGGGTCGCGCGCTGCTTTCTTATACCGGCTTTGAAAAATACGGCCTTGAAATTGCCGTCGCCTTCGATACCGACAGCGCTGTTATAGGCAGCCGGGTGCGTGGCACCAGCGTGCTGTCTGCTGAGAAAGCCGCCTCCTTATGCCGGCGTATGGGAATAAAGATAGGCATTATATGTGTGCCGGCAACAGCCGCGCAGCAGGTATGCGACGCTCTCGTTGAGGGCGGCGTGGCGGCGGTGTGGAATTTCGCGCCTATAACTTTATCCGCACCAAAAGACATACTTTTGCATAACGAGAACATGGCGGCATCTCTTGCTATGCTCTCAAGGCATCTTAAAGAAAAGCAGCTTATAAACGCTTAACATAAAGGAGCATTAAGCTTGAATATATTGCATCTAAAATACGCCGTAGAGGTAGCCAAAACCGGCTCCATCTCCCAGGCGGCGGAAAACCTCTATATGGGGCAACCAAACCTTAGCAAAGCCATTCGAGAGCTTGAAACGAATATCGGCATGCAGCTTTTTAAACGCAGTTCCAAAGGCGCTACTCCAACGCCAAAGGGTGCCGAATTTTTGAAATACGCAAAAAATATACTCATTCAAATAAATGAGATGGAGGCGCTGTACAGCCCTGATAACGAAGATAGGCAGCGCTTTTCAATATGCGTACCGCGCGGCAGCTACATTTCCCATGCCTTCGCGCATTTCGCCGCGTCGCTTGATTTAAACAAAGAAATTGATATCGGCTTTAAGGAAACCAATTCCATGCGGGCTATTAGCATAGTAAATGACGGCGAAAGCAACCTCGCCATAATACGTTACCAACTCTCGCATGAGCCGTATTATATGAATCTTATGAGCGAAAAACAGCTGGACAGCGAGCTTATATGGGAGTTTGAATACCTCGCTCTTATGTCCGAGGCTCACCCTCTCGCCGACAGCCCTAAAATCAGCCGTGATCAGCTTTTCCGTGGCATAGAAATTGTGCACGGAGATATAAGCATACCCTTCGCCTCACCCGAAAGCCAGCCTCGACCTAGCGACAAGGACACGCACCGCCGCATTTATGTATACGAGCGCGGCAGCCAGTTCGACCTGCTGTCCATGGTACCCTCAACCTACATGTGGGTATCGCCGCTGCCCCTTGAAACGCTGGCTCGCCACCGCCTGGTGCAACGCAAATGCTGCGGCGGCCTTAGATACCGCGATGTTCTGGTATACCCGCGCGGCTATCAGCGCACGCCGCTTGACAGCGCTTTTATATCCACACTGTTCTCCGTCCGCGATGAAGTCGCCGCCCTCGAGTGCGTTTAGGGGATGCGTTTTGAGGAGGCGAGGGCTCTGCCCTCGCGCTCCCGCTTCTTTTCTAAA
>JBMNTP010000033.1:0-19441 GCA_050945795.1 Christensenellales bacterium | reverse complement strand
ATGAAGACGTGTCTTGACGCGGTGAGCGTTATATCGGAGATTGATTCGCAGCTTTTAGCGGGCGAGGTAAAGGCAAAGCTTACGCGCTATTATAAAGATGACGCCGAGATAGTGTTTTGCCGCTCCTTAGATAAAATATCGGCTAAAAGGATTAAGCTTTATGAGCTTGACCGGCAAAAAACGTATGACTGGGGATGCTGCGCTGTTGTGCCTGAGCAGCCGTTTGACGCGAGGCAGGGTATGGATTTTGACGTTCTTGTTAATATTATGGATATACTCAGGTCGCCGGGCGGGTGTCCATGGGACAGGGAGCAGACGCATGAGAGCATAAAGCGGTATCTTGTTGAGGAGACGTATGAGGTGCTTGACGCCATAGACAGGCGCGACCCCGACAGGCTGCGAGACGAGCTGGGCGATGTGCTTTTGCAGGTGGCGTTTCATGCGAGGATAGCCAGTGAGCGCGGTGAGTTTGACGCGCTTGATGTTACCGACGGCGTGTGCCGTAAAATGATGAGGCGGCATACACATATTTTTGCTGATGCTAAAGCCGATACTGCCGATGAAGTAGTTGAAAACTGGGAGAACATAAAGAAAAAAGAAAAAGGCATTAAATCGCATACAGAGGCTATGGAGGACATACCCGCGGGTATGCCGGCGCTTATGAGGGCGGACAAGGTGCAGAAAAAGGCGGCGCATGCTGGGTTTGACTGGGATAACGCGCTGCCGGCGCTTGATAAGGTGCGCGAGGAGGCGGGGGAGGTTCTAGCCGCTATAGGCACCGACTGCGTTTTTGGTGAAGTGGGCGATATGCTGTTCGCGGCGGTTAATGCCGCAAGGAAGCTTGATATAGATCCTGAGGAGGCGCTTTCTAAGGCGATAGACAAGTTTATATCAAGATTTCGATATGTTGAGGGCGGAGCTAAGAAGCTTGGAAAGAGCGTTGAGGATATGACGCTCCAAGAGATGGACGAGCTTTGGGAGCAAAAAAAGCGTGAAGAAGGCCAAGAACCCGCCATATATTAGATTTTAAGAGCTTTTTTTATTGATAAGGCTTTTAAATACTGGTATAGTGTAGTAAAATAACCAAGATCAGACAATAAAGAATTACGACTATTTTAAACACAAAAGAGGAGGAAACACTCTATGAACAAAGCTGATTTGATCGCCGCTATAGCAGACGAGGCCCAGCTTTCCAAAAAGGACGCGGAAAAGGCCGTCAACGCTTTTGTAAACGTTGTTACTGCTACGCTCAAAAAGAACGAAAGGGTACAGCTTGTTGGCTTTGGAACCTTTGAGGTTCGCGAGAGGGCTGCCCGCAAAGGCTACAACCCTGCCACAAAAGCAGAGATCGATATCCCTGCCTCCAAATCCCCGGCGTTTAAGGCCGGTAAGGCGCTTAAGGATTCCATAGCTTAAGCAAAGGGAAAAGCAAAAGATGGCCGTAAAACAGCGCAAAATCCATTATACGGCCGGAGATATTTTCTATTGTAATTATGCTTAAAGGCGGCGACAAGCAAGGCTTATTGTCCGCCTTTATTCCATTTAAGGCGGCGTTGTGCCTCGAGGCGGTATGTGATATTATGATGGATATTGAAAAGGATGTGCGTTATGAGGCTTGACAAGTATCTTAAAGTATCAAGAATAATAAAAAGGCGCAGCGTGGCGGATGAGGCTTGCAGAGCCGGCCATGTTTCGCTAAATGGCAAAGTTGCGAAGTCGTCTTCAACAGTTAAGGTGGGCGATGTTATAGAAGTAAGGTTTGGGCAGAGAACTACGCGATATACTGTATTGAATATTTCAGAAACGGTTAAAAAAGATGATGCGGCGCTTATGTACCGCATTGAGGTTTAAGGGAAAAGCGGCATGCGTATGGACGTTGAAATAAGGACGGGCTACGGTTATGACGCACATCGGCTTAAAGAGGGGCGAAAGCTGGTGCTGCTTGGCGTATCTATACCGCACAGCAAAGGACTTGACGGTCACAGCGACGCCGATGTAGCGGCGCACGCGCTTATAGACGCGCTGCTCGGAGCGGCGGCTATGGGCGATATAGGCAGCATGTTTCCGGATTCCGATATGGCTTACAAGGACGCTGACAGCATGGAACTGCTAAAAAAAGCTGTCGCGTCGGTTTATAATAAGGGATTTGAGCCGGTAAACGCCGACATTACAATTGTGGCGCAGGCGCCCAAACTAGCTAATTACTTTTCTTATATGCGCGAGGCGGCGGCAGCGGCTTTGGGCGTTTCAATTGATGCTATTAATGTTAAGGCGACTACAACAGAAGGCATGAGCTTTGAGGGCGAAGGGCTGGGCATGTCGGCTCACGCGGCGGTGCTTATTACGCGGGGGCGGGAGTAGCGGCAATGGAGAGAAAATGGAGCAAGCGGGTAAAGCGCAGAATAAACAGAAAAAGGTATGGTCGCAAGTACGGCCTTTTTGGTAAGTTTGATATTTTCGCGAAGATATCGCGTTCATCATATTATCCTCTTATAAAAATTGGTATGCTGCTTGCAGGATTAGCGGCGGTAGCGGCGTTGGCTGTATTTGTAATCGCACCG
Source organism: Christensenellales bacterium (assembly GCA_050945795.1). Taxonomy (GTDB): domain Bacteria; phylum Bacillota; class Clostridia; order Christensenellales; family MGBC116941; genus JBMNTP01. The sequence continues at coordinate 16,880 of JBMNTP010000033.1, read as the reverse complement.
CTTTGGCAGATGGGATTTGACCCGGAAGGATATGCAGCGAGAAACACTCCTTCACCAACGCCCGCCGATCAGGTGGCGCGTGATGCGCCTGTTGAGGACAAATCAAACCTTGTTCATGAAATACTCTTCCAGCTTAGATATGTCAACGAGCCATATTTTAGCGGCGATGACGTGGTATGCACTTCGGGGCAGGACGGCGCCGGCAATCCGCAGCCGACTAGCCTTTACGTTTACAATATAAAAGAGCGGCGCTCACCAAAGGACAATCAGATATCGGCTATAAAGGCGGAAAACGATGATTTGCTTGAGGCTCGCATGAGCGCTAATTGGATTATATGGGTTGATTCCAAAAGGAACGGCGGCGGCAGTATTTGCGCCTACAACCGCTCCTCTGGGGCTATACATAAAATAAAGGACTATAAAGGGGCGGTGCCAAAGCTTAGGCTCAGCGGCGATATGATGGCATGGGCGGAACAGACGGCAACGGCGCAGGATAAGATATACTTGCACGATCTGAGTACCGGCAGCAGCGCGACTTTAGCGGTGCTTGATAATGTTCCGTTTGGCATGGGCGGAGCCGACATATGCGCTACAGAGGTGATATGGGCGGGGCCGAATCCCGACGCTGCGCCGGAGGAGGCGCAAAAAGGCTCTACCGGAGCTATTTACAGCGCCAATCTTTCAAGCGGCGAGGTTTCGGTTTATCAGCCCGGCATGTATGTGCATTCGCCGGTAACAAACGGCAATGTAAGGGCATGGACGGATACTAACAGCAGAGCCGGCTCGACGCTTTATATAAGCGTTGCGGACGGGCCGCCAAGAAAAATAGAAAGCGGCGTTATAGGCTATGACCTCGGCAGGGATTTTATAGCCTATTGCAAGGACGGCGTTATATGGCTTTACTATTGGGAAGCGGGAAGGTATGCGCAGCTTTCCAAGGAGAATCTTAGCAGCATATTTATAAGCGTTAACGACAACAGGGTTATTTGGTATGACGTTACTTATGAACAGCGCAGTCGAGATATAATAAAATATGCCGTTGTGGAATAACGGCGGGAGGTGGCATGGCAAAGCCGAGGACTAGTTTTGTATGCGCTTCTTGCGGATACGAGAGCGCTAAATGGATGGGAAGATGCGGTTCATGCGGTGAGTGGAACACTATGGCGGAGGAAGTCACCGAGCGAAAGGCGAGACCTGCTTTATCAAAAGCTGCTTCCGCTGCTGTAGCTATTAAGGATATAGGCCGCGAGGAGCTTACGCGGTGCGCATCGGGTATAGGAGAGCTTGACAGGGTGCTGGGCGGCGGAGTGGTGCCGGGCAGCGCCGTTCTTATAGGCGGGGACCCCGGCATAGGCAAGTCGACGCTGCTTTTGCAGATGTGCAACAGCCTTTGTGCGACCGGCAAGACCTGTCTTTATATTTCGGGTGAGGAGTCGGGCGCGCAGATACAGATGAGGGCTAAGAGGCTGGGCGTTCAGCCTGACTCGCTGTATGTATTGTCTGAGACGGATATGGACGCGGTGGAGGCGGAAGTTGCGGCCTCTAATGCCGATTTTGCTGTTATAGACAGCGTTCAGACAATGTACAGGGACGCTATTTCGTCTTCGCCGGGCAGTGTTAGCCAGGTTAGGGAAGCGGCATCTGTGCTTGCGAGGCTTGCGAAGGCAAAGGGCATGGCGGTGTTTTTAGTAGGGCATGTTACAAAAGAAGGCTCTATAGCCGGTCCTAAGATGCTGGAGCATATGGTTGATACAGTGCTTTACTTTGAGGGAGAGCGGGGAAGCGGATTAAGGATACTGCGCGCTGTTAAAAACAGGTTTGGCTCCACAAATGAGATAGGCGTTTTTGACATGACGTCTTCGGGCATGAAAGAAGTAGGGGAGCCGTCACGAGTATTTATGGAGGGCAGGAGCGCGGCGCCCGGCTCGGCGGTGGTTTGCTGCATGGAGGGCACTCGGCCGGTTATGGTAGAGATACAGGCGCTGGTAACGCCTACGTCGTTTGGCAATCCGAGGCGCATGGCAACGGGAGTTGAATATAACCGTATGGTTCTTATGCTGGCTGTTATGGAAAAAAGGCTGGGTTTCGCGCTTTACTCGCAGGACGTTTATATAAACGTGGCGGGAGGCTTAAAACTTTCGGAGACGGGAGTTGACCTTGGCATAATAGCTGCTGTAGCCTCGGCTTATAAAAATATCGCGCTGCCGCGGGATATGGCGGTGATGGGGGAAGTAGGGCTTACCGGTGAGCTGCGCCACGCCGGACAGATAGAAAGGCGGCTGGCCGAATGCGCTAAGATGGGATTTGATAAGGTTATTGTGCCAAAACTCGGCACGGGCGGCGTTATAAAGCCGGAGGGGCTAAAGGTTTATAAGGCGGAAGATGTTGAGCAGGCGCTTTCGCTTATGTTTTAATAACAAATAAGGAGCCGGTATACGGCTCCTTTGCTATTTTATTATCTTTTGTTTATCTAAGATTGAATTTGCCGAGGGTGCCAAGCCGCTGGCGTTCTTGTAATAATACGTCATACATGCTTACGTCAAGCTCGTTGCAAAGCGAGGCTAAGTAAAACATTGTGGCGCCTATTTCCTTCTCCACGATGTCCCTGCATTTCTCGCATAACTCTCCGGAGGTATGGGAATCGGCGTAAAGGCGGATATCCTCGATTGAAGCATGCTCCGGATAGTCTTGCTTTGAGGCGTTGATTTGCATGCAGCCACAGTGGGTAACGGATTTTACTATGGCGCGGTTGACGCGGGCGGCCGAGGTGTCGAATTTGGACATCACATCAAGTATGCTTCTGTTACGCACCAGTATGTTATCTACGGCGTTTTGAAAATCCTCTGTCATTATGTCTTTCATGTTGCCCTCCCCCGCTCAGTTTTGCATATTAATTATATGATGAGCCGGTTCGCTTGTCAAACATTGGGACCGGCTTTTTGGCGGGATTAATAAAAGCTTTCTTATATATATTGACATGTTTTAAGCTAGTGTGGTAAAATACCGGTTTATTGACAAAAGCTGATTGGTGGTGTATGATATTACCACAAGGATAATTAGAATGGGAGGATATCATGTATTCCATCGGCGATAAAATCTCATATCCCATGTATGGAGCGGGGATAGTTGAATCAATAGAGAGACAGGAAGTATTGGGCGAAACAAGGGATTATTACGTTCTTACGTTTATGCTGGGCGGCATAACCGTTAAGGTGCCTATCCGCAATGTATCAGAAGTTGGTATGCGGAACATAATCTCAAAAGATCAGGTTAAAGAAGTTATTGAGCATTTAAAGAACGGCGAATGCGATGAGTGTCAGAACTGGAATCGCAGGTATCGCGAGAACCTTGAAAAGCTCAGGAGCGGCAATATATTCGATGTTGCCGACGTTGTAAGGATGCTCAGCATAAGGGATAAGGAAAAGGGACTGTCGACAGGCGAGCGCAAAATGCTTAGCAATGCCCGTCAGATTCTTTTAAGCGAGCTTTCTTTGGCGAGTGGGAAATGTGAAAGTGAGGTGGAAGAGCTTATTGAAGCTTAACTTCCCATGCGCGTGCATAGTCACGCGCAATTATACGGAATCATATTTTTATTTTTAGAGGTGCCAGATGCTAAAAAGGATAACGCGAGGTTTCATCACGATACTTGGTGCCGGTATTGGGGTTGGTATCGTTGCCTTAATATATCAGCTTCTTTTTTATTTTAAAATTATAGACCACACGAGTGGGTATCCCGGAATAATAAGCCTTATAATATACGGAGTAGGCGCCGCTGTGGCGGGGCTGATTTCGTTTATCACCGCGCCTAAAATCATGGAGCGGTTCTTTTATTTCGCGTCATGGGTGGAGAACAAGCTTTTAAAGGTTCCTATCGCCGATTTGATTTCCGGCGTTACCGGGCTTTTGGTGGGCTTGGTTTTGGCTATGCTTATAAGCAATATTTTTTCGGATATTCCGCTTGGCTGGGTGAAGGTGGGGCTTACGGCGATAACCTATATATTGTTTGGCTATATAGGGCTTGCGGTAACTATTAAAAGAAAATCAGAGATAAGTTTCCTTCATGGTTTTAAAAGAAGCGATAGAGCGGACAGGGCTGATAAAAAGGAGCGGTCGCGCTTGTTGGCTGCGCCTAAAATACTCGATACCAGCGTTATAATAGACGGCAGGATATTTGACATATGCCAAACCGGCCTTATAGAGGGCACGCTTATAATACCCGGTTTTGTATTGCAGGAGCTTAGGCATATAGCCGACAGCGCCGACGCGCTTAAAAGAAACAGAGGCAGGCGCGGCCTTGATGTGCTAAAGAAGATACAAAAAGAGCTGGATATGAATATTCAGATTCTGGAAAAAGATTATGAAAATACTGCCGAAGTAGACGCCAAGCTCTTAAAACTGGCAAAAGAACTAGGCGGTAAGGTGGTTACAAACGACTACAACCTCAATAAGGTTGCCGATGTGCAGGGCGTTGAGGTGTTCAATATAAACGAGCTGGCAAATGCGCTAAAGCCGGTAGTATTGCCGGGTGAGGATATGCGCGTTACTGTTGTTAAGCAGGGTAAAGAGCCGGGGCAAGGCATAGCCTACCTTGACGACGGGACAATGATAGTCGTTGAAGAGGGAAGGTCGCAGCTGGGCGAGGAAGCCGATGTTACCGTAACCAGCGTTTTGCAGACATCGGCGGGCAGAATGATATTCGCAAAAATTAAGGATTGAACGGCTAAAATGCCGCTTTTTATGCGGCATTTTTTCGCTGTAATAAATCTTTAAAAAGTTTAAAACGGTAATTGACACCTGCGAATTGCTGTGATAGACTCATATATTGCATTAGTATGTATAATTTGAGGCATTATGCCCAAAATTATATGGAAAATATTTCTGAAAGGATATGTGGCAAACATCAAAGAGTGAGAGTTGGTTTATAACGGGTCGGGGATGTTTCCGGGTCCGAGCGAAGATTTAGCAGGATGAAATGTTAGGAGTGTTTGATGCTTATGGTGCATGCAGTACAGATGGGAAAGCGGACAAGAATGAGTTTTTCCCGCATCGAAGAAGTTCTGGATATGCCGGATCTTATAGAAGTGCAGAAGAATTCGTATGAGCGCTTTCTTAAAGAAGACCTTAAGGAAGTATTCAATGATATTTCGCCGATTACCGATTACAGCGAAAACCTGATTTTAGAATTTACAGATTACTATCTCGAGGAGACGCCAAAGTATACCGTCGAGGAGTGCAAAGAGAGGGACGTAACTTATTCTACGGCCCTTAAAGTCATTGTACGGCTTATTAATAAGGAGACGGGCGAAATTAAAGAGCAGGAAGTCTTTATGGGAGATTTCCCGCTTATGACGGAACAGGGTACGTTTATTATAAACGGCGCGGAGCGCGTTATCGTAAGCCAATTGGTGCGTTCTCCCGGCGTTTATTATGACGTTGAGAAGGACAAAAGCGGTAAAGATCTGTTCTCTGCCACAGTTATACCTAACAGGGGGGCGTGGCTTGAGTATGAGTCGGATTCAAATGATTGCGTATTTGTAAGGGTGGACAGGACAAGGAAGTTGCCTTGTACTATACTTTTGCGCGCGCTCGGCTTGGGTACCGATCACCAGATAATTGAGACAATTGGAGAGAGCGAGCATCTTATGGCCACGCTGGTGCGCGATAATACGCACAGCGAGGAAGAAGGGCTGATTGAAATATACAGGAGGCTGCGTCCGGGTGAGCCGCCTACTGTCGAGAGCTCGAGGGCGTTGCTTAACAGCTTATTCTTCGACTCTAAAAGGTATGACCTTGCGAGGGTTGGAAGATATAAGTTCAATAAGAAGCTTGGCATAGGTATACGCATAAGCGGCGGCACTTTGGCCCGCGATGTTATTGATAAGCTTACCGGCGAGGTCGTGCTTGAAAGCGGCGCGGTTATAACAAAGGAGCAGGCTTTAGATATACAAGAGCGCGGCATAAACGAGGTATGGCTCAGCGTAGGCGATAAAGAGATAAAGGTTTTGGGTAACAACTTTGCCTCCGCCTATAAGTTCTTGCCTTTTAAAGGCGAGGATTTCGGGCTTAACGAGAAGGTGCATATCCCTACTCTCCTTGAGATATTAAAAGAACACGGAGACGATGAGGAGCAGCTTAAAAAGGCGGTTTCAGAGAATGTTGACAGGCTGATACCCAAGCATATATTGACAGACGATATATTCGCTTCTGTCAACTATGAGTACGGGCTTTATTACGGCATAGGCCGCACCGACGATATAGATCATCTAGGAAATAGAAGGCTTAGAAGCGTAGGTGAGCTGTTGCAAAACCAGATAAGAGTAGGGTTGTCGAGGCTGGAGCGTGTGGTGCGCGAGCGTATGTCTATACAGGATATGGACGTAGCTACGCCGAGCAACCTTATAAACATAAGGCCGGTTTCGGCTGCTATAAAAGAATTTTTCGGAAGCTCGCAGCTTTCACAGTTTATGGATCAGACAAACCCGCTTGCTGAGCTTACGCATAAGCGGCGTTTGAGCGCGTTAGGCCCGGGCGGGCTTAACAGAGAGCGCGCCAGCTTTGAGGTCAGGGACGTGCATCACAGTCACTATGGCAGGATGTGCCCCATAGAAACACCGGAAGGCCCGAACATCGGGCTTATAGGCTCTTTGAGTACATATGCGCGCATAAACGAGTATGGCTTTATAGAGTCGCCGTATCGTAAGGTTGATAATATAGCGCAGGTTGTTACAGATGAGATTGTTTATCTTACGGCGGATGAGGAGGACGAATACGTTATAGCGCAGGCTAACGAAATGCTCGATGAAAGCGGCTGGTTTGTTGACGAGCGCGTTACCTCCCGAGACAGAGATGAAATAGTTGAAGTGCCGCGCGAAAATATTGAGTTTATGGACGTTAGTCCGAAGCAGGTTGTTTCGGTTGCTACCGCCATGATACCCTTCCTTGAAAACGACGACGCCAACCGCGCGCTGATGGGCTCAAACATGCAAAGGCAGGCTGTACCGCTATTAAGGGCGGAGGCGCCTATTGTAGGAACCGGCATGGAGTATAAGGCGGCAAGGGACAGCGGAGTTGTCGTTATAGCTAAGGCGCCGGGCGTTGTTAAAAAGGTTTCTTCAAGGAAAATTGTTGTAGCTCAGGATGACGGCGAGAACAAAAACTATGATCTTATAAAGTTTATGAGGTCGAACCAGGGTACCTGCATTAACCAAAAGCCGATAGTTAAAGTTGGCGAAAGGGTTGAGAAGGGGCAGGTTATAGCCGACGGCCCGAGTACCGACAACGGCGAGATATCGCTAGGGCGCAACATACTCATAGGCTTTATGACATGGGAAGGCTATAACTATGAGGACGCCATACTTATAAGCGAGAAGCTGGTAAAAGAGGATGTGTTTACATCCATACATATTGAAGAATACGAGTCCGAGGCCCGCGATACAAAGCTTGGGCCGGAGGAAATTACCCGCGACATACCCAACGTATCGGAGGATATGCTCAAAAACCTTGACTCACGCGGCATCATAAGGATAGGCGCCGAGGTAAGGGCGGGGGATATACTTGTTGGCAAGGTGACGCCTAAAGGAGAGACGGAGCTTACTGCCGAGGAAAGGCTGTTGAGGGCTATTTTCGGCGAAAAGGCGCGTGAGGTGCGCGACACCAGCCTTAGGGTTCCGCATGGAGAGGGCGGCATAGTAGTTGACGTTAAGGTGTTTACGCGCGAGAACCGCGACGAGTTGTCGCCGGGCGTAAATCAGCTTGTTAGGGTTTATATAGCGCAGAAGCGTAAAATATCGGTGGGCGATAAGATGGCCGGCCGCCACGGCAACAAGGGCGTTATAAGCCGCATACTGCCGGAGGAGGATATGCCGTTCCTGCCCGACGGTACGCCGCTTCAAATAGTGCTTAACCCGCTTGGAGTGCCGTCGCGTATGAATATAGGGCAGGTGCTGGAGGTTCATTTAGGTCTTGCGGCTAAGGCTTTAGGCTGGAAGATAGCGACGCCGGTATTTGATGGAGCAAACGAAATAGATATTATGGATCATCTTGAGCTGGCCGGATTTAACCGGTCGGGCAAGACGGTGCTTTATGACGGACGCAGCGGAGAGCCGTTTGAAAATGAGGTTACGGTAGGGTATATGTACATGCTTAAGCTGGCTCACCTTGTCGACGACAAGATACATGCCAGAAGCACAGGACCTTATTCGCTGGTTACTCAGCAGCCACTTGGCGGAAAGGCGCAGTTTGGCGGTCAGAGGTTTGGCGAAATGGAGGTTTGGGCGCTTTACGCCTATGGCGCGGCGCATACGCTCCAGGAGATGCTTACAGTTAAATCCGACGATATAATCGGCAGGGTTAAGACTTATGAAAGCATTGTTAAGGGCGAGAATATACCAGAGCCGGGTATACCCGAATCGTTTAAGGTGCTTATTAAGGAGCTTCAGAGCCTTGCTCTTGACATCAAGGTGTTCTCTGAAGACAACCGCGAGATTACCTTTAAGGAATTGGCGGATGAGGACGGAGACAGGCTGGATATTTACATCGACGGACGCGACGAGCCTAAGAGCGAAGTTGAAGAAGACGATGGCGTTATCGCAGCGGTGCTCGAAAATATAGACGATCTTGTCGAGATGGATGATGAAGAGCTTCTCGATGTTGACGTTGAAGATATATTCGGGCTTGACGATAAGCTTGAAGGCGACGAAGATGATGAAGGCGCTATTGAAGCGGAAGAAGCCGAAGAAGCGAAAGAGCAGAGTGACGAGGAATAAGCGCTTGCTCATTTCAATGCTATGAAGGGAGACGGGTCTTTTGGAGCTAAACTATTTTGACTCGATACAGATAGGACTGGCATCGCCGGAAAAGATAAGAGAATGGTCAAGGGGAGAGGTTAAAAAACCCGAAACCATAAACTACCGCACACTTAAGCCGGAAAAGGACGGCCTTTTCTGCGAAAGGATTTTCGGACCGACAAAGGACTGGGAATGCCACTGCGGGAGATATAAAAGAGTACGTTATAAGGGCATTGTATGCGACAAGTGCGGCGTTGAGGTGACAAGAGCAAAGGTTAGACGTGAGCGCATGGGGCATATTGAATTGGCGGCGCCGGTGTCGCATATATGGTATTTTAAAGGCATACCCAGCAGGATGGGTCTGCTGCTTGACATGTCGCCGCGCTCGCTTGAAAAGATACTATACTTCGCCTCGTTTGTTGTTACAAACCCGGCGGGAACACCGCTAGCCTACAAGCAGCTGCTTAGCGATAAGGAATATCGCGAGGCACAGCAGCAGTACGGCAACGAGTTTAAGGCGGGTATGGGCGCGGAAGCCATTAAAGAGCTTTTGCGGCATATAGACCTTGATAAGGCGGTTGAGGAGCTGCGCACAGAGCTTAAGGAAACCTCTGGGCAGAAGCGGGTGCGGGCAGTTAAAAGGCTTGAGGTTGTAGAGTCTTTTCGTAAGAGCGGCAATAAGCCGGAATGGATTATACTTGACGTTGTTCCGGTTATACCGCCGGAGCTTAGGCCGATGGTACAGCTTGACGGCGGCAGGTTCGCCACGAGCGACCTAAACGACCTTTACCGCAGGGTTATAAACAGAAACAATCGCCTAAAGAGGCTGCTTGAGCTTAGGGCGCCCGACATAATCGTTAGGAACGAAAAGCGTATGCTGCAAGAAGCGGTGGACGCGCTGGTAGACAACGGCAGAAGGGGCAGGCCGGTTACAGGGCCGGGCAACCGCGCGCTTAAATCGCTTAGCGATATGCTAAGGGGTAAGCAGGGGCGGTTCCGTCAAAACTTGCTCGGAAAGCGTGTTGACTACTCCGGTCGTTCGGTTATAGTTGTTGGGCCGGAGCTTAAAATGTTCCAGTGCGGATTGCCAAAAGAAATGGCGCTAGAGCTGTTCAAGCCTTTTGTTATGAAAAAGCTTGTTGAAGAGCAGCATGCGCATAACATAAAAAGTGCGAAAAAGATGGTTGAGAGGGTGCGTCCGGAGGTTTGGGATGTGCTTGAGGAAATTATAAAAGAGCATCCTGTACTGCTTAACCGCGCGCCTACGCTGCATCGCCTCGGTATACAGGCTTTTGAGCCGGTGCTTGTTGAGGGAAGGGCGCTTAAGATTCATCCGCTGGTATGTACTGCGTATAACGCCGACTTTGACGGAGACCAAATGGCGGTTCATGTGCCGCTGTCGGTGGAGGCGCAGGCTGAGGCGAGGTTTCTTATGCTTGCTGCCAACAATATACTTAAACCGCAGGACGGCAGGCCGGTTGTAAGCCCGACGCAGGATATGGTTATAGGCACATACTATATGACCATAGAAAGGCCGGGCGCAAAAGGCGAGGGTCGTGTGTTTTCCTCTGCCGATGAGGCTATTATGGCTTACCAGACCGGCGGCATAGACCTTCAGGCTATTATAAAGGTAAGGCGCACGAGAGAGGTTAACGGTAAAGTAGAGCATAAAATGCTTGAGACTACGGCGGGGAGGCTTATATTCAATGAGGCGCTGCCGCAAGATCTCGGGTTTATAGACCGCGATGTTGATGAAAACTGGTATCAGACAGAGATAAACCATCTGATAGATAAAAAGCAGCTTGGGAAGATAGTTGATCTGTGCTTCCATAAGCACGGCTCGACAAAGACTTCTATCGTGCTTGACCAGATAAAGAGGCTGGGCTTTGCGTTCTCGACAAGAGGAGCGGTTACGGTCAGCGTTTCGGATATAACAATTCCCGAAGCCAAAAAGACGCTGCTTAAAAATGCCGAGGGTCAGGTTCACGAAATAGAGAAGATGTTTAAGAGGGGACTTTTGAGCGAAGAGGAGCGCCGCGACAATGTTATACGCATTTGGGAGCGCACTACAAAAGAGGTTACCGATGCGCTTATGGATTCTCTCGACAGATTTAACCCGATATACATGATGGCGAACTCCGGAGCGCGTGGCAGCACGAACCAGATAAGACAGCTTGCTGGTATGCGCGGACTTATGGCCGACCCGTCGGGTAAAATTATAGAGATACCGATAAGGGCTAACTTCCGCGAGGGACTTACCGTTCTTGAGTTCTTTATATCGACGCACGGAGCCAGAAAAGGGCTTGCCGATACCGCTCTTAGAACGGCGGACTCCGGCTACCTTACAAGACGGCTTGTTGACGTTAGTCAGGATGTAATAATACGCGAGGATGACTGCTTCAAGAAAGACGGAGTGTCGGTAAGGGGTATAGATGTTTCCGACGTTATGAACGAGAAGGAGCTTATAGAGCCGCTTAAGTTCAGGATTTTAGGGCGGTTTGCCGTTGAGGACATTGTTTCGCCGGCTACCGGAGAAGTGATAGTTAAGGCAAATCATATGATAGATTATATGGCGGCTGAAAAGATTACTAAGGCCGGCATAACCAGTGCCAAAATCCGCTCGGTGCTTACCTGCCGCAGTTCGCAGGGCGTATGCGCCAAATGCTACGGCTCGAACATGTCAACCGGTGAGCCGGTTGCTATAGGAGAGGCGGTAGGCATAATAGCCGCGCAATCGATAGGCGAGCCGGGAACGCAGCTTACAATGCGTACTTTCCATACCGGCGGCGTAGCGGGAGACGATATAACGCATGGTTTGCCCCGTGTTGAGGAGCTGTTTGAGGCGAGAAAGCCGAAGGGCCAGGCGGTTATAGCCGAAATTGGCGGTACCGTAAGTATAAACGATACGCGCAAAAAGAAGGAGATTATAGTATCAAACGAGGAAGGCGAATCGGCTGCTCATCAGATACTGTTTAACTCTAAGCTTAAGATTGCGCCGGGCGACATTGTTGAGGCGGGCGACGAGCTTACCGACGGCCCGATAAACCCGCATGAGATACTGAAAATAAAAGGCATAACCAGCGTGCAAAAGTATTTGCTTAAGGAAGTGCAGATTGTTTACAGGCAGCAGGGCGTTGATATAAGCGACAAGCATATTGAGGTTATTATACGCCAGATGCTCAGGAAGGTTAGGATAGAGGACAGCGGCGATACCGATATGCTGCCCGGGGAGCTTGTTGATATTTTCCGCTTTGAGACGGTCAACGAGGAAGTTATACAAAAGGGCGGACAGCCGGCTATAGCCAAGCGCGTACTGCTGGGCATTACAAAGGCGTCGCTCGCTACCGACAGCTTCCTTTCCGCCGCCAGCTTCCAGGAAACCACGAGAGTGCTTACCGAGGCAGCTATAAAGGGCAAGACCGATCCGCTGCTTGGGCTTAAGGAAAACGTAATAATAGGAAAGCTTATACCCGCCGGAACAGGAATGAAGCGGTATAAGAATATAGAAGTCCAAACGGATGTGGTGCGCAGGGAGGTGCCCGGCGCAGAGGACATGCTAGAGGGGCTGGAGCAGATAGAGCTTTTAGGTGTTGAAGGCTGAAACCGAAAGGGGCTGCTATGAAGGATTGTTTGCTTAGGGATAGCACTATTTGCCACAATGTAAACGCCGGCCGCGCTGCCGATTGTCAAAAGTGCTTTTTAAAAGATGAGAAGGACGACAAAATAGCAAGCATGAGGGAGGGGCTGGCCATTACGCAGAGCCTATTCCCTGATGAAGGAATAGACCGGCTAAAAAACAGCGATAAATGCGTTTTGTGCATGGGAAAGCCGGAGCCGACGTCGTCGTACGCTACAGTTTATATGGCGCATGAAGAACCGCCGGCTCATAAGAGGCTGCTGTTCGGGCTGGGTAAGGAAGTTAGAAGCGATATAGGCTCGCTTATACCGGTAGAGATGGCGTCATGCGCCAAATGTCGGAGGCGCCATTTCTGGATAGGCTTTATACGCCCTTTTATGACGGTGGGGCTGCCGCTGCTGTTGCTGGTAGCGTTTATGATACCGGCGATAGGAAGCGCGTTGTCGTTTCCGTGGCCGATTGTAATAATGGCGATATCGGCGCTTGTGGGAGCCGGCGCGGCATCGTTAATACGCGACAATATTATAAAGGAAGCTAAAGGAGATACCGCGCTTAACGCCGAGGAGGTGCCGGCCTTAAATGAGATGATCGATAAGGGCTGGCGAGTATGGGCGGGCGGAGTGAAGCACGAGCATTTGCCGCTCGACTTTAAGTCACGCAAAAGTCCGAACAGATACGACCCGTAAACGCGGGGCGCGGCGGGATTGCATCGGAGTATACCGTTTAGCTTATTAAAAAGTGTGCTTTGCACACTTTTTTAATTGCTGAGCGCCAAGTTATTTATAAGCGGCAATTTGGCTTAGGATGAGCTAAATATATTGACACAGGCATTTTCTAATGATAAAATGGCGGAGTGTCCCGACTTGGGCAGGTTTAGCTTGCCCATTTTACAATGGAGGCATTGATTATGTTAAGCCGGTTGGATAAAGGACAAAAATGCGTCGCGGGAACGCGGCAGGTGTTGCGTGAGGCTAAGGCGGGAAAGCTAAAGAAGGCGTTTATAGCGCAAGATTGCGACGCTAAGCTGTTTGATACGCTGACAGGAGAGCTTGAAAGCTCGGGTGTGCCGTATGATGTGGTGCCGAGTATGAAACAGCTTGGAGAAGCCTGTGGCATAAAGCGCGAGGCGGCGGCAGCGGGTATTACCGAATAGCTGCCTTATTAAGACCAATACTCCCTTGTGGGTTGCAGGGGGATTGTTTATAGATTGGATAATAACAATATTTCCTGAAAGGAGGAAAAGTAATGCCGACAATTAACCAATTGCTAAAGCAGGGCCGCAGCAAGGTGGAGTATAAATCCAATTCACCTATTTTGAAGGAAAGCCCTCAGAAACGCGGGGTATGCCTTGCGGTGAGGACTATGACGCCTAAAAAGCCCAACTCGGCTTTGAGGAAAATTGCGAGGGTCAGGCTGGTAAATGGCATGGAAGGTACGGCGTACATTCCCGGCATAGGCCACAACCTGCAAGAGCATAGCGTTGTGCTTATCCGCGGAGGCAGGATAAAAGATCTGCCCGGCGTGAGATACCATATTGTACGCGGCGCACTTGATGCGGCCGGCGTTGACAAACGCAGGCAGGGCCGTTCGCGTTATGGCGCTAAAAAGCCGAAGAAGGCTTAAAGAGGTTTTTTCGGGCTAAAAATGCCCGTGCAATTTATAATTATTGGCAAGGAGGGGAAATATATGCCAAGACGTGGTTTTGTACCCCGCCGCGAAGTGTTGCCCGATCCTATATACGGCAGCATAATCCTTACTAAACTCATAAACCAGGTAATGCTGGATGGAAAAAGGGGAACGTCGCAAAGAGTTTGCTACGGTGCCTTTGATATTATTAAGGAAAAGAGCGGGCGCGAGCCTCTCGAGGTTTTCGAGGAGGCTTTGCAGAATATAATGCCTATGCTGGAAGTTAAGGCTAGGCGGGTTGGCGGCGCCACTTATCAGGTGCCGATCGAAATAAGGACGGAACGCAGACAGACTCTGGGCCTTAGGTGGCTTGTCGATTATTCGCGCAGGCGCAGCGAAAGGACCATGAGGGAAAGGCTGGCGAATGAAATTCTTGATGCCTCTAATAACGCCGGAATGAGCGTAAAGAAGAGGGAAGATACGCATAAGATGGCGGAGGCTAACAAGGCATTTGCTCATTACAAGTGGTAAACCTGGTATGACATCAAATTTGGATATTGGAACTAATGACGGAAAGGAGGGAAAACATGCCTAGGCAATATTCTTTGGAGAAGACGAGAAACATCGGTATTATGGCGCATATAGACGCGGGTAAGACAACGACTACCGAGCGCATATTGTACTATACCGGAAAGCTTCATAAAACAGGGGAAGTCCATGAAGGTACTGCAACAATGGACTATATGGCGCAGGAGCAGGAGCGCGGCATTACTATAACGTCGGCGGCTACAACTGCTTACTGGAAGGGCGTTAGGTTGAATATAATCGATACGCCCGGGCATGTTGACTTTACCGTCGAAGTCGAGCGTTCGCTTAGGGTGCTAGACGGGGCCGTGGCGGTTTTTTGCGCCAAAGGCGGAGTTGAGCCGCAGAGCGAAACCGTTTGGAGACAAGCGAACAAATACAGCGTGCCAAGACTTGCTTATATAAATAAGATGGACATAGTCGGGTCGGATTTTTTCAATGTAATTGAAATGATGAAAGACCGTCTGGGCGCGCATCCTATGCCGATTCAGATTCCTATAGGAAGCGAGTCGGAGTTTCAAGGCATTATAGACCTCGTGCGCATGGAAGCATTAGTCTATACTGGCGATAAGGCTGAGGAGTGCGAATGGCGTCCTATTCCCGAGGATATGAGGGAATTGGCGGATAAGTACCATGAGCAGCTTATGGAAAGTGTTATTGCCAGCGACGAGGCTTTGATGGAACAATATTTCGCCGGCGAGGAGATAACGCAGGAGCAAATCAAAAACGGCATAAGAAAAGCGACGATTGCCGTTGAGGTTACGCCTGTTGTATGCGGAACAAGCTACAGGAACAAGGGTGTTCAGCCGCTGCTGGACGCGATAGTAGATTATCTGCCGGCACCTTCGGACATTCCTCCTATTTCGGGTATTAAACCGAAGACAGAGGAAGTTGTTACCCGAGAGTCGAGTGACGAAGCGCCTTTTTCGGCGCTGGCGTTTAAAATACTCAGCGACCCGTTTGTAGGGCGCTTGGCGTTCTTTAGGGTTTACTCAGGAAAACTCTCAAGCGGCAGCTACGTCTATAACAGCACAAAGGGTAAACGCGAAAGGGTAGGCAGGATACTGCTTATGCACGCTAACCATAGAGAAGAGGTATCCGAGGTTTATGCCGGAGATATAGCGGCTATGGTAGGGCTTAAGGACACAACGACCGGTGATACGCTGTGCGTTGAGAACAGCCAGGTGCTACTTGAGTCTATGGAATTCCCGGAGCCTGTTGTGCAGGTAGCGATAGAGCCTAAGACGAAAGCCGGACAGGACAAAATGTCGGTAGCGCTTCAGAAGCTTTCTGAGGAGGACCCGACGTTTAAGGCTTATACCAACCAAGAGACGGGCCAAACGATTATCGCCGGAATGGGCGAATTGCATCTTGAGGTAATAGTCGACCGTATGCTTAGAGAGTTTAAAGTCGAGGCGTCGGTGGGCAGGCCGCAAGTTGCTTATAAAGAAACAATACGCAAAAAGGTTAAGGCGGAGGGCAGATATGTGCGCCAGACCGGAGGGCATGGTCAGTACGGTCATTGCGTGATAGAGCTTGAGCCGCTTGAGCCGGGCAGTGGATATGTCTTTGAAAGCAAAATCGTTGGTGGCGTGGTGCCTAGAGAATACATAGCGCCTGTTGACGCAGGTATTCAAGAAGCCGCGCGCAGTGGCCCGCTTGGCGGGTTTGAGGTTGTTGACTTTAAGGCGACACTGGTAGACGGAAGCTCGCATGAGGTTGACTCATCTGAATTGGCTTATAAAATAGCCGGTTCGCTGGCGCTTAAAGAAGCGGTGGCAAAAGCCGCTCCGGTGCTGCTTGAGCCTATGATGAAGGTTGAGATTATTGTGCCTGAGGAATATATGGGCGATGTAATGGGTAATCTTACCGCTAGGCGCGGGCGCATAGAAGGCATGGAATCAAGGGGCATACTCAACTCGATAAGGGCGGTTACGCCGCTTAGCGAAATGTTTGGATATGCCACAGACCTAAGGTCACGCTCGCAAGGGCGCGGAACGTTTACTATGCAGTTTTCGCATTATGACGAGGTATCAAAAGGCATAAGTGAAAAGCTGCTTGGAAAGTAAGCCGCTGGGCTGCTTAAATAAAATAATTAATTTTGATATACCGGAATCACTCCGGAGAGAGGAAAGAAAGAGATGGCGAAGGCAAAATTTGAGCGCACGAAGCCGCATGTAAACATAGGAACGATAGGTCACGTAGACCATGGCAAGACAACACTGACAGCGGCGATAACGTCGGTA
>JBMNTP010000032.1:0-20031 GCA_050945795.1 Christensenellales bacterium | reverse complement strand
GCTTTATAGCGGTTAGAGCGTCGGCCATAGCCGCACAGAACGCGGCGCCGTTAAGCTCTTTTATATCCCCCATGCCTTTTACGCCGCCAAGGAACATGGAGCTGAATATAACTCCCGACGCGCCGCCCATTGAGTTTAGCATCGCCATGCCCGTCGTTTTAAATATCGAGGCTATGTCGCTAAAAGGCGCGCCGGCCTCAAGCGCCGCCTTTGCCTTTGCCATGCCACCCGCCATGCCCATGCCATGATCGCCGTCGCCGGTGCGGCTGTCCACATCGGTAAGAAGATCTTTGCTCTCTATTATGGCGTCACAGACAAATCGAATCATATCAACCGTACTATTTATATCTATAGCGCGCATTACACGATCTCCTCCCTGGCGTAATATGGCGAGGCGCAGGCAGCATTATAATATTTTTTGATTTCGTCATCCAGCCGAAGTATCGTTATTGAGAAACCGCCCATCTCCTGGCATGTGCAGTAGTTCTTTATCTCGGCGTCATGCACTATAAGGCCTTCCGCTTTCATAAGCCTGTCAAGGTCGTTGTATACTATGCCAAGCTCCAGCAATGTGGTTGAGCCAAGGCCGTTTACCAGCACCGCCACCTCATCGCCACGCTTGAGCTTCATATCGTCTTTTAGCAGATTGAACATTCTCTTAACCATAGCTGCGGCCGGCTGCATTTTCGTCCTTTCAATGCCCGGCTCGCCATGAAGGCCGAGGCCGAACTCAATTTCGTCATTGCCAAGCTCGAAGGTAGGCTTGTTTATGCCGGGTATTGAACCGGGATGTGTGGCAAGGCCTATTGTGTTTATATTGTCGCGCGCCTTTTCGGTTATACGCACCACTTCCTCAAGGCTCAGCCCCGCATCGGCTGCCGCGCCCGCAACTTTTATAACATATACATCGCCGGCTATACCACGCCTCGACTCCACCCTCTCTCTCGGGGCGGAGGCGCAATCATCCCATACCCTGACATGCGCCGTCTCTATATCCTCAAACTCACAAAGCTCCTCCGCCATGTCAAAGTTCATATTGTCCCCGGCATAGCAGCCGTAAATAAACAATACGCCTTTGCCCTCGCTTACCGACTTTGCCGTTTCGAGTATAAGCTGCGGGTTTGGCGCGGCGAATATATTGCCGCAGGCCACAGCGTCTGCAAGCCCTTTTCCTACAAAACCAAAAAATAGTGGCTCATGCCCGCTACCGCCGCCTATAACTATCGCGACCTTATCTTTTCTGCTCTCCTTAAGCTTTAAAGCGTTGTAGCCGGGTATCGGATCGTAATACCTGTTGTAAGCCGCCAGGTATCCGGACAGCATTTCCTCAACAATGCTTTCATTTGAATTAATAATCTTTTTCACGCTCACGCCACTCCTTTTCTACGGTTTGTATTTAACGCATATTTGTCGGCCGTCAGCCGGTTTTGCCGATTTTAAAATATCGACGATATGCAATCGTTCTTAGTCTTAAGTATCTCTGGCTGCGTGTATAAAATCTTTTATGAATGGCTTTCCTATATGCCCGATTCTTTATTGGTATTTTAATGCTACAGCCGCCCGCCTATAAGCGGCGGAGGAGCAGCAGCATATTCTACTGTCAATATAAAGTTTTAGTAAATTCACTGGTTTTGGGGTATTTTCAATGTAAAAATAATTTTACTTTATAGGGAATAATGGTTTATCAGCTCATAAAAGCTACTAAGTTTATCCCAGTATATCAGAGCGTTAAAGCCAATTCAACAATGTACAAAAGCGCTAAAATGTATATATTGCCTGCATCCGGCTAATACGTGGAATCGCGCGTCTAGACTTGGCCGTAAACAGAGAATTGCCCTTTGTTAGTGGCTTTCTTTTGGACATTATAACTATGATTACTGACATTTTTGTGACATTGACAATTACAAAACGCTATGCTAAAATGTTCCTGTGGTGTTGGACATGCATATTTATAAGTACATTTATGAACATCGGGCTGAGGTGCCTTTTTTCATAAATGCCGGCTAAATTTCAGACATCAATTGCTTAAACACCACACTTGCTTAAGCTTAGTGTAAGGTCATAAAACATCATAAGATTTTTCCAACGCGCGCACACCTCTATCAAAAACGGGTGCAGATCCGTTTTGTGCTTGCATAAAGCGATATGAGGTTTTATTATTCGCAACCTTTAATAGGATGGACATAGATTCCTACAAATAAATTATGCAAAGGGGAGAACACCATGTGGCTTCAATTATTGCTAGTAGGCATTTCAATGGGCATGATATATTCTCTTATGGCTATGGGGCTTATTCTCATAGTTAAAGCCGTAGGAGTATTGAACTTCGCCCACGGCGAGCTCTTCATGGCAGGCGCCTACATTACCTTTATGCTCACAGTTCAGGCCGGAATGCCGCTATTGGCGGTTTTGGTATGCGCTGTGGCTATATTCGCTATTTTCGGTGCGCTTTTCATGTTCAGCGTTTATTGGCCGCTTAGAAATGCAGAATGGCCGGTATGTGTAACTATAAGCACTCTCGGCGCTTCGATGGCACTTAAAGAGCTGGTTCGGATTATATGGGGGCCGATACCGCTTAAGATGCCGATGTTTGCCGAAGGCACCATCTCCATCGGAGGAGCTACTCTCGGTTACCAGTATCTTATTATAATAGCGGTAAGCTCTGTACTAATCGCTCTCGTATTTACACTGTTTGAAAAAATGCGACTAGGCCGCGTTATGCAGGCTGCTGCTCAAAACCGCTATGCCGCAGAACTCATGGGTATTCCTACCATCGTAACAATAGTAGCTACCTATATGATAAGCATGACACTTTCGGGTATAGCCGGATGGATGTCCGGACCTATTTTCTTCGTTTCACAAACTCTTGGCGTTTTTGCTCTTAAAGCCTTCGCCGGCATAGTCGTTGGCGGCTTCGGATCAATAAAAGGCGCCGTCATAGGAAGTATACTTATAGGTATAATCGAATCATACAGTATAATTCTTACCTCCACTTACAAAGACGCCGTTGTTTTCCTTGTGCTTATAGCAGTATTGCTTATAAGGCCGAGCGGACTCTTCGGTGAGAAGATTGCAGAGAAAGCCTGAGGTGAAAGTAATTGCAGAAATTGAGTAAATATAAATGGTATATACTTGCCGTCGCCGCGATACTGTTTGGAATTTTTATTCCTCGCATATATAGCAATGCTTACATGCTTACCGTTATGTGTAATGCGCTTATATCGACAATTGCCGTTTATGGATTATCCATAATACTCGGCATGGGCGGCCAGGTCACTTTCTCAACCGCGGGCATGATGGGTATAGGCGCGTTTGTAACCGGTATAGGTACAGTACGCTTCGGACTCCACCCGATTTTATGCCTGGTATTATCCATAGTGATTGTGGGAATATTCTCCCTTATAATTGGACTGCTGTTGTTCCGGCTTAGGGGTACATATTTTGCCTTCGCAACCATAGCTTTGGTGCAGGTGCTCTTCGTTGTTATGCTTAACTGGAAAGAGGCGACAGGCGGAGCGGAAGGTTTGCCCGGCATTCCCCCTCTGGACCTTGGCTTTATGACGGCGAGCTCACCACTTGATTACTTCTATATAATATTTGGCTTCTCTATAATATGCGGCCTTATAGTTCATCGCGTACGTACATCGTCGCTCGGTCGTTCGCTGGCTTCGGTGCGTGACAATGAGATAGCTGCTAACAGCCTTGGCGTTAACGTATTTAGAACAAAGGTAGTGGGTTTTGTAATAGCGGGTATTTTCGCAGCAATAGCCGGTTCGCTTTACGCTCACGTTAACACATACCTAAGCGCTGAAGCCTTCACCTTTGACCACTCCGGTATATTCCTTATAATGGTTATGCTGGGCGGCGTCGCCAGCACGGTAGGCGCTTTCGTGGGCACGGTATTGCTTACAATTCTGCCTGAGGCTATGCGCTTTATGCAGACTTATTACAAGCTCGTATACGGCATAGGCGTAATAATAGTTATGGTATTTATGCCTATGGGAATAGCGGGTATGGTTAAGGATCTGCTTATGCGCATTACTCGCCGCAAAACTCCTGCGGTGGACGATACGGAGCAAGACAAGGAGGAAAAATATGAAACCAGTGCTTGAGCTTAACGGCGTATGCAAAAACTTCGGTGGCGTTGTCGCAGCGAAGGACGTCGATATAAAAGTATACCCCGGTGCTATTCGCGGTCTTATAGGCCCGAACGGAGCCGGTAAAACAACCATATTGAACCTTATAAGCGGCATATACCCTGTCGATGCCGGCCGTATAACGTTTTTAGACAAAGATATAACCAAGATGGCGCCGTACAACCGCGCTCGCATGGGTCTTGGACGTACTTTCCAGGCTCCGCGCTTTTTGCAGCGCTCCAGCATAAAGGATAATCTGCTTTTGGCGACAGACCTTAATGACCAAATGGGATTCTTTAACTCCTTTATGAATAAAAAGGGCGCTGACTTTAAAAAAGATTTGTCAACGCTTATGGAAGTCGCGGGATTTGAATTCGATGAATTTGACTCGATAAGCGCTCTTCCCTACGGCCAGCGCAAGCTGCTTGAAATCGTTCGCACTATGCTTACGAACCCTAAAGCAATGCTTGTTGACGAACCGGCAGCCGGACTAAACGACGCAGAGATTGAGCGCGCCGTTGCTCTCCTTAAGCTTGCCACATCGCGCGGTACAGGAGTTGTGCTTATTGAGCATCGTATGGATATGGTAATGAACAACTGCGATGAAATAACCGTGCTTAACTTTGGCCGGGTAATATGTGACAATGTACCCAGCGTAGTGTCGAAAGATGCGCAGGTAATTGAGGCGTATCTTGGAAAGCAGAGGGAAGAAGTATGTTAGAGATAAAAGATCTTCGCGCATATTACGGTTCAATCGAAGCGCTTAAGGGTATAAATGTAAGCGTGGGAGCCGGACAGATAGTCTGCCTTATAGGCAGCAACGGCGCTGGTAAATCAACTTTGCTTAAATCTATATCGAGCATGATTAAATGCACCGGCAGCATAAAGTATGAAGACCGTGAAATGCTGGGCAAAACCCCTAGGGATATTACTTCAGCCGGTATACTTCATGTTCCTGAAGGCAGGTTGGTTTTCCCTGGCCTAACGGTTAGAGAGAATCTTGAAATAGGCACCGTGGCATGGGGCGGCGTTTTTGGTAAAGGTTCGTTTAAAAAAGAGTTGGATTTTGTATATGATCTTTTTCCAAGGCTTTTGGAGCGCAAAAACCAGCTTTCATGGAGCCTTTCTGGCGGCGAGCAGCA
The DNA here is from genome assembly GCA_050945795.1 of Christensenellales bacterium. Taxonomy (GTDB): domain Bacteria; phylum Bacillota; class Clostridia; order Christensenellales; family MGBC116941; genus JBMNTP01. Next base: position 14,753 of record JBMNTP010000032.1, on the reverse strand, counting down.
GATGCTAGCTATAGGACGCGCTATAATGGGACGTCCCAAACTGCTTATGCTTGACGAGCCTTCAATGGGTCTTGCGCCGATAGTTGTTGAAGAACTGTTCAAAACAATTGTCGATATAAACAAAACAGGCCTTCCGATACTTCTCGTTGAACAAAACGCCAGGCTGGCGCTTGAAGTATCACACCATGCTTATGTTATTGAACAAGGCCGTATAGTAACCGGCGGCGCTCCCGAGGATTTGAGGAACGACCCCGCAGTACTCGAGGCCTATCTCGGTAAATTAGCCAGTATGTAACAGGCCTTATGGCCGTACATATAAAACCGCTCCTTCGCGATACGCGAATAAAAAGCGGCATCAAAAACAATTTGGAGGTACAAACATGAAAAAGCTGATTTCCCTGTTGCTCATCTTCTGCCTGATTTTCGCAGCGGCAGCTTGCACAGCACAGGACAGCCCTAGCCCCAGTCCCGCTACGGACGCTCCGGCAACAGATTCCGCGGCGCCGTCAACGGACGATGCATCCCCCGTTTCGGATAGCGAGTTTGACAAGCTTGATAAAATTTATATCGGCTGCTATCTGCCCCTCACCGGCGCGGGCGCTTTGACAGGCAAATTCTGTCAGGACGCTTCTGAACTTTGGCTGGAGAAAACAAATGCTGAAGGCGGCATCCTTGGCAAGCAGGTTGAGATTGTTTACGAGGACACGCAGCATACGGAAACCGGCGCGGCAAACGCTTATCATAAGCTGGCTTCGCGCGGCGACATCAGCGCCATCTACGGCGGACAGTACAGCAACCAGGGATTGGCGACACTGCCTTTTGTTAAGCAGTATGAAATACCCTCCATCGTCCACGGCTCCAGCGTAAGGTTCGCGGAAGCTGTTCCGGACAACCCCTACTCATACCAGAACCGTATTAACGACGTAGGCACCGGCGCTTCGCTGGCTGACGCTATTGTAAACGTGCTTAAAGCCGAGAAAATAGCCGTTATCCATGATACAAACGCTTTCGGACAGGGCCTTGCCGACAATACAATCAAGTTCATGAAGGAATACGGCGTTGAGCCGGCGATAGTTCTCTCCTTCACAACTAACGAAAAGCAGTTTGCCGGCTTCCTTAGCCAGGCAAAAGAAGCGGGCGTTGACGGTATCGTTATGATAGCTCACCCCAACGAAGCAGCTCTTATACAGATGGGCATGGCAGACGCCGGCCTTAGCGATATCATCAAGCTGGGCAGCCCGGACGCCGCTGCTTCAACAACAATTTCCCTGTCTGGCGACGCTGCAAACGACTGGTATTCAATAGCTGACTGGGTTCCCACAATCGAAACAGAGCCCGGCAAGAGCTTTGCGGCTGAGTATCGCGAAACATACGGCATAGAAGCTGACATGAACAGCTCCTCCGCTTACGACATACTCACAATACTCAAAGCGGCTATCGAAAAAGCTGGTTCACAGGATCCCGCCGCTATACAGGAAGCCATGCAGGATCTCGGCGAAGTACAGGGCGTTGCAACTCTATACTCGTTCAACGAGCAGCAGATAGGCGCAACAACACAGAACCTGGCTTACACCGAGAACCAGACACCTGTGATAAAGAACGTCATAACACGCGCTGACTTTAAAAAATAGGATGCGGTAAGTGTTAATAAAGCAAATAAAAAAAGTGTGCGCAAGCACACTTTTTTTATTATCGCTCTTTAGAAACCTAAAGCTTTTATATGCGCATCAATATGCCCGCTAACATACTTATCCCGCTGCTCCCGTTTCTCTTCTAGCGTGTGGTATATAGCGCTATGAAGCTCTTTATCTTGCAGTATAAAGCCATATGTTATGTGTATAAGCTGCCGACAATCGTTATTGTCAAAAAGGCTTTCAAGCTGCATATCCTTCATATCTCCAATATCCGGCACCGCCGCAGGATCGGCATGAACAACATAATAGGCTGCCGCTTTATCAAAAGACTCCAAAGCCTTTTGGTGTATTTTTCGATAGAGCTGCGGCTGCTCGGCTGCTATCATCCTTATGCATTGCAGCCAGTTCGTCCCCGCCGTTTTTATATGGAAAAGCTTATCGGTATGCTCGCCGACATAAGGGAATATGCTGAATTTATCGCTGCCCGAATGCACACTTATTTTATACCCGAAATGCTTTGCTATGCGGGCGTGGGCGAGTAAATCATCCGAAAACTCGGCGATGTCGCCTATGTAATCAATGCCCTTTTGGAACTCACCTACAAATCGCGGCGCAAGGCTCATTATCTCGGCTCCGGCATCGGCAAGCTCGCGTGCTACAAAATAATGTGCGCAGTATGTAGTGGTGCAGGCCGTTTCATCGAGGGAAACCTCTAGATCGATTTCACGATCCGCCGTCTTTATAAGCTCAAAATACACTCTTTTAGCAAGCTCTGCGGCTCCTGAGTAAACCACCGCCACCGACATAAGCTCACGCTTGCTAAAGTCGGCGCCTAAAGATACCGCCTCCTTATTCCCTATATACTTCTTCTCATATATTTCCCGAAGTCCGGCGTCCAGCTTCTGATACCTCTCTTCTAGCTCTGCATCCGTTTTCGGCTCTGGCGATAATGCGTCGGAGCAATCCAGCGTTATCATGGTACAGCCGTAAGATATAGCCGCGCTTATATCATCATAATGCTTAAGATGATCTCCATCAGCCGCCCAGCCCCTCTTCCAGCCGCGCTTAAACACCGCCCATGAAGCGCTGTCCATAACGTCATGATAGCTTCTGTTGGTAAGCGTAAGCTCGCGCAGGCTCTGCTGCGCCAATACCGGCATAACAGGGCAGCCGGCAAGCGCATCAAGTAGCGCTGGGCCGCATACCCCAAGCCTATCGCCCAGTCCGAACGACGCCGCTTCCCTGCCTATCGCGGTAGGAGCGGTATACGAAAGATAGCCGTTTAGCACCCGCCTATTTTTATTGTCCATGCGGCAAAGCTTTACGCCCTCCGTCTCCACACCTTCAAGCTCTAAATACAATCTGCCTCCGCCGCGCGCTACAAGTACATCCTCACCCTGCCGTAAATCGGCGAAAAGCTCGTCTTCTTCATGCCTTACAAAAGATTCAGGATACAACATAATGCTCGCCACCTCTTTCATATTGGTACAGCTTGCCACGCCATTTCCCGACTCGCCAAGCGGCGCGGTTTACAGCCGTTAGAAACGGAGCAATACTTTTAGCCTTCCGCCGATATCCGAAACCGTCTCTTTAAATGCGCGCTCGGCCTCGAGGAAAGAATACTCCTTAGATACAACGCTCAAAAGGTCTATTGCCTCTCCGGCGTTTACTTTATCAATAAGCTCTATGAAATCCTCTTTAAGGGCATTTCTGCTGCCGAATATATCAAGCTCTTTTGTCTGTATTATGGAGTAGAAAAAGTCGAGGTTGGTTTTGCCTATGCCGACTATTACCACCCTGCCCCTGTGAGCGGCGGCGTCTATGCAATTCATAAACGTCGACGGCAAACCTACCGCCTCTATGCATACATCAAAGCCATCTCCGTTGGTAATATCTTTGATTTTTTGTGCGAAAGTGTCATTGTCGTCATTTAAAATTGTGCCGGCAGGCTCAAGCTTCGCAGCATAATCTAACTTTGCCTGGGAAATATCCGATATATATACCTCGGCGCCCAGCATCTTAGCGGCGGCCGCGGCTAAATATCCTATCGTTCCGGCACCGACAACCAACACGCGCTCACCCGGCTTTACAGCCGCCCTTTTAGCCGCATGATAGCTTATAGCGAAAGGCTCTACAACCGCCAGTTCTTTCGCGGGTATGCCCTTGCCGTCATAAACGCGCTCGATAGGCATCTCAATATACTCGGCAAACGCCCCGTCCATCATTACGCCCATTGTCTTGTTTGCCATGCAACAGTTCACATGACCCCGACGGCAGGCATAGCATTTGCCGCAGTTAAAATACGGGTTCGCAGTTACTATCATTCCCGGCTTAAGCCCTAATGAGTTAGGGCCTACCTCGGCTATCTCGGCTGAAAACTCGTGTCCCGGCACCACAGGGTATTTAGAGTAAAAGAAGGTGCCTTTATATGTGCCAAGGTCTGAACCGCAGATGCCGCCATACAGCACCTTAAGTATGGCATAGCCTTCTTTTAAAACAGGTTTATCCCTTTCAATTATACTGAGCTTGTTCGCTGCTTCGATTTTTACGCATTTCATTTTGTCCATAATAATACCGCCTTTTTATATTTTGCCGAACTTCGACATAAAAGCGCAGCGCGTATAAAAGCATCTAACTTTTAAAACACGCATAAACGCTTGTTATCTGTTTATCTATTATTCACATCTTCATAATTAACGCACCATGAAGGAACTTTGCCGCTTAAAACCTCAACTATACCCTGCGCCCCCTGATAGCTCATACGATCCATCGCCTCCGCGGTAAGCGCCGAGCTATGCGGCGACAGCAATATATTATCGAGGGTAAGCAGCGGGTTATCCGGATCGACCGGCTCTTTCTCGTATACGTCGAGAGCGGCTCCGCGTATACGTTTGTTTGAAAGCGCGTAATATAGGTCATCCTCATTTACATTTGAGCCGCGCGAGAAGTTTATAATAAAGGCGCTCGGCTTCATCATGCCTAGCGTGTCTTTGTTTATCATGCCCTTCGTCTGCTCCGACGCGCTTAAATGCAAGCTTACAAAGTCCGACTCACGCAGCAAGCTCTCAAGATTTCCTTTTAATTCTATATAGTCGGGCAAAGTGTCCTTATCTACATATGGGTCATACCCTATAATTTTCATATCAAAACCCATATGCGCCTTTTTCGCCAGGCTGCGTCCTATATTGCCTATACCCACTATGCCGAGCGTGTTGCCGGCAACATCGTGTATCTCATGACGCAAAGGAGCTTCAAAGTCTGCCCGCCTTGCTGCTTTGTCCATAGCAAGCACCTGCTTTGCCAGTGCGAGTATCGCCAGCATGGCATGCTCGGCTACCGAGTCCATATTGGCAAGCGGCGTTCTTACCACATAAAGCCCCAGCTTTGTAGCGGTATTAACATCCACCACATTATCAACGCCGACGCCGTGTTTCGCCACTACTTTAAGCTTTTTCCCCGCCTTTAGCATTTCCTCGTTTAGAAAAAGCGTTTTGGAGAAAACCGCGTCGCAATCGGCTATAAGCTTAATAATTGTTTCCTCCCTCTCATCGGGCGCCAATACCAACTCATACCCGTTATCACGCAGCAGCTTTTTACCCGGCTCCGAAACATCCTGTGCGAGCAATACTTTAAAACTCATGTTGCCATCTCCTTAAAATTTTTCCGTTAGCTTACGCCAAGATAAGCCTTCTTTACCTCCTCATTCTGCAAAAGTGCGGAGCAGGAATCCTCAAGAGTTATCTCACCGGTCTGCATAACATATCCTCTATCCGCCGTTGAAAGGGCTATCTTTGAGTTCTGTTCCACAAACATAATCGTAGTGCCCTCTTCTCGGATTTTCCTTATCGAGGCGAATATCTCCTTAACTATAAGCGCCGCGAGCCCAAGTGAAGGCTCATCGAGAAGGATTAACTCCGGTCTGGCTATAAGCGAACGCCCTATCGCCAGCATTTGCTGCTCCCCTCCCGACAAAGTGCCGCCCATCTGCTCTCTGCGCTCTAGCAGGCGCGGGAAAAGAGCATATACTTGATCAAGATCATCTTTAACTTTCTTTGTATCTTTCCTTGTATAAGCGCCTATCATAAGGTTTTCCTGCACCGAAAGCTTGGAGAAAATATGCCTTCCCTCCAGCACCTGGGACAGTCCCAGCCTTAATATTTTATTTCCCGGCATCTTATGTATAGGCTTGCCCTGGAAAAAAATCTCCCCCTTAACACCGGACGCAGGAGTCAAACCGGAAATGGTTCTAAGGGTTGTTGTTTTGCCGGCGCCGTTCGCGCCTATAAGCGTTATAATCTCTCCCTTTTCCACCTTCAGGTTTATGCCCTTAACGACGTGTATATTGCCGTAATAATAATGAAGATCTCTAACCTCTAGCAATGGCGCCATATTAATCCTCCCCTAAGTATGCGGCTATGACCTCGGGATTGTTCTGAACCTCCTCCGGCGTGCCCTGAGCCAGCTTTTTGCCATAGTTCAGCACATAAATATAATCCGCAACGTTCATAATCATCTTCATGTCATGCTCAATAATCAGTATTGTAACGCCGTGCCTTACTATCTCATCAAGCAATTCATTAAGCGATTCTTTTTCTCGGGTATTCATGCCCGCCGCCGGTTCGTCTAGTAAAATAAGCTTTGGACTGCTGGCAAGGCCGCGCACTATCTCAAGCCGCCTTTGCTCGCCGTATGACAAAGCGCCCGCCTGCTCAAAAGCGCGATCTTTAAGTTCTACAAACTCTAGCCATTCATACGCCCTCTCGCGGCACTCTTCTTCCTCTTTTCTCTCGCCCTTTGTTTTTAACATGGAAGCGAAAAAGCCCTGCTTCATACGCGAATGCATACCCACCATTACATTGTCCATAACGCTCATCTTCTTAAACAGGTTTATTACCTGATAAGTACGCGATATGCCCAGCTGGTTTACCTCAAAAGGCTGCAATCCGTCTATTCTTTTGCCAAGAAAGTTTATTGTGCCGCTGTTCGGCTTATAAACGCCGTTTACCACATTAAAAAATGTAGTCTTGCCGGCGCCGTTGGGGCCTATAAGTCCGGTTATTCTGCCTTCATCCACAGTAAGAGTGATATCATTATTGGCTATCAGCCCGCCAAATTCCATCGTAAGATGCTCAACCGTCAGCATTTTTCTTACCTCTTTTCACTAGCCTTGCGATATCCTTTAATACGCCATAAAGACCGCCCGGAATAGCAACTATGGCTATAAGCAACAGCACACCGTATATAAGCATCTGATAACGCTCGGCGCTGCGCAGCAGCTCGTTAAGCGCCTGTATGGCAAGCACGCCTATTATAGGGCCGCCAAGCGACGCTGTGCCTCCGAAAAGCAGCATTGTAAGGAACATTACAGATTGCCTTTGCATAAAGGTATCCGGGCTTATAAACCGCACCAGATGCGCATACATGGCTCCGGCGAAGGCGGTGAAAAAAGCGCTTACGGCAAACGCAATGACTTTATACTTTCTTACGTTTATCCCCATTCCGTTGGCGGCATGCGAGTTTTCGCGTATAGCTATAAACGCCCTGCCCACCCGCGAATTAACGAGGTTTACCTTAACGGCCAGGAAAATCACCGTACATATAAGCGAGAAATAATAGTATTTTGTGTAGCTATCAAGCTTGTAGCCGAAAAAGCTTATTGTGTCTGTGAAAAAGCCGGTGAAGTTGCCGGTTATATTGCCGGGCGACTGCGCCACAAACTGATATACTATCTCGCCTAGCGCAATTGTAGCGAGCGAGAGGAAGTGGAATACCAGCTTAGACGCGGGATAAGCGATAAGTGCGCCAATAAGTGTGGCGAGTATGGTACCTAACAGCATTGTTAGCGGTATGGGCAGGCCAAAATATTCATGCATCATAACCGAGCCATACGCTCCTATGGCGAAGAAGGCGGCATGACCCAATGAAATCTGACCCGAGTATCCAAACACTACATCAAGGCCGGATACCGCTATAACATAAAGCAGGAAAAAGCAGGCCAGCAGCACTCCATAATTCCAGCTGAATGCTCCGTTTAATATATAGGGAAAAGCAAGCAGCACGACAGCGATGGCAAGGCCTGTAAAAAGCTTGTTCCGCTTGGCTTTTGTCTTCAAAATGTCCATCGCAACCCTCTCCTAATCCGCAATCGCGCGTTCGTTAAACAGGCCGGTAGGTTTGACAAACAGGAATACCAGCAGCAACGTATACGCGATTAAATCTTTATAAGCCGAGAACAGATAAGCAGATATAAACGTTTCAACAAGGCCGAGTATAACGCCGCCTACTATGGCTCCTAGCATATTGCCGTATCCTCCGATAACGGCGCTGCTAAAGCCCTTGCGGCCTATAACGGCTCCAAGTGTCGTATAAACTCCGTAAACCGGCCCTATCAGTATTCCGGCAAACGCCGCCAGTCCCGCCGACATTCCCCAAGCCAGACCCGTAGTAAGCGATACGTCTATGCCGCAAGCTCTTGCCGCCATAGGATCCATGGCAGCGGCGCGCATCGCCGTTCCGTGCGAGGTGCGGGTTATAAAGAAGTTAAATACGAGCATGCACAACAGCGAAGCGGCTATGCAAAGCACCGCCTCCGACTGTATGGCGCGGCCCATAATGTCAACGGAGCGTATCGACAGCAATGGCGGGAAATACTTCATCTCTGAGCCGAACCCTACCATCGATCCGTTTTGAATTATAAAAGATATTGCGATTGTAGCTAGAACTGTGTATATAGGGAGAGCGTTCTTCCTTACCAGCCGGCGTATAACCATTTTCTCTATGCCGAAGCCAAAAAGAAACATACTTATCACCACAATTATCATGGTGATAAGGAACGGTATTTTCATTATGCCGTACAGAGTATATCCAAGGAAGGCGCCCAAGGTAAGCATATCCCCCTGAGCAAAGCTCATCAATCCGGAAGCTTTATATATAAGGCTGTAGCCAAGGGCTATAAGTCCGTATGTGCTTCCTATGACAAGACCTGAAATAATAATTTGTAGAAGCATTTAGGAATCCGCCTTTCACATAACTTTGGACAAGGGCAGGTTAAAACGGCTTTAACCTGCCCCATCCCAGTGAATACCGGAGAAGAGAGCTATCTTAGCCTATGCTGGCCTTCAGCTTTTCATATTCTCCGTCCTCAATCCATTTGTCGAGGCCGACGATCTTTTCGTCCACTACTATAAAGGCGTTGAAGGAATGAATACCTTCGCGATCGCCTCTTGTGAAATCATATGTGCCGCCGAGTCCTTCAAAATCGCTTATCGTCGATACCGCATCACGAACAGCCTCGCTGTCTATCGTGCCGGCTATTTCGGCTGCTTTTGCCATAACCATCATACTGTCATATGTACGATATGCGCAGTCATGGAACGGCATTTCGTTGAACTCTTCGTAATAAGCTTCGAGGAATTTCTTTATAACCGGAACATCGCACTCCTCTATGCTAGCATACGTTATATATGGGAACATGAAAGCCCAGTAGTTTGATGCGTCGCCTGCAACTTTTATGTTGTCGGCGGATAGTGTTTCCTTGTTGAAAACCAGACCTTTATATCCGAATTGGCGCAGCTGCTTGGCAAAAGCAGACTGGGTTACGCTGAAAGTTGAGCTAAAGACTGCGTCGGGCTTGGAGTTGATTATCTTTCCTATCTGGCCCGAATAATCCGTATCGCCCTCAACGTATGTTTCGGATGTCAGTACTTCTATGCCTATTTCTTTACATGCCGCTCTCATATCGTCGGCTCCGGATGCGGAGGAATCGTCCTGACCCTGGAAGATTGATATTTTCTGAATGCCCATGTCCTTCATATACTGAGCAAGTATGGGCATCGCGAAGCCGCTGTTCGGGCAAGCGCGGAAAACATAAGACCAATCTTTCTCCATCCATGTCGAGCTAAGGCCGGTGCCAAAGGTTATTATGCCTGCCTCTTCATAGTACTGGCCGGCCGCCAGCATACAGCTGCTTATAAGCGAGCCGCAAATCCAGTCAACTTTATCTACCTCGATCATTTTGGTGGCTATCTTTACCGCTTCCTCAGGCGATGCCTGATCATCGTATACCACCAGTTCAAGCTGTTTACCGAGTATGCCGCCGGCATCGTTAATCTGTTTTACGGCCAGCTGCGCGCCTTTAAGGGCGGCGTCTCCAACCATAGCGTTGGTACCGGTTAGCGGCTGCGGGCAGCCTACTATTAGCTTGCCTCCTTCGTCATCATCCGTATTGGCGGGTGCAGTCGTCTTGGTGTCAGGGGCGGTGCCGGGTGATGCGTCGCCGGTAGGTGTTTGCGTACTTCCACAGGCTGTCATAAACATCATTAAAATCGCAACCGTTAAAAAACTACTCTTTTTATCTTCATTTTTTCCTCCAAACACGTTTTTACTTGAACATCACGCACCAGGTTTAGGCATGGTTTTCAGTTCGAAACTATCCTCTCCTTTCTAAAAGGCGTTGCCGCGATTGTTTATAACCGCCGCGATTCTACCAAAGGTTTCCTTCGCTGTTGAATTTCCATTCCTCGGGCTCGCCGATTATTTCTATATCCTCGCACTGCTCGGCTTCTTCTCTGAGCGCCTCGGAAATATATATCTCATCAAGATGCATTGTATCGAGTATGCGGATTACTTTGGGATTAGCGCGGTCAATGCCGTTGCATATGCGCAATCCAAGCTGTATCGCTATTTTATCCGATTCAACTATAAGCGGCATTTTAACAACATCTACCACCGTTGATGTAACCGCGTTTGGATAAGTTATATCAAGTATGGTATCGGCGGCTAGGCGGCGTGTCGTTATATCAGCCATACCCACGCCGTTGGCGTTATGATGCGTATCTTTTGTGAGGCTTAGCGCGACTATGCGCTGTATGCAGATATTATCCGGCGTCGACGGCAGGCAGGCATAGCGGTTTGTAACGTTGGGGTCCATGCCGTCTCCACTGACGTCCTTACCTATCCTGTCAACAACCAGCAGGTCGGCATTTTTAAACATCAGTTTGCCCATTTTGCTTTTAGCCTCTAAAAGCAGCTCGGGTTCTTTCTCAAATATCTCGTCCGGCGTAAGCGCGGCTACTTTATATGTCTGGTCGTAGGCGTTTTCTATGGTGCCTAAACCAAACAGTATCTTGCAGTTATCGCATATGATGTGGCCTACATGAATCAGCCTTTGATCCATGCCCGGGAAGCCCAGCGCATGAACAGTTTCGGCGCCATGCTGCTTGCCAAGGCCTATAACAGCCATTTTCACGAGTCCGCTTTCGATGGGGCCGCGGAATGATGTATGCGCTTTTATTCTGCCGCAAATTATTATGCCGTCGGCCTCCGAAGCGATTTTATCTATACGAACGGCTTCTCCATCATCCCTAACGCCAATTTGCACAGTCTCCATTGACGCTTTTATAGGGCAGCCCATATTCTCTTCCGTTATGCCAAAGCCTTCAAGTATCTCAAGCTGGCCTTCAGCCGTCGCTCCGCCGTGGCTGCCCATGGCAGGGAATACAAACGGCTTAGCCTGTTTTTCCTTAAGAAAGTCTACTATCGCCTTTGTTATCGCGGCTACATTGGCAACGCCCCTGCTGCCCGATGTTATGCCGATGCTCATACCTGGCTTTATTCTTGAGGCGATAGCGTCGCGCTCCAGCTCCGCTCTTACCGCCGCGTCTATACCTTCGGCAGGTATATGAGTTTTATCAAACTTCTGCCTTATTTTTATCATGCGCGGCAGCTCAACATCTGCGCAAACCTTCGATACGAAATTGTTCTTTGATATTTCAAGCATAATATTACCTCCGTTACACTTTTGCGTTTATTTTATTAATGAGAACTCATGGCACGCCGCTTTGGCCGATTTCATTATCATGCCCACCTCGCTGCCGTGGCTAAGTATGGTCATGCCTTCATTCTTCCATTTTCCTAAAAACTTAATATCCGATCCTATTATTCCACATTGTTTGCCCGCCTTTTTGGCGCTGTCAAGCACTCCGCCTATAACCTCTCTCATAAGCTCCGTATCAAGCTGACTGGGCGTGCCGAGGTCCACCGCCAAATCGTTAGGCCCTATCATCAAAGCGTCGATCCCTTCAATAGAGGCTATTTCTTCGGCGTTTTGAGCGCCCTGCTCCGTTTCTATCTGCAACAATACCACCGTTCTGTCATTTGCTATATCCATATATTCTGACAAAGGCGGCGGCATATAATTCGTATGCGCCCGAGTTGTCGATACGCCGCGCTTACCGATAGGCGGATATTTCGCGTACTCAACAACCTTTCTTGCCTCGTCGGCGGTATTTACCATAGGGACGAGTATGCCATCGGCCCCCATATCAAGCGTTTTCGTTATAAACTCACGCTCTATAAACGGTATGCGCACTATAACCGGCATACCAAAGCCGTTGCCAACCGCCGCCATATTGGCCAACTGCGAAAAATCGAAGTATCCGTGCTCGCAATCTACAATAACATAGTCAAAGCCGGCAACCTTCATTATCCTGATTACATTCGGCGTCGCTACCTCAGAAATCATAGTTCCAAAAACAACCCGCTGTTCCCAAATGTCCTGTTTTAGCATTTTATCTAATTTCCTTCCGCATTTATGCTCAATCTCAGGTCAAGCCTGTCGTCCAAACTTTTTATCAATCCGGCGCAGCGTAGCCCTATTCTGAATAATCCGGCCAAAGCCTCGTCTTCTATATCAGGCAATCGACATTTTAAATCGGTCGTCTTCTTTATAACCGCAAGCAGTTCCGGCAGCTTCCACGAAACCCCGCCAAAACACACCAATGAGGATAATTTATTCTCTCCGCCAATCACCTCCAAGTTCTGCTTATACGCCTCAGCCATATCTTCAAACGCCGCCGCAAACAAACTAGACAGCGTAAGGTTGCTTTGCCTTATACCACCGATGCTGCCGCCGTCCATTCTGTTAGGCGCGGCATAAAAACTCGTATTAACTATAATACCGCCGGTATCCGGCTTATACTCGCGTTTAACCGCGTTCCATATATTGTCTAAGGCAACGTCGGTGCCTGTAACGCTTTTTATAATGCCGCTTGCGAAATTAATAAGCACATCCAGGCCGCGCCCCGCCGGCATATTCGATATAGTCTTTAGGTATCTTCGCTCAAAATATGGCCTCAGTTCATACGCTCCCAGCTCAAACTTCTCAGCTATCATAGCCACCTGCGCGCCGGTCGCAATATTTATAAGCCCTTCTCCCGCCGTAGGCATACAACCTACTGTGGCAACCTGATGATCGCCGTAATCAGGAAAAACAGCGATATCCTTGCCCGCTGCCTTGAAATAGCCGCACGGCTCAAAATCATTTCCCGCCAATTTAGGCAGAGTTATGTCACGTAGTCCCGCCTTTTTAATTATATCCTCGGCCCATATTCCGCTTTTTACATCCATAAGCCCAAGCGGAGCGGCGTTACTAGCGTGACAGATGTTGTTTCCCGTCAATTTTGAAATTACATAAGAGCCTATTGTATAAAGAGTACCGCCATGCGGAACCCCTCCTGATAGCATAGTGTAGAGATTGCACATGCCCATAGACGGCTTTATGTATACCCCGCATTTTTCCATGCTTTTAGGCGGGAACATTTCTTCCATCAATTCAAGGTACGTCTTTTCGCCTCCCGTATTCCTCAAACAGCGCATATCCTGCCATGAGGTATACAGGTCATCTTTCTCGTCCTTGCTGTAACTGTACACAAAACCGTGCATCTGGGTTGAAAGAAGGAGCAGGCTAATATCATTATACTTTGCTGTCCATTCCTTAGCAAGCGCCCGTACTATATCAACATATTTCATAGCCGGAACTTCAAAAATATCCGGATCCTTTGAAGGAAGGCGCGACGGCGACGGCGCCTTTCTCTGCTCAACAACTTTGGAGCTGTCAAGATCGAGTAAGGACGCTTTAAGAAAGCTGCTGCCTATGTCAATAGCTATAATCTTCATTATACCTCCAACTACCTTCTCTTCGTTTAATATAAGCCTTTTATTATGTGTAAGTCATATGGTTATTGTTGCGCGGACTTTCCATCTGTTAGACCATATCTTAATCGAAAATCATATAGAACTTGTTAATTAATATACCTTTCCCGCTCATACCCTGTCAATATTTACATACAAAAACTTGTTCTCATCTTTATCTTATATAATAAAGCGCTATTTTTCGGCGTATTCGCTTCACTTTTGAGCATTTGTCCGCCATTTAACGCCCGATTATGACTCACTTGGCTTTATGCCACGCGCCTAATCATAATATAGCTGAACGCCGTTTTTATTTAAATACACAACATAGTCCTCCGGCGGCCGCCTGTCGGTACATATGGCGGTAAATTCAGTAATATCACATAAATACAGCGGCGCGTCTTTATTAAATTTAGCGTGGTCTAGCAGCAGGTATTTTTCACGCGTCTTGTTTATGGCGCTGCGCTTTATTATGCGCTCGCTAAGATCGGAATGCGCGACACCGTTTGAAAGAGTAACTCCGCTGCTCGCTAAAAAAGCTTTTCTTATATTGTAATTGTTATAAAGTTCATCGTCTGTAAGCATTGAAAAAGAGTTGTTTTGCCTTTTATAAAGGCCGGGGAGTACATAAACATCGAGATTAGGATACGGCTTTGAATGCAGTATAACATCGAGATTATTGGTAATTATAGTAACGTTTTTTCTATCCTTTAGGAAGTCTATTATAAGGCAGCAGGTCGAGCCGCTGTCAATGAAAATAACATCATTATCGTTTATAAAGCGAGCGGCTATACCCGCCGCTTTGCGCTTGGCCTCTGTATGTATCGCGCTTCTAGGATGAAAAAGCTGCGCTTCTTCGGTGTCTGTATTTCTCGTTACAAAGCCATACATCTTTTTTAAGTCGCCGCGCTCGCATAATACATTAATATCACGCCTTAGCGTGCTCATAGATACTCCAAACTCCTGCCTTAGATCGTCAAGAGAAACCATACCTTTTTCATTTACAAAGTCGCAAACCGCTTCGAGTCTGGATATTTTCATGTCATTTATCCTCTCAATCCGCTTAAATGGGTAGATATGGCATAAACCTTGTCACGAGATCCAATAACCAAACATCCTTATATATATTTTAGCATCTTTATTCCACAA
>JBMNTP010000031.1:0-20629 GCA_050945795.1 Christensenellales bacterium | reverse complement strand
GCTGCCTGTCCGGCGTGTCGGGGAAACGGCGGCGCCGTGTCCCCTCTTTTATTTGAGCCTAAAAACGATTGGCTGATTGAACGGCCTGTGATAATATACATATATAATCTTTGTTAATAGTATTTCGTTAATAAAATAGGGATAAGGAGACAATGTTATGCGGGACAAACTCAAAAAGGATTTTGCCTATTCTATGGTCGTACCTACAAGCATGGGAGTGCGCCTTACTCCGATTGACAGGCAGCCGGTGCATATGAGCACCGATTTTAAGCTGTATGCTACCAGCGCCGAAACCAATGTGGCGAGCATTTCAGCTTCCCTCGGCTTGCCCGTTAAGGTGCTGACCACTTTTGTTAAAGATAGCCCGATAGCCGAGTTTATCAGACGCGACTTGCTGGCCAGGCATATGACGTATGAAGGCAAGGAGGTTGAGCCGGACGGCCCGTGGGGCTGCCGCCATCAGATAAATATTGCCGACAGCGGCTTTGGTTCGCGCGGACCCAGAGTATATAACGATAGGGCGGGCGAAGTAGGGCGTACGCTCAACATAAAGGATTTCGACGTTGAGAGGATATTCGGGCAAGAAGGCGTGCAGATACTGCATATATCCGGGCTTATAGCCGCGCTATCGCATGAGACAGGCGTGTTCTGTCTGGAACTTGCAGAGGCTGCAAAGCGGCACGGCACCCTAATTTCCTTCGACCTTAACTTCCGCGCCTCTTTCTGGGAAAACAGAGAAGAAGAGCTAAGGGATGTATTTACCCGCATAGCCAAAGCTTCCGATATACTTATAGGCAACGAAGAAGACTACCAGCTTAGCCTGGGCATAGAAGGCCCCAAAGAAGGTGGCAGTGAGCTGGCAGATAAGATAGAGAACTTTAAAGAAATGATAATGAATGTAAAAAGGGCGTTCCCGCAAACGTCGGTATTCGCCAACACTCTTCGTGAGGTAATCGACGCTAATAACCATCTTTGGGGCGCTATCTTGCTAAACAACGACACATGGCATGTAGCTCATCCTCGTCCCATATCGATACTGGATCGCATAGGCGGGGGCGACGGCTTTGTGGGCGGCCTGCTTTATGGCATATTAAGGGGCTGGGAGCCGGAGAAATGGGTACAGTTTGGCTGGGCGACAGGCGTGCTTGCCACAACAACATTCACCGATTACGCGCTGCCCATTGATGAAGAGCAGGTTTGGAGCATATGGCAGGGCAACGCCAGAGTAAAGCGGTAATAAGCGCAGTAACAATGCAAGGGGGAGTAATATGAAAAGAGCAGATATAGGGCTTATAGGTCTCGCGGTAATGGGCGAAAACCTCGTTATGAACATGGAGTCAAAAGGTTTTACGGTGGCGGTATTTAATCGCACAACCGAAAAGGTTAAAAACTTTATAAACGGCAGAGCCGCGGGCAAAAACATAATAGGCACATATTCGCTTGAGGAGCTTGTCCAAAACCTTGAAAAGCCGCGCAAAATCATGATAATGGTTAAAGCCGGAAAGCCGGTAGATGACTACATCGAAGCGGTAATGCCGTTTCTTGAAAAGGGCGACATAATAATCGATGGCGGCAACTCGCATTTCCCCGATACCATACGCCGTACCGAATATGTTGAAAGCAAAGGCCTCCTCTATATTGGCACAGGAGTATCGGGAGGAGAGGAGGGCGCGCTTAAAGGCCCGTCCATAATGCCGGGTGGCTCGCATGAGGCATGGCAGTATGTAAAGCCCATATTCCAGTCGATAAGCGCCAAGGTGGACGGCGAGCCGTGCTGTGACTGGGTGGGCGGCAGCGGAGCCGGTCATTTCGTCAAAATGGTTCACAACGGCATAGAATATGGCGATATGCAGCTTATATGCGAGACATACCATATAATGCGCGATGTGCTGGGCATGAGCGCGCAGGAAATGCATGAAGTTTTCGCGCGTTGGAACGAAGGCGAGCTGGACAGCTATCTAATAGAGATTACCCGGGACATACTCGCTTATGCCGATACCGACGGTCTGCCGATTGTTGATAAAATACTCGATACAGCCGGACAGAAGGGTACGGGAAAATGGACGGGCATATCCGCTTTAAACGAAGGCGTACCGCTTACGCTTATAGGCGAGGCTGTATTCTCGCGTTGCCTCTCCGCCATGAAGGACGAGCGGGTTACTGCGTCTAAGCTGTTTGAAAAAACGCCGGTATCGTTTGACGGCGACAGGGACGCTTTTATCGACGACCTCGGCAAGGCGCTCTACGCCGCCAAGATAATATCCTACGCACAGGGCTATACTTTAATGCGCGCCGCAGCTCAGACGTATGGCTGGCAGCTTAATTATGGCGGCATAGCGCTTATGTGGCGCGGCGGCTGCATAATCCGTTCTGTATTCCTAGGCAAGATTAAAGAGGCGTATGACGCCGATCCCGACCTTACAAACCTGCTTCTCACGCCCTACTTCCGAGAAGAGCTTGAAAAGCGTGTACCCGGCTGGAGGAGGGTTGCCGGTGTTGCCATACAAAACGGCATACCCGCGCCCGCGCTATGCTCGGCGCTCAACTACTTCGATGGATATAAATGCGAATTCCTGCCCGCCAACCTTCTTCAGGCGCAGCGCGATTACTTCGGAGCGCACACCTATGAGAGGCTTGATAAGCCGCGTGGCGAATTCTTCCATACCAATTGGACGGGAGAGGGCAGTGATACGGTAGCAACGACTTATGACGTGTAGTTCTTTCCACCTTTTCCCGGTGCCCAGGACGGGTACCTGTGCCCGGAACACGGGTATTTGGAAAAAGAAAAGGTGGAGCCAAAAGAAACCCCGTACACTTGTTATGGGTTTAAAGCGAAGGCCGCCATTTGGCGGCCTTTCAGGTGTTCGTTAGTATTTCTGTCTTTGTTGCAGGAAAAGAAAAGGTGGAGCTAAAAGAAACCACTTGCGTCTGTTGTAGGCTTAGAGTAAAGACCGCCATTTGGCGGCCAATCAATGGAATATATTTGGGAAACCCAATCTTAAAATGCCGCATAAGCGGCATTTTAAAACGGGATTCTTAAGGGACAATTGTCCCTTAAGCGGGAGTATGAGGGCGGCGCCCTCATATCATTTCCTCATTATATCCAATCAGACCCTGCTCAATCGAGCCTTTCGATGGAGCCCGCTCCATTTACCTGACGCTTGAGCGGTTGCGGATCGCCGTGGTAGCCTATGGAACCCGCGCCGTTTATGGTGGCGTCGAGCGCGAGAGGGGAGGCGAGGGTGGCGGCACCGGCTCCATTTATAACAAGAGTTACGTCCTGCGCGTCTAGTTCTTTGGAGTCAAGCTGGCCCGCTCCGTTTATAACGCCGCTAAAAAGTCGGGAAGCCCCCTCGAATTGTATATCGGCGGCGCCGTCTATGGAGCATTTGGTTTGCTCGGTATTAAGTCCGTAAACTTTGCCCTGCAGCGCGCCGTTTGCGTTAAGTGAGAAGTTCTGCACGCCGGAAGCGTCTATATCAACTTCATACCCGCCATCGATATCTATGCTGCGGCAGGTGCCATGTATGGTGATATTAAGCTTATCGGTGCGCATCGGCTTTAATACATCTGAATGTATGGTTATTTCGTCTCCCGATATTTCTATAACCAGCCCGTAGCGCGACACCAAGTCTTGAGCGCATTGTACTTCAACCTGAGCCGGCCCGTTTGAAGGACGCACTTCAAGAGTGACGTCTTTACCCGATATAAACGCCAATGACTTTATTGTAACCGCATAGGAATCATATTCGGCATCCGCTTCAGCCTTAACGCTTATTATATCTCCGCCCGCCTCAAGCAGGCCGGCGACAAGCCAGTCAACGCATCCTGTCATCAGTAAGGCTAGCAGGGAGGCGGTAATGAAAGCGGCTATCTTTTTACTTAGCTTTCCGACCATAACCATATCTCCTTTCGGTCTATACGGTCTGTTGAGGCTGTTGGCGATTTTATAAATCCAATCTAACAGCACACAATGTACGCATCATAAATTTATCATATTTTCGGCGACGGTACAATGTTAAATGGATACAGCTTCTTCCTTATTCGGCAATCGGGCAGGGCGGCGTTTGACCGACGGCGGCGAGTAAGCTATAATTATAAGTATTAAAAAATTCCGTTTCAAGAATCAAATCGCAACAATAACATTTCATAATTCAGGGGGTAATTCTTTATGAGCGGGGATATGTTTTCATTAAAAGGCCGCGCGGCCATAATAACAGGGGCTAGTCGTGGTCTTGGCAGATATATGGCGAAGGCGTTGGCGCAAGCGGGTGCCGATGTGGCTGTGACAAGCAGAACGACAGACTCGCTAAAAGGCACCTGCTCTGAAATAGAGGCGATGGGTGTAAAGGCGCTGCCTATAGAGCTAGACGTACGCTCGCATGACAGCATTAAAAACGCTATCTCTGCGGCGGTGGGTGAATTCGGCAAGCTTGATATAGCTGTGTGCAACGCCGGCATGAATATACGCAAACACGCTGCCGACATAGAATGGGACGAGTATAATGCTATTATGGATACAAACCTTCGCGGAGCGTTTTTTACAGCGCAGGAGGCGGCACGTCAGAGTATGCTTAAAAACAGATACGGTCGCATTATAACGATAGGCTCGGCAAACTGCCTGCGTCCTATGTCTTTTTGCTCGGTTTACGCGGCCAGCCGTATGGGCGTTGTGCAGATGACAAAGGCCATGGCGGGAGACTGGGGGAGCTACGGTATAACAGTGAACTGTATAGGGCCGGGCTGGTTCCCGACAGAGCAAACCAAGACGGCTGTTGATGATCCCAAGTGGCGTGACGGTGTGTTGGCACAGACTCCGGCGGGCAGGTTTGGCGGAGAGCACGACCTTGACGGTACCGTTGTTTTCCTCGCTTCTAACGCCGCGCCGTATCTTACCGGCCAGCTTATAATGGTTGACGGCGGCTTCTCGCTGGGCGATTTGGAAACGCCTTCTAATGTACCGTGCTCTAAATATATGTAGGAATAATATTACGGATATGAAAACTTTATAATCATAAACACAAAGCGGCCGGTTTAAAACCGACCGCTTTTACTTTTGATGAATAAACTACTTACCTTGGCTTATACAACGCCTTGAGCCAGCATTATATCGGCGACTTTTTTAAAACCGGCGATATTCGCGCCCAAAGCGTAATCGCCTTCAGAGCCGTATTCTGCCGCCGCCGTAGCGCATTTGTTAAATATATTTACCATTATGTCGCGCAGCTTGTTGTCGACTTCCTCAAACGTCCAGGCCAGCCGTATGGCGTTCTGGCTCATTTCAAGCGCTGATGTAGCTACGCCGCCGGCGTTTGCCGCTTTGCCCGGCCCGAAGGAAACGCCGGCTTTTTGAAAAGCGTGTACCGCTTCAGGAGTAGACGGCATATTCGCGCCTTCGGCTACCGCTATGCAGCCGTTTTTTATAAGCTGCTCGGCGTCGTCTAAGTTGAGCTCGTTTTGCGTAGCGCAGGGCAGCGCCACATCGCAAGGCGCATTCCAAATGCGGCCATGTTCGTGGAACTGTGCGCCGGGGCGATATTCGAGATACTCTTTTATCCTGCAACGCTTAATTTCCTTGATTTCCTTAACGGCGGCGAGGTCTATGCCGGCAGGGTCGTATATATAGCCGGACGAATCGCTCATGGCAAAAACCTGCGCTCCTAGCTCCATGGATTTTTGCGCCGCATAAATGGCTACATTGCCGGAACCCGAAACGGTTACCCTCATGCCGGATATATCTTTGCCTTTGGCGCGCAGCATCTCGTTTAGGAAATATATAAGCCCAAAGCCGGTCGCCTCAGTTCTCGCTAATGAGCCGCCGTAGGCAAGCCCTTTTCCTGTAAGCACACTGACATTTTGGTTTGTAATGCGGCGGTACTGTCCATAGAGATAGCCTATTTCGCGGCCGCCAACTCCTATGTCGCCGGCAGGAACATCGCAGTTTGGACCTATATGGCGGAACAGCTCCAGCATAAAGCTTTGGCAAAACGCCATTATTTCCCGCTCCGATTTGCCCTTTGGATTAAAGTCGCTGCCTCCCTTGCCTCCGCCAATCGGAAGGTCGGTGAGCGAATTTTTAAATATCTGTTCAAAGCCGAGGAATTTTATTATCCCTATATTAACCGAAGGATGGAAGCGCAGTCCTCCTTTGTATGGCCCTACCGCACTCGAAAATTGAACGCGAAAGCCGCGGTTGACTCTAACAGTACCTAAGTCGTCTACCCAGGGGACCTGGAATATAATCTGGCGCTCCGGCTCGGTAATGCGCTCGAGTATACCGGCGCTGCGATATTCGGGATGCTTGTTTAAAACGGGACGCAGGGAGTCGAGCACCTCGTGAGCTGCCTGGAGAAATTCATTTTCACCGGGGTTTTTCAGTTTTAGTTGTTCAAGAACATTTTCCACATAAGACATTTTCATACCCCCTCTCAAAAAAACTATAAAGTATTTATTTAAAATCGCGCCCTTTCGGATGGCGATTATCTTTTGTGGTGGTAAAAAAATATTACAGCATAATAATGTGTGTTTTCAACAACTATTTTAAAAAAAACTAAGCAAAATTATGCCAGACAAGTAGTTTTTTTGTTTTGCTTGCCCTAATGAAAACACGAACTGTGTGCATGGGGCGTGAATGTGAACAATTGTGATAATTGGGGGTGGCATATTGTTGAAATCGGGCTTTAAGATATAATAAAGCCGAGGGGGTGGCGGCGTGCAAGGCGAGCCTTTAATACTTATATGTGACGATGATCCGGTGGTGCATGAATCGCTGGGTATATATATGGATTTGGAAGGATATGAAAAGGTATCGGCTTTCGACGGCGCTCAGGCGCTTGAAATGGCGGCAAACTTATTACCCGCTCTTATAGTGCTCGATCTTATGATGCCGGGTATGAGCGGTATTGAGGTATGTCGGGAAATAAGGAAAAGCTCATCGGTTCCTATAATAATGCTGACGGCGAAAGGCGAGGAGATTGACAGGATACTCGGCCTTGAGCTGGGCGCCGACGATTATATTGTAAAGCCGTTTAGCCCGCGCGAGGTGGTGGCGCGAATAAAGGCGGTGCTGCGCCGCACATCACGCCGCGAGGAGCTGGGAGCGCGGCTACGTTTTGATGGGCTTATAATAGACCTTAAGCTTTATAAGGTTAAAGCGCTGGGCGAAGACATAGCGCTTACACCTAAGGAGCTGGAGATTCTTCATCTTTTGGCATCAAACCCCGGCCAGGTTTTTACCCGGGAGCAGATACTCAGCCAGGTATGGGGATATGATTTTTACGGCGACACAAGAACTATTGACACGCATGTTAAAAGGATAAGGGCCAAGCTGCCGGAACAAGGGGTATCATGGAGTCTTAAAACTGTTTACGGCGTAGGCTATAAATTTGAGGTGGCGGAGGTATGAAAGGCTCTTTTCTAAGAAAAATGCTGTTTTTGGTAATGCTGACGGTGCTGCTGTGCGGCGTGTTTACGGCAAGCCTTTATATGGCGTTTACAACAAGGGCGTTCGCGGACATAAAATCGCAGGAGCTGGCGCCGCGCGCCCGAGCTATATCCGACATATTCGTAATGTATTCACAAGGGCAGATATCGACGCCGCTTTTTCGCCAGATACTTGCCTCGGACGGCATGATGTGGGATGCCGGATTTCTGCTTATAAACAGCCGCGGCGATATAATAGCCAGCGTAAGACACTCGGAGGCGGCGTTTGAAATCGAGGAGGCTATGGCGGCTATAAGCCTGCGTGCTGAGGAAGTTATGGCGGGCGATGATATATCGTTTGTAGGCAATCCGCCCGGCCGGGATATGCCGCTTTTAATCGTAGGCGCGCCGGCTATGGTAAATGGAGAGACGATAGCCGCGGTATTTCTAATAAAACCGCTTCATGAGATAAATACCGCGCTTAGCAGCTTGAACTACTCTCTTATATACGCGCTTTTGATAACAACCGCCGCGATGGCATTATTGGCTTATATAGGCTCAAGAAACATTGCTCGTCCGGTACGGCTTATGAGCAGGGTGGCTATGGGAATGGCGTCAGGCAATTTCTCAATGCGCGCCAATGAGGACACTCAAGACGAGCTTGGGCAGCTCGGAGCGGCGCTTAACTATCTTTCAAAAGAGCTTTCAAATACTATCGCCGAATTACAGCTTGAGAAGAACAGGCTAGTCAAAATAATAGACAGCATGAACGAGGGTCTGGTGGCTGTTGACGCGGCGGGCGGCATAACGCTCAGCAATCCGGCTATGCAGCAGTTTATAAGGGCGCGGGCGAGCAAGGAGGATTATCTTCGGGTTATAAAGAGCGGGCGGTTTGAGTCGGAGATTATTGATACCGGTGATAAGTCGATAAGAAGGAGCATAACGCCTATTGTAGAGGACGACGGCCGCGTTTCCGGTGCTCTGGCGCTATACCTTGATGTTACCGAGCAGGAAAAGCTTGAAAGGCTGAGACGGGATTATGTGGCGAATGTATCGCATGAGCTTAGAACGCCGCTTACCTCGATGCGCGCTCTTATAGAACCGCTTAAGGACAATCTCGTTAAAAACGAGGAAAAGAAAGCAAAATATTACGACATAATATACAGAGAAACAATAAGGTTAACGCAGCTTATAAACGAAGTGCTCGACCTTTCGCGATTGCAATCGGGAAAAGCCGAGATAGCATGTGTGCGGCTTAATATAAAAGATATAATAGATGATGTCAAGGCGCGGCACGACGCAGTGGCGGCGCGTAAAAACATAACTATAAGCGCCGATGCTCAGCCGGAGCTGTACGCTTTTGGGGATGGTGCCAGGGTTGAGCAGGTGCTTGTTATACTTGTCGATAACGCCATAAAATACACCGGAGAAGGCGGGCATATAAGCATAGTCACGCGCGAGGAGGCGGGCAGCGTTGTTATAAGCGTAAAGGACAATGGCCCGGGCATATCGCCGGAGGATATAGACCATGTGTTCGACAGGTTTTACAAAGCCGACAGGTCGCGCTCTGAGAAAAGCATGGGGCTGGGGTTGGCTATCGCTAAGGAGGCGCTGCGGCTTATGGGCGAGAAGATAGGCGTTATAAGCCGCGAAGGCGAGGGAGCGGAGTTTTGGTTTACGTTGAGGAAGCGGGAGAAATGCTCTAAATCCAGCGAATCGAAATAGTACATTTTTGTTGACAGGCAGTACATATTTCTGTCACATTTGGAATGTATTGTATCAAGCACAGAGACTCCTGTCTCCCACAACCCGTCGGGCGTCTTGGCCACGGCCGGGCGCCCGCTTTACATATATTTACGCTACAGGAGGATATTCAATGAAAAAGTGGCCTGTATGGCTCAAGAGAACAATTATACTGGCGGGGGCGGCGCTGGCTGTCGTATTGCTTTTTTCGCTGGCAAGCGGGGGAAGAAAGGACGAGGGTCAGCGCTATCAGGAATTTACGGCGCAGCTTAGCGATTTAAGCGTTACTGTTCATGGCAGCGGGCAGGCTCAGGCTTTTGACGAGCAATCAAGATACGCGCTATCCGGCGGAGAGGTTAGGGAGCTGTTCTTTTCAAACGGTGATGTAATAAATGCCGGCGATATTATTATGACGCTGGAAAATGACGGTATTGATGCCGAGATATCGGCGCTGCAAGCCGATGTTATGCAAAAGGCCAATACGCTAAGCATGGTAAAGCAAAAGGCGTCTAGTACCAGCGTTAAAGCGCCGGCAGCGGGTCGAGTGAAGCTTATATATGGCGAAAAGAACGGCGATGCGGCGGCGACACTTGAGCAATACGGGGCGCTGGCTTTTATATCGACAGACGGCTGCATGAGGCTGGAGTTTGATACGGAGGCGGAGCTTTCGTTTGGGGATACGGTGGAGCTTGATATTGACGGCAAAACAGAGCAGGCCGAGATAATAAGCGTAAGCGCCGAACGCGCTGTGGCGCTTATACGCACCGACACATATGACGAGGGCGCAAATGCCAATGTATTGCTTGAGGAGCAGCAAATTGGCAACGGTAATTTGGTATCGAACAATCTTGTGCCGGTTGTCGCGGCGTCAGGGCGAGTAAGCGAAGTTAAAACCAAGCTTAATAGAAAAGTTTCACGTGGCGACACGCTTTTTACTCTTAAGGGTGAAGTGTTGTCCGCCGAGTTTATAGAGGCATCGGCGAGCCTTGATATGGCGAGGCAGGAGCTTCAAAAGGCTTATGACAAGCGAGACGAGTTACAGGTTAGGGCGGAAACGGACGGAGTATTGTCGGGTATAAGCGTTGTTAAGGGAGATAATGTGCCGGAGGGGCAGCTTTTGTATACGCTGTCATCGAAAGAAGCGGCGAAGTTGGTGCTTAAGGTTGACGAGCTCGATATAGCCGATATAAAGGCGGGGCAGGGCGCGCTTGTTACGGTAGACGCGCTGCCGGGGCAGAAGTTTTCAGCCGAAGTTATAAAAGTTTCAAGCATTGGCTCAGCCGAGAATAACGTTGCCTCATATGAGGTTACGCTTGATATTAGCAATCCCGACGGCATACTTTCCGGCATGAGCGCCAGCGCCGACATAAACGTTGATTTTAGAAAGGACGCTCTTGTTGTACCGGTAGAGGCGGTGCAAACGGTGGAGGGTAAGAAGTATGTGCTTATGCCGCCGGATAAAGAGGATGGACAGAACATACAGCAGCAAGTAGGGATAGGCATTGTTACCGATGAATACGCCGAGATACTCTCCGGCCTTTTGGAAGGGGATACCGTTCTTGTAGCGATTAACAACTCTAATAGCATGTTCCCTATGATGAATAATATGCGTAGGGATTTTGAGCCGGGCGGCATTGAGGGGCAGGGCGGAGGCCCCGTAAGATGATAGATATAAAGAACGTAAGCAAAATATATAAAATGGGCGAGGAGCATATAAGAGCGCTTGACGATGTATCGCTTAGCGTTAAGGAGGGCGAATTTGTAGCCGTTACAGGGCCGTCGGGCAGCGGTAAATCAACGCTTATGAATATAATAGGCTGTCTTGATGTGCCGGACAGCGGGAGCTACGCGTTAGCGAGAGAGGACATATCAAAGCTGAGCGACAACGAGCTAAGCGAAGTAAGGAACAAAAGGATAGGATTTATTTTCCAGCAGTTTAATCTTATACCCAAGCTTAACGCTTATGAAAACGTAGAACTGCCGCTTATTTATCAAGGCATAGCCGGAGGCCGCCGCCGCGATATGACGCTTAAAGCGCTAGAGCAGGTGGGACTTTCGCAAAGGGCAAAGCATAAGCCTAGCGAGCTTAGCGGCGGACAGCAGCAAAGAGTGGCGGTGGCGCGGGCTTTGGCGACGGATCCCGCTATAATACTTGCTGATGAGCCGACAGGAAACCTAGATTCAAAATCGGGCCGGGAAATACTCGCGCTTATAGAGCAGCTTAACGCGCTTGGCAAAACGGTAGTTATGATAACGCATGACGATAAAGTGGCGGCGGGCGCTAAGCGGCGCGTTGCTATGCATGATGGGCGCATAGTATTTGACGGCATAGGAGGTGGCGTTGATTGAGACTGTCTCAGTCGCTTAAGATGGCGGTTTCAGCGATTTCCGCCAACAAAATGCGCTCCTTCCTTACAACCTTAGGCATAATAATAGGCGTGTTCGCCGTTACCGTTCTTGTATCGGTGGTACAGGGTACTACAAATCAGGTTACAGGTCAGATGGAGGGCCTGGGCAGCAACCTTTTAATGGTAAGCATCGATTCGCCGCGCCGCATTGACATAACAATTGAAGATGTTGGCGCACTAGAGAGCGAAGCGGGTATAGAAATTGTAGCGCCTGTTATATCGGCGCGCATAACTGTTAAATCCGATTCGGCGGTTATGCAGACTACCGTTGAGGGCAGCAACCAGAATTACGGGCAGATAACGAATCTGAATGTACGAAACGGCAGATATATAAGCGAACTGGACGTTGAATGGCGCAGCGCTACGGCGGTAATAGGCGTTGAAGTGGCGGATGAGCTGTTCGGCAATCGCGATATTGTAGGCAACTATATGAATATAGGCGGCCGCAGCTTTAAAGTTGTAGGGCTGCTTGAGGAAAAAGGCACTACAATGATAGGCTCGCAGGACAATAAAATAGTTATACCTATAACTACGGCGCAGCGCATGTTTAAACAAAAAGAAATTGGAACAATATACGCTTCGGCGCAGTCAAATGAAATGACGCAGCAGGCGGAGGCTGCTCTCAACGCCTGGGCGATGCGAAAGGCGGGGGATGAGGACTATTACAGCGTCTTTAACCAGTCTGAGCTTATATCCATTGTAAACGATGTTATGGGCACTCTTACACTTATGATGGGCAGCATAGCCGGAATATCGCTGCTTGTAGGGGGTATAGGCATTATGAATATAATGCTGGTATCGGTAAGCGAGAGGACGAGGGAGATAGGCATAAGAAAAGCCATAGGCGCCAAGCGCAGCGATATAATGACGCAGTTTCTAATTGAGTCGGTAATAATATCGTTGCTAGGGGGAATGATAGGACTTGTGGCGGGCGCGCTCGGAATAAGTGTTATAGCGTCGGTTATGGGCATTGAAATGGGGCTTACAATAGAGGTGGCGCTGCTGGCCGCAGGCTTCTCGATATTTGTAGGTGTGGTGTTTGGCAGTTATCCCGCCTCAAAGGCATCGAAGCTTAATCCTATCGAGGCTTTAAGATACGAGTAGCCTTTAAATGTGGTACTGGTAATATAAATAAGGCTGTTATATAATGGTAAAAAAGGGACGCTTAATATCGTCCCTACAGCCTTTTATATAATGCTTATATGCTGGAGGTGTCCTGTGAGCGAGCGCGAAAACGACAAGAGGGCGCAAGATATAACGCCTGATAATGAGAAAAGAAGCAGAAGCGAAATAAAAAGCAAATCGGTGAAAAAGCCAAAGCCCAAAGGCATGACCTTTAAAAAGTGGGTGCTGCTTAGTGTGGGTGTAATTCTGCTTGCCGGCCTTATATATGTAGGGCGTATTATATATATAGCTTCGGCAGCGCCACAGAAGGCTTTTAAAACGATGGGAGAGTCTTCCCCCGTTCCTACAGTTAATTCTCCTACGCCAACACCCAAGCCGGGAGAAACGCCGGCACCGCCTACGCCTACGCCCGATCCTGCCGACTTGCTGCGCCAGCAGGCCGACAGCGATATGCTAAACGCGGACAGGGTTAATATACTGCTGCTCGGCGTTGACAGGAGCCCGGAGCGGGTGGTATCAGACAGAGACGACTTTAGAACCGACGTAATGCTGCTGCTCACAATAGACTTCGCTAATCAAAAAGTAGACCTTATTTCGGTACCTCGTGACACCTATGCAAAAATATATAATGTAAATTCGAGATGGAAAATAAACGCCGCGTTTTTCCACGGCGGCGGCTTTAAAGGCGAAGGCTTTGAGTATTCCATGCACACTATAAGCGAGCTGTTCGGCGGTATACCGGTAGAGTATTATGCCTGCGTTGAGATGGACGGCATAAAGAAGGTTGTAGATGCCATGGGCGGCGTTGATTATGATGTCGACGTTGAAATAAGGCTCAATGGCCGGCATCTTAAAAAGGGTCAGCAGCACCTTAACGGACAGCAGGTGCTCGATTATTGCCGCGCCAGAAAGGGTATAAGCACAGACGTTGGCAGAATTGACAGGCAGCAGCGGATACTATTTGCTGTTTTCAATCAGATGAAATCGTCCAAGCAGCTTATTAATATACCTAACATATACCTTTCGGTAAAGGACCACGTTTACACCAATTTGAATATTGAGCAGATAGCCGCGCTAGCCCTTTTCGCAATAGAAAACGATATTGAAAAGGAAATGGGCAGGCATACGCTCAAGGGCGAGTATATGGCGGCTTATAACGCCAGCTACTATGTGCTTGACCAGGGCAAAAAGGTGGCGCTTATAAAAGAGATATTCGGCATTAACGTAGAGAAAGACACAAAATATGACCTTGCGTATGTAAAGAGGGATTCGTCGGCATCGAGCGGTCAAAGCGTATTAAGCAGGGCCAAGAGCATGGCTCAATCCTCAAGCTATGATGCGGCATATATTTCGCAGCTAAAAGCCGCAATAGCCCGCCTTGAGGCGCTGCTTAAGAAGGAACAGGCCACAGCTTCTGAAATAACGGTAGCTATAAACGCATTAAATGCGCTTATGGCGGCGCCGGTAATGGCAACGCCTACGCCTTCGCCTACGCCAACGCCTACGCCCACCCCCACCCCGACAACTAAACCTACTACACCGCCGACACCGACACCTACAACCAAACCCACCCCGACTCCCACCCCGACACCGCCGCCGGTGACGCCAACTCCAACGCCCACGCCGCCGCCGGTAACACCTACACCACCGCCTGCGACACCGACACCGCCGCCGGCAACGCCTACGCCGCCAGATGGTGATTAAGATTAACAAAAATTCGTTGCTTTATATTCAAGCATGTGTTAGAATATGAGCGTTATCGGTATAGGAGGCATGATCCTGTGGAAGTAATAAACTTGATACTTAGAATACTGCTCGCGCTGTCGGGCATAGTGGTAATAACGGTGGTTGCTATGCAATCGGGGAAGAACGAAGGGGCGTCGGCCGGCATCATGGGCGGAGGCGGTTCGTCGGATTCTTATTTCGGAAAGAACAAAGGCAAAACCTTAGAAGGACGCCTGGTGCTGTTGACAAAAATATCGGTGGCTGCGCTGATAGTGTTGTCGATTGCAACGGCTATAATTCAAAAGGTTGCGGCCTGAAAAAGGTTTTATCCGGGCATCACCGTATGGTGATGCCCTTTTTATATGAAAGGGGCTTCTGCTATTTAGGAGAGTTATGGAAAATAGAGAATTAATAATGGAAATCATTGCCGCGGCGGATAAGCCGCTTATGGCGGAGGAAATAATACCAGCCTCGGGACTTGATTATGGCAAGGCCGGTGCGGCGCTAAGAGAGCTTACCGAAAGCGGCGAGCTAATGATAACCAAAAAAGGAAAATACGCCTTGCCAAAGCAGGTAGGGCTTATGACAGGACGGTTGCAGGTTAATCCGCGCGGCTTTGGTTTCCTGTTGCAGGAAGGCGGGGATGTGTTTATACCCGCGCCTTCGCTAAACGGAGGCATGAACGGAGATATAGTAGCGGTGCGCCAAAAGGGAGGCGGCGATCGTGAGGGAGAGGTTGTTTCGGTATTGT
Source organism: Christensenellales bacterium (assembly GCA_050945795.1). Lineage (GTDB taxonomy): Bacteria > Bacillota > Clostridia > Christensenellales > MGBC116941 > JBMNTP01. The sequence goes on along the minus strand of JBMNTP010000031.1, from coordinate 5,455 downwards.
CCCGTGCCAACAGCATGATTATAGGCGTTTTTAAGGGCGACGCGCGGGGCGGCGTTGTAGTATCCGACGACGCGAGGCTTAATGAAGTCGAGATACCGGCGCAGAATGTAAACGGTGCTATAGACGGCTACAAAGTAGTAGCGGCTATTGTGCGGTTCGCTACCGCCAACGCCGGCGCGCTCGGCCGCATAGATGAAGTGCTCGGAGCGGCGGGAGAAGCCGATACCGATATGAAGGCGCTGATGCGGCAGTTCTCTTTAAACGATGAGTTTCCAAAGCAGGCAATGAAAGAAGCGGCGAGCGCCGGAAGCTATATTGAAAAGGCGGATATTGAAGGCAGGGAGGACCTGCGCGATATGATTATATTTACAATAGACGGCGCCGACGCTAAAGACCTTGACGACGCGATATCTATAAGCATGGAAAACGGCGTTTACACTCTCGGCGTACATATAGCCGATGTAAGCCATTATGTAAAGACGGGCTCGGCTCTTGACCAGGAGGCGCTAAGACGCGGCACCAGCGTATACTTTCCCGGCTCAGTTATACCCATGCTGCCGCCGACGCTGTCAAACGGCATATGCTCTTTAAACAGGGCGAGCGACCGGCTGACAATGTCATGCTTTATGGATATAGACGAAACCGGCAAGGTTATAGATTACAGGATTTCGCAATCAGTTATACGCACGGCGGAGCGCATGACGTATGACGATGTTAACGCTATATTTGACAGGGACAGGCAGCTCATGGATAAATATGAGCATTTACTTGAGCATTTTAATATGATGCGGGACTTGATGGGCGTATTGTACGCTGCGCGCGAAAGGCGGGGCAGCATAGAGTTTAACGTGCCGGAGGCGGATATAACTCTGGGTAAAGACGGCAGGGCTACTCTGGTTAAAAAGCGGGAGCGTGGCGAGGCCGAGCATATGATAGAGGAATTTATGATAGCCGCTAACGAAACTATCTGCTCGCATCTGCACTGGAGCGGCGCGCCGTGTATTTACAGGATACACGAGAGGCCGGACGAAGTTAAGATGACGGAGTTCGCGCGTTTTATAGGTGAGCTGGGGTATAGGCTACCAAAAAAATCGTTGCGCCCTAAAACGCTGCAAAAGCTGCTGCAAGACATAAAAGGCAGAGAGGAAGAAGGCGTTATTTCTAGGCTGATGCTGCGCTCAATGCAAAAAGCCAAGTACAGCGAAAGAAACGCCGGGCATTTTGGACTGGCCTCGGAATTCTATGCGCATTTCACATCGCCTATAAGGCGGTATCCCGACCTGCTGCTGCACCGCATACTTAAGGCGCAGATAAACGGGCAGGCTAAAAAGTTTCCGGCTTTTGAGTCGCATATGCCGGAGGTGGCGTCGCAATGCAGCGAACGTGAAAGAAACGCTATGGATGCTGAACGGGCGGCGGTTGATATTAAAAAGTGCGAGTACCTTGAAAGCAAAATTGGTAAAAGCTATAAGGGCATTATAAGTGGCGTTAGCAACGCCGGAATATTTGTTGAGCTTGATAATACCTGCGAGGGTCTTGTTCGTATGGAGGCGCTTCGGGATGACTATTATGAATATAACGAGGCGAGATACCTTTTGCAGGGCAGAAGAAAGAAGAAGATATACCGGCTTGGCGATAAGGTGAGGATAGTTGTAACAGGAGTTGATATGCATCTTAGGAAAGCGCAGTTTGAGCTGTATTCCAGTTGAAGTGAAGCGAAGATGTGTTATAATTAATGTTACGGCTGTTTGCCGCGGAGGTTTTGTATTATGGCGGGCGGAATAAAAATATGCGCGCAAAACCGGAAAGCCAGGTTCGATTATTTTATTGAGGACAGGTTTGAAGCCGGAATAGCGCTGAGCGGTACCGAGGTTAAATCCATACGCCAGGGCAAGGTTAATCTTAAAGATAGTTATGCCAATGTATATAAAGGCGAAATGTATCTTTATAATATGCATATAAGCCCGTATGAGCAGGGCAATATATTCAACCGAGACCCGCTTAGGGTAAGGAAATTGCTTATGCATAAGCGCGAAATATCAAGGCTTGGGGGGCATATACAGCAGGATGGATACGCGCTGATTCCGCTGTCGCTGTACCTTAAAGAAGGCAGGGTTAAAGTTGAGCTGGCGTTGGCCAAGGGCAAGAAATTGTATGATAAGCGGCATGCCAAGGCCGAACAGGATGCCAAGCGCGCCATTGAAAGGGCGGGCAGGGGCGAAAAGGAATAGGAATAGTCGCTTAAAAAAATATAGAGGTTTACAGTATGAAGAACACACCTTTTACAAAAGAGCAGATTGAAAGCATAATAAGCAAATACCCCACGCCTTTTCATTTGTATGATGAAAAGGGCATAAGGGAAAACGCCAGAAGGCTGAATAAGGCGTTTTCCTGGAATAAAGGCTTTAAAGAGTACTATGCGGTTAAGGCAAATCCCAACCCCTTTATTATAAACATATTGAAAGAGGAAGGTTGCGGTGTCGATTGCTCAAGCTATACCGAGCTGCTGCTCGCCGATAGGACAGGCTTTAAGGAAAGTGAAATTATGTTTTCCTCAAACGCTACTCCGGCAGAGGAATACAAGCTGGCACGCGAGCTTAACGCCACAATAAACCTCGATGATATAACACATATCGAGTTCCTGGAAAAGAACGGTGGCATACCCGAAGTTATAAGCTGCCGTTATAATCCGGGCGGGGAGTTTTATCTTGGCAATATGGTTATGGGCACTCCCGGAGAAGCCAAATACGGCTTTACAAGGGAGCAGCTAAGCCGCGGCTTTAAGATGCTTATTGAAAAAGGGGCCAAGGTATTCGGGCTTCATGCGTTTCTCGCTAGTAACGTAACTGACCCGCGCTATTATCCTAGCCTTGCTAAAAAGCTGTTCAATACGGCGGTAGAGCTAAGGGACGAGACGGGCGCCGATATACGCTTTATAAACCTGTCGGGAGGAATTGGCATACCTTATCTGCCTGATGAGGACGAGGCGGATATTGAAAGCATAAGCGAAAATGTAAAAAAAGCATATGATGAGACAATAAAGCCGGCAGGCATGGAAGTAGCGATATATAGCGAGCTGGGCCGGTATATGACGGGGCCGTACGGTTATCTTATCAGCACCGCTATACATCAAAAAGATACGTATAAGCAGTATATCGGGCTTGACTCCTGCGCCGCCGATCTTATGAGGCCGGCGATGTATGGCGCGTATCATCATATAACTGTTATGGGCAAGGAAAATATGGCTAACGACCATAAGTATGATGTTACCGGTTCGCTTTGTGAGAACAATGATAAGTTTGCGGTTGACAGAATGCTGCCCAAAATAGATGTCGGCGACATTATAGTTATACACGATACCGGAGCGCATGGTTATGCGATGGGATATAACTATAATGGCAAGCTGAGATCGGCAGAGATACTTTTAAAAGAGGATGGATCGAGTCAGCTTATAAGAAGAGCGGAAAACGAAAAGGATTATTTTGCCACATTCGATTTTACCGGAATGTTTGACGGCATATAGATAGTATGGCATTATAACCTGCGCCGCTGGTGTGCTCAAAGAGCATCGCAGCCGCAACGTTGGAACGTAAATTTTAGCTATGGCAAAAGAAGGCTGAGCCTTGTATCTGCACAGAAAACGGCCTTCGTGGTATAATAGTATAGTGGCAGATTGCCGCAATCCATCAAATGCTGCGTTTATAAGGCGGCTTAATAGCCGCTATTATGGGGGCGTACTGGTTTCGACGGGGAGCATGGGTGGAAGAGAAGCGAGCCGCAGCTCCGGGGCTGCGTCAACAACCTGGAAACTAAACATAAACGCAAATAACAAAACAGTAGCTCTCGCGGCTTAAAGCCGTGAGCGTTCCGCCTCGGTCGCCCACTGCCGAGGGTCGGAGCGTCATTTTGTGGGGAACGAACCCGCCAAAGCTTTGAGGCGGGCCGGATTTATGAAGCTACCGTAACGCGGATCCTGCGGTTGGGAGCCGCGCGAGGGGAATCTTAAAACATCCGCTGCGCTCGGAGAAGCTCTTTTAGTCAGCTTTTCGGACAGGGGTTCGACTCCCCTCGCCTCCACCAACTTTTCTACTGTCCGTATTGACGCTAAATATACCGGTGTCAATACGGATTTTTACTTCCACTCTATCGTAGTATATGATGACCGAAGCCGGAAAGAAGCTGAGTTAATGCTGGCTCGCCATAATGTGGGCGTGAAAGATGGTGCGCTTGTAAAGCTTAGGAATGCGACTTGGCCGAGTGACTGGCGTATTGGATGATAAACATATATATGCACCGGGTGGCAAAAACTAGCGTATAAGGGTATTATCAATATGAGTGACCGACAAATCGTACCTCTGTTAGAGAAATTGAAGCCATAAAGGCTAAAGCCTATGCATATCCTGGAATATTACATGCCGCTGATGGAAGACAATAATCTGTTTCCAGACACAGTACTTAAGAATCATGATTTACTTAACTCGATGCTTAAAGAGGCCGTTCGAAAAAAGTACATATTAAAGAATCCGATAGGAGGCGTTGACCATCCGAAAAGGATGCAGCATGAAGCCACTGTAACATGCCTGAACAGCTTAAATCCCTTTTTTGGCTGGTTGAAGGTAACTGGCTGGGAGCAGCAGTGTAGTTAGAGCATATTTAGGACTGCGCCGCTAAGAAATCTCTGTAGTCTTAAATGCTAGGATGTCGATTTTGGGCAACCTATGCTTGATATCTGCCGCGCCATCGCTCAGGTTGAATAGGGAATCGTTATCAAGGATACAAAGACAAGTGCATCCAAAAGAAAACTATGCATGCGGATGGTTTGCCCTCTGCACTTCAGGCGGAGCGGAGCCGCGGCTATAAAATAAAAAGAATGTTTGTGAAACGTGGCACGAGATGGGCTTATAATTGTCTTGGGGAATTGCAGTCACTATTGCCTAAACTATGTATCAGAGTTGTTTGCCAAGCTGCTACAAAAATGGGCCAACTAAGATTATGCTTAACGAGTTTCGCCAGACATTTCAAAGTATATCAAATTAAGCCGGCATTCAAGAATTTGATATCGGGGAAATAACTGTACTTGCCAATGCCGGCATGGCCAAAAAGATATACACTCACCTTTTTAATAAGAACACGGCGGCGGTGGGCGCCGTTATGAATTTGATTAATGAGAAGAGGTAATAATTATGATCGGTGATGTAGCCCAGATAATTACAATTGCTTCCTATGGAAATGAATTTCTAAACAACGGCTTAGAGAAACTTGATTGCAGAAATCATTCAAGTTTTAGGGGAAAAAGCGATACTGTATATATAAATGGTTTTGATGATCAACTTGATACTAACCAATGGTATCAATATTTAAAGGGGCAAGGCTGTACTCAGATACGTATTTTTTATAATGTTGTAGACCCAAATAAAGATGGTGTACTAATCCATAAAAGCATAAAGTGGTCGTT
>JBMNTP010000030.1:0-23829 GCA_050945795.1 Christensenellales bacterium | reverse complement strand
GAAATATTTATTAGAATACACAACAACATTCGCTAGTGAGTATTTGAATCCATGTCAATGTAAAAAGTTTAATGTGCCAAAAGTTGAATTTAATTATGCTACAATGACTTGGATGTCAAAAGAATATTACTTGCCGTATTTTGATGGAGATTACATTCTATTAACTCCTAGAGATCTTTTAACGCGTGATGATACATTTATAAATCGTACTGATATGATCAATAATTTACAAAACATTGCTCCTTCTATTGAGGATGCTACAATTAGATTTGAGCTAAATAATTATTTCATTAATGTCCTACCTAAGAAAAAGAAAGAGATGTCAAAAACCGAAAAAGATAAAGCTGCTTCAATATTGATACGGGAACATCCTGAAATTATTGATTATTATATAAAATATAAAGAGGAAAAAGAAGAAGAGGCGACTTCAATTAGCAAGCAAGTTGTCCAAGAAGTAAAGCAATTATTTAATACTCAGTTGCAAGAGCTCACTCGTATACTTTTAGAGAAAACAGATTTTTATAAAACTAAAACAAATTCTTACGATGAAGCCTACAATAGAGTGTTATTTTTAAAATCTGTAATTGAAGATATGGACGGATATCGCTTATTTTACTTAAATGGTAAACCTATTAAGCGTGAAAGTGATTTGCAAATTATGTATCGTCTTGTTTGGTTTGCTAGTGAAATGGATGTAAATCGGGAAGTGAACAATGGTCGTGGTCCAGTTGACTTCAAAATATCTAAAGGTTCTAAGGATACCACTCTTGTTGAATTCAAATTAGCTTCTAACAGTAAGCTAAAGAATAATCTTGCAAAACAGGTTGATATTTATAAAAAAGCTAGTAATACTGATCGTGCAATAAAGGTTATACTATATTTTAACGATAATGAGTATAAAAAGATATCAACTATTCTAAACGAACTAGGTTTGCAAGGTTGTAAAGATATTGTTTTGATTGATGCGATTGACAATAAGGTATCTGCATCCAATGTAAAAATATAAAAAATGGCCAGCCAATTCAAGTATTTACTCTTGAATATGACTGGTCATTTTTATCGCCGCTTGAAGCTGTTCAGTTAAGTTTTTCTTCAATCCCTAAGTGAACGCTTCTTTAGCGACGCTTTCCATTTAGCATACTATAAACTTTAAATAATTGCGTTATAATTCTCCGGTTCGCTTATTATAAAGCGCCGTATAGCGGAACATCAATCTCTTTAACCTTAAAATCAAGATAATCGCAGGACACCAGCCGCATATCGATACCGTTGTAATCTCCCTCAAACGCGCGCCAGTGACTTTTGCCGTGCAGATGACCATACACCAGCCTTCGTGCTTGAAACTCCTCTAGCGCCTCGGTAAAGCCGGACGGCTGCCGCTTTTCATTGAACGGAGGGTAATGCAGCATCGCGATTATAGGTTTTCCCTTTCGCGCCGCCGAAAGAGACATTCTAAGCCGCGCCACCTCGCGCTCGTAAATCTTATTGTCCGATTGAGAAAACGACACGTTACCGGGACACGTCCAGCCTCTTGTGCCGCAAATTGTAAAGGCGTCATATTCTACGCAATCGTTTTGCAGCGCATACATGCCCTTAGGCAACGCCGATCTAACCTTTGATATCGACTGCCACCAATAATCGTGATTGCCGCGCAGCAGTATTTTTTGGCCCGGCATCTCGGCAATGCTGTTTAGGTCGAGCATGGCATCATCAAGCTTCATAGCCCAACTTATATCGCCCGGCACCAGCACAACATCATCTTCTGAAACCGTTTGCTGCCAGCTGTCGCGGATTTTACCCCAATGATCTATCCAGTTATCCCCAAAAATATCCATCTCCTTTGGAAAAGCCAAAGAGAGATGCAAATCACTTATAGCAAATACACGCATTATTCAATATTTATCCAGTTCTTCTATGGTAAAACCATCGAATTCGTCATCGTCCTCATCTTCATCATCGTCATAGTTGTCGGCGTCATAATCATCGGCATCCTTGCCGTCAAGCTCCTCGTCTATCTCTTCGAGCTCGTTTTCCGGTATGCCCTCGTCAACGTCTATATCGATTTCATCCATCTCGCTTACAACCGGCATATCAAGGTCACTGTCGGTGGCCTTCTCGGTCAGAGCCGCCAGACTTTCCTGCCTTTTTCTTTCTTTAAGGCAATAAAGGCATATGTCCTTCCCCTTAATGGCGGTATTCTCGTTGCACTCTGAACAAGTCTCCGGCTGTTCGCTTTCCTTGTCCTCGCGACGAACCTCACGACGACATACCTCGCAGTACCTTTCGGAATCCTGCATGTAATTCAATTCGCATCTGGGGCATTTTACCAATCCCATAGTCCGATCCTCCGAAACAACAATATCATGATGTCGCATCCACGCGCTGAAAACGGCAAAAAATCAGATGTACGAATCAAAATTATCAGTTGAATCGATTTGTGTCAATCTCTAAAACATCGGCCATAGCCTTTAGAATCTCTTCTTTCCCGGTTGCATCGGCAGCAGAGAATGCTATCGGCTTTTTATCGGCGCCGAGTGTTTTCTCTATATCATGAAGCCTTTCGGCTCTTCTTGCACGGGAAATTTTATCTGCTTTTGTTGCCGCTACCGTAAAAGGATAACCGAAACTTCTCATCCAGTCAACCATGAGTTTATCATCCTCATTTGGGGTCCTTCTTATGTCTGCCAAAAGTATGATATGTTTTAGCTGCGAGCTTGTTTTGAGATAACCTTCTATAAGATCGCCCCAGCGCTGCTTTTCTTCTTTTGAAACCCTAGCATAGCCATAGCCCGGCAAATCGACCAGACAAAATTCGTCATTGAATATAAAGTAATTCACCAATCTCGTTTTGCCCGGCGTACCGCCTACTTTCGCCAGTTTCTTATTATTGGCAATTGTATTTATAAACGACGACTTGCCGACATTCGATCGCCCAATCACCGCTATTTCCTTAAGCCCCGTTTCGGGCAGCTTAGACGCGCTGCCAACGCTGGTTAGGAAAACCGCCTTTTTAATCTTCATAATCTCTTTTATACCCATCCATAGTATTCTAAAAAGAAAAGCGGCAGGTTCCCCCGCCGCCTTATCTTACGCGGGCTCTCCCGCTTTCTTTCTGGTTTTTGTCGCCTTCCTCTCGCCGATCATAAGTATCGGATCGCTGGCGGTCTCTATAACTTCTTTGGTTATGACGCACTTTTCAATATCGTTTCTCGACGGTATATCATACATCACATTGAGCATAACGCTTTCGAGTATCGACCTAAGCCCCCTCGCTCCCGTCTTCCTCTCGATAGCCTTTCTAGCTATTGCACGAACCGCTTCTTCCTCGAAAACAAGGTTTACGCCGTCCATCTCAAGCAAGCGCATATACTGCTTTGTAAGCGCGTTCTTAGGCTCGGTGAGTATTTTTACCAGCGCATCCTCGTCAAGCTCTGTAAGCGTTACAAGTATGGGCAGGCGGCCTACAAATTCGGGTATCAAACCGTATTTAAGAAGGTCTTCGGGAAGTATGTTTTTAAGCGTCTCCCCTATGCCCTTTTCCTTTGAAGATTTTATGTCGGCACCAAAGCCCATTATCTTGTTGCCTATGCGGCTTTCAATTATCTTGTCAAGTCCGGCAAAAGCGCCGCCGCAAATGAACAGTATATTGGTGGTATCTATCTGCAAAAACTCCTGATGCGGATGCTTCCTTCCGCCCTGCGGCGGCACGCTCGCTACCGTACCCTCGAGTATTTTAAGCAGTGCCTGCTGCACGCCTTCACCCGACACATCTCTTGTGATGGACATATTCTCGCTTTTACGCGCTATTTTGTCTATCTCGTCGATGTATATGATGCCGCGCTCCGCCCTTGATATATCGTAATCGGCGGACTGTATAAGCTTAAGCAATATATTCTCAACGTCCTCGCCAACATATCCCGCTTCTGTCAGGGAAGTAGCATCGGCTATGGCAAACGGCACATTGAGTATTTTCGCCAGCGTTTGCGCGAGCAACGTTTTACCGCATCCGGTAGGCCCCAGCATAACTATATTGCTTTTTTGCAGCTCAACGTCTTCTTTTTTGCCCTTGCCTTTAAAAGAGTCAATCCTTTTGTAGTGGTTGTAAACAGCGACCGCCAACGCTTTTTTGGCGTCATGCTGCCCCACAACGTATTCTCCGAGTATTTCGAGTATCTCGGCCGGCTTTGGGAGATCTTTTAAATCAAGATCATCGTCCCCATCAAATCCGTCCTCTATTATTTCCTGGCAAAGCTCTATGCACTCGTCGCATATGTACACTCCCGGTCCGGCTACAATGCGACGCACCTGATCCTGCGGTTTACCGCAGAAAGAGCATTTCACCTGTTTTACTTCGTCTATGTTGGTCATACAAAACCCTTTCCTGCATTAGCGACGCGGCGGAATTATCTCATCGACAATACCGTATTTTAGCGCTTCCTCAGCGCTCATGAAATAATCCCTTTCAACATCCTGCTTAATTTTGTCGATCGGCTGCCCGGTTCTTTCTGAGAGTATGCGGTTCATAAGCTCCTTAGTCTTTATTATATGCTCCGCATGTATGGCAATGTCCGTCGCCTGGCCCCTGGCTCCGCCGCTGGGCTGGTGAATCATTATCTCGCTGTTAGGCAGCGCCTTGCGCTTGCCTTTTGTGCCGGCGGCCAGCAAAAACGCGCCCATAGACGCCGCCAACCCTATGCATATTGTCGAAATGTCCGGCTTTATGTACTGCATGGTGTCGTATATGGCAAGGCCGGCCGTAACCGAGCCGCCCGGGCTGTTTATGTAAAGGTTTATGTCCTTATCAGGATCATCCGCCTCCAAAAACAGCAGTTGTGCCACTATAATATTCGCGGTTACGTCATCAACGCCGCCGCCTAGGAAAACAATCCTATCCTTAAGCAGCCTTGAATATATATCATATGACCTTTCACCGCGATTTGTCTGCTCTATTACCATCGGTATTAAATTCATATTATCGCCTCCGTGACTCTTTTGTCAGTCCTTTTTCTCCTCTTCTTGCTCTTCCTTGTCGGCTTCCTTGGCTGCCGCCTTTTTAGCAGGCGCTTTTTTCTTTTTCTCCGCGGCTTTCTTCTCCTCTTTTACGAAAACGGCGTTGTCGGCGATAACATCTATCGCCTTATTCCATATCAGCTCTCGCTTAATATATTCCCTGTCGTCCTCGCTTATGAGTTTTGCGTATTCCTCCGCGCTCTTTCCTGCCGCCTCAGCCATTTCAGCTATTTTAGCGTCCACATCTTTTTCGTCCGCCTCAAGCGCCTCAGCCTTTTCAACAGCCTCTATGACCAGCTGCGTTTTTACGCTGCGCTTAGCCTGCGGCATATAATTTTCCAGCAGACTTTCCGGCGTCGTTCCGGTATATTTCATGTAATCCTCAAGCGACATGCCCTGATAGCGCATGTTATACTCCAGCTCACGCACCATCTGAACCGCCTGGTTCCTAAACATAACCTCGGGAATATCGAATTCGCATGAATCAACAAGCGCCTCAACGGCGTTGTCGCGCTTTTCAGCCGCCGTTCTAGCTTCAGCGGCCTTAGTAAGCTTGTCCTTTATATCTCCAAGGTATTCTTCAGTAGTATCAAATTCGCTGGTATCCTTTACAAACTCGTCATCAAAGGCGGGAAGCTCTTTCATTTTAACTTCATGCAGCTTTATTTCAAACTCTGCGTCTTTGCCCTTTAGCTCCTCGCTGTGGTATTCCTCGGGAAATTTAACCGATATAACCTTTTCTTCCCCCGCGTTCATGCCGACAACCTGTTCCTCAAATCCGGGTATAAACCTCCCCGAACCCAGTTCAAGTGTCTGATTTTCGGCTGTACCGCCCGCGAATTTAACACTATCTACCGAGCCGCTGTAGTCGAGTATAACCCTGTCGCCGTTTTCGGCCGGGCGCCCCGCCTCTACATAACGGCTGTTCTTTTCCATAGCCTTGTCTACTTCCGCCTGAACATCTTCGTCGGAGACGGTGTGTTCAACGTCTTTGGCCTCAATGCCTTTGTATTTTTCAAGCTCTACTACCGGCTTGGTGTATACAACCGCACTAAGCGTAACCGACTTGTCGTCGCCTATGCCGTCAATCTCAACTTCCGGCCGCGATACCGGGAAAAGACCGTGCTCGTCAATTGCCGCGTCATAAGCTTCGGGAAACGCTAAATCCAGCGCGTCCTCAAAAAACACCGATTCGCCATAATGCGTTTCTATAACCTTCCTTGGCGCCTTGCCCTTCCTAAAGCCGGGGACGCTAAATCTTCCCTTGCTCTGCTGATACGCCTTAGCGACGGCCTGTTCATAAGCCTCGCCCGATATAGTAAGCTTTATTTTGGCCTTATTCTTCTCAATTATCTCCAACGTCGATTGCAAAATATTCCCTCCTGCGCGTGTACAAATTTATGATATATCCGGCTATACGGACACTTAAAATATTTTAACACAAGCATTTATATTATGCAATAATATAGAGCTTTTTGGCGTTAAAGCCAAACCTAAAGGCAGCCGTCCGCTTTAAAGCGAAAAGCCGCCTTTTCGCGCCTTATTCTATCAGCGGAAAAACGCTTCCACTAAATGCACGCCTTCTGTGATAGGCGCAGACCCCACCTGCTTGCCATTTAGAGTAAGCGCTCCCTCTCCGCGCTTAACGGTTATATGGTATTCGCTGCCCGAAAAAGGCTTATAGACAGCCTCAAACCCGTCCCACTCCCCGCCAAGGCACGGCTCAATCGTCATATTTCCGCCATTTATCTTTATGCCGAGCAGCCATTCTACAGCCGCCCGCCACATCCATCCCGCCGAGCCGGTATACCATGTCCATCCGCCCCTGCCGGGATTTTGGCCGGCATAAACGTCGGCGGCTATAACATACGGCTCAACGGCGTAGCGCAAAGCATCGGAGCGCGTTTTGGCATGGTTTACGGGATTTATAATATTCCATACGTCCAAAGCGTCCTTTTGCCCCAGCTTAACCATGGCTATTACCGCCCATGACGCGGCGTGAGTGTATTGCCCACCGTTTTCCCTTACGCCGGGTATGTACGACATTATATAGCCCGGCTTGCCGTAGCCGTCAAACGGCGGCGCTAAAAGCGCGTATGTGCCGACAGCCTCGTCAAGCAGATTTTCGCGCGCCGTATCCATGGCCTGCGCCGCCCTCGCCGTATCTCTTCCGGCTATAGCCGCCCATGCCTGCGATATAAGATCTATCGCGCATTCAGGACTGCCCGCCGCTCCTACCGGCGTACCGTCGTCATACCATGCCCTTAAATACCTATCGCCCTGCCACGCGTGTTTTTCGATGTTTTCTTCAAGCGCCATCGCCCGTTTCATAAGGTTGCCCTGCCGAGCATCGCCTCGCTTTGCAAGTATGGGTATCAGCTTTCTAAACACATCTAGCAAAAACCACGCCAGCCATACGCTTTCGCCCTTACCCTCCTCGCCAATTTCATCCATGCCGTCGTTCCAGTCGCCGCCCATAATCAAGGGCAGCCCTCTTTGCCCATACGATACCCTGTCCACCGCTCTTATGCAGTGCTCAAGCACCGAAGCTTTCTCCTCGCTTACCCTCGCCTCTTCATATACGTCTTTGTGCTCCGGCATACTGCCTTCAAGGAAAGCTGCCTCCTCATCAAGTAGCGACATATCGCCGGTAATCCTTACATATTCGCATACCGCCCACGGCAGCCACAGATAGTCGTCGGAAATCTTAGTTCTTACGCCACGCCTTGGCGGATGCCACCAATGCTGAACATCCCCTTCCTTAAACTGATGCTCGGCGCATAAAAGTATGTGCCGCCGCGCCGCCGCACTGTCGGTATAAAGCAGCGCACAAACGTCCTGTAGCTGATCGCGAAAGCCGAAAGCGCCTCCGCATTGATAAAAGCCGGAACGCGCTATAAGTCGCGACGCCAAAAGCTGATATGGCAAGAAGGTGTTTATCATAACATCCATGGCGGGATCCGGCGTTCTAATCTTAAGAATGCCTAGCCGGCGCAGCCACCCTTCCTTAACCCTTTTTAGCATATCGGCGGGGTTTTGACCTTTAAGTGTTTCTATAATCGATATAGCCTTATCCTCATCTGAGCAAGCGCCAATTGCGAATAAAACGCCTTTTGAAACATTCGCCCTTACTCCCGCCACTCTTACACCGCAAGCCGCCCCTCCGCTTAGAGATGACGCAAAAGGCGGCAGCAGTTCATTTATTTCAAGGCTGTATTCAGCGTCCGGCGTTATAGCCGATATGAATCCTATTCCGCCGCCGCTGCCCAAAAGCTCCTTCATAAATATGCCGTTGTGCCCAGCGTTAGCCTTTATGCCTCGCGCCGCCATACGCGCTACAAATTGCGCGGATATGCCGTCGTTATCAGAAGTAACCCAGTATAGCTTTACCGGCAGCTCGTCATGCACAAATACCGTCATGCGTACATCGTCATCGCCCATAAACGAAACAAATTCCGCCACGCCCGGCGAATAGCGCGCATACCCCGACTGAACGCTCATACGCCACACGCTTTCGCCGCTTTTTATATAAACAGCCTCAGCCGGCGGGTCCGTCACCGCGTCGTTATACCATTTTGTAATCTGCTCCTCGCGCGCGTTACTCGCCCATGTACAACCGCCGTTATCGGTAACAAGCGCCCCCACTTTGCCGTTGCCCATAATATGAGCCCATGGCGCCGGCGGCGTATTATATATGACATAGCCATCGCCGTCAAAGCCGCCAAAACCGTTGTCAAACATAAGCTCCGGCAGTTTTGAGCGCCGCTTTTTAGGAGCGAGAAAAGCCTCAGGCGGATATTTACCCTCTAGTACTTCAACCTGCGCCTTAAGCGGCAGCTCGCTATTAAGTTCAAAGCCGCCTGTCGCCTCGGCAAACCCTTTTGGGAATTCCTTTACAACAAACACCGGTCGCCCCGCTCCCCTTCTCTCGGTAAGCTCCGCAAGCTTTTCACGAACGGGATTGTAATAGTCGTTGCCGGAGCCGTCTACTATAACAAGATCAAAGTCGAGCCCCTTCATTTTAAGATACTCATGCGCCCGCGCCGCATCAAAAACGCACCCAAGCTGCGAAGTATTAGCCACCCTCACTGCCACGATAGGATAATCGCCGGATATGCCGAGCGCGTGCAGCCGACCTATGCCGTCACCCTCGCAGTCATACGGACGCCGGTCAAACATTATGCGCCCGCCTAAAGCTTGGAACGTAGTTATATCATCGCCGCTTAAAGCTAGGAACTGCGACTCAACTTGCGCCTGCGTGAAAGCCATTTCAAATGCCCTTTCGGCGTCTTTAGCTATAGCCGCCGCCTCCAGCGCCTGCTCTTTGCCGCCCGCCGCTATAACAAAAGGCACCTTAACGCTTTCGCCCGCCTTTATATTAACCCTTTTCCTAAGACACATAATAACATCTGTCGATACGGTATTGCCGCTCATGCCGCCGTCAAGCCCTTTAGGGAAAGCCGGCGATTCTGTACGCCCTATAAACCGCGCGCGCCCCGTTTCGTATTGCGCTCCGTCGCAGTAAAACCCAAGCCACATACCCTCATCGCCGCGCGGCCTTTTCCTAAGCAACAACACCCCGCTTTCATGCGACGCTTCAAGAAACAGCTTATTAAAGGCGGGATGCGCGTCGAAATCCCGCTTTGTCGTCATAACCGGCTCAAACCACATTGTTATATCCAGCGTTTCATCCGTCTCTCCGGTATTCATAAGCGTGACGACGCGCACCTCGGCGTTGGCCTCCGGCGACACGCATATATCCATGCGTGTAGATATTGTGCCGTCCTGCCTGCTTATAGAGGCGCGGTCGGCCTCCATAACAGCATGATAAGCCTTGGGCGGCGACCCATGCATATGCCCTATATGCCACAACGCGCCGCTTTCAACATTTTTAACAGCCGCAAGAACGCCGAAATACCGCCCGCCCCTCGCTATAATAATATCGTTAAGCTTTGATTCCCCTGTGCCAGATGGCGTAAGCATAACGCTGTAAGCGCCGTTCGATATAAAATGCGCCTGCCGCTGGCCTTTTGTAAAAAGCCTGCGCGCCGCTACCGGCTGAGCCGATTCCTCCTCTTCAAGCGGCCGTATATATTCCTTTAGCCGCACCGAGTTTGAAGGCACACGCTCTTGCAATAGCAGCTCGGCGGCGCGTACCGCGGGTATGGAATGGAAAAGCTTTTGCAGCGCCATTGAATTTATCGTATTGTCTATGGCGCAAAGGCTCATTCCTATATGATGCGCCATAAAGCTTTTTATCACCTGCTTGCGGCCATACGTCCTTGAAGGAGTATAGTCTATCGCCTCATAAAAACCGTATTCTCCTTCGGCACCCTCTCTTTTAAGCGCGTACAGGTTTTTTACCGCCGCCGGCGCATCTACCATCAAAGAGAGAAACGTAGCGTAAGGCGCTATTACTGTATCCTTATACAGTCCCGGCTTAAGCCCGAGCCTTGGGTCGCCAAATGCTTTATACTGATAGTTCATGTTAAGGTCAAACGCGTAATAGCCTGACTCCGACACACCCCATGGCAGCCGCGCCGCATCTCCATAAGCCTTTTGAACGGATACCGCTGCCCTTACCGCCTCGTCAAGCAAAGTATCGTTATAGCTCTTTAGCAGCAACATCGGCATAAGGTATTCAAACATTGTACCGCCCCATGATACCAGTGCCCTTCTTCCGGTACCTGTCAGCGATCTGCCAAGGCTGAACCAATGCTTTTGCGTAACATCGCCTTTTGCGATAGCGACAAAGCTCGACAACCTTGCCTCGGACGCGAGAAGGTCGTAATACGACGCGCTGTCTTTGCAGGTTCCGGCGTCATGGCCGATATGAAACAGCCTGCGCCTTTTGCTGTACAGGCGGGAAAAATCCATCTCCCGCGCAAGAGCATTTAACAGCTCCGCCGTTTCTTCCGCCCGCCTCGATATTTTGGCCGCCTCAAAATGCGCAGTCATAAGCGATGCTTGAATTACCTTGGCGGCGCGCAAAGCGCTGTTGTCTTTTCTAGCGGCCGTCATAACAGCATCAAACTCACCCATAGCCGATCCGTGCTTGTTCGCCATAGCCTGAAGAGAAAGATACTGCTCCATACGCAAAGCGAAAACCTTAACCTTATCCCCGCATACTCTCCTTAGCGCCTGGTCGGATAGCGGCTTTATCCAAGGCGCCAGCATATCAAACTCGTCAAGCGCCTTTGCCGCCGCTCTTCCCGCCAAACCTCCGCCTTTTGACTGCCGCAGCGCCGCCCTCCATTGCGAAGGAGCCGCCTCCTCGGACAGCGCGGCAAATTTTTCTATGCCGGCTTTGGCCTTCGCCGCGCCAAAGCACCTGAACCAGTCGGATAAACCCGCCGCCCTACTATGTCGTATATCCCGCCTAAGCCCCTGCTTGAGCGCCTCGGCGCACGCCATAAGGCAGGCGCAAAGGTTGCCGCTGTCAACGGTGGAAACATAGTAAGGCTCCAGCGGCTTTTGACGTTTTAGGTCATACCAATTATAAAGATGCCCGTTCCACTTTTCCATGCGCAATATTTCGTTCGCCGCGCCGCTTATCCTTTCAAGCATCTCTAAATACCCTATAAAGCCCATATTGTAAGCCGATACCGTGCCCAGCATACTAAAGCCCATATTCGTCGGCGAGGTGCGGGTAACCGGCCTTGTCCTTGGCTGTACTTGCACATTGTCCGGTGCGAGATACCCGTATTGCTCTACAGCGAATTCTTCAAAGAATCTCCAGCTTTTAAGCGCCATAGTCCGAATGTATTCCTCGTCTTTTCCGGACAACGGCTTTTTGCCCTGTTCCGGCTCGCTCATCTTCCATGCCGCGTACGGCGCTATCGCCCATGTTACGCAAATGAAAGCCGCCGGCGTTATAAGCCCGGATATAGACGCAATCGCTATTATAAGAACAGCCGAAAAAGGCGCGAACCACATTCTTTTATAATATCCTATGAGCGCGTCCTTTCTCTCGGCGTCTGCCGCCGTAACCCATTCGAGCATACGCCGCCGACGCCAAAGCCTTATAAGTGTGCGTATAATAGCGTCGGCGCTTAAATACGCCTCATACGGCATTAAAACTATTGATATAGCCGCTTGCGTAAGCGTGGCGTTGCCGCGTATCAGCGGCTCGCCCGGCCGTTTGGACGTAAGTATGTCTATAAGCGCGTGTATGAAAACGGCGGCCGCCGCTAAAGCAAGTCCGGCTATCGGCTCTATAAAGACAGACGCTGCGAGAATCAAAAACACAAATATAGGATGCAGACTGCGCCTCAAATTATCGGCAATTTTCCATCTGCACAGCGCCGAAAGAGGATTAGGAACTTTCTGCCCGTCAGCTTTTCGCACTTTTGGCATAAGCCAGCCTAAAAGCTGCCAGTCCCCTCTTATCCAGCGGTGCTGCCTATCCGCCCACGACGCGTACGCTGAGGGAAAACCATCAACAAGCTCTATATCGCTTACAAAGCCGGCTCCGGCAAAGCATCCTTCAAGCAGATCATGACTAAGCACTCGGTTTTCCGGCACCCAACCATCGAGCGCCGCCGAAAAAGCCTCAAGCTCATATATGCCCTTGCCGGTAAAAATGCCCTGCCCAAACACATCCTGATATACATCGGAAACAGACGTCATATAAAGATCCCAGCCCCTGCGGCCGGAAAATACGCGCGAGAAAAAGCTGGTGCCGGATCCCGCCGCCAGTCCTATTCGCGGCTGCAGTATGCCGTAGCCCGAAACAACCTTTCCTCCCTCAAGAACCGGCGCGTTAAGTGGATGCGAGATAGCGCCTATAAGCTTTGCCGCGCCGCCCATTGAAAGGCGAGTATCAGCGTCCAGCGTTATAACGTATTTAACCTTAGGCGGCGGCGTTTTTTGTATAAAAGCGTTGCCCTTGCCTAAAAGCAGCTGGTTTAAATCTTCAAGCGCCCCTCTTTTACGCTCCCGCCCCATGAATTTAGAGTCGGTTTCATTCCATATCCGTTCGCGTTGATAGTAATAAAACACAGGCTCCGCCGCCGGATACTTTTTGTTAAGCGCAATAATGGCTTTTTCCGCCGTCTCAAATATACCCTTGTCGGTATCGACATGCTCCTCCTGCCCGTCCTTATAATCGCCAAGCAAAGCGAAATACAGCTTTGAGCCGGGATTCGCCAGGTAACACGCCTCAATCTGCGCTACAATATCCGTCGCCCGCTTCATAGACGACAGCAGAGCCGGCACAACAATCATAGTCGCATGCTCCTCGCCTATATCCTCAAGCTCAAGCTTAGCGAGAAAATCCGGTCTCGCGACAGCGGCGGCTACGCGCGAGACCAGCGCCTGCGCAATTCCTATCGCGGGTATAATGAAAAGCACGGCGTAAAGCGCGCCAAAGTGCGCCGCTGCCAAAACCATAAGCGCCGCGGGTATAAAAATACTCAGCATATATAAGGGAAACGCCGCCTTCTTAAGCGCCCGCCGTGTTTTCCATTTTTGCGGCGCTACGCATCCCGTTCTTTGCGCTATTTTAAAACTGTCTTTAAAAAGATACCAGCCGCTATGCGCCTTCGCGCCTTCGCCTTCTTTTGCCAGCGCGACTGCCGTTTCGGCCACCAGCGTTTCGTCAATCTTAAGCTCGCGAGCTATGGCCTGCACCCGCCTGCGATAATGATGACGCGACTCAAAGTCCATCGCCCTATAAACATCATCCTGCCGTAACGCCGCCTCAACGGCGCTTATGCTCTCAAACATCTCCTCCCATGGAGTATCGTCAAGTTCTCTAAGCGTTGATATGGCGTTCGCTGCTAGTAGCTGATACTGCATCTGCGTGCGGTGTTCGCTCCTTATCAGCCGGTCGGCGTCCAGTCCTTTTATACGCATAAGCCTATCCGCCGCCTGCGTCATGCCGGTTCCGCTCCTGTTAAGCTGCGAATACAGCCCTTCCGCGAAAGCGGCGTCGGGCTCTATGTTTTTAAGAAGAGCTATAAGCCTGTCCGGCTTATTAGCTGACTTTATAACAAGGCGCGCCCATCTTTCGCCGTCCCTGCGCGATTTTTGCGCCACCGCCACCGACTGCGCAACCGACCGGCACAGCTTTATAAGCACCAGTTTAAGCATAAGCGGCATAGACCAAAGCTCAATCATCATAACGGGATTGGCTTTTGAGAATGCGCTTAAAAATGCCGATATCGCCTCTCCCGTCGGTCTGCCCTCGGTATGTGTTACCAACTCATGCGCCAGCCAGTATGATCTTGGCAGCCCCTTAAAAGGCCCCGCCGCCACCGTTGGCAGCGCCGAGCATAAAGACGAGGTAAGGTCGTCCTCAAGCTCAATGCATTTTTCTTCAAGCAAATAGAGATTGTCCCATAAAAGTGTGGCGGCGGGCGGCATCGGTTCTCCTTTGCCAGTAGAGTAAACCTTGCCCGCCTCAAGCAGCATTTCCTTTTCATCTAAAACGGCAGGAAATCCTTTAAGTCTTCGTCCCGCCTTCCTTACAGGAGTTGCCGATATGTCTGCGGCATGAGCGGCAAGCTCCTCAAGAGTAAGTTTTATATCGATGTAGGCTGCGCCGGTACCATTTTTAAAGCTCAATTAAAAAGTCCTCCGTTGTGCGTTAGTTCGCTTTATTATTAGCATAAAGACGATAAAAAATTAGCACCGTGCTTTATACCTTGCTTTATACCGGTTATAATGGATGGCAGGGAAATAAAGGAGGACGTTTCATGCGTGATTTTACTTACCACAATTACACAAAATTAATTTTCGGCAAAGACGTTGAAAAGCAGGCGGGAGATCTGTGCGCCAAGTATGGTACAAAGGTTTTGCTGCATTATGGAGGCGGCAGTATTAAAAAAAGCGGGCTTTATGATACGGTAACCGCGGCTCTTAAAAAGGCCGGCGTTGATTTTATAGAGCTTGGCGGCGTAAAGCCGAATCCACGGCTTTCTTTAGTATATGAAGGCGTAAAGCTCTGTCGCGATAACGGCGTTGGGCTTATATTAGCGGTTGGCGGCGGCAGCGTTATAGATTCCGCCAAAGCAATAAGCATAGGCGCGCTTGAAGGAAAAGACGTATGGGATTATTTTTCTAGAAAAAGAACCGGCGCGGCTAAAGGCTTGCCGGTAGGAGTTATACTTACAATACCCGCCGCCGGCAGCGAGTCGAGCGACGGCACTGTTATAACAAATGAGGAAGGCTGGCTTAAACGCCCTTACTCAAGCCCCCATCTTCGCCCTGATTTCGCTCTGCTAAACCCCGCCCTTACCTTCACTCTGCCTACAGAGCAGATACTTAATGGCGGTTCCGATATAATGGCGCATGTAATAGAGCGCTACTTTACAAACGTGCCGTATACCGATTTTTCGGACAGAATGTGCGAAGCGGCTTTGCTCTCTATGATTAAAAATCTGCCGCTTACCCTCAAACACCCTTACGACTACGACATACGCGCCGAGATTGTATGGTGCGGTACTGTAGCGCACAACGATTTGCTGTCCTGCGGCAGAATAGGCGACTGGGCATCGCATAAAATGGAACATGAGCTAAGCGGCATATACGATATAGCACATGGTGCCGGCCTTTCAATAATGATACCGGCATGGATGAAATATGTTTATAAACATGATATGCGGCGCTTTGCCACCTTTGCCTCGCGCGTTTTTGGAATAACCGAGCCGGATGAAGAAGCGGCGGCGTTAGCCGGTATATCGGCGCTCGAAGGCTTTTTCTCCTCAGTAGGCCTGCCGATACGCCTTGGCGATGTCGGCATAGATGATGCGCGGCTGCATGAGATGGCTGTAAAAGCAACAAACAACGACACTATGACAATAGGAAACTTTGTCACCTTTACCTCCCGCGAAGTAGAGGATATATACCGCCTCGCTCTTTAAGCATATAAGGATTGTGGAATAGAAAAAGCCCGCTTCATGTGAGCGGGCTTTTTTAATGCGTAATTTATATAATTTTATACGCCTCTAAAACAATATTATCCATCAATACCATTATAATCGGCTGACCCTTTGACAGCCTCGGTTCAATTAAAAGCTCCTCGGTATTTATGCGGGTAACCTCGCCGTTCTTCTGCAAAACATCAATATCATACGGCACCGTAACATATGCTGCCACGGCTACCTCGTATCCGTTCGCACCGTTCTTTCTAAAGTCGAAGGTTTTAAGTCCTTTGCCGTTTCTGCCCTGCCTGTCATAATCGACCATAAGGCTGCGCTTGGCATATCCCCTGTCGCTTATTATAATAATTTCTCCCTCATCCTCTACCTGACCGGCAAAAACAATTTCGTCGCCCTCCGCCATATTAATGCCCTTAACGCCCGTCGTCGCCCGTCCTGTAACAGGAATCTGCGTATTATCAACATTTATGCTCATGCCCTTTTTGGTTATAAGCACCAAGCCATCAGCCTCCGTCACCTTCTCAACTTTCACAAGCGAATCGCCTTCTTTAAGCGATATAGCGGCTATCTTAGCGTATCGCGTCTCATACTGCGACATAAGGCTGCGCTTTATAAGGCCGGATCGGGTATAAAAATTCAAATGTCCGGAATAATCGCCGGCGTCTATAGCGCAAACAACAGTTTCGCCATGCTCAAGGCCGGCCATAAGTCCGGCGGCAAGGGCGCCCTTGTCCTTCCATTTGCATTCGGGTATATCTCCGGCTTTTATAGTAAAGCAGCTGCCCTGAGATGTAAAGAACAGCACCGGCTGATCCGTCATGGTGAAAACCTCTATAAACGGCGGATCTAATATATCGCCGTTTCTAGCTGCGTAGGCTTTGGGCGTCATGCGCTTTATAAAGCCGCCCCGCGTCATAAAAACAACGCTCTCCTCGGCAACCTCTTGCTGCTCGGGTATTTCTGCCTCTGGCGCCTCGCCCCGTATAATACGCGTGCGGCGCGGCGTCGCGTACTTTTCCTTAATTTGCGTTAGCTCGCTTTCTATTACCTCCATCAGCTTTTCACGGCTGTCTAGTATAGAGCGCAGATGCTTTATAAGAGCCACTATTTCATCATATTCTTTCCTAAGCTCTATTATCTGAAGCGACGTAAGCCGCTGCAAACGCATGTCAAGTATGGCCTGAGCCTGTACTGTGTCAAGCTTAAAGCGCTTCATAAGCTTTTCGCGCGCCTCGGCCGGATTTTTGCTGCCGCGTATAAGCGCTATAACCTCGTCTATATTATTAACCGCAATTATAAGCGCTTTAAGTATATGTTCTCTCTTAAGCGCGTTTTCAAGCTCATGCTTTGTGCGCCTAGTAACAACATTTATCTGATGGTTTATATAATGCGCGTTTATATCCCGAAGCCCCATCTGCTGCGGCTTACCATCGGCTATAGCCACCATGTTGGCGCCGAATGTAACCTGAAGGTCGGAGTATTTATAAAGAACATTCAATACCATGTCGGCATCGGCGTCTTTTTTAAGCTCTATTACCGCCCTTATACCCGCCTTGTCACTCTCATCCCTTATATCGATAATGCCGGACAGCATCGCCTTTTTTTCTTCGCTAAGCTTGAGTATCTTTTCAAGCATAACCGCCTTATTCACCTGATACGGCAGCTCGTCTATTACTATAAGCTGCTTGCCCGAGCGCGTCGTTTCGATATGTGTTTTAGCGCGGACGGCCAGCCTGCCCCTTCCCGTTTCATATGCCTTTATAAGCTCATCCGTCTCAAATACCATGCCGCCCGTTGGAAAATCCGGCCCTTTAACATAACGCATAAGCTGCTTTACCGTTATATCCGGATTATCTATCTGCGCGAGCACACCATCTATCGCCTCTTTTAAGTTATGCGGCGGAATGTTTGTAGCAAGCCCTACCGCTATGCCGGTTGAGCCGTTTACCAAAAGGTTTGGGTACTTGCCGGGCAGCATGTCCGGCTCTTTTAAAGCGTCGTCGTAGTTTAATGAAAAGGGTACGGTGTCTTTGTCTATATCTTTTAAAAGCTCCATGGCAAGAGGAGTTAGCCGCGCCTCTGTATACCTCATAGCCGCGGCGCTGTCTCCGTCTATGGAACCGAAGTTTCCATGCCCGTCGACAAGCGGCTCGCGCATATTAAAGCCCTGCGCCATCCTTACCATAGCGTCGTAAACGCTGGTGTCGCCGTGAGGATGGTATTTACCGAGCGTATCACCGACTATGCGTGCGGATTTTCTGTGCGGCTTATCCGGCGTAAGACTAAGCTCAAGCATTGTATAGAGTATACGGCGCTGAACCGGCTTAAGCCCGTCCTCTACCCTTGGCAGCGCCCGCTCAAGTATTACATATTCGGCGTACGGCATCATGGAGCTGTGCATAACCTGCTCCATAGGTACATCTATTATTCTGCCGCTTTGCGCCGGCGCTTTTTCCTTAGCCATTTAGCGCTTCACTCCCCTTTTTAAAGCTGTCCACCCTGTTAAAATCAGCATGCCTGCTTATATATTCCTTCCGATACTCTACCTTGTCGCCCATAAGCACAGTAACTATCCTGTCGGCCTGCGCCGCATCCTCAATAGTTACACGCATAAGAGAGCGGTTCGCCGGGTTCATAGTGGTATCCCAAAGCTGTTCGGGATTCATCTCCCCGAGCCCCTTATATCTCTGTACGGTATAGCCCTGCGTTTTTGTAAGCTCCTTAAGCTCGGCCTCGTTGTAAGCGTATTTGCTTTTCCTGCCCCGCGTAACGCGATACAGCGGCGGCATGCCTATATATATATGCCCCTCGGTTATAAGCTCTTTCATATACCTGAAAAAGAAAGTAAGGAGAATGGCTCTTATATGCGCTCCGTCCTGGTCGGCATCGGCGAGTATTATAACCTTATGGTATTTAAGCCCTTTAATGGAAAAATCCTCGTCTATGCCGGTGCCGAGCGCCGTTATTATGGTGCGGAACTCATCGTTTCCAAGCACCTGATCAAGCCGCTTCTTTTCAGCGTTAAGAGGTTTGCCCCTAAGCGGCAGTATAGCTTGAAACTTCCTGTCCCGCCCCTGCTTGGCGCTGCCGCCGGCGCTGTCTCCCTCGACTATGAAAAGCTCATTTTCCTGAGCCTTTCTTCCAGAGCAGCTCGAAAGCTTGCCTACAAGCGGCGCACTGTCAAGCTTATTGCGCTCGCGTGCCATGCTTCTCGCCTTTCTCGCCGCCTCCCTCACTTTAGCCGCCTTAACAGCCTTGTCCATTAGTTTGCCGGCGATATCGGCGTTTCTAAGGTCTTCAAGGAAGAGCGGCAGCCGCTCCGATACAACCGACTCAACGGCAAAACGCGCCTCTGTATTTCCCAGCTTTGTTTTGGTCTGCCCCTCAAACTGAATGCCCTTCATCTTAATCGATAAAACGGCGGCAAGACCTTCTCTGTAATCCTCTCCGGCAAGGTTGTTGTCTTTGTCTTTAAGCGTTCCAGTTTTTCTCGCATAGTCGTTTAAAGCCTTTGTAAGAGCGGCGCGAAATCCCGTTTCATGCGTGCCGCCCTCGGTTGTAGGTATGTTATTTACATACGACAGCACGTTTTCGGTATAACCGGAATTATACTGCATCGCCACCGCCACGCTTATGCCGTCCTTTTCGCCCTCAAAATATATAGGCGTTTGGAATACCGCGTCCTTGCCTTCATTAAGATATCTGGCAAAATCGATTATACCGCCGTCGTATTTATATTCGGCTTTAAAATATCCTTCAGCGTCTCGCTTTCTCTCGTCTTTTAAAGCGAAATGTATGCCTTTGTTGAGAAAAGCCAGTTCTTTAAGACGCCTAGCTATCAAATCAAGATTATAGTCTGTCGATTCAAAAATCCGGCTGTCGGCAAGATACGATATTGTCGTGCCTCGCCGGCGTGTTCTGCCCAGCTTTTCAAGACCGCCCTGCGCCTTGCCCGGCACTATTTTGCCGTTATCGCCTTTAACAGAAGCGAAATTCATCTCATACAGCACGCCTTCCCAGCAAACCTCCGCCTTTAGCCACTCGGACAGCGCGTTTACAACAGACGCGCCAACGCCATGCAGCCCGCCTGAATATGAATAGCTTTTGTCGCTGAATTTGCCGCCGGCGTGCAGCTGCGTGAAAACCACCTCAATAGCCGATATGCCGAGCACCGGATGATTGTCGGCGGGTATGCCGCGGCCGTTATCCTCAACGGTAACGGAGCCGTCTTTATGCAGTGTAACGCTTATTTTATCGGCAAATCCGTTCGCCGCCTCGTCGACAGCATTGTCAACTATCTCCCAAAGCATATGATGAAGGCCGCGCTGCCCGGTAGAGCCAATATACATGCCCGGCCTTAAACGAACGGCATCTAATCCTTCGAGCACCTGTATATCAGAAGCGCCGTAGTTTTTTGCCATGCTTACCTCCAATACAATTCTAAAATACAAATGAAACCATATATGGCATTTCTTCCTTTACTAATCTACCACATATGGTTTCCGTTATCAATTATGCCTTTTTAAAAGCCGCAGTTATATCTCGTCTATAATCGGCTCGCCGTTTGAGTCAATACGAACTGTCGTATGCTCATACTTAGCCATATCCTTCCATATCCTGACCCGCCATTCTCCGGCCTCACCGACAGGATAAACTATAACAGGCTTCATAGCGTCTGACAGCGCTTCATCAAACTCAGCAGGATGCGCCAAAACCGCCGCCTTCAGCGCTTCTTGCGCGGTAATTTTAGGTGGCGACTCAACTGACGTAAGTGCTTGCTCACCATCCTCATAAAAAACGTTAACTTTTATTTCCTCATCCTGCTCCGGCCTTCTCATGCTCGACGGCTTAAGCTCGAATATTTCGCCTATTCCGCCTTTCATATTCGCTTTAGCCTTAAGCCGCAATTTGCCGCCAAAACGCACCTCAACAGTTACATGGCCTATCATTCCTTCAGGACTTTCAACTTCGCCTATAACCATTGCGTAAGATTCACTGGTGTCCCATTGCGGCCTTAGCAGCGCAATATCTACCACCCAACCGGCTCCCGCCGCGAATATGCGCGTATCCGCCGCGCCTATTACTCCCGCCTCGGCGGTTTTAAGTAAAGCGTCGGTATCGTATACTATCGGCTCCGGCGTCGGCTCCGGCGTCGGGGTCGGCGTCGGCGTGACGATAGCTTCAGTCGGCTGACCGGATACAGATGCCGGTGAGTATTCGCATCCCGCTAAAATGCTGGATGCTGATATAAGCATTGCTATGGCAACAACTATGAGTTTTTTCACTATGCGACCTCCGGTTTTTTGTCCATATAAAATTAAACCAGAATTTGCCGGTTAAAGCAAGGGCATAGCGACATAAATTCAAGCAAAACGCTCAAAATCCGCTAATACGCTTATTTGTATTTAAAAAGGCGCGTATTCCGCGCCTTTTTCCACACATACATATTACCCGGCAGTTACTTCCCCGCCATGTTGCGTTCCTGTTGCTCTATCATGCGTTTTACCATATAGCCGCCTACATATCCTGCTTCGCGGGATGTTAGGTCGCCATTATAGCCCTGCTTGAGATTTACGCCGAGTTCGTTCGCTATTTCATATTTCATCCTGTCAAGGCCCGGCTGGGCATTAGGATCCATCGGGGAATTGGAGCCGGACTGGGATCCGCTTCCTGAATTCTGACCTGAAAAATTGCTCGCCACTGATTGCACCTCCTTATATATATTTTCTTATATGCTTGCTGTCTGTTTACTTCATGCCCTGCTGCGCTTGCTGTATCATCCTTTTTACCATTTCCCCGCCTACAGAACCATTCTGACGGGCAGTGAGGTCGCCGTTGTAGCCCTGCTTAAGATTTACGCCCAGCTCCCTGGCAATTTCATATTTCATTGTGTTAAGCGCCTGTTTCGCTTCGGGAACAACTACTCTATTGTTTCTGTTTCTTGCCATTTGAATTCACCTCCTTTTTCGTGTGTGCTATTAATTTCTCCAAAAAAATTTTATATACACTGGTAATGATTTGTGACGCAGGCATATATAAGCAAAACAAAAAAGCCGCTTTAAACGGCTTTAAATTGTTCAAAAATATAAATACTCTAGCGACACTACGATTAAATAATCGCTGAATTATTTAATCTTATTAAAATCTAATTACAAAAATTCAATCATTCTAAAAACAGCTTAAAAGGCTGTTTCCCTATTAAATGCTTAAAATCCTCGCCTTTTAAGCAAAGACTCCACGGCGTTTTATACAACGTTCTTCTATTGCCATTTCTAGCGCGCTAAACATTCTTTTCATAATTACATAGTCTTTTTCAATTCATGCTTACAGCAGAAAACACATTTTTGTATTTTTCCAGCGCCGCTTCAATCAGTCCTCTCCGATTTTGGCTTAAAACCTCTTTTGCCGCCTCCCGCGCCTCGTTTAGCACTTCCATATCTCTTGCCAGGCTGCCCGTTTTAAAACCGGCGTCGCCATGCTGCCTGCTGCCTAAAAACTCGCCCGGACCACGCATCTCAAGGTCTTTTCTGGCTATCTCAAAGCCGTCTGAGGTGGCACACAGCGTATTCAGTCGCTCCCTTGTCTTTTCGCCATCCGACTGCGGCGCCATAAAAAAGTAAGCCTGCTCCTTACCCCTCCCCACTCTGCCGCGCAGTTGATGCAGTTGGGCGAGTCCGAACCTGTCGGCGTTCTCTACCGCCATAACGCAGGCGTTAGGCACATCAACACCCACCTCTATAACTGTCGTTGATACCAGCGCGTCAATCTCTCCGCGCGAAAATGCGTCTATCGCCGCCTGACGCTGCTTGACGCCGAGCCTGCCGTGCAAAAGCTCGACACGCGCCTCTTTTAAAGCGCCGCCTGAAACCTCATCGTATACTTCCTCCGCCGAACGCATGTCAAAGTCGTCATTTTTTTCTATCATAGGGCAAACTATATACGCCTGCAACCCTTCCCTTATCCTATCCATTATAAAGCAATACATATCCTGCCGCTTATGCTCCGGCACTATATGCGTTTTAACCCGTTTTCTGCCCGGCGGCATACCTTCTATAACGCTTATATCCAAATCGCCGTAAAGCATGAGTGCCAAAGTGCGCGGAATTGGCGTCGCTGACATTACAAGTAGATGCGGGCTTTGGCCTTTCGCGCCCAGCTCCGCTCTTTGCCGCACGCCAAAACGATGCTGCTCGTCTGCTATGGCAAGTCCCAGCCGCCTAAACTCAATGCCCTGCTGTATAAGCGCATGAGTGCCTATAACTATATCGGCGTCCCCGGCTATGTCGTTAAGCGCCTGAGCACGCTGCGGCTGCGTCATGCCCGACACCAGCAGCACCGCCTTAAACTGCGGGAAAGTACGGCATACGGTATCAAAATGCTGCCGCGCGAGTATTTCTGTAGGCGCCATAAACGCGCACTGATACCCGCTTTTAGCGCAGGCATACATTGCCGCCATCGCCACCGCTGTTTTGCCGCAGCCCACATCTCCCTGCACCAGCCGGTTCATAGCCATGCCGCCGGACAAATCACCATATATCTCTTCTATAACCGTTTTTTGCGCCGTAGTCAGCTTAAAAGGCAGCAGCCCCTCAAACTCCGAAAGCTCGGCTTCGTGCGCACTTATACTGCCCTCAAACCGCCTCCTTCTGCCGCCAGCGTACATAGCGGCAATCTGAAACATAAGAAATTCCTCAAAAACTATTCTACGCCGCGCCAGCTCCAGCGCCTCGCTGTCCGTTGGAAAATGTATGTTGTTGTAAGCGAAGGAGGCGTCGCAAAGCTTGTGCTTCTCTATAAAGTCGGCGGGCAAATTGTCCTTGTCGAGCCGTTTGTATTTTAGTGCCTGCGCCATCGCCGCTTTTATAATGCTTTGCGACAAACTACCCGACGCGCGGTACACCGGCTCTAATGAGCGCTTTTGAGTATCGCGCTCTAT
>JBMNTP010000029.1:0-26303 GCA_050945795.1 Christensenellales bacterium | reverse complement strand
ATATTGGGATCCGGCAGCTACCTATCCTCCCGGGCCGTTACCAGCCAAGTACTTTCGGCGTATAAGGGCTTAACTACTGTGTTCGGAATGGGAACAGGTGACCCCCTTAGCTATCGCCACCGGAAAATATAAACTAATGTATGAGGTATGCACCCTCAAAGCCGCATAATGATTTTTCAGAGAAGTTATGATCAAGCCCTCGACCTATTAGTACCGGTCAGCTGCATACATTGCTGCACTTCCACCTCCGGCCTATCAACCTTGTGGTCTACAAGGGGTCTTACTCCTTTTATGGATGGGAGATCTTATCTTGAGGGGGGCTTCACGCTTAGATGCCTTCAGCGTTTATCCCTTCCGCACTTCGCTACCCGGCGGTGCCGCTGGCGCGACAACCGGTTCACCAGAGGTGCGTCCATCCCGGTCCTCTCGTACTAAGGACAGCTCCTCTCAAATCTCCTGCGCCCACGATGGATAGGGACCGAACTGTCTCACGACGTTCTGAACCCAGCTCGCGTGCCGCTTTAATTGGCGAACAGCCAAACCCTTGGGACCTGCTACAGCCCCAGGATGCGACGAGCCGACATCGAGGTGCCAAACCTCCCCGTCGATGTGGACTCTTGGGGGAGATAAGCCTGTTATCCCCGAGGTAGCTTTTATCCGTTGAGCGACGGCAATTCCACTCTCATGCCGCCGGATCACTAAGCCCGAGTTTCCTCCCTGCTCGAGATGTCTCTCTCGCAGTCAGGCTCCCTTATGCCTTTACACTCTACGAATGATTTCCAACCATTCTGAGGGAACCTTTGGGCGCCTCCGTTACTCTTTAGGAGGCGACCGCCCCAGTCAAACTGCCCACCTGACAATGTCCGCTGCCGGGATCACCGCACAGCGTTAGAATCCCGGCAACGCAAGAGTGGTATCCCAACGTCGACTCCCCAGATACTGGCGTACCTGGTTCCACGTCTCCCACCTATCCTGTACATGCGTTACCAAAATCCAATGTCAAGTTACAGTAAAGCTCTACGGGGTCTTTCCGTCCAGTCGCGGGTAATGCGCATCTTCACGCATACTACAATTTCGCCGGGTCCCTTGTTGAGACAGCGCCCAAGTCGTTACGCCATTCGTGCGGGTCGGAACTTACCCGACAAGGAATTTCGCTACCTTAGGACCGTTATAGTTACGGCCGCCGTTCACCGGGGCTTAAGTTCGGTGCTTCGATTGCTCTAACACTTCCCCTTAACCTTCCGGCACTGGGCAGGCGTCAGCCCGTATACGTCGTCTTTCGACTTTGCACAGACCTGTGTTTTTGCTAAACAGTCGCTTGGGCCTATTCTCTGCGGCCACTCTCGTGGCACCCCTTCTCCCGAAGTTACGGGGTCATTTTGCCGAGTTCCTTAACAAGGGTTCTCCCGCTCGTCTTGGGATTCTCTCCCCGCCTACCTGTGTCGGTTTGCGGTACGGGTGTCAATCGGCTCGTTAGCAGCTTTTCTCGCCAGTGTGAATTCAGCGGCTTCGATACTTATTTTCTCTCCCCATCACACACCAGGCTTCACGCGCGGCGTACTTCACTACCGCGCACCCTCTGTGCTTGGACAGGCTCTTCCATTCGCCTGCTCCGCCTATCCTACTGTGTCACTGCTTCACTCAATCGCCTCTTGTCAGTACTGGAATCTCAACCAGTTGTCCATCGCCTACGACTTTCGTCCTCGGCTTAGGTCCCGACTTACCCAGGGAGGACGAGCCTTCCCCTGGAAACCTTAGGCTTTCGACGGCAAAGATTCTCACTTTGCTCTCGCTACTCATGCCGGCATTCTCTCTCCTGTACAGTCCACCGCTCCTCCCGGTGCGGCTTCTGCCCGTACACGATGCTCCTCTACCAATGATATTACTATCATTCCAAAGCTTCGGTGATGGATTTAGCCCCGTGAATTTTCGGCGCATAACCACTCGACCAGTGAGCTATTACGCACTCTTTCAATGTGTGGCTGCTTCTAAGCCAACATCCTGGTTGTCTGTGCAATTACACATCCTTTTACACTTAATCCATACTTTGGGACCTTAGCTGTTGGTCTGGGCTGTTTCCCTTTCGACAATGAAACTTATCTCCCACTGTCTGACTCCCGTTCATCGAGTCCTTGGCATTCGGAGTTTGATAGAGTTCGGTAAGCTTTGTGGCCCCCTAGCTCATTCAGTGCTCTACCTCCAAGTCTCTTTTAAACGAGGCTAGCCCTAAAGCTATTTCGAGGAGAACCAGCTATCTCCGGGTTCGATTGGAATTTCTCCGCTATCCACAGGTCATCCCCGCCTTTTTAAACAGACGTTTGGTTCGGTCCTCCACGGTGTCTTACCACCGCTTCAACCTGCCCATGGATAGGTCACCCGGTTTCGGGTCTGCGTCCTGCAACTATGGCGCCCTATTAAGACTCGGTTTCCCTTCGGCTCCGGTACTTCATACCTTAACCTCGCTACAAAACGCAACTCGCCGGCCCGTTCTACAAAAAGTACACGGTCGCACATTTATAGTGCTTCCGTTGCTTGTAAACATAGGGTTTCAGGTTCTCTTTCACTCCCCTCCCGGGGTGCTTTTCACCTTTCCCTCACGGTACTACTTCTCTATCGCTCACCAGGTAGTATTTAGCCTTGGGGGGTGGTCCCCCCTGATTCCCACAGGATTCCTCGTGTCCCGTGGTACTCTGGGTCACCGCTCGATTCGCTCAAACTTCGCTTACAGGACTTTCACCCTCTTTGGTCAGTCTTTCCAGTACTGTTCAGCTCATTTGATTGAATCTTTATGCGGGCCCTCAACCCCTTAAACCCGAAGGCCTAAGGTTTGGGCTCTTTCCCGTTCGCTCGCCGCTACTTAGGAAATCGATGTTTCTTTCTCTTCCTCCGGCTACTTAGATGTTTCAGTTCGCCGGGTTCCCTCCGTATGACTATGGATTCATCATACGGTGACGCGGTGTTACCCGCGCCGGGTTTCCCCATTCGGACATCCATGGATCTATGCTTGCTTGCCGCTCCCCATGGCTTTTCGCAGCTGGCCGCGTCCTTCTTCGGCTCCTGGTGGCAAGGCATCCGCCCTATGCTCTTTTTAGCTTGATCGTTTATTTTCTTTTCAGCATTTCTTCGCAGATTTGCTTTTGCCCTTCGCAAAATTGTAGGTGTTACCCTAATTTTCTTTATTGCTTTCTGCTTCTCTTTTTATCATTATGCGGTTTTCAAGGTGCATTTTTTTACAGGACCTCACCACACTTACCCTTATCTCAGGGTTTGCGTGGTGGGCTCAAGTGGACTCGAACCACCGACCTCACGCTTATCAGGCGTGCGCTCTAACCTGCTGAGCTATGAGCCCCCATCCTCGTGGTGGAGATGAGCGGAATCGAACCGCTGACCCCCTGCTTGCAAGGCAGGTGCTCTCCCAGCTGAGCTACACCCCCGTATTTGTGTTCGCCCGTTATACCTTTTTTTACCTTTAAAACCATAGCGCCATACTCAATTAATCAGAATCTTACTCAAGAACTTTCCTTTTAATTTACACCTTAGAAAGGAGGTGATCCAGCCGCACCTTCCGATACGGCTACCTTGTTACGACTTCACCCTAGTCATTGATCTCACCTTCGACGGCTGGCTCCTTTCGGTTACCTCACCGGCTTCGGGTGCTCCCAACTCCCATGGTGTGACGGGCGGTGTGTACAAGGCCCGGGAACGCATTCACCGCGACATGCTGATTCGCGATTACTAGCAACTCCGACTTCATGTGGGCGGGTTGCAGCCCACAATCCGAACTGAGACCGCTTTTTTGAGTTCCGCTCCCCCTTGCGAGTTCGCTTCTCTTTGTTACGGCCATTGTAGCACGTGTGTAGCCCAAGACATAAGGGGCATGATGATTTGACGTCGTCCCCACCTTCCTCCGAGTTGTCCCCGGCAGTCTCACCAGAGTCCCCACCTTTACGTGCTGGTAACTGATGACAAGGGTTGCGCTCGTTGCGGGACTTAACCCAACATCTCACGACACGAGCTGACGACAACCATGCACCACCTGTCTCCTCGCCCCGAAGGGCTTGCACCTTTCAATGCAATTCGAGGGATGTCAAGCCTTGGTAAGGTTCTTCGCGTTGCTTCGAATTAAACCACATGCTCCGCTGCTTGTGCGGGCCCCCGTCAATTCCTTTGAGTTTCAGTCTTGCGACCGTACTCCCCAGGCGGGATACTTATTGCGTTTGCTGCGGCACAGAGGATTTGACTCCCCTACACCTAGTATCCATCGTTTACGGCGTGGACTACCAGGGTATCTAATCCTGTTTGCTACCCACGCTTTCGTGCCTCAGCGTCAGTTACAGTCCAGCAAGTCGCCTTCGCCACTGGTGTTCCTCCTAATATCTACGCATTTCACCGCTACACTAGGAATTCCACTTGCCTCTCCTGCACTCAAGTCTACCAGTTTCCCATGCAACCCCCAGGTTAAGCCCGGGTATTTCACATAAGACTTGATAAACCGCCTGCGCACCCTTTACGCCCAGTAATTCCGGACAACGCTCGCCCCCTACGTATTACCGCGGCTGCTGGCACGTAGTTAGCCGGGGCTTCCTCCTTGGGTACCGTCATTTTTTTCGTCCCCAAGGACAGAGATTTACAATACGAATACCTTCTTCTCTCACGCGGCGTTGCTGGGTCAGGGTTTCCCCCATTGCCCAATATTCCCCACTGCTGCCTCCCGTAGGAGTCTGGGCCGTGTCTCAGTCCCAGTGTGGCCGTTCAACCTCTCAGTCCGGCTACCCATCGCAGACTTGGTGAGCCTTTACCTCACCAACTATCTAATGGGACGCGAGCCCATCTCATGGTGCCCGAAGGCTTTTACCTCAGTACCAATCGGCACCGTGGTCTTATGCGGTATTAGCATTGCTTTCACAATGTTATTCCCCGCCATGAGGTAGGTTGCTCACGCGTTACTCACCCGTCCGCCACTAGGTCTACCAGAATTCCATCCGAAAACTTCATTCTGATATACCCCGTTCGACTTGCATGTGTTAGGCACGCCGCCAGCGTTCGTCCTGAGCCAGGATCAAACTCTTGATTTAATATCTTCAGCTACACTCTAAAGCGCAGCTTGCTATCTTTGTATCATCCAAGCTCTTTTTCTTTTTCTTCTTTTTCTTTCTGGCGCTATTCGGTTTTCAAGGTTCCCGCCCCGTGAGGCGGCTTATATATACTACCAAATCATATCCACCTATGTCAACACCTTTTTATACCCTTTTTTAAACATATATTTTTATTCGTCTGTTTAGTTGCAGTATATGGACTATACCCATCAGGCGCAAAAGAACGTCCGGATTATAATCCGGACGTTCTTTTGCCAACCACAAACAAACATTCACTTTATTTGCGAAGAAATAAATTCAGAAACAAAGCTTTCAAGTCGTCCGATGCTCTCATCCGCCTGTTTTTGATCTTTTCCGAACGCGCTGAGGTATACTTTGAGTTTTGGTTCCGTACCCGACGGCCTTACAATTAGTCGGGCCCCCTCCAGTTCAAAATACAACATATTCGTAGGCGGCAACGTCAGTTTTTCCTCTTTTTCGCCTTCTCTTCTTATACCTTCTTTATAATCCCTTACCGCCAGCACTTTGCCGCCGCCCATATTATCAAACGAATTATGTCTAAACGAATCGACAACGGCATTCATTTTTTCAAATCCGTCCTTGCCTTCAAGAACATATGAACGCACCGTCTCCTCATGCCAGCCATATGTTTGATTGAGCGCTATAAGACCGTCATAAAGTGTCATATCTTTTGTGGCATAATACGCAGCCGCCTCACAAACAAGCATAGCCGCGATGGCTGCGTCCTTATCCCTTACAAATGTTCCGCTTAAAAATCCATAACTCTCCTCAAAACCAAATACAAACGTACCTTCGCCTGTCTGCTCGCTCTGCATTATTTTTTCGGCAATATATCTAAAGCCCGTCAGTACCGAATCAAGCCTTATTCCGTATGCCGCGGCAATTTTATCGGCCATAGCGCCTGAAACTATCGACTTAACGGCAAATGCATCTTCCGGCATACCTTTTTTGGCGAGTCGGGCTAGTAAATAGTCAAGCAACAAGCAGCCTATCTGGTTGCCAGTTAAAACGCGAAACTCCTCCCCGTCCTTAACGGCGACGCCCAGCCTGTCACAGTCGGGATCTGTCGCTATAACAACATTAGCCCCCTTCTCCCTCGCCAGCTTAAACGCCAACCTAAAAGCGTCGGGGTCTTCAGGATTAGGCGATTTTACAGTGGAAAACGCCGGATCCGGCAACTCCTGCTCCGAGACGATATAAAGGTTATGAACTCCCAAATCCTTCAACACCCTCCGCACCGGCAAATTACCCGAGCCGTGCAGCGGCGTATACACCACCTTAAGCTCTCCGGCTTTTAGCCTTACCTCTGCATCATCAGTAGCCAGCTCGGCTATCCTCGCATAATACTTCTCATCCATATCCTTGCCGAGCATTGTCAAAAGCCGCGACTCCAACGCTTCTTTCTCATCTGCAATATCAACGGCAAACAAATCTACCTTTTCAATAAATCCTGTAAGCTCCTGCGCCGCGCCGGGAGCAAGCTGCCCACCGTCAGCGCCATATACTTTATATCCATTATACTCGGGCGGGTTATGGCTGGCCGTTATAACGATACCCGCCGCCGCCCCGACCTCTCTTAACGCAAACGAGAGCTCCGGAACACCTCTAAGACTTTCAAATAAATATGTCTTTATACCGTTTTTACAAAGCACCAACGCCGCATCTTTAGCAAACTCGGGACTAAAAAGCCTCGAATCATACGCTATGGCAACGCCACCCTCAAGCCGCTTATGCTTAATATAATCTGCGAGCCCCTGCGTAGCCCCACGTATCACATGCCTGTTTATCCTGTTGGTACCCATACCAATAATGCCGCGCATACCCGCGGTACCAAACTCAAGGTTTCTGTAAAACCTGTCCTCAATCTCTTTCTCATCGCCGCCAATCGCGATAAGCTCCTCGCGCTCCTCTCCTTTAAGCGCCTCAAGCCATAGCCGGTAACGTTTCATAAAATCCATCTTACCGCCTCCGTTACTTTTCTCTTTTTTCTCTTTATCAATATGATATCAATTATATTGATAAAAGACCATTTTTTCTTCTATATAATATTATTCTATTATAGCTACCGCCCAGGCAGTAAGATTTTACCGACAATACTCGTTGATATATATACCGCTATGGTGTTATAATACCGGCATAATTAAAAGGAGGCGCGAATTATGACAATCAGCAAGGAAATGACAATAGGTGAGGTTTTAAAGCTCAAGCCCGAATTAGCCGGCGTGCTTATGTCTTTTGGAATGCACTGCCTGGGCTGCCCCGCCGCGCAGGGCGAAAGCCTTGAGGAGGCGTGCATGGTACACGGCATAAACGCGGATGATCTTATAGGTAAATTAAACGCCGCGGTTATTTAATAAGACGAAAAACCTGTTTGAAATTGTTTGAAGCGATTTTCGCCGCTCACGCGTTTTAAACTTAACTATCCCGCGTCAACATAATGCGAGTATCTTCCGGCCGCCGCAAGGCGGTCTTTTATCATTCAAAGCATCTTATAAAAGCGCAGCCGTAAGGCTCAAGCCTGCATTCTATAACGCTGTCCATTATAACGGCTCCGCCCGCCACCGCCTCAATTCTTGTATAGGCAGAGTCCTCAAGCCCTTTAGCGTATCTCCCGTCATAAGCCTCTCTAAGGTCAACCGCCGCTACGCACTCCTCGCCCGACCTGTTTATAAACGCCACATGCACTCCGTCCGGCTGCTCAACGCCAAATACGTCTTTTCCGCCGCGTATATGCCGTATTATCGCCACAACATCCTTGCAGCCCGGCGTTATTATAAATCCGCCCGTCCTAAGGTTTTCGTGAGCGGCGCGCTCTTGGCCGAGCAGCCGGTGCCACTTAAGCATATCCTCGTCTATATCCTGCCATGGGAAGCAGCCTCTGTTAAACGGATCCGCCATACCCTCCATGCCCGCCTCATCGCCATAATAAACGCACGGCGCTCCCGGCATAACAAATTGCAAAAGCGCCGCTAACCGCTGCCTTTTCATAGCCAATTCCCGCTGCTTTGGCGTCAGCTCAAAAGCCGCCTGCTCCGGCCTTGACAGCGAATCCCTATCCGGTGCGCCGCCAAGCACGGTACGCACCCTTACAACATCATGGCCGCCCATAATGTTCATAAGAGCGAAAAACATCTCAGGCGGATAGTTTTCTGCAAGCGAATTTACACCGTGGCAAAACTGCACTACATTCATATTGTTCATAAGAAAATCGATAATGAGCGAGCGTAAAGGATAATTCATAACGCTGTCAAGCCCCTGCCCCATAGCATATTCTCGGGTTTTTCCATACGCCTGCTTGTTAGTAGCGTCCTCCCATACCTCGCCTATAAGCACAGCCTCCGGGTTCGCCCGCTTTACGGCGCCGCGCATAAGCTTTATTATATCGTCGGGCAGCTCGTCTGCCACATCAAGCCGCCAGCCCGCCGCCCCTTTATAAAGCCAGTGTTTTATAACGCTGTCCTGCCCTGAAATTATAAAATCCTGCCACTTGCCGTTGTATTCGTTAACCTCAGGCAAAGAATCAAATCCCCACCACGACCTGTATTTATCCGGATACTCGAAAAAATCATACCATTCAAAATATTCTGAATCGCGGCTTTGATAAGCTCCGTTTGAGCCGTACCTGCCGTATCTGTTGAAATAAACGCTGTCAGACCCGGTATGCGAAAAAACGCCGTCAAGTATTATGCGTATCGAGCGGCTTTCCGCCTCACGGCACAACTCCTCAAAATCATTAAGGTCACCGAGTATAGGGTCTATTTTCATATAATCGCCGGTATTGTAGCGATGGTTCGAGTCAGCCTCAAATATAGGGTTTAGGTATATGCAGGATATGCCCATGCTTTTAATATAATCAAGCTTTTTAATTATGCCGTGAAGATCGCCGAGGAAAAAATCGGCGGGCCGGTAATGCTCCTCGCCGTCAAATGGCAGATACTCCGGCATATCGCCCCATTGCTTTTTGACGCATTTTCTTCCCGCCTTTTTATGATACTCAAAACCGCTTTGCGCCTTATCCTCATCGCCACGCGCAAACCTGTCTGGAAATATCTGATATATAGCCGAATGCTTAAACCAGTCCGGCGTTTTAAAGTTGTCGTAAACTGTTACCTGCCACATGCCCGGCATGTAATGGCTGGCGGCTCCTATGCCGGAAGCGCCATTTTTACCATACCACCACTCATCGCCCGACTTTACTATTTTAAAACAATAGAAATACGCCCCCGGCTCATCCCGGCTTATTTCCGCCGAAAACGAGCGGATTTCCCCGCCCGTTCCCGTCATGCGCAGCTCCTTGCCGGCAAAATGCAAATACACTTCAACCTCGCCCACGCTGCTTTTTACATCCAGCGTTATAAGGCATTTTTGTCCTGTTTCCAATGCGCCTTGCGGATGCCTGTATTTATCCCGCCTCGAATTATGAAAAACCTCATCGCCAAAAATCACCCGCATTTTATTACCGCCTACTCATAACGCTTAAGCTTCCATATCAGCCTGTTATAGTAGCTTATAGTTCTGTCGCTGGAGAAAACTCCGGACGACGCCGTGTTGAGCACCGTCATTTTTAGCCATTTGTCCTTATCTGCGTAAGCCTCGTTTATCTTTTTATGCTCGTCATAATAGCTGTTAAAGTCTTTAAGTACAAAATACTTATCCGCCATGCCGTAATCGCTAAATAGCAGGCTGTGGTATATGTCCGAAAACTCTCTCGCCCTGTTCATGGGCAAAGAGCCGTCAATTAGCTGCTCAAGTATATGCCGCACTCGGCTGTCCGTCTCATATATCGAGCCGGCGCGATATTCATGCCGGCTGCTAAGCTGCTCGGCCTCATCGGCGCTAAGCCCGAATATAAACATATTCTCCTCGCCCACCGCCTCGCATATCTCAACATTGGCCCCGTCCATAGTGCCTATTGTAAGCGCGCCGTTCATCATAAACTTCATATTGCCGGTACCAGACGCCTCTTTCCCCGCCGCCGATATCTGCTCGCTTACATCGGCTGCAGGTATAAGCACCTCCGCCGCCGAAACGCCGTAGTTTTCAAGGAAAACGACTTGCAGCTTGCCTTTGCAGCGCGGATCGCCGTTTACCTTTTCGGCAACGCTGTTTATAAGCCTTATAATCTGCTTTGCCATAACATATCCCGGCGAAGCCTTGGCTCCAAATATATGCACCCTCGGCTGAACCGGCATTGTCGGATTTTCGCATATCTCATTATAAAGCTGCAATATATTAAGAACGTTAAGCAGCTGACGCTTATACTCGTGAAGCCGCTTGGCCTGCACATCGAATATAGCGTCAACGTTAAGATCAACGCATTGCTTTTGCTTAAACCACTTTGCCAGCCTCTCCTTGTTTTGCCGCTTAATATCGCCAAATTTTTGGCGAAACGCCGCATCATCTGCGAAAGGCTTAAGCTCGGATAGCCTTTCCGGCTCTTTTATCCATCCTTCGCCTATCGACTCTGTTATAAGAGATGTAAGGGCAGGATTCGACTTCATAAGCCACCTTCTATGCGTTATGCCGTTTGTGATACCCTTGAATTTTGCCGGCTCTATAACATAGA
Source organism: Christensenellales bacterium (assembly GCA_050945795.1). Lineage (GTDB taxonomy): Bacteria > Bacillota > Clostridia > Christensenellales > MGBC116941 > JBMNTP01. The sequence goes on along the minus strand of JBMNTP010000029.1, from coordinate 15,620 downwards.
AGTCGCGGAAAATACCCTTTTTCAATATGTTGGCGTGCAACTGCGAAACCCCGTTTACGCTGTGCGACATGGCAATGCTAAGGTTCGCCATTCTAACCTCGTTATGGCTTATTATAGCCATGGCGCCTATTTTCTCCCATTGCCCGGGATAATACTCCCATAGTCTGCTGCAATATTTTTCGTTTATAGCCGCCGTTATGGAATGTATGCGCGGCAATATAGTGCGCATCATATCCTCCGGCCATTTTTCCAGCGCCTCGCTCATAACGGTATGGTTTGTATATGCGAATGTTTTACGCACAATCCTCTCGGCACTATCCCAGTCCATGCCCTCTTCATCGAGCAATATTCTCATCATTTCGGGTATGGCAAGCGCAGGATGCGTATCGTTAATCTGTATCGCCACATAATCAGGCAGCTTGCGAAGGTCGCTGTGGTTCTTTTTGAATTCCTTTATAATGTACTGTATAGTAGCCGAGGTAAAGAAGTAATGCTGCTTAAGCCTAAGCTGTTTTCCTTCTATATGCTTGTCCTCTGGATAGAGTACTTTTGATATAACCTCAGCCAGCTCTTTTTCTTCAACAGCCTTTGCGTACTCCCCGCGGCTAAAGCTTTCCATATCAAGATGCACCGGCGATTTCGCGCTCCATAGCCTAAGCGTTGAGGGTAAACGGGAATCGTAGCCGGGGATAGGCACATCATAAGGCACCGCCATTACAGATGTATACCCCTCATGCTTTATGTTAAGCCCGCCGTCAAGCCATTCTTCTGTTACCGTACCGCCAAAGCGCACCTCTTGCTGCTCCTCCGGCACCATTACCTCCCACATAAAATCATCGTCAAGCCAGTTGTCTGAAGTTTCAAACTGCTCCCCGTCAACGATTTTCTGCTTGAAAAGGCCGTACTCATATCTTATGCCGCACCCCATAGCCGGCAGTTCCAACGTCGCTAGTGAATCAAGGAAGCAGGCTGCCAGCCTGCCAAGGCCGCCGTTTCCAAGTCCGGCATCCGCCTCGCATTCGCTTATTTCGTCCATGTCGGCGCCAAGCTCGTTTAGAGCGGCAATGTATTCTTTCTCGCTCAATATGTTTATCATATTGTTCACCAGCGCACGCCCCATCAAAAACTCAACAGAGAGATAGTACAACCGCTTCATGCTCTTGCGCTCAACCTCACACCTTGATGTGATCCATTTATCCATTATCTCGTCGCGCACCGTCATCGCGCAGGCCTTGTATATTTGCGCCTTGCCGGCTTCTTCCAGCGTTTTGCCGAAATGCCGCCGCAGTTTGCCTTTTATACTCTCTTTTATGCGTTCCTTTTTGTCCAGATCCATTCGGTCCCCTCCCGTATCAAGTACACGTTTATCCGCTAAAATTCCTTTAAAGGCGCGGAAAATTCATTCCCGCGCCCTTGCAAACATATGCTACTACACAATCAAAGATTTGTAAAGTTCCATGTACTGGCCCGCCGATTTGCCCCAGCTATAATCGCTCTCCATAGCGCTCTTCATAAGGCTGGCCCATGCTTCGCGCTTGCTGTAATATATATCAACAGCGTTTTCAATGGTTGAAAGCATTTCATGTGCATTATAATTTGCGAAGGAGAATCCGTTGCCCTCACCAGTATATTGATTATACGGAATTATAGTATCTTTCAAGCCACCCGTCTCCCGCACTATAGGCACAGAGCCGTATTTAAGCGCTATAAGCTGTGCCAGACCGCAAGGCTCCGTCAACGACGGCATAAGGAAGATATCGCTTCCGGCGTATATGCTCTTGGCTAATAAATCATCATAGCCTATATGCGCTGCCAGCCTGCCCTTAAACTTCCATGACGCCCAAGCCAAAAAGCTCTGATACTTTTCATCGCCGCTGCCTAAAACGGCAACCTGGACGTTCATCGCCATAATCTCCTCTATTACCGCCTCTATAAGCTCCAGCCCTTTTTGCTCCGTCAGCCTTGTAACCATGCCTATTATAGGCGCGTCACCGGCATCGTCAAGCCCCATGCACTGCCTAAGATCGGCTTTGCATACCGCCTTACCCGACATATTAACGGAGCTGAATTTCTCCTTTATATCCCTGTCCCTTGAAGGGTCGTATATTCTGTAATCTATGCCGTTGAGTATGCCGCTTAGCTTATGCTCATTAGCCGCTACAAAGCCGCTCATCTTGCCGCCATGAAACGGCGTTTTTATCTCCACCGCGTATGATGGGCTAACAGTGTTAATAGCGTCGGCGAAAGCTATGCCGCCTTTTATAAAGCTCAGCATACCGAAATACTCAAGGTAGTCGGTATGATAATACTTATCCCCAACGCCCAATAGCTCGTTTATCCATGCCCAGGGATAAACGCCGGTATAGTTGATATTATGTATCGTGAATACTGTTTTAACCTTTTTATAAGGCTGAAGCCGGGAATACTGTATTTTAAGCAGCGCGGCTATCATACCCGCCTGCCAATCGTTTAAGTGCATTATGTCGGGTATGAATCCTATTATAGGCAGCGCTTCAAGCACCGCTCTTGTAAAGAAAGCAAACCTTTCGCCCTCTTCATTGCCGTTGCTGTATATTCCGCGGCGTCCGAAATAGAATTCATTATCTACAAAGTAATATGTTATGCCGTCATATTGCAGCTCCTCAATGCCGCAATACTGCCTTCTCCAGCCAAGGTTAACAAAGAAATATAGCTTATGGCTCATAGCATCGCGAAACTCATCGGGTATATCCTTATATTTAGGCATAATCACCCGAACATCAGCGCCCAGCTCCTTAAGCTTTACAGGCAGCGCGCCTATAACATCCGCCAGTCCCCCCGTTTTAGCAAACGGTACGCATTCAGAAGCCGCAAACAAAACTTTCATGTCTTCCTCCCCCTTCGCTCAAGCCGCCTTTTATACGATGGCATTTTTCCTTATTATAACCGGAAAATCCTCCTGCCCAACCAGCACTCTATCCCGCTTTATAAGCACATTCTTGTCAAGAATAACATGGTTGAGAACGGCGTTTTCCTGCACCACCGATTCCTGCATCAATATGCTGTTTTTTATCTTTGCCCCCTTCGCCACATGCACGCCACGAAATAGCATACAGTTTTCAATTTCGCCTTCTATTATGCAGCCGTCCGCCAGCATACTGTTTTTAGCCAGCGCGTTTTCTCCATATCTCGCCGGCACCTCGTCTTTAACCTTTGTAAATATAGAACCATCCCTAAAGAATAGTTCCTGCCTGACTTTTTCTTCAAGCAACTGCATACTATGCTTATAGTACGTTAGCACGCTGTCAATCCTAGCTACATGGCCCTTGTATTCAAAGCCATATACCCTAAGCTCATCTAGCCTTTTAAGAACTATATCCCTCATAAAGTCATAGTTTGCCCTGGCTATGCTGTCTTGCACAAGATATTCAAGCAGCTCTTTATCTATTATAAATACATCCATCCCGAGCCTTGCCGATGACGCATGCGCCGGATTTATTTCCATATCGTAAACCCGACCGTCTTCCCTTGTAAAAAGATGAACGTCTTCATAAAGCTCATCATAATACTTTTGGTCAGGCTCAAAGTTATACATTATAGTTATGTCAGCTCTTTTTTCCTTGTGGAATTTGAGCAACTCGTTAAATGTGGAGTTATATACGGTATGGCTGCCCATCATTATGCAATAGCGCTGCGTGTTTCGCCTTATAAAGCCCATAACGCCCATTATAGCGTCGGCTGTGCCGCGATAATTGCCAGTGTTATCCTTAGTTACAAAAGGCGGGTTTATGAAAAGCCCGTCTCTTTTTCTGTGCAAATCCCATTCCTTGCCCGAGCCGAGGTGATCCATAAGGGAATGGTAGTTGCGCTGGCAAATAAGCCCTACGCTCCTTACCCCGCTGTTTACAAGATTTGACATCATAAAGTCTATTATGCGGTATCTTCCGCCAAAAGGCACCGCAGCAACGGAGCGCGAATTTGTAAGCTCTCTTAGCCTAAAAGTGTTCTCGCCGGTATAAATTAATCCAAACGCTTCTTTTATCATACCATTACCCCCGTCCCGTCAAATACATCGCCCCTCGCTATACTCATGCCTTCGGGAACTATGCAACACTCGCCTATTACCGCTATTCCGTCATTGTCCTCAGCGTATGCCTTGCCTTGGCACAGCGGCGCCTCGCCTATAACGGCGTTTTTGCCTATTACAGCCTTCTCCGCGATAATCGCCCTTCTTACAACCGCTCCCTCGCATATCCTTGATCCGGGCATAACAATCGAATCCTCAACTATAGCCCCTTTTTCGACATACACGCCGGCAAAAAGTATGCTGCGTATAACCGTTCCATATACATTGCAGCCCTCCGGCACCATAGAGCGCGATACCTTTGCGTAAGGCGATATGTAGTGCGGCGGCTGTATGGGGTTTCTTCCGTATACGCGCCATTGCGGGTCATAAAGATTGAGCGGTGCCGGCTCTTCTATAAGATCCATATTAGCCTGCCACAGGCTGTGTATTGTTCCAACATCCTTCCAATACCCCTTAAACTTATGCGCATACAGCCTCAGCCCCGATTCGAGCATAAGCGGCAGCACGTCTTTACCAAAGTCGTTTGAAGATTTGGGGTTGTCGTTGTCTCTTATCAAAAACTCTTTAAGGAGCCGCCAGTTAAAAACATAAACACCCATGGAGGCGGTGTTCGATTTTGGCCGCTCCGGTTTTTCCTCAAATTCATATATAATTCCGTCATCATGCGTATTCATAATGCCGAATCTTGGCGCCTCCTCGATTGGCACCTCTATTACGGCTATTGTGGCGTCGGCGTTATTATCTCTATGCTCTTTTATCATCCAGGTGTAGTCCATTTTATATATATGGTCGCCGGATAGCACCAGCACCAGCTCGGGGTCATACTGGTCTACAAAAGCCATGTTTTGATAAATAGCGTTTGCCGTTCCCTTATACCACTCGCCCTTTTTGCCCCTCACATAAGGTGGCAGCACAAACGCACCGCCGTTGTTCCTGTCAAGATCCCACGGCTGCCCGTTTCCTATATACGCGTTAAGCTCAAGAGGCTGATACTGCGTAAGCACCCCGACAGTATCTATGTCTGAATGCACGCAGTTTGAAAGCGCGAAGTCAATTATTCTGTATTTGCCGCCGTAGGGTACGGCCGGCTTTGCTTTTTCCTTTGTAAGAATTCCCAGTCTGCTGCCTTGGCCGCCCGCCAGCAGCATGGCCACGCATCTTTTCTTCATACCGTTTTCCTCCCGGGTTTTTTGTCCGGCTCCTTCGGCCGGAATTCGAAGTACACCGCGGCCAGCGGCGGCACCTTTACAACCGCCGAAAAAGGCTTGTCGTTCCACTCCTTGTTCTCAACCTTTATATGCGCCCTGTTTCTTATTCCACTGCCGCCATATTTCTTGTAGTCGCTGTTAAGTATTTCTTTTAGTACTCCCTCTTGCGTCATTCCTATTCTGTATTCCTCATGCTCAAAAGGCATGAAATTTATAACCACAATTATTTTTTCCTTAGTCGGGCCGGTTTTAGTCTCGGATATGCGCTCAAACGCCACAACGGAATTGGCCATATCATCCGCCACCAGCCAACTAAACCCTTCCCAGCTATCCTCAAGCTCCCAAAGCGCCTTGTTTTCGCAATATATGCTGTTCAAATCCTTAACAAAGCGGCGCAGCTTTTCATGAGATTCATAGCCAAGCAGCATCCAGTCCAGCTCCTGATAATGCTTCCACTCTACAAACTGCCCTATCTCGCCGCCCATAAACATAAGCTTTTTTCCAGGATGCGCAAACATATAGCCATACAGCGCCTTAAGGGAGCCGAATTTCTGGCTGTAATCGCCAAACATCTTGTCGAGCAGCGACTTCTTGCCATGAACCACTTCGTCATGCGAAAGCGGCAGTATAAAGTTTTCGCTAAAGGCATAGTACATGGAGAAGGTCAGCTTATCATGGCAGCCGCCTCTAAAATAATGGTCGGATTGCATGTACTCTAAAATATCGTTCATCCAACCCATATTCCATTTAAAGTTGAAGCCCAGCCCGCCTATCTCCGGCGGCTTTGTGACAAGAGGCCATGCCGTCGATTCCTCCGCAGCCATTATAACGCCGGGATACTTTGATAAAACGGCTTTGTTAAGCTGCCGTAAAAACTCTATAGCCTCTATGTTTTCTCTTCCGCCATAAGTGTTAGGTATCCACTGGCCGTGCTGCCTGTCATAATCAAGGTATATCATGGACGACACAGCGTCTACCCTTAGCCCGTCGATATGAAACTCTTCAAGCCAGTAAAAAGCGTTTGATAAAAGAAAGCTTCTTACCTCCGGTCTTCCATAATCGAAAACCAGAGTACCCCATTGATAATGCTCTCCCTTTTTTGGATCTTCATGCTCGAAAAGCGCGGTGCCGTCAAATCTGGCGAGGCCGTGCGCGTCTTTAGGAAAGTGGGCGGGAACCCAATCGAGTATTACGCCTATCCCGGCGCGATGAAATACATCAACAAAATACTTAAAATCCTCCGGAGTGCCATAGCGCGATGTAACCGCGTAATATCCGGTAACCTGGTATCCCCACGAGTCATCAAGCGGATACTCCGACACCGGCATTACTTCTATATGTGTATACCCCATGTCGCGTACATATTCCACCAACTCATCGGCAACAGTCCTAAGCCACGGCGAATTCTCTCCCCTTCGCCACGAACCTATATGCACTTCATATATAGACATGGGCCGCTTTAGAGGATTATAGCTTTTGCGTTTTTCCATGTATTCGCTGTCATTAAATTCATACTCGCCATGCCATACCTTAGATGCGGTACCCGGCCTGACCTCCGCATGTCGCGCAAAAGGGTCGGCCTTAAGTATCCAGTCTCCCCTTTGGGTAAGTATGGCGTATTTATAATTGGCCCCATTCTCCAGCCCCTCAACATAAGAGGCCCAGATGCCGGGGCCGCCCACCGGCTCCATAGTTCCGGCTTCTATATTCCATTCATTGAAATCGCCTACCAGCGATACTTTTTTCGCGTTAGGAGCAAACACGGCAAACGAATGACCGTCCCCCCGTTTATGGCATCCCAACCATTTATACGCCTCCACAGCAGTGCCTTCTCCGAACAGATATAAGTCTAATTCCCCTATACCGTACATCCTTTATCACCCCGCTTGCTTCATCGGTAATCGTTATACTATATCATTTCTTCATTCGCGCCGTAATTCCTGTATTTATACACGCGGTTTTTATTTCCCCGGCCATTAGCCGGCTCTAGGAGGAAGTATTTCTATCCAATATCCATCCGGGTCTTCTATAAAATATAAGCCCATAGCCTCGTTCTCATAGCAAATGCAGCCCATGTCGCTGTGCTTTTTATGCGCCGCCTCATAGTCATATGTTCTAAACGCCAAATGCGTTTCATTGTCTCCAAGGTCGTACTTGCCTTCTTTATCTTTAAGCCAGGTAAGCTCAACCATAAACTCCGACTCCCCGCCCATAAAAACCAGCTCAAATTTGCCGTGCTCCGGCGTAACCCGCCTTTTCTCGCTTAGCCCCAGCGCTTCTTTATAAAACGCTATGCTCCTGTTAAGATCGGTTACATTCAAGTTAACATGCTCAAGCTTAAATATCATTTTTACTTCCGCCTTTCGATTTCATAATAATCGCCCCTGCGCTTAGGCACCCATACCTCAAGTCCGGATGCCGCCAAAACGTTAGCCGCGTTTTCAGCTTCTATTACAGCATAACTAAAATGCATGGGTATAAGGAAGCGCGGTTTAAGTCTTTTTGAAAATTCCTCGGCTCCCATGCCGCATTCACCGCCCAGCCTTGGATCTACCGGGAAAAATGCTATGTCCGGTCTTGACATTTCCTTTTCCATAACCTCAAGCTTTTCTTCAAACATAAGCCGGGCGCTGTTTACCTCCGCCTCTGTCGCCTCCTCTTTCCAATGCCAGAAGTTAAAATCGCCGGCATGGAAAATATCAAGCCCGTCAAAGTTTATATGAAATGATACGCCTATATCGGTACTGCCATAAGCCTTTATGGTAGCAATTTTTGTATCGACGCTTTCGCCCTCTGCTATAAAGCATATATTGTTTGAGCCTTCCTTTATTAGCGGCGCTATATCGTCGCTAAGCACATACTCCGCCTTGTCGAGAAATGTCAGTATAACCGGGTTATAGTGATCGCTGTGGCTATGTGAAGCGAGTATAAGTACATCATCAAATCCATTAATGTATTCGCGCGTTACAACGCCGTTTGATATGTCGCGCTCTCCCGCTTTGTCCATGTAATAATCTATTATAATTACTTTTTTGCCGCTCTCTATGGCAAAACCGCTGTTGAAAAGATAACGAATTGTCATGTTGTCACCCCGTGCGCCATTTTATGATGTTAGTATTTATAAATAATATAATTCCATTGCCACCGCATTTTAAATGCACGGCATTTTTAGTGCGATACGCCCATATATATGCGCTGAGCGACTATGCCGGCATTACTGCCGACATGTCGCCCACAACCAATAAACCCATATGAATACCGGCGCGGCGCGAAAAAACGCCCTGATGCCCGTTAAGGCAAGCTCCGCCTGTATAGTTTGCGCATATGTTCTTCGCGCTTTTATGCCAAATATTTTCGGGCAAATAAAGGGCAAGGAACAGCTAAACACGCTTAGCCCCTTACGAGGAAATCCATAAGCAGCGTTATGTCGTCCGGTTCGCTGAGCACCAGCTCTATCTCATCAATCTTAGCGTCCTTAAACATCTGTGTAAGAGCGATGTACTGGCAAAGCGTCGATTTTAGGTTGAGCCTGTCGCCTTCGCTTGTTACCAATTCTACCTTGCCCTTGCAATGATTAAGAACCTCGAAAAACTTCTGCGGGTTGCTGATATTCTTTATTTTCATGTCTATCCTCCTGTGTATTCTAATGTATATTATTCCATATTTAAATTACCATAGCGCCGTGTAAGTGTCAAGCGCGCAGCATGCCATAAACACAATTAAAAAGCGCATTTCACGCCACTTTACAATGATTTTACACGCCCTTGCTCCGCCGCCTTTACATAGCATCATTGACACGCCGCAAAGGTGTGATAAAATCAATTTATTATATACACGTATGCTATAATTTATATTTGGGGGTAACTATGAATTCGAGAACCGACTCGGCAATAAATCTTCATTACAAAGGCTATAACTGCGCGCAGGCTGTGCTTGGCGCGTTCGCGGATAAGCTAGGCCTGGATTTTGAAACGGCGATGAAAATCTCCGCTCCGTTTGGCGGCGGTATGGGCAAGCTAAGAGAGGTTTGCGGAGCGCTTACCGGCGCTTTTATGGCGTCTGGGTTGCTTTGCGCCTCAGACGATACCGACCCTTTGGCAAAGCAGCGCGCCTATTCGCTTACAAGAGAACTCGCCGATCAATTTAAAGCCGAAAACGGCTCTATATACTGCTGGGAGCTGCTTGAGCTGCCACCGCCATCTGAGAACCCCGACTGCACAATAGACCCGGACTCCCCGCCGCACCTGCGGCCATGCGCGCAGTGCATCAAAAGCGGCGTTGAAATTATTGAACGACTTATAGAGCAAAGCGGCGAATAAAAGCGCAAAGTAAAATCAAATGCCGGGCGAGAATATCCACTGGTACGGCAGCACATCATGAGAATTGTTTAGCGTTATAGAAAAGAATATATATATAAACAATAAGAGTAACAGCGCCGCCTTAAAAAAGCGGCGTTGCTTATCGTCTTCTATAAGAGAAAGCAGCCTTGGTATAAACAGTATATAGAATATATCTATCATAATAGTAACGCGCTCGAATATAGGCACCCAAAACAGCACCATATGAGATATCGTCGATATAAATATCATATTCACCATAATAGTATCGCCGCCGCGCTCAAATGATAGCTTTTTTCTATCCATAGCAATAAGCGCTATACATACCGCGCAAACAACGACGTACAGCTCGGTTATAGCCGCCGGCGGCAGGCTTATGTATTTATAGTGGGCCGGCAATATATTTTCTATCGCCCATTGAAGCAGCGCGTCCTTGTAGAGCCATGTAGAAGCGGCTAATAGCGTTATAACAGCATAGTGCCGTCCTTTAAGCCGCATTCTGCTTATAAAATAAACGGGTATCATTATAAGCGCCGCTCTGTGAAAAAGCGCGCACATGCCGCATAACAATATAAATTTCAAAGTATTTTCGCGGCGCATATATTTGTAACCGTAAAGCAGCGCCGCCACCACCATAAATTGGCGCACAGCGTTAAACGATATAAAATAGTAGCCCATCGCCACAAACAGCAGTATGCTAAAAACCGGCGCCTTCGAATGCTCGGCAATGGCGATATATATAAGTAAAAGCGTTATAAAGCTTGTTACTACAAAGAGAATCTGCTGGTTTGATGAAAAAAGCAGCAAAAACTTTATAAGCAATACAAAACCCGGCTCAAGCGTACTATCTCCGCCGGTCTCTTTTATGTAATCATACCGGGTATAATATGAAAGATAATCGGTTCCAACGTCATACCTGAACGCCGACACTAGAAACAGGCATAAAAACGACAGCAGCATAAAAAGCTTATGCCGCCTAATGTAAAACTCAACGCCTATCGCTTTTAATCTAAACGGCGACTCCAGCCTCGGCATATCGCCAAACGCACCGTATGCCGCCGCTGCTAAAATCGCGGCAAGTAGCGTTGCGAATATATATACCAGCATATACTATTTCCCCCCGCCACGCCTCCGTCGCCCGTCACGCTTTTCGCCAATGCCTTTTTTCATAAAGCGGTAAGCCTTAAAGAACGAATATTTCCCGCGCATCTCGGGATGCCTTATTATAAGTTGCATACAAAGCAGCCTAGCAAACGGCCTTGACAGCGCAGCAAAAAAAGCGCCTTTATCACGCAAAAACTTTTCATTATACCCTTCAAACCAACTGGAGGTTTCATATGAAACGCTGCCAAGGCTGTCCTTAACGGCAAATATCTTAAGGCCGCGGGCAAGGCAGTCGGCAAGAAAAAGACTGTCCTCCCCCGACCCGAACTGCGTTCCTCCGCCAAAAAACAATGAAAAGGCAATGCGCTTGTTCAAAACGCTCTGCCTTCTTACGGCAATCCGTACCGCTCCGTATCTCATAAAGTTATAGAAGCGCACTCTGTGATTTCGCGTTATTTCGTAATCCTTTCGCTGCTCGTCATCACCTAGCACATTGAAAATCAAAACGTCGGCGGCAGGATATTTTCTAAACGCCGCTATCACTGTTTTTTCGTAGCCTGAACTATAGACAACGTCGTCATCGGAAAAAAGGCATATGTCTGCGTTCGCGCGCATAAGCGCGGTATTTCTGCTTAGCCCTACTCCACGGGCGTCCTGGCATATAAATGTTATGTCCTTATCGAGGTGCCTGTGCTTATAAAGCCCTTCCTTGCCGCACTGGTTTACCACCACCGCTTCGGACTCAATATTCATTTTATCAAGTATAGTCGTATCTTCCTGGTTCATTGTAGACAGCAAAACCTGCAGTCTCATACGCACCTCGAATTAATATTCCATTATTTGCTCCACCCGGCCTTTTTGTCGCATCGATACTTTGCGTCATATCGAAATTTACAAGACATAACAGCTATATCATTACAAAGCCCAGCGTCTTTTTGCCTAGATTTTCTATAGCTGATATACTCCGCCCCACAGCGTCGGTATCCGATTTATAAAGCCGCTCGGCAAGTATCGCCGCGTCACAGCCCGCCAAAATCTCCAGCGCCTTAGCCGAAGTGTTTATATCACCGGCGGGTATAAAATAATAGCTTTCCTTTTCCTCGGCATTTAAAACAGCTTTAATCTCTTTACAAAATTGGCTTATGCGCTCAATGCCGGCTCCTCCGGTTACCGCGATACGCACAGGCTTTGGATATTCTAAAGCCGCGTTTATAATATTGACCTTGGTTATTTTTACGCTCTCGTGAAAGTCCGGCTTAGCCGAGCCGCCCCTTTCAGCTTTGCTTATCCATCTGTCAATCGCGCTTGCCATTATGCTCGCCTCCGCCCCGCTCAAAGTCAATAACGCCCAGCAGCTTTAAGCCGAACTTGTTTGAAAGCTGCCTCTCGTCACGCACCTTTATACTCATCGCATCAGTAAAAAGCAGCATAACAACGGCTAGCAGCGCCCCGGCTATAAATCCCATAACAGCATATATAATAATGCTGGACATGCCCGGCGCTCGCTCCGCCTGCTCGTCACGCTCAGCCTCGGCAAGCGCCTTCTCAACATCTTTTAGCTTAAGCCTTAGCTGCGTAAGGCTCTTCCATTTGGCATCCTGATCCGCCGCCATATTATCATCTATTGCTTTTGAGGTAAGGCTGCTCATTATAAGCCGGTGCTGCCCCGCCTCCTTTATAACCTTTGGCGTTTGGGAGTTAATATATTCTTCGGTCGCCGCCATGAATTTTTTCGCCAAAGCCTCATCGCTTGCAACGCACCTGACGTTTATTATGCCTGTTTCGCCGCTTTCTATAGATATAAGCTCGGCGATATATTCTATCGCCATAGGTTTATCTAGACGCTTGTTTATAAAATCGTAGAACTCCTCATCTAAAAGCAACATCCCGTACATATCTTTAGCCGTTTGACGTACTGACATCGCGGCGTCATATTCCACCTCTTGAGCCTCTATTATAAAGCTAAGGCGGGCGCTTTTTATATTATAAGGGTCGATTTTCATATATACGCTGCCAGACAAATATTCGTTGCGGCTTTTTATCTGCGCCTCAATTCCCTTTAAGCTGCGCTCAAGCTGCTCTACCTGCTGCTCGACATCGCCGCTTGGCACATTATCTTGCTGCCGCGAGCCGGTATAAAGCTTATAGCCGCCTAAAACCAGCGCCACAGCTAAGCCGAAAGCAAGTATTATCCGCCATTTCTTCAGCATGCCAAATATAAAGACGCGCAAGTCCGCACTCTGTTCCATCAGTATCCTCCCAAAACGGGTTTATTCCTCTTCCTCGGCATCAACGCCATCTTCTGGCATTTCGGCTTCGTCTTTGGCCTCGGCGTTTTCCTCATCCTCCAGCAGTTCACATTCGGTTATTTCTTCCTCGTCCTCGCCCTTGGGAACCCTCGCCACGCATACAACCGAAGTGCTATCGTCAACGCGCATCAGCCGTACTCCCTGCGTACTGCGGCCCATAGTTGAAATGCCGTCGGTTTCTATTCTTATGATAGTGCCGTCCGCGCTCATAATCATGCAGTCGTCCTCATCTGTAACCATTTTAAGCGCTACAAGCGGGCCGGTTTTTTCGGTTATGTTCATTGTTTTAATGCCAAGGCCGCCGCGGTATTGGATGTTGTACTCGTCTATATTCGTAAGCTTACCGTAGCCGTTTTCGCTTATCGAAAGAACAGCGGCGTCATCCCTTACAAGCTCCATATCAACAACTTCATCTCCCGGCCTTAGGCTTATGCCCTTAACGCCGGTTGCCGTTCTGCCCATAGGGCGGATATCCGTTTCGCTAAAGCGAATGCTATATCCGTTCTTGGTACCGATTATGACTTGGTCATCCCCCGTCGTCATAATTACAGACATCAGCTCATCACCCTCACGCAATCCTATGGCTATTATGCCGCCTTTGCGTATGTTTGTGAATTCGTTGAGCGCCGTCTTCTTTACGATACCCTGCTTTGTCGCCCAAAGTATAAAATGCGAATGGTCAATATGTTCAAGCGGAAAAGCCTCGGTTATCTTTTCTCCCTCTTGAAGCTGGAGGAAGTTTACAATAGCCGCTCCTTTAGCCGTCCTGCCCGATTCCGGCAGTTCATAGCATTTAAGCTTGAATACCCGACCGGTGTTTGTAAAGAACAGTATGTATTTATGCGTCGTCGTCACAAATACACGCTCTACAAAGTCCTCCTCCCGCGTCGATAGCGCGGCTATGCCCTTGCCGCCCCTGCGCTGGCTGCGGTATGTATCCGCCGGCAAACGCTTAATGTATCCAAAATGCGTAAGCGTAACTACCATGTCCTCTTCGGCTATAAGATCCTCAATATCTATATCCTCATACGACATGGTTATTTCGGTGCGCCGCTCATCGGAGTATTTTTCCTTAACCGCTATAAGCTCCTCTTTTATAATCGACATAAGCAGCGACTCATCTGCGAGTATGCTGTTAAGCCAGGCAATTGTCTTCATGAGCTGATCGAATTCTTCCTCAAGCTTTATTCTTTCAAGCCCGGTAAGCCGTTGCAGCCTCATATCAAGTATGGCCTGCGCCTGCTTTTCGCTCAGTTCAAACCTCTCCATCAAAGCCTTTCTGGCTTCGGCTGCGGTTTTTGAGGCTTTTATAATAGCTATAACCTCATCAATATTGTCAAGCGCAATCAAAAGCCCTTCTAAAATGTGAGCACGCGCCTCGGCTTTGTTCTTATCGTAAATTGTGCGGCGGGTAATAACGTCCTTTTGATGATCTATATAATGCCGCAGCATCTGTTTAAGGCTTAAAACCTTGGGCTCTCCATCTACAAGCGCCAGCATTATAACGCCGAAGGTATCCTGCATCTGCGTATGTTTGTAAAGCTGGTTTAAAATTATATTGGGAATAGCGTCCCTTTTAAGCTCTATAACAATGCGCATACCCGCCTTGTCCGACTCGTCGCGCAGATCGGATATGCCTTCAATCTTTTTCTCATGCACAAGTTCGGCAATCTTCTCAACCAACCTTGCCTTATTCACCTGATAAGGTATTTCGTTTACAACAATACGATATCTGTTGTTATCGTATTCTTCTATTTCCGCCTTGGCTCTTACTATAACCCTGCCGCGGCCGGTAGCATAAGCCGAGCGAATGCCGCCCATGCCCATAATAACGCCGCCGGTAGGGAAATCAGGGCCTTTTATATGCTCCATCAAATCGCCTACATCGGCGTCAGGATTGTCTATAAGCTCGATTGTCGCGTCTATCGTTTCGCCAAGGTTATGCGGCGGTATGTTTGTAGCCATGCCTACCGCTATGCCGCC
Organism: Christensenellales bacterium; assembly: GCA_050945795.1. Taxonomy (GTDB): domain Bacteria; phylum Bacillota; class Clostridia; order Christensenellales; family MGBC116941; genus JBMNTP01. Next base: position 613 of record JBMNTP010000029.1, on the reverse strand, counting down.
AGAACCGTTTACAAGAAGGTTTGGATAGCGAGAGGGCAATACAACTGGCTGCATTAGCGTTTCGTCGAAGTTAGGATAGTAATCAACGGTATCTTTGTCTAAGTCGGCAAGCATCTCCGAGGCGATCTTGCTTAATCTTGCCTCTGTATACCTCATCGCCGCCGCGCCGTCACCATCGACAGAGCCGAAGTTGCCCTGCCCTTCAACCAGCATATAGCGCATGGAAAAATCCTGCGCCATTCTTACCATACTATCATAAACGGCGGTATCCCCGTGCGGGTGATACTTACCCAGCACATCGCCGACAATACGCGCGCATTTTCTAAACGGTTTGTCCGGCGTAAATCCCAGCTCGTGCATGGAATAGAGTATACGCCTGTGCACCGGCTTAAATCCGTCTCTTACGTCGGGCAACGCCCTGTTTATGATAACCGCCATGGCATAGGAGATAAAAGACTTTCGCATCTCCTCTTCTATATCTATAGGCAACACCTTTTTGGAAAATTGATCCAACAAATTCACCCCAAGCAAAAATTTATGTCTGCGCCACCGCGCTTAAATATCAAGATTAGCTACAAGCTTAGCGTTTTCTTCTATAAACTCACGCCGCGGC
>JBMNTP010000028.1:0-26564 GCA_050945795.1 Christensenellales bacterium | reverse complement strand
CTCATCAAAAACATACATTATTATATGAATATGGTAATCGTTCCTATTATTATATTTATATGATAACGATTCTTAATATCTGACGCAACATAACATTTGCTGCCTTTAGTAGGCATTAAGGAAATATAAATATGACAAAACTGCAAAAAGCAATTCTCGACATTGTAATAAATACCGGTGAACACCTGTCCGCGGAGCAGGTTTACTGGCTTGTGAAACAGAAGTTTTCTTCCGTTTCATTAGGCTCGGTATACCGCAATCTCAACCGCTTCGCAGACGCAAATATGATACGGCGAGTTGCGCGGGCGGGCGCCGCCGATTACTACGAGGGCAACACTGCCCCGCATGATCATGCCCAGTGCATACACTGCGGCCAGATGATGGACATAGCGCTGCCCAATCTTATGAGTTTTTTGAAAGGTCAGATTAGCGGAGAGGTTATCTCCGTTGATATGACCGTTAATTATATCTGTCCTAACTGCATTAATAAAGACATTGGCAAACCTGACGGAGATACAAATGATACGGCTTAACACAAAAAGAAGCTCCATGCAATTCATTGAAACTGTTTTTGATATCGCCTACCTTAGCGCGGTGTTTATATCGGCTGCGCTTTTATGCGTTGGCTCGACGGTTGGGGGAGAGGGGTGGCGCTTTGGGATTATGGCTTTGATTCTAGGCATAGGCGATTCATGTCATCTTATACCGAGAATCAATTTTTTGTGGGACAGCAGTAGAAAAGATCATACTACGGCGCTAGGCATAGGCAAGCTTGCCGCTTCAATAACTATGACAATATTCTATATGATTTTATGGGATATAGGTGTTAAGCATTATGCTATCCCCTCTTTCTCATACCTTACGCCGGTTGTTTACGCGCTTGCGGCTCTTCGTATAGTACTTTGCCTTATGCCTCAAAACGGCTGGACATCCAAAAGTCCATCGCTGAAATGGGCGATTTGGCGCAATATACCCTTTTTGGCTTTGGGTATGGTTGTTATGGCGCTTTTCGCCATAGGCGCACATACAAAAGGCGGGGCTTTCCCCTATCTTTGGCTGGCTATTTTTATAAGCTTTGCCTGCTATATGCCGGTGGTATTATTTTCGGGGCGCAACGCTAAAGTCGGTATGCTTATGCTGCCTAAAAGCTGCGCGTATGTCGCTATTGTATTGATGGGATTTTCGCTGCCCATAGCATGAAAGAGCATGCTTTTAATATATTGCAGATAAGACGATGAAATTTGTAAAAAATCGCACTAAAAATGAAAAGGAGATTGAGAGTATGGATGAAAAGAAAAGACTTACCAATGAAGTCGGCGCTCCGGTAGCCGATAATGAAAACGCTATTACAGCAGGCCCTCGTGGCCCGGTGGTATTGCAGGACGTATGGCTTCTTGAAAAAATGGCTCATTTTAACCGCGAAGTCATTCCCGAGCGGCGCATGCATGCTAAAGGCTGGGGCGCTTACGGCGACTTTACGGTTACCGGCGATATTACCAAATACACAAAGGCCAAGGTTTTGCAGCCCGGCAAAAAGACGGAACTGTTTATACGTTTCTCAACGGTAGCAGGTGAACGCGGCGCAGCCGACGCTGAAAGGGATATCCGCGGCACAGCCGTAAAATTCTATACCGAAGAAGGAAACTGGGATCTTGTCGGCAACAACACCCCCACTTTCTTCCTGCGTGACGTGCATAACTTCGCCGACCTTAACCGCGCCGTAAAACGCGACCCGAGGACAGGCATGCGCTCGGCGCAGAATAACTGGGATTTTTGGACAATGCTGCCCGAAAGCTTCCATCAGCGCACAATAGTCATGTCGGATCGCGGAATACCTGCATCTTTCCGCAACATGCATTTTTATGGAGAGCATACCTTCTCTTTCTATAACGACAAGAACGAGCGGGTATGGTGCAAATTCCATTTCCATACGCAGCAGGGCATAAAAACCCTTACCGATGAAGAAGCCGCCGAAATATGCGGTAGAGATCGTGAAAGCCACGGCAGGGATCTGTTTGAGGCGATTGAAAAAGGCGATTTCCCCAGATGGAAGATGTTCGTGCAGATAATGACGGAAGAACAGGCCAAAAATCATTACGAGAACCCGTTTGACATCACAAAAATATGGCCGCACGCCGAATTCCCGCTTATAGAGGTAGGAATACTTGAGCTGAACCGCAACCCCGAAAACTTCTTTGCCGAGGTTGAGCAGTCGGCTTTCACCCCCGCTCACGTTGTACCCGGTATCGGCTTCTCGCCCGATAGGTTCCTTCAAGGCAGGCTGTTCTCCTACGGTGACGCGCAGAGGTACAGGCTTGGAGTTAACCACAACCATATACCCGTTAACCGCGCGAAATGCGATGTGTATGAATACCATCGCGACGGCGCTATGCGTGTAGATGGCAACTACGGCCGTATTCCGGCATATACGCCCAACAGCGACGGCTATTGGACGCCGCAGCCCGATGTCGCCGAGCCGCCGCTCGATCTTGAAGGCGCTATGTACCGCTTTGACCCCAAAGACGACCCGACAGACGATAACTTCCGCGCCGGCGGCAATCTGTATCGCCTTATGACGGAAGATAAGCGCAAGCTGCTTATCAAAAACACGGCGGCCGACATTGCTCCTGTAACAAGCAACATCAAATACCGCCACGCAGTACATTGCTTCTTAGCAGATCCCGAATATGGCGAGCGCATAACGGAGGCTCTCGGACTGGATTTTGATAAAGTTAAGGAACTGTCTAAGCTTGATAACAACGGTTTAATTCAAGCGACACTTAAGCCGTAACGCTTAAGATGTGACTATCCCACTTGAAATTTACTTTATAAGTATTGGCGCGGCGGACATGACTAAATCGCTCCGCCGCCCACGTTTGTTTGGCTGCTGCCGGATTTTTATCCGGCAGCCCAAGCTAAAAAGCAGCTTTTTAAGTCGGCTTTTTTGAGGTTATCGGCAGTTTATACGGCATACGGATGTAAACCGCGCGCCTTATATAAATCCGATACTCATGTAGTGATGGATAGCATTTCCATTTCAGGATTCGCCGCACTTATCTTGTAATCTTTATGCTTTTCATCGATATCGCGGCGGCACAGCACTATAAAACGCGCCGCCGCAAAAAACAGCGCACTTATTTATAGCCGGCTCCGCTATTTCACTGCGCATGCCGACACCGCTGTAAATATGGCAATGTTTCTAGGCCCGCAAAAGCAAGCGATGTTATGATAATCCATGGCAAAAGCCAGGCTCCACGCCGCTAATGCTCAAAAGCAGTTTGGGTTTGGCTAGAAGCGCTGCCATTTAAATGCGGCATCACTATAAAATATTAGGAGGATATCATGAAGACCAAGCGTTTTTCTATCTTTATTGCCATTGTTATGGTGCTTGCGCAGATGTTCGCTCTTGTGCCACTGGCAAATGCAGCCGGAGGAAGAGATGTAATTACCCTAATTCCCCCCTTGGTCGAAATTACCAGCTCGAGTTTCGCCGTTTTCGACAGTGACGACGAACCGATAACGGATTTTAGCAACATACCGCAGGACGCCAACGTTAGCATCTCTTACAGCTTTAAAGTTAACGATGCAGATAATCCAAGCGATGATGTAGTCGGCAGCGACTATTTTACAATTTCTCTGCCGGAAGAATTAACCAGTATAGCAAGTTTTACGCCGATAACCGACAGGATCTTTACAACAACAGTTGATGGCGAAACTTATACCATAGGTAATCTTAATATTACGGTAGCCGGCATCGCTACCTTCACCTTCCATGATGATATGCAGCACCTTTCTGATGTAACCATCAATTATACTGTTGACGGCTCATTTGATGACGGAAAGATAGGCGATGGAGACAGCGTCTCTTTCCAATTGGACGCCGGCGGCGAAATATATACCATAGTTTTCGAGGATGAACTCCGGTAGGGCCCCCCATAGAAGCGACTATTGAAAAAGGCGGCACATATAATCCCGCCACAAATGAGATTACATGGACGGTAACCGTCAATTCCGGCGACCCCGAAGTCACCGTTCCCGGCGTTACCGTTGAGGATACGTTAGGGGCTAACCAAACGTATAAATCTTCATCTATCGCACCAACATCAAACGACGGGGCGGGAAACCTTGTTTTCTCCTTGGGCGATGTAACAGGAACAACGTCGTTTACCATAGTTACCACCCCTACTGACGGTGCGTTTGGCACGGAGGGTTCTTCTAAAACGCTTTCAAACGATGTCGAACTGAATTCAACCGCCTCTGTTGATCCGCTTGATTCCACTAACGCGACGGTTTCTGTCACTACCGACTGGGTACAAAAAACTGGAGTGGCGAGGTCACAAGGTGGCGTTAACTATATAGACTGGACTATAAAACTAAACAACAACAACCGCACAATCCCCGCCGGCGCTACGCTGACCGATACAATACCACAATATCTTACGCTCGATGCAAGCTCTGTTAGAAGAAACGGAGCGTTGCCCGAAACATTTGGAGATACATCAAGCCTTAGCGGACAGAACCTTACATATACCTTTGGCTCTGCCGCTGCCGGCGTTCAGACCATAACATTCACGACCAGCGTTGATGATGCTTATTATTCGCAGCAAGGCACAACCGGATTTAGAAATACCGGAGTGCTTAATATAGATGGTAGCTCATATCCGCAGCAATCGGGCAATGTAGGCATAGGCACTAGCCTGCTGGCAAAAACCGGACAAGGATATGACAGAGCCAATCAGCTTATCACCTGGCGGCTTGAGGTAAACAGAAACGGCAGGGCTATAACCGGCGCCATTATAACAGACACAATCGGCTCAAACCAGGAGTTTGACCCCGCCTTTGGCGTTACAAGAAGAGATGGCACTACAACAGTGCCGTTAGCGGCGGTCGCATCATTTGATGACGTAACATCTCAAGACGGCCAATACTTCTATAACAGCGATACAAAAGTTCTTACCGTCTATCTCGGCGACCTCGCGGCGAGCGAACATCCGTATATAACCTTTAAAACCAAGGTTGCAAATCCGAATGATTACGCGAACAATAAAACGACCAGCTATCGCAATAACTCCGCTTCCCTTTCAGGCGGCGGCATAACAACATCTACCGTAACAAATACGGGGCAGAATGTTGTAAGCGAGGTGCTCACAAAAACCGGTACCGGCTACGACTATACCGATCGCAAACTGTCTTGGACAATAACTGTAAACCAGAACAATATGCATATGCCAAATGCCGTTGTAGTAGATACTATACAGGACGGACAAGCATATGTTGACGGTTCATTGCTTATAGATGGCGCTGTCCCCGGCACAAGGCTTAACCAAGACGGCAACACACTCACCATTACGCTTGGCGAGATTACGGCTCAAACAGTTATAACATTCCAAACTGTTGTAACTGACCTTAGCGTATTTTTGACCAATAATGAAAACGTGACATTTAGAAACAAAGCCGACCTTACAACTGGCATACCCTCCTCCCCCACCGTTACCGTATGGGGAGAGCGAGATGTGGATAACAAGGCTATTGAAAAGGGTCTTGGCGTAGAATATACGCCAGAAAACGGATATATAGGCTGGGACGTTTATATAAATGCCAACCAAGCGCCTATTGAAAATACAATCCTCACAGACACGCTGCAAAAAGGCCTGGAGCTTGATAATGAATCGGTTAAGCTGTATTTCTGGAATCAGGATTCCTCCGGCAGCCGCTCTGTGGGAGAGCTTGTTCCTACCTCACAATACAGCTTCACATATAATTACGACACAAGAGTATTCAATTTGGCTCTGCCGGACGGGGCGCAGGGCTACTATCTAACGTTTAATACAGACGTGCTTGAGCCAGGCAAATAAATACAGCAACACCATCGCTTTTTCCGGCACATACAGCGGCTCAGATACCGTCTCTTCCAGCTATACTATTAGAGAAGAGCATATTGAAGCAGGCTCTAGCGGCTGGAACGGCAGCATAACCGTTACAAAGGTAGATGCCGATAATAACGTTATTTCCTCTGAAGCCGAGTTTGAGCTGCTCGACAGCATGAAGAATGTAAAGGCAACATTGTCTACCAACTCAGACGGACAAGCTGTCTTTCCCAGGCTAAAGCTGCGCACATATTATATACGCGAAAAGACGGCTCCTTTAGGATACGCTCTTGATACTACCGAATACGAAATAACGCTGGTCGGCGGCGAGGATCCGGCAACCCGCAACAGAACCATATCGATAACGAACGAATTGCTCGTTGCTAATATATCCATGCAAAAAACCGGCGCTGACGACGAGCCGCTTTCAGGCGGAAGCTTCGCTATATACGATGCCGCCGATACCGGCTTTACAACACCGCTGCAAACTAAACCAGCAGATAATGGTCTTGTAGAATTTACAGGCCTGTTGCCCGGCGATTACAAAATACGCGAGCTGGCGGCGCCTATAGGATATAAACTGTCCGGCGTTGTAGTTGATGTATCTCTGGTACTTGATGAAGAAAACAATATGCTCGATGATGTAGTGATAGATGAGCCGTTCATAAATGTGCTTCAGACCGCAGATATATCGCTGCAAAAGACCGATATTGAAGGCGAGCCGCTTTCAGGCGGAAGCTTCGCCATATACGATGCAGCCGATACCGACTTTATAACACCGCTGCAGACTGTAGCGGCGAATGAAGGACTTGTAGAATTCACAAGCCTGTTGCCCGGCGATTACAAGATACGCGAACTGATAGCGCCTATAGGATACGTGCTATCCAATGCGGTTATAGACGCACCGCTGGTACTTAATGAAAGCGCGAATCTGCTTTCAGACCTTATAATCGCCGAGCCGTTTGTTAATGAATTGCTCGTTGCCGATATATCGCTGCAAAAGACCGACTCAGAAGGCGAGCCGCTTTCAGGCGGAAGCTTCGCTATATACGATGCCGCCGATACCGACTTTACAACACCGCTGCAAACGGTGACCGCAAATGACGGACTTGTCGAATTCACAAACCTGTTGCCCGGCGACTATAAGATACGCGAACTGACAGCGCCTGTAGGATACGCATTGTCAGATGTTATAGTTGATGTATCGCTGGTACTCGACGAAGAAAACAATGTGCTTGAAGATATTGCCATTGATGAGCCGCTTGTCAATGAGCATATTATAGGCTCGATAGAATTGCTTAAGGTAGGCAGAAATAATGCTCCTCTAGCCGGTGCCAAGTTCGGTCTGTATGACCTTGATAAAAACCTTCTTGACACCGTAATATCAAATGACGACGGCATAGTATTGTTTGAGCAAGTGCCGTATGGTGAATACATAATAGAGGAGATTTCCTCGCCCGACGGCTATATACGCTCGGATGAAACTATAAACGTAAGCGTTGAGGATTTCGGCGTAACACAGACCAGCCCGTATACCTTTGTAAACAGGCCGGATGACAGATTACCGCAAACAGGCAGCTTCTGGGACTCCACTACCCTGCTTACACTAGGCGCACTGCTGATACTTGGAGGAGTGCTGCTGTTCTTCCGTCCCGCGTTTAAGAAGAAAAACCGGTGAATGATATGAGCAGGCGCAGGCATAAAACGGAGCGCGAAAAAAGTTCCCTTATACCCAAGATTATCGCGCTTATACTAATTTTAGCCGGTTGCGCGGTGATACTGTCGGTGTTTGGCGCCCAATGGGCAGCCGGCCTAAAGCAGGCGGAATTACGCAGAGCTTACGCCAAGCTGCCGGCCGTCTCCAGCAACGAGATTGTAGATACCGCCGATACGCCGCCTGACGTGTTGCCCGGCGACCCGTATGAAGAAAGCGATATGCCTTTATTCGGTAGCAACACAAAGATTACGCCACTGTGCCTGCTGCGCATACCCAAGATTGATTTGGATGTTGTTGTCGCCGAAAGCATAAGATATTCGGTGCTGCGTTATGCTGTGGGGCATTTTCCGGAACGGCAATGCCGGGCGAAACTGGAAACTTCTGTCTGTCTGGCCATCGCAGTTATGTGTTCAGCGAGTTTTTCAATCGCTTGAATGAACTGGAGATCGGGGATAGTATAATTATTGAAAAAGGCGAACAGATATATACCTATACGGTTTCTGAAGTCTTTGTAGTGAAACCCGACGAAACATGGGTGCTCGACCAAACGCCCGACGCACAGATAACGCTTGTCACCTGCACACCTATACGTATAGGCTCGCACAGGCTGATAGTTAAAGGCGTGCTAAACGCATAGGAATTGAATAACTATACACCATCTTACCCGCCGCCAGGCCTAAAAAGACAGCCGGCGGCGGGTATTTATTCTATACAGAAGCAGTTTTTTGGTATGTAGTTATAAAAAGCCCTTAAAACATCGTTTAAGGGCTTTTGCTTTACATGCAATCAAAGCAAAAATATGTGGCATCACTAAAGCGCTCGTGTGCTTGAAGCCTTTCTAATATTTGGATATAATAGTATTGTAAAGGAGTGTGTTGTCGTGGCAATAATAATATGTTGCGAATGTCAGCGTCAAGTAAGCGACAAGTCGGATCTGTGTATTCATTGCGGCAATCCCTTTCCGGTTGCGTCTGAACCATGCTTTGTTGTTAAAGCTAAGGCACCAGGCGTATATTATGCAAACTGTCCACAATGCGGCAAGCAAAATATAATTAAGGGCGACTCAGCATCTCCTGTCGTTTCAAATGACTCCTATTCTTTGTACCGAACTGATACTCCCAAAGCGTGTAAGTGCGGTTTAGCCCCTGTATATTTAAAAGAGAAAATCGAGCAGCATGACGCTGTTGCGCCTAGCCTCCCCACTCCATCTATTACATGCCCTCGCTGTGGCTCACACTACACACAGAGAATAAGCGGGTTTGGTAAGGGGGTCTCGTTTGTGGCTTTTGGTGTCTTTTCGGCCAATACGCTCTTGCACGACTTTAAGTGTAGACAATGTGGACATAAATTCAACCCATAAACGTCGAGCTATAATCAGTCCATACGAATAATTGAAGCCCCCGCCATAATAAGAACAATTTCTACCCAGCTATCGAAGCCTTTATACATAAAGATAACAACATTCTACTCTATATCTACACAAACTTGTCGAAGCAAAAAGAGCAGAAGAGTATTGAGCGACTAGACCTATCTTTACTTAAAAAATTACAGCTACAAACCTTGCGCCTCATGTCGAGGCGCTTTATTGTTCATACATGTATTAAGAAGTAGCCGAAACAAAAAGTCGTCAAAAAGTTGTCAGCAACTCAAAATACAGCCAAAATTAAAGGTTCTTTATAAGCAACAAAGCCCCCCAAACGCACTATTGAGAGGCTTTTTTCATGGAGCTACTGATGTGATTTGAACACACGACCTGCTGATTACGAATCAGCTGCTCTACCAGCTGAGCTACAGTAGCAAAATAAATACCGTTAACAATTATGGATTATAACACATCGTTCAAATAAAGTCGATACGATTTTATTGTTTTTTCACCGCTCGACCGCCTTTTGAATAATATGATATCGCCTTACAAAAACATAAGGGGGTCAAAAAATGAAAAAAATCTTTAAGGCGGCCGCGCTGATACTAGCGCTTGTGCTACTATTGGGCGTGGCGGCATGCGGGAAAAGCTCATCCAAAATAAGGCTGAGCGAAGTTACGCACTCGGTATTCTATGCGCCTATGTATGTCGCTATAGAGCTGGGCTATTTTGATGAAGCAGGCATAGAGATAGAGCTTACCAATGCCGGCGGCGCGGATAAAGCCATGACCGCGATTCTTGCCTCTGAGGCCGATATAGGGCTAATGGGACCGGAGGCAGCGGTATACGTTTATAACGAAGGGCGAGAAAACCACGCCGTCGTTTTCGGCCAGCTAACAAAGCGTGACGGCTCCTTCCTAATGGCACGCGAGCCAATGCCCGACTTTACTTGGGAAGATGTGAAAGGCAAGTCTATAATAGGCGGCCGAAAAGGCGGAATGCCGCTTATGACTCTTGAATACACCCTAAAGAAGCACGGCGTTGAGCCGGGCGTAGACACAGAAGTCTTTACCCACATACAATTCAACCTTATGGGCGGTGCTTTTGAAGGCGGCGAAGGTGACTTCGTAACGCTTTTTGAACCGACCGCCAGCCAGTTTGAGGCGGAAGGCCGCGGCTATATAGTGGCGTCTGTCGGTGAATCCTCTGGTGAAGTACCGTTTACCGCCTTTATGGCAACAAAAGACTTTCTTGAGAAAAACGCAGATGTAGCGCAAACCTTTATAGATACAATACAGCGCGCTCAAACATGGGTGGCGCAGTCCGACCCCGCCGAAATAGCCAAGGTAATACTTCCCCACTTCCCGGACACCTCGATTGATACGCTTACCGCCGTTGCGGCGCGTTATAAGGAATTCGACGCCTGGATGACCGATCCTATAATGAAGCGGGAATCATTCGAATTGCTCCAAGACATTATGATGGACGCGGGAGAGCTTGACAAAAAAGCCGACTATGACGCGGTGGTAGATAACAGTTTCGCTGAGAAAGCACCCAAGTAGTACTTAGCGCACGTAAAAAAGCCCCCCTCTTTTTGGGGGGCTTACTTTCTCCGTTTAAATTCATTAGCTCTGTCTGGCGCCGTCTTCGCCGAATGTATGGTTAACGTTGTTAATCTTTATATTGCCGGTTGCCCTTACTCCTGACCCCGGCGTCAGATAATACCATTTGCCGGTCGACTGTATATAAAGCCAGCCCTCTACCATGTAACCGTCACCTGGGTAGAGGTAATACCACTTTGAGTCTACCTCTTGCCATCCCTCAAGCTTTATACCCTGCGCATCTAGCAAATACTTCTTGCCGTCCTGCTCGCTCCACGATACCGCCTGCTCGGCAGCCACACCGTCCACATTAAATATATACCACTTTCCATCAATCTGTGCGGTTTCGTTTATATATAAAGTGCGGTCGGCTTTCACGTAATAATTGTTGCCTGCAATTACCCACCAACCGGGATTCAGTGTGCCGTCGGTATGGAACTCATACGTACCGCCGTTTATGCTTACGCTTCCCGTCTGCATAACACCTTGCGCGTCAAAGTAATACCGCTTCTTATCTATGTTTCTCCAGCCCGTCTGCGCCTGTCCGTTAGCGCTGCAATAATATTTATTGCCTCCAACCGTTATAAAGCCTGACGCCGCGCCGTTATTCTCGGTAAAATAGTGCCTGTTTCCACTGACCGTCTGCCATCCCGGTTCATATATACCTTGAGCGTTAAAATACCAATACCGCCCATCGATAAAAGCTATCTGGTTTGAGTATTTAGTACCGTCGCTTTTTGTATATGTACGCTTACCGTTTACTATGGCCCACCCGCTGCTTCCATTCAACGCCCCGTCGCCGCCAAATGTATATGTAATGCCATCTATGCGCTGTACTCCGGTAGCCATAACGCCGGCAGCGTTGAAGAAATACTTCCTGCCGTCCTCTTCTAACCAGCCGACCCGCCTTACGCCGCCGGTACCAAGGTGATACGACCCCGTCGCAAGATGCAGCCAGCCCGTCCGCATTACTCCGCCTTCGCTAAAATAGTACCACAGCCCATCTATTTGCATCCAGCCCATACGCATTACTCCGCCTTGGCTGAAATAATACCACAGCCCGTCTTTCCTAAGCCATCCGGTATGATAGCTGCCATCAGACTCAGACATATAATAGCAGTATCCCTTGTTAATCAGCCAGCCCTTATGAAGCACTCCGTCCTCACCGAGATAGTAATTCTTATCATTCAGCTTCAGCCAGCCGGTACGGCGAACGCCGCCCTCGCTCAAATAAAAAGTCTTGCCGCCGACATTAACCCATCCGGTCTGCATTACCCCGCCCCCGCTAAAGTAATACCATAGCCCGCCTATCTGCTGCCATCCTGTAGAGTACGAACCATCCTCTTCACCCATATAGTACCAGAGTCCGTAGCTATGTAACCAACCCCTGTGAAGCGCTCCGTCAACGCCGAAAAAGAAATGCTTGCCCTCAAACTCCAGCCAGCCGGTGCGACGAACGCCGCCTTCGCTAAAGTAATACCATAGCCCGTCTATCTCCTGCCATCCCGTAGAGTAAGAACCGTCATCCTCTCCAAAATAGTACCAATACCCTTTATCAAGATGCCAACCAGTTTTCAGCGTTCCATCTTCATTGTAGAAATACCACTTTTCACCATCAAATAGCCAACCCGTGTGTATAGAAGCTGGAGCGAAGCCGCCCTGCTGTTGTTGCTGCGGTGTCTCCTTCTGCTCATCCGTGTCATCGCCCTTTTCCGGCTCTTGCTCCTGCATTATGCCATCTTCATCAAATAAATACGATTTGCCCTCTATCTCAATCTTGCCCGTTTGCCTTATGCCGTTTTCATCAAAATAATAAACCTTGCCTTCGATCTCTCTAAGGCCGGTCACTCTCTCGCCATTTTCATCTATATATGCCCATTCTTCGCCGAGGTTTGTCCAACCCTGCGCATGCGCCTCGGTCGGCATTACAAACAAACAGCCGGCAAACACCGCCGCCGCAGCCAGAAATGCAACCAACCTTTTCATCGCGCTCATATATACCCCCGCTTATGTTTCGTGAATATTACAATATTATTACTTTTTATATTTTACACCTGCCCCCCTCCTATGTCAACCGAATATACTCATTACAGCAGCTTTTTACAACATACCTTTAGCTCGGCATATGCAAAAGGCGGCCGTAGCCGCCTTTTTGCTATATCGCCTTAACGCGCTAATCTTTCCTTACAGTTTGTTTAACCAACTGATGCCCCAATACCGAGGCTCCCGCGCACAGCACGCCCTGTACAAACGCCTCGGCTCCAAAGCCTATAATAAACTGCGCCGCTACAATGCTTACGACAAGCAGTATCCAGGGTATAAGCCAATCGGGTATCTTGGGCGTTGATTTAAGGAAAACGCCAAGTACCGACAATACCGGTATTATGATCAGCGCCTCCTGTATAATATAATCTATAACATCCATAACTTTTCTCCTTTCAAAAAAGTACAGCCATTATGTAGCCAACAATCGCGCTTACAATCGATGCTATAACAACATCCCAGCGCTGCCTCGGGCGCTCGTCAATGGCCGCCCTCCATAGTTTTGTTTCCTTCATATCCTCACCGAGCGATTTAATCTGCTCGCTTATAACAGCAATATTCGCATTCATAGCCTGTAGCTGCCTTAGAATATCGTCCTGTTTTTCAATGCGGTTTTTCATATCTCTAATTTCTCTCCCGATAGCCTTTATGTCAGAATATTGAGCCGACACATCCGCTTCAAGAGCAGCTATCCTTAACTCCATATATAAACCCCCATTCGCCGCCCGACATGCCGGTATAATCCGTCTGCCGCAGCTTACCAAAGAGCCACAAGCTGTTCCGGCCGTCTGCCAACACCTAAATGCACCCTGTCTATATTGGATCCGTTTTTAGGCATGTTCTAGCGGCGTAGTTTTATCCTTTCATGTTATTCCGCCCGTGTACTTAAAGCTCATACGCTTTATTACTCTTTTGCATTGTATATTATTATTTGTATTCAAAGTGTTTAAAAAGGTTCTGCCGCCCCTCCGCCAATATTCGCTTTCGTTAAAAAACGTAGTAAAACAATCGCTTTAATCGGAGCGGCTTTTATACCTATAAAAACACCACCAAAAAATGCTTGCCGCATCGCATCTTGAATCGCCATTTTTTCGGAAGATTTAAGCGTTTTGGGGCAATCTATAATTGGAGGTGATAATTATGAAAAACAAGAAGAAGCGAAAAGAAAGAAAAAGCTCTGTAACAGCTTCAGCATCGTCAGACATGAGGAAAACAGGCATGAACTCCGGCTCCCAATCCGACATGAACGTGGACAAATTCTAAAATCCTTCAGTAATTAAAAGCACCCAACCAATTGGCAAGCTGCTGTTGCATATTCGTCTTGCCGGCCGATGCTGCCCAGCTACCAAGCTGGGCGGTCTGGCTCATGGACTTGGCTTTAGGTGCCATCGCTTCGCTCTTCTCATCCTTTTTAGCAGACGACTTCCTGCCCGACCTCCCGCCCGATTTTGATGCCGCCAACGCCTTAAGCCGCTGCTGCTCCAGCTCATAAAGCTGCATAAGCAGCCTGTTGTTATATTCTTGAACCATCCTTATCTGCTCTTGTGCCTGACTCCTTAATCCGGCTATCGCCTCAGCAATTTGCGATGCCCTGCTCCTTTCGTTTTCGCTCAGCTCCGACGCGCGCCTTGAGCGCAAGCTGTTCTGCATCTCATCAAAATATGTCGAACGCGCCATGCCTCTTGATATCGCCCCGTCAGCCGCCTCCGCCAGCGCCTGCGCATAATACTCCATAAGCCTTTCTCCGGCTTTGTCGTAATAAGGGTTATACCTATCCTCCGCCTCTTTTTTAAACGTGCTCTCATCAATAGCCGGCTCGCTTTGTAGCTTAACGCCTTCGGGTATATTAAGCCCGCCCTGCCGAAACGCATCTATAGCGTCCATCGGCTTAGTCTTTAGCGTATCCCCCGCCAATCCATGTTTTTGATACGCCGCCTCGGTTTTGGGTCCCCATATACCATCCACCTTTAAGGACGCTCCGTAAGAATTAAGCTTGTTTTGCATATCCTTAACGTTGCCGCCCCTGCTTCCGTAATATTGGCTCTGTGCCATTAAAGCCCACCTTCTTCCTTTATTTTTCTTATGCGCAATTGATTCTCCCTTGCCTTAGCATCAAGCAGCTGTATATCCTTGTCATACTCGCCGCCCATCCTTTGTTCCCGCCAAAACTGCATCACCTGGCTGTCATATTCGCCAAACCACGAATACAGCCCCTCAAGCTCCTCCATAAGCGCCGCCTTGTGTAAACAGCGCTCCTTCATTTCCTTATCAAGCACCAGCTTTCCATTTTCCATGCGATACCATCTGCATGTCACAGCGTCAAATCCGTCAGGTATTTCGCCGTTATAATCAACCGCCCCCTCCATATCAAAGCCGACGTCGGCAAAACCTTCCACATAGCCGCGCTCATCAAACTTCACCTTCATGCTCACATCACCCCCCATATGCCGGTGACCGCCATATCGGTATATGACACTCCGTGTAGATCATTCGCTACATGCGACATGCGCCGCCTGATTGTCAATGTAATCGTATCGCCGTTAGTCAGCATATTTAAAACCATGCTGGGATCATTGCCGGCGATTCCCGAAGCATACATACAATAAGCGCGCAGCTCGCTACGTGAATTGTTGCGCCAGCCTATCATCGGCGTACCGATATCAGCAACCGTTATCCTGAATATGTCAAAATCCTTAAAGCCGGGCGCCACAATACTCCCCGACGCCCAGGATCCCGAAAACAGCAGCTTCATGCCCTTATCCATATCACTAAGCCTACTATCAAGCGCACCTAAACCCTGTTCAAGCTCCTTAATCCTGCCGTCAACCGTCCTAAAATTGTCGTTTATCTTGGCTATCTCCAGCGTATCCTCATATTGCTTTACCGTCTGCGGCGCGAATGTCTTAAATATCTGCCTTACCTCTTTTATAGCCATCAGTCTTCCGCCTCTCCGGTCTGAACCTGTATTGATGACAGCTCAAAAACGCCGCCCCCCTTGTTGCTTATAACTAGCTGAAATCTTTTACCGCGTCCGGGTATATCAAGGATTTTCTCGCGGTTATAAGCGCCTATTTCAGTCGCCCGCGTCTTTTCCTTAAGCTTTCCTTGCCATGTCCTTAGCGTAACAAAAAGCCGACCGGCACCGCCCTGCGCCGCCACGCATCTGCCAAACAGCCTTATCTTCTCCTGCGTCTTAACGATATTTCCGCTGCCGGCACCTATTATGCCGCTCTCCCATGCTGCCTTTACCTCTATTTGTTTTTCCCATCCTCTCTCAAAAAAGCCTTCTCCCTCCGGTTCTCCAAGAATCGATATATGCGGCGGCATAATAACCTCGCTTGAAGTTATAACCGGCTTATACGGCCCGGGAACATAATGTAGCTTTTGCCTTGTTCCGGTAAAAATCTCATCATCAAAAGCAAATATACTCTGTGCGTTTAGCGTCTTGGCGTGAAGAACCTCAAACTCCTGCCTCCTTATATCAAAAACCACCATATAGTTTTCCATGTCCATAAATACAACGTCGCCGACCGGCAATCTTCGGCTCTGCTGACAAGGCATATAAAGCCTATTGTCAAAAAGGAATATTGCGTCCCTCGATCTTCTTGCCATTGTCTTTTCAAGCAGCTCAATCTTAGGCTCACTCGTCGCGCTCATATCGTCCCAAAACCGCTTAAGCCTGAAGTTTGCCGGAATAAGCTCAGCCTTAACGCCGTCAAAATACGCGATACCGGTTTTCGCCGCTATATACATCAGCCCCTCACATACAACGCCATTTCGCCCCGACATTGGCTGTATGTTTACCGGTAGCCGCGCCGTTTCAAAACTTGTCGGAGTGCTGCCATAGAGCACATATATACCGTTTTGGCGTATTATTACCAAAGAATCGTTGTAATCGCGCATGGAGAGTATGCCGCCGCCCTCCTCCGGCAGCTTTATTTCTCCTCCGCCCGCCCCCGGCGTAGAGCCTATGGAAAAATCTGTGCAGGAAAACGGATGCGAATAATATACCGAATTGCCGTGCGATATAAAAATCCTGTCCTTCCTTGAAACAACCGCCGTCACCTCCCGCCCCGCCGAAACCTCTATGCTCGAAGGCAGCGGATATTCCGTCGCGCTAAATCCGGCCTGTGATGCTTGCCTTAACACAATATACTTTGTACCGCACAATATAACCGCCGGCTGCCCCTCGTCCTGATAAAAAGCGAAGTCAAAGAAATCCTGCTCGCTATAAAGTCCTGTTGCGGGGTCAAAGCCGTCATCCTGACGCCACGCCACATGCCATCCCCCGCTAGATAAATTCCAGCGCCAAAGTATATACGACCTCCTATCGTCGCGGTTGACTACATGCGCTAGCAATGACTTGGTGTTCCATATATTGCCTTGCAGCGGAAAAACATTTTTAATCCACTCCACCTTAAGCGCCGGCTCGTCTCCACCAATATTTATAGACTGAAACCCCGCCGCTACAACGCTGCCGGGGAAAGTCTTAAGCACCCCGTCACGGCACTCGACATTCTCGGCCGACGCCGCCTCCCCGCTTTTTATATACTCCGGCGCTACCGATTGGTTAATGCCGCTAAACGGCCCAAAATTAATAACAGCCAAACTCCTCCCCCCTTTAAATCGTATACTTATTTATAAAGGCAGCGCCTAAAACATCGTTTCTCGGTATCAATGCCCGCTTTCTTTCAAAATCCATCATATGCGACTCCCCGCGTATAGCCGCCCTCTCGCCAACATTAGATATGGCGTATGCTGCATAATCGCAAAGGCAACTGTGTGCGAACTTAGGAAAAAGCGGCTCGTCCTCATCATCACTTAAATCCGGCGGCATATACCTGTAATAAACCCGCACCTGCCCGGCTGCGCCAAACACGCGTATACCCTCCGCTCCCGCCTCAAACCGCAGCATAGCGCCGCCCTCCGTCTCAATTCTGTCAATAGAAACAGCGTCAGGGTATACGTACCCATTTTCCGGCGTCATCAGCTCCACCTTAAGCGGCCGCCAGTTTTCTCTATATACAATTGCCGCCGCATCATTGATAAAAGCCGCCACATCAACACCGTCGTCTTCGTTTATAAAATCCTCAATATCCTCGCTTGTCCTGTCCCGCCGCGCCAACATAAGCGCGCGGCATATAAGCTCGCGTAAATTCAAACAACTCTCCTCCTCACTTTTTGCCGCCCTTTATCGGCCTATCCATAAGGAAATATCGCGCCGCGTCATAAGCGTGATCCTCCCCCCTTGTATCTACATCCTCCGCCCTCATAGCGTCGTAAGCGAGCGCCGGCAGCGTCCTTATAAAATGCCGGCAGTTTTCAAATACATAAAGCTTTGGCCGGCCCTCTGCGTCAAACGCCAGCCGGTAATGGAATTGCATCTTGCCGGCGAGCCTGTCGTTTTCCCCCGGCACAAAATAAACGCCCTCCGCCGCCATCTGCTCGGCTATGCTCTCTCCCCTGCTGCCATCCCATATGCTCGGATCGGCAAGGCCTATAACATCGCTTTCGCCGTGCGCGCGCTCCGCCTCTTTTACATTCCTTGCAATTTCCCTCGGATGCATCCTTAGCCCCTCATCCGGCTTTGATGTGCAACCGTACCATTCCCTATAAAGATAAGCCACCCCGTCACCATCAACCGCCCACCACTGTACCGCGAAAGGCCGGGAGTAGCCAAAATCGAAACTGCGATACCTCGTCCACCATTTCGGCACCTCAAACGGCGCTATAACATGCGTCCATACCCTTGAAAACCGGTTTTCATGCTCATTCCTCCATTCGGTAAACACCTGACCTTCAAACGCCGTCCACAGTCCGTGCAGCAACGCATCGCGCAACGCCCTCGGCTTGTTCTCCAGCTCAAATACATAATCCTCTCCTATATGCGGATTATCGCAAACCCGCGCCGGAATATACTGAACCGTCCTTCTCGCCGTCTTGCCGGTTATAGACGACTTAACGTCAACGCCGCATATTTCAAACGGCTGCCCCGCATCAACAAAATGCTGCTTAACCCAGGCGTGACCCGCGCCGCCGGGATTTGAAGCGCACCTTACATACGGCTTTATGCCAAGTGACACCTCCGCCCTTAACCTCGACTTAAGGAAATCGTAAACCTCGCGGCTAAAATGCGTCAGCTCATCTATATATAAGTAGTTAATTTCAGCGCCCTGATATAAAAAACGGTCGGCGTCGTTTTGGCAATGCCTAAACCTCATAACGCTGCCGTTGACCAGCCTCATATCGTATGAAGACGCATTATACCTGCCAACCTCTCTTGGAATCATGCTCCTGGCTATGGGAACTAGCGTATCCTCAAGCTCCCTATAAGTGCGCCTGAAAAGATATGCCGCAACGCCCGGCGTCTCAAGGCAGCGCATCAGCGCGTCCATAACGCAAGCCACGCTCTTGCCCCCTCCCGCCGCTCCGCCGTAAAGCACCTCATCGGCGCGGCTGTCGTGGAATATAAGCTGCTTAGGGCTCGGCGTATACCCTATAACCGCGCTATCCATCGTCCTTCCCTCCAAAATAAACCTTTAATGGCCGCCTCTGAACATCGGTATTTTCAGAAAACCCCAGCCTCGCCTCGGCTAAAAACTTAAGTATGGTAGGCGCCGGCGGCACATGCTTTTTTACCTTCTCAACTCTCGCCTCGCCGCCATCCTGCTTTGTCGGCTTTACAATCTGCTCCTCCTCCGTCTCATACCCGCATGCCAAAGCATAAAGCGCGTCCAGCATCATACCCCGAGCTAAAAACGCGCTTTTCATCGCCCTGCCATACTTTTTTTTAAGAGTAACAACGCTTATGCCAAGCCCCTTGGCTATTTCTTCCTCGCTCGCCCCGTCAAGGCTCCATCCCCTTATAACCCTCTCAACGTCCCTCATCCGCCGCCTCCATAACCGGCCCCGCCGTTGCCGGCGCAGCCTGCTCTTGTTGCGCCGATCGCAATATGCTTTCCCTCTCGTTTTGACGGGCCCTCTCCAGCACTCTGTCCTTTCCGTCAAATATCATAAGCTCAAGCGCCTGCACCGGCGTAAGCGCGCCTATATTCATGCTTTGGAGCATTAACTCATTATGCTGTAATACGCTAAACGGATTGTGCGGCTGAACCGATATTTTTATATCCCAATCCATCATGCGATTGGCGCTATCCCCCGCGTAGCTTAGCCGCCCCGAATCAACACTGGCGACGCCGCCCTCAGTCCGCCTAAACATCCTTGTCTCTTTATAGTTCTCGCACATAACCTCAAGCGCCATCCTTACTATCTCTATATGGCCGTCTTGTAGCTGCTCGATAATCATTCTGCTGCGCTTAAGTCCGCTTTCTTGTAAAGCCATAATAGCGCTGGCGGCGGTAACGCCTTTTGCCGCCTCCCCGCGTATAAACTCACCCTGCCCGCTCTCGCTTTTTATAAGCTCAAGCTTGCCCGTCATATAGGTATAAAGATATGACGGCAAAGGCTGCGGCTGTATCCACCTTATAGCGTCATCGCTAACCCTGTTGCCATACACCATCTCATTTTCCCAGTTTTTGAGCGCCTCCTCGTCTATGCCGCTGGCCCTTGAAACAAACATCTTCATCCTGCCCGAAGCCAAAGCGTTTCGCATAAGTATCTGATCAAGCCTGTCCGAATGCTGCTGTAAAGGTTTAAATACATCAACCATACCAAACCCGACAGGCTCTCCCTCAAACCTAAAAAGCGGCTCAATTACAAACGGATATAAACCGTGCTCATACATG
Organism: Christensenellales bacterium; assembly: GCA_050945795.1. Lineage (GTDB taxonomy): Bacteria > Bacillota > Clostridia > Christensenellales > MGBC116941 > JBMNTP01. The sequence goes on along the minus strand of JBMNTP010000028.1, from coordinate 6,228 downwards.
CCCTGCGACCGCTCTTGCTCGCTTGAGTAAAGCAGCGTATCCCCGGCTATCCTCGCCATATGCACCCCCGCCTGCTTCTTATACCAATACTCGGCAACGAGTATAAGCTCCCCATCCGCGTAAGCGTCGCCTTCTCCGCCAATGTCATATTTAAGCCTGTCGCCGCTATCGACATACCAGCCTCGCTTTATATCCTTTGCCTTGCCGGGATACCTCTGCTCAATCCACTCTCGGGTATAAAAACCGAACTTAAAGCAGCCCCTGCCCTCTTGAAATTCAGAACAACTTGTATCCCAAAGAAACCTCTTTATGTCTACCGCCCTAAATCCCACTTCACCAAGAGAGCCCTTAGCCTCCGCATCCCAATAAACCTCAACAACGCTCGCGCCCTTTATAAGCGCCTGCCTGCACTTATCGCGATATAGCTTTCTGTAATTGCGCTGTTCCATAATCTGTTCTAGCGCCGCGCTTATATCCGCCGCCGCCTCATCGTCTTCCGGTCGCTGCGCCCTTATGATAGCCTGCGGATACTTGTCCATTATGTCCGACATCATGCTTTCAATAGTGCTAAATATTACAGGCGTAACCGGCTGCGGGTCACCCGGCCCGCTCTTTCCGGCATTATGCCAGTGATTGCCCTTCCAAAACTCCTCATTTTCAGCGCACCTCTCACGATACCGCCTCGTACCCTCATAAAATTCTGAAAAAAGCCTGTACGCCCTCGCTACAAACTCGGCGTCCGCTCCTTTACCGCTTGCACCGTTCGCACCTGTGCCGGCCTCATTTTCAATGTATATCAAAGCCGCATACCTCCTTAATAAATAATGGCGCGGCAAAAGGGCGAGGTAAAAACCCCGCCCGCCTCGCGCACAGCTATTCTATAATAGCCGCCATGTCCGCAAACCGGCTGTTTTTTAGCGCCTCGGCAAACCTTACCGGCACCTCACTCGCCGCTCCGCATTTAAAAGAATACTTCTCTCCGTTAACACTTACCTCAAGCGTATCCCCCGCCATACCCGCCGCCATCGCCACAACGACCTTTACCTTCTTTTTGCCTTCAAACATGTCTATACCGCCTTTCAGTTAGCGCTCGCCGAATGCTCAACGCGCACCATAAATTCGTCGTTTAGTATAGCCGCCGCAAAAGCGTCAACCTTCCAGCCAATAGAGCTTCTCTGCTCCAAAGGATCGCTTATGCCCGACTTCGCCCTGCTCTTAACGATTATGCGGATTCTGTTCGGATCTCCGCTGTCGGTAATGCTGGTACAGCCGTAAGCGTTGCGCCCGAAAAACAGCGTGGCGTAAACGTCAGTTTTAACTTCAGGATTTCCGGAAATAGCAGCGCCCGCGCCTTTAAATATTTTGGACTGTGTACTCTCAACGAAAATAACTCCGAACAGTTTGCCAAGCTCGCCATCAAATATCTGCTCGCCCGCGCTGTATTTTGAAACGTCCTGCCATAGCGCGTCGCTCTGCAAATCGTATACCGCATCGGGATGAATTATAGCGACATAATAGCCTTTGCCGTTTCTGTCAAACTTAGGAGCATCGGCGTTCTTAAGCTGCCTTACCGCTTTTCTTATATCGTTTACTGTCAGCTTGTCCTCCTCCGATACAGAAGAGCGCGCCTCAGCCGCTCCGGCGAAACGCACCACAGTGCCGCCCGCCGCGCAATCGCGTATAACGCCGTCCATTGTCTTTCCGCCCTGCGCTCCCAGCTCATCCGACGCCCCCGATATAACGTTATCTACAAACGTAAGCTCCAAAAGGTCTGAAACCTCTACATGCCTGCCGTAACCGGCTACCGTCGCGCTTACAAACGAGTTAGAGAGATCCTGCGCCTGCGGAGTAACTCCCTCATCTAGCGGCGCCTCAGATGCCGGTATGGGATCAAGCGTATTCCAACGCCTGAAATAATGTATCTTGCCGCTGTTTTTAGGCAGTGCGCTGTGCATCGCGAACTGATAGTGCGCCAAATGCGGCCTCGCGTTTTCTAGCAGCTTCTTGTCGTAAAAAGCCTGCGCTCCGGGATGCAGCGCGTTTCCTTGTGTGGTATTGAGTGCCATATATTTTCTCCTTTATAATAGTTTTTGCGGCTTTTGCGTTACTAAGAAGGAAGAAAAGCCGTAAAGAACCCCCGGGTCATCGTCAGAGCATAATTCTCTGCCCCGCCGCCACACGATAATCAATATCGGCTATCTGCTTTGGCGTGAGCATATCCATATTCACCGACGCCTCTGCCGCCGCCGGGCCCGGCATGGGCAGCGGCCTTTTTCTCATCAGTATGCTTTGCGTAAGCTCCGCCTCGATTTTCTTTCGGAGTCCGGCCTCATAAGCAGGCATATCGGCGGCCTTTACCGCGTCTGACAGTGAAAATCCGTCGGCGAGCATCCTAGCCGCCGCCGGCCTCTCGCGTATAAAAGAGAGTATGTCAAAGGATGGATCATTCGCCCTAAGCTCGGCCTCCTGACTTAAAAGGCTGCCGGCGAGCTCGTAATCGCTGGGCATAGGCCGCCCCGGAGAGAACAATTGCCGTGAAAGATCCCCCTCGCCGCCGTCATACATCTCCTGCTCACCGCTTCCGCCGTCATACATCTCCTGCTCACCGCTTCCGCCGTCATACATCTCCTGCTCACCGCTTCCGCCGTCATACATATCCGGCTCCCCGCCCTCGCCCTCTTCAGCCACATCGCCAGATACAGCCTGCCAGTATTCGCCCGCGTCCTCAACCTGCTGCCGCTCTTCATTATTCACCGCGCCCGCATAATGCGGCTGTCCGGCCTCTTTTGCGTTATTCCAGTATTCGTCCGCGTCCCTGCCTTGCCCCTCAATCTTTTTTAATCCGTCTTCTGTTAGCTGCATATGTCCCTCCATCTCTTTTTCCCATTTGGCCCTCTCCCTCGCGAGCCTCCTGCCAAACGCCCTGTCAATCTCCGGCTGCGAAAAAACATTTTCGAGCCCCTGCTGCGCGCCACCTCGCGCGCCGTCGTCACGCCCAATTTCCTCGACAGTTCCGCTCATCAAACCCTCCTCCATAATCCGCCCGTACAGCCCGGCCTCGGCAAATATATCCGGCACCGCCGGAAAGAAAAAAGGCCGGCTTCTCGCCAACCTTTGCATATTAACTATATCGAACTTTTGTTCGCATTTCAACGGTATAAAACCGGTAAAATAAGCGTACTATGCGCCGCCCACCCTTCTCGCGCCGGCTATGCGCTCCATTTTTAATATCAGCGGCCGCCGCGCCTTTTCAAACGCCTCTTTGCCCTTAGGTATTACACCGGGCAGCAGATTATACTGCATTGAAACCTCCTCCCAACACCATTTGTGTACATAGTGCTTTTCGGCCATGAACCTCTCCTTGTCGTTAAGTCCCGCAAGTATCCTCTCCGCCACCGCTACCCGCCTCTTAGCAATTCGCCGCTCACGCTTTAGCTGCTCTATCTCCCTTTGAATTTCCGTCGTCAAATCAGCCTCCGCCGCCGCCTCAACACGGCTGTGCCTAGCGTCTCCGCTTCTTATTTCATTAAAATCCCGCGGCTTAAGAGTATACGCCTCAATCGTGGCGTCCGGCTCACGCAGCAGCTGCTCAAGCTCTGAAAGCTCAGCATCAATCCTTTCAATACTCGCCTTGTCCTCCAAATACCCCTCAAGTATGCCTGTAACCTCCATCAGCTCTCCCCTGCTTTCTTTTGTGTTTTATCTTCTGGCAATATTATACGTCATGATTTGTGACACATCAATAGTAATTCCACATTTTGTGACTCATGTTTGAATTCGTGACCTTTAGTGTTATACTTTAGATTAAGAAAACAAAGGGGATGATACTATGCCCTTCGGACCCAAACTGCGCCGTCTGCGCAAAGAGCGCAACATCACTCAAGATGGGCTTGGCAAGCTATTGGGCATGGGCCGCACAGCTATTGCAAACTATGAATCGGGGCGTAACCAGCCGTCAAACGAGGTTTTGGTTCAGATATCCGATTTTTTCGATGTCTCAATAGACTATCTGCTCGGCCGCACTTCGTTGCGCCCCGGCGACACCTTGGCCTTTAACCGGGCGGAAGCCGAGGAAGAACTTCCGGAGGAAGCCCGACAGGAGCTTAACAGCTTTCTTGAATACCTCAGAAGCAAATACCGCCTTGAGGATAAGCCGTAAGTATACCTGCAGCCCGTCTGCATAATATATAACATTCTTCAAACAATTTTACAGGAGCGCTAATATGAAAAACTGTATAAAGTGCAGGCATCCTCTTTTTGATGATGCCGTATTCTGTTCAAACTGCGGCGCGACGCAGCGCCAAAAGAACTACTGTCCCCATTGCGGAGCGCCGGCCACCGGGCCAGTCTGCGCCGATTGCGGGCTTAATACCGGGCTGGACGATCCTGCTGCTGTCCCGAGTGAACATATAAGCGATCAGGAAGCGCCGCAGGATCGGCAAAGCGCGGTTATACCGCCTGTTATTCCCCCGCCCATAGAACCTAGCGAAGAACCGGCGGATACAACCCTCGAACCTAGCGAGCGCATACCCGCAAAACCCGACTATTCAGCCGCCAAACTTGAAGCGGCAAAAGACCTTGTCCGGGCGCGCATGGAGGAAACCCAGCGCCGCCGTAATACAATACTTATATCAACAGTATCAGGCGTTGCTGTACTGGCGATAATAATCGCGCTTATAGCCGGCTCCGGCTTCCGGCGTGACGATACCGCGTCCGCTTCCCCCTCGCCATCGCCTGATGCATCACCCATCGTCAGCGTAGAGCCTACCGATGCTATAAGCCCTACAGATACAGCCGACGCTCCTGTGGTAATAACGCAAGCGCCGACTCCCACCCCCACGCCGTCACCAACACCAACGCCTACCCCCACCCCCTCGCCTACGCCATACTCACCGAACCTTCCGTTTGATATAGAAGGCATGCTGCTGCCAAACAGTGACACTATACTGCTTATGGCGGAGGATGTGGAGAGCGCGGCGTCAGGGTACGATAAAGATGAATTCCTCAAATTCGCGGTATATGAAATATTCGCCCGCCATGGTCATGATTTTGGCGGCAGAATAACAGAGTTTTATAATAAATATAGCTGGTATCGCGCCCTTCCAAAAACCACCATCAGCGAAACCGACCTGTCGGAAACAGAAAGAGCCAATCTCCAGCTGCTATATTCACTCTCTTAATAAAAAGGCATATGAAAAGCCGCGCAGAGTGCGCGGCTTTTTCGCGCCTATAAAATCTGCCCGCTGCGCCTCCTTCCCCCCTAGTCGCACTTGCGCCCTCTCCTTCCCGCCTCTTACCCTCATTCCCCGCCTCAATTCCTGCCTTTTATCAAAGCCGCATATCACCGCCGCCGAACGCTTTATAAAATCGTATGACAGCGCAAATCATAAGCGCATCGAATAATAAAAGAGCCGCCATATGGCGGCTCTTTTTTAGTTACGTTAAGCTGTCAAATTCGAGTCAGCGCGTCGCGTCTATTGCAAACGCCCCTCCTCGTCAAACACATATGTCTCTCCATCTATCACATGCTCTCCCACCTTGGCATCTCCGTCCGGAATGTTCATGTAATACTGCTCATCATCCATAGTTAGCCAGCCGGTATGGGCAGCGCCGTCATCCTTGAAGAAATACTTCTTGCCCTCAATCCTCTGCCATCCTGTCAGCATCTTGCCATCCTCCGAGAAGCAGTATACCTGACCTTCTATCGTCTTTATGCCGGTGCTCATAGCCCCGCCCTCGCCAAGATAGTACTTCTCGCCATCACTTACCAGCCAACCCGTTTTAACAACGCCATCCGCCTCAATAAAATACCTCTTGCCGGATAATTCTTGCCAGCCCGTCAGCATTTTACCGTCTTCGCCAAAGAGGTACAACTGCCCGCCTACTGTGGTAAAGCCGGTACTCATAGCCCCATTATCGCCAAGATAATACTTTTCGCCGCCGCTTACCAGCCAGCCCTTTTGCACTACTCCACCCGAGTTTAGGAAATACCTTTCGCCGCCAACATCCTGCCAGCCCGTCAGCATTTTGCCGTCATCACCGAAGCAATACCGAACTCCGCTTATCGTAGTAAAGCCGGTCTGAGCAACACCATTTTGATCAAAGTAGCTCCATACCCCGCCTTCAAGCAGCCAGCCGGTTTTGACTACGCCGCCCGAGCTCATAAAATACCTCTTGCCGTCTATATTCTGCCAGCCCGTCAGCATTTTACCGTCATCACCGAAGCAG
>JBMNTP010000027.1:0-26883 GCA_050945795.1 Christensenellales bacterium | reverse complement strand
CCAGGGACAGCCGCCTTAAATATACCGGCGGCATCCTCATATTCCTCAATAAGCCGGTAAAACTTCGCCGCGCCTACTCCGGCGTCGGACAGCCAAATCCAATATCTTTCCTGCTCCTGATATTCCATGGCTCCACCTGCTAACCCCAGTATTTTTTATCAAGACTGCGGTACTGCACAGCCTCGGCTATATGTTCCGCCTTTATAGCTTCGCTGCCGCCAAGATCGGCTATACTTCTTGCCACCCTTAATATCCTGCTGTACGCTCTGGCGCTTAATCCCAGGTTGTCAAACGCCGCCTGCATTATGGCCTTAGCCGATTTTTCGAGTATGCAGCATTCGTTTATGCTGCCCATATCAACCGCCGCATTTGTACAATGGCCACCGTAACGCAGCCTCTGTATTTCCCGCGCCGCAACAACACGGCTTCTCACCCGCTCCGATGTTTCCTCTCCTCCCTTTGATACCAGCTGAGAGTAGGTTACCGGCCCCATCTCTATATGAATGTCAATGCGGTCTAAAAGCGGGCCGCTTATCCTTGAAAGGTACCGCTTTATGGCAATGGGCGTGCAACCGCATTCTTTTTGGGTTGACCCGTAGTTGCCGCATGGACATGGGTTCATAGATGCTATAAGCATAAAGCGGGAGGGATATTTAACGGTAGCGCTTACCCTCGCAACAGTCACCTCGCCGTCCTCAAGCGGCTGACGTAGTGCCTCAAGCGCGGTGCGCTGAAATTCCGGCAGCTCGTCCAAAAACAGTACGCCGTTATGCGCAAGGCTTATCTCGCCGGGACGCGCCGTCGCTCCGCCGCCGGTAAGCGCAGCAAAAGACGCGCTGTGATGCGGCGAGCGAAACGGTCTTTTTGATATCATGCCCTGCCCTCCGTTTTTAAGCGCTCCGGCAACGCTGTGTATACGGGTGCATTCGAGCGCCTCCTCAAAAACCATAGGCGGCAGTATTGTAGGCATACATTTTGCTAGCATTGTCTTGCCGCTGCCGGGCGGGCCAATGAAGATTATATTGTGGCCTCCCGCCGCCGCTATCTCCAGCGCCCGCTTTGCCGAACGCTGTCCTTTTATATGCGAAAAATCTCCATACTCCGGATTTTCCGGGCTGCTTTGCCAGGCCGGACTCGGATACGGAGATATTTTTTCTTCGCCGCGCAGCCAGTTTACAATCTCTGTAAGGCTTTTCGCGGGTATAACATCAAGTCCCGAAATATGCGCCGCCTCCGCCGCATTTTGCGCCGGCACTATAAGCTGTTTTGCCATGCCGCCCTCTCTGGCCGAAATAGCCATGGGCAGCACGCCGGTAACGCCGTATATACTGCCGTCAAGCGCCAGCTCGCCTATGAACATCTTATCACAAAGCGCTTGCTCACCTATATGCCCTTCCGCCGCAAGTATGCCTATAGCAATGGGCAGGTCATACACCGGCCCTTCTTTTTTAGTATCGGCAGGGGCAAGATTGCAGGTTATTCTTTTTGCCGGGAAATCAAAGCCGCTGTTTTTTATAGCCGCGCGCACCCTCTCACGCGATTCTTTAACCGCCGCTCCGGGCAGCCCAACGGTGTCAAAAGCGGGCAGCCCGTTGGCTATATCCACCTGAACCTCTACCTCATAGCCCTTAATGCCGCTTATTCCGAGGCTTTTAATTTTAGCTAACATATATCAATACCGCCAATATAACTTATATACGGCATATTTCAACAAAAGACGGCAAATACCTTCTTGCTTTTATATAAGCCGCTAAGCTAGAACATAACCCAGGACGGCAGCCATCCCATAAGAGAGCTGTAGCTCCTGCTTATCGTAATACCTGAAACCGCCGGGAAAAAGAATATGAACGCGGCAATCACAAGTATAATGAAGGCTATGGCGTATTTTTTGCGCTCCGGTTTGCTCTTTATAAGCCTATCCATAAAATAGACAGTTGCAAGTACTATAAAAGGCACACTGGCAAAATAATGGTATATGAACACGCAGCGCGAAACCAGTATCCACGGCACAAACTGCGACAAGAACCCCACCGTTATAAAGAAGGCATTATAGTCGCGCTTGCCGCGTCCTTTTGCCATTACAACGAGCATGGCTATAATAGCCGCGCAGCCCGTCCACCAAACTATGGGATTGCCCATCGTCGTTATGCCGGAAATCATGCCCTCCGGCACATATCTGCCGCTAAACCAGTACATCGGCCTTATCATAAGCGGCCATTCATACCACGCCGACTGATACGGATGCGTGGCGTCGAGCGCGCTGTGGTAATTGTACATGTATTCCTGAAGCTTAAGCATACCGTTAAAATCATACGGCTTTTCTGCGCACAGGTAATATGGGAAATACGAGCCTATGTATATCAAAACAGGTATAACAACAAAGAACAAGCCGCACCATAGTACCGTCTTTATCGTATTTTTCCTAAAGTCGTTTATGGCAGCCGCCGCGCCGTCACCGTCATCTGGCGAAAGGTTTGCAACCGCGTATTTGTGCTCTACATATCGCCGATACAGGCTGTGGAAAAACAGCACCGCCAGCCCTATGCCGGAATATACCGCTATCCACTTTGTGGCGCAGCCTATCCCAAACATAATGCCGCTCATGGCAAGCGGGCGCAGCGTTTGCTTCAGCGGCTGCCTGTAAAAGCTCATGCGAGTATACTTGTACATAAAGTAGTACATAAGCATTATAAAGAACACGGGATACGAGTCAATTGTCGCTATCCTTGTCTGCGCGAAATGCATAAGGTCGAAGGTGAATATAAGGCAAACAGCCGACGCCGCAAACGTCGACTTAAACAGCCTGCGCCCGAGCCAATACATCGCCGGCACCATAAGCACGCCAAACAAAGCGCCTACTATTCTCCAGCCTAGAGGATTCATGCCAAACAATAGCACGCCGCCGGCTATAAACACCTTGCCAAGCGGCGGATGAGTGTTTTCATACGGCTTTAAGCCGTTAATATGCTCAAACGCCGTACGCGCGTGATACAGCTCATCGAAATACATGCCGTTGTAATACGACGGCGTTTCGGGCAGTATGCCGCGCTCGTCGAACAAAGAAGCCGCCGTTTCATCTAACAGTATTATTCCGCCTTCAGGTATGCCTATTTCTCGCCTGTCGGCATCGGCTAACACAATCTCATTAAGCCTTACGCCTTCTTCGTCCATGCTTATCTTTACATATCTGGCCTCTGACGGCAGTCCCGTCTCTTTCCAGCGATACATGTCCGTATACTCTATTTTATATTCGGCATAATCGCTCCACTGCTCGCCGTCTTGTGAGATATAAGCTGAAAAGCTCTTGTCGGTTATGCCGGGATAGAATAATATAGAGCCTATCTCGCGGCTTTCACCAAGGTCAATTATCGCCACATCGCCCTGCTCAAACGATTCATAAAGCGTTTGCGGCGTTTTCGTTGTGCCGAGGTTTATAAAAGCCGCCGCTGCGTATATAACGGTTATTATGGCTAGTATAATATAATCCTTGCGGGTAAGCCTTGCCCCTTCATCCGGCGCATACCGGCCGATTATAGACTCCCTTAGTCCGTCCGAATGAAACTCTCGCTCCTTTTCGCCTTCCTCCGGCTCGTCAATAAGGCAGATGTTGCCTTTTACCATTATGTCATACGCCGTTACCGACATCCAAACAAGTATGCCCATATTCGCCGCCGACAGCACAATAAGCCATGGGTCAAAGCCCATAAGATACTGCCTTTCAAGCAGTATGGCGGTGCCGGCGAAGAATGTAGCGCTAAGGCATATCGCCATATACAGCAGCCGCTTGTCTTTTAGTTCTATATAAGCGGCTATAAGCAGCAGTATCGCCGGGAAGCAGTAACGCTCATGCATTGTGTGGGCGAGCATGTATATGCCGAATATAAGAACGGCGGCGCAAAGGAATATGCTTTTTTGTCCGACCTTTTGCCCGTCTTTTTGCCGACCATCCTTAAAGTAAATCAGCGCCACAAACGCTATTACCGCCACGATAAACGCCATGCCGTAAACATTAAACGGCAAACCTAAAACGCGCGAGCTTTGGTCAACCCAGTTCTGCCCGAGCATTGAGAAAAGATTGAATGCGTTTACCGAAGCGTATGGATAGCTGCCCATGGTGCCAAAATACTTGTCGAGTATCCATAAAAAGCCCTGATCTCCCATAAATGGCAGCTCCAGCGCTATAAACAAGGCCACCGCCGCCACTATGCCAAGCAGCATCTCTTTTATAACCGGCTTTTTATTTTCGCTTAAATAAATATCGCGTATAACGGCAATAAGCAGCACAGGGCCAAACATAAGCGCCTGCGTCTTTACAAGCAGCGCCAGAGCGTATACAAGAAAGGATAATAATCTTTTCTTTTCTTTATATAGCCAGAAGCAGGCTAGTATAAGCATCGCGAGTATGGAGTCTATCTGCCCCCATCCGGCTGACAGGAAGAAGTAAGCGGGATTTAGCGCCACAAGAGCCATAAGCGCCAGAGCAAAATAGTTAGGCATGTTCTTTTTAGCCAGCCTGAACACCATGTAAGCCGTAACCATATCGGCAATAATGCCGGGCAGCTTTACAAGAAGCTCCATGAATATAGAATCATGCGTCAGAGCGAAAAGATTTTGCATCCCTCCAACGCCCCACAGTACATACATATATCCCGGCGGATAATCGCAAAAAGTCGTCGAGGTGTAAAACCCGCCCGGCCCAAATTCCGCCATGCCCGCCACCCAACTTTTCCAGCAAGCCATGTCGTTAGGAAAACCGTCTATAGACACCGCCATCAACAGCCGAATAGCGAAGGCGATTATGCCTATGCCCACCGCCGCATAACCGGCGTCATACTGCTCCGGCGCCAAAGCGTCTCTTCTTGACAGCTTTCTAAGCATCATAAAAGCCAGGCACAGAAAAATGGCGGTGGTTAAGAATATAACCGATCCGCCGTCTGCGCGGCCGCTTTGTGTTGAACCTTTAGCCTCTTCAAGGCTTTGAACCGATTCGCTATTCGGCACCGCGCTTACCTTTTGTATTTTTACATCGTCAAAGCGGGCGAGGCCGTAGTTAAGCCGCCCGTACCCGCCAAGGCGCAGCGCTATTGTTATTTCGGTTTGACCCGACAGCGTTGAGCCGTAGAAATATATCTCCTGCCAGTCATTATCACCTACCACCGGCTCAGACATGGCGTTTGTGCCGATCGCCGATATATTCGCGCCGGTATTGTTTTCACCCACGCCTTCGGTTTTCACCATGCAGGAAATGCGATAATTGCTGTTTTGCTCTACATTAACAGTTTGTATAAAACGAGCGTCGTTTTCAAAAAACGAATCTATAGCAGCGCATTTGCCGCCGTTATATCCGCCGTCCTCGATTCTAAAATCGGTAGCGTCGTCCATGAGCCAGGCGTCCGGCTGCCATGCTACCGGCTCGTCCCCTCTTATGGTTTCAAAATCCGCGTTTTCTATGCTGGGGCCGGCGGCAAACGCAACTCCCGCAGGCAAAAGCAATAGGCCGCACATAAGCAGCGCCAGCACAATTCTAATACTTATCTTCTTCAAGCTGCTTCACCATCCGAATGTATCGATATTTTCCGGCATAAAGAAAGCGTTCTTTATATGATTTAGATTTTCCCCGGCTATTTCAATGACGTCAAATCGCGCCGGAAGGTTCCTTCCGTTTATATAAGTTAAAGCGGCGTGCGCCAGCCTTGATTGCTTTCTAGCATCCACATACTCACCCGGAGACGCCAAAGAATCGGCCGCCCTGCCCTTCACCTCGACAAATACCAACGTTTCACCGTCGGCTGCTATTATGTCAATTTCGCCGCGTCTGCTGCGAAAATTTCTTTCAAGTATATTATAACCTATTCGCTCTATATATCGAGCCGCCTCCGCTTCGAACATTCTGCCCTTATCCACACTCATTATACAAACCTCGATATGAACGTGCGGCGGTGTATGGGGCAGGGGCCAAAAATTTTCAGCGCGTCGGTATGCTGTTTTGTGCCGTAACCCTTATGCCGTGCGAAACCGTATTGCGGATAAATCTCGTCGTACTCGATCATAATCCTGTCCCTTGTTACCTTAGCGATTATAGAAGCTGCGGCTATGGAATAGCTTAGCGTATCGCCGCGCACTATGTAAGACGACGGACAGCCAAAATCAACGCCGCTTATGGCATCGCAAAGCATATGCTCCGGCTTTAGTGACAGAGCTTCCCCCGCCATTTTAAATGCCTTTCTCGTCGCGTTCAATATATTTATATCATCAATCTCATCAGGCCCTACTATGCCTATTCCAAACCCGAGGCACTCTTTTGATATCTCTTCATAAAGCCTTCCGCGCTTTCCTTCCGATATCTTTTTGCTGTCGTTTACGCCCGCTATCAAGCCGTCCTTGGGCATAACAACGCAGGCAGCAACTACCGGCCCCGCCAGCGGGCCTCTGCCCGCCTCGTCCGCGCCGCCTATAAGCTTAACTCCGCCCGCATAAAGCTGCCTTTCCTTTTCCGTCATGACATGCAGCCGGGCCGCCTCGCGCTCCGATAAAGCCATTTTTATAAGCCTCCGCCTTCTTCGGGTCTTTCAAGTGTAACACGGCCAAGCCTGCCCGCCCTGAATTCATCAAGTATAATGCCCGCCGCCCTTGCGGTATCAAGTCTGCCGCCGCTTAAGAGAAATCCTCTCCTTTTGCAAGCCTCATCAAGCATTATTTCCATAGGCGTATCTTTATCAACGCCGTACCGCTCCATAACGGCATCAGGCACTATGCTTATAAGTTCGCTTAAAAGCATAGCCGCCAGCTCCTCAACATCCATTATATCATCGTTTATAGAGCCAACATAAGCGAGATGTGCGGCATGGCTCTGATTTTCAAGCTTAGGCCATAATACTCCCGGCGTATCTAAAAGCTCAAGGTATGGACTTATTGAAACCCACTGCTTGCCCCGAGTCACGCCCGGCGTATCCCCCGTCCTTGCCCGAGCCTGCGCCGACATCGAATTTATAAAAGTCGATTTGCCGGAATTGGGTATGCCGGCGACAAGACAGCGTATAGTTTTTTTCATGCCCTTTGCCGCCGCCTTTTCTAAAAGCTCCGAAACCGCCTGCTGTATAAGAGAAGCTACGGCGCCCTTGCCGCCCTTTCGCGTTGCATCGTAATGCATGGCGTGCCATCCCTTGTCTGTATAATACTTTATCCATGCCTTTGTAGCTTCTTTTATAGCTAAATCGCTTTTATTTAGTATTATAATTCTTTTTTTGCGGGAGAACAGCGTGTCAAAGTCAGGATTCCTGCCGGCGGCGGGTATCCTGGCGTCGACAATTTCTATAACGGCGTCAACCAGCTTAAGACTGTCCTCCATCATGCGCCTGGCCTTGGCCATATGTCCCGGATACCAGTTGATTCTCATATTATCTCCGTATAAAACAATAAGGAACGAAACGTCCCTCATTGCATTTTGTTATTTCGCTTTTACCTTTGCCGCTTTTCCTACCCTGTCTCTTAGATAGTACAGCTTTGCCCGGCGCACTTTTCCGCGCCTTACAATTGTAACGCTGTCAATCTTGGGCGAATGAAGCGGGAAAGTTCTTTCCACTCCAACCCCGTACGACATACGTCTTACTGTAAATGTCTCGCGGGCGCCGCCGTTGCGCTTTGCTATAACGGTTCCCTCGAACATCTGAAGCCTTTCGCGAACCCCCTCAACAACCTTGACCGCCACTTTAACAGTGTCGCCAATGGATATCTTGGGTAAATCGGTGCGGAGCTGTTCATCTTCTATCAGCCTGATTAAATCTGCCATGCTTATGCCTCCTCCCTCATAGACGTTCGTAGGCAACCTATAGTGCCAAGAGGACCGTCCGTAACATACGAAAAATATTATATCAAACACATTGTGCCAATGCAACTGCTTATTAGCCGCTTCCGGCTTATTTTTCCTGCTTGTCCCATTTAAGGAGATCCGGCCTTCTCATTTCCGTCAGCTTAAGCGACTGCTCCTCACGCCATTTTTCTATCAAAGCGTGATTTCCGCCCAAAAGCACCTCCGGAACCTTCATGCCTCTAAAATCCGCCGGCCTCGTGTAATGCGGGTATTCAAGCATATTATCCGCAAACGACTCGTCACAGCTCGACTCATTACTGCCAAGAACCCCCGGCACCAACCTTGAAACGCTGTCTATAAGCACCATCGCCGCCAGCTCTCCGCCGGTTAATACATAATCGCCTATGCTTATTTCCTCATCTATAAGGCAGTCTATAACCCTTTGGTCAACTCCCTCATAATGTCCGCACAGTATTATTAAATCTTGCCCCGCCAGTTCCCGCGCCATTTTATCGTTCAGCTTTTTGCCTTTTGGTGACATATATATTCGCCGGCATCCCTCGCCATGACCCGCCGCTACATGCTCCATGCAGTCGAATATCGGCTGCGCCGTCATAACCATGCCGGCTCCCCCGCCAAACGGATAATCGTCGGCGCGGCGGTGCTTGTCGGTCGAAAAGTCGCGTATGTTGTGCGCGCTAAAGTCAATTATGCCGGCTTCCATAGCCCTGCCGACAACTCCGGCGTTTAGAGCGCAGAACATATCAGGGAAAAGCGTAAGAACGCTAATCTTCATATACCGCCACCTCCGCAAGCCGCTCCGCGTAAAGCTCTATGCGTTTGGCCTCGATATCTACGCTTTTTAGCACTGTCTTAAGCGCTGGAAACATAAGGTTCTTTTCGCCGCGAACCTCATATACGTCCGCCGCTCCGTTTTGGTATATTTCTTTTAGCACGCCCAGCCTCTCGCCATCTGCAAACACTTCGCAGCCAATTAGATCGGCTATAAAGTAAAATCCCGGTGGCGGCTTTATAGCGTCTTTCCTGTCAACACTTAAAAGCTTGCCACGAAGACGCTCGGCGTCCTCCCGACTTTCTATGCCTTCGAGCATAATATAAGCCAATCCGCCGCGCACATCCACAGCAGATACCTTTATTTGCTCGCCGTCTATTATAACGCTCTTTAGCAGCATAAACCTCGCCACGTCGTCGGTATGCGGCATAACCTTTATTTCGCCTTTTAAGCCCTGCGGCTTTAGCACAGTGCCAATAACCAGCGTCACCTTAAATTATCTCCAATATATACTTTTTCTTTTCCTTAGACGACGCCGCCTTAACAACCGAGCGTATTGCCTTTGCTATTCTGCCCTGCTTGCCTATAACCTTGCCCATATCTTCCGGCGCAACGCTAAGCTCTATAATTACAGAGTTTTCTTTTTCGATTGTCTTTATGTTTATTTTGTCCGGTTCATCGACCAGCTCGGATACTATATATCTGACAAGTTCAACCATTTCCTTGCCCTCCCAAGCAGCTTATTCCACTCCGCTTTTCTTAAGCAACGCGCGAACTGTATCGGACGGCTGCGCTCCGTTCTTTATCCATGCCGCCGCCTTCTCAGCATCAATCTTTATCTCGGCCGGATCGGTAAGAGGGTTGTAATAGCCAATCTCCTCTATAAACCTTCCATCGCGCGGCGCCCTTGAGTCGGCCACAACCACTCTGTAAAAAGGTGCTTTTTTAGCTCCCATCCTCTTAAGTCTTATCTTTACCGCCATAGTATTTCCTCCTTGAATATCTAAATTAATTTTATATGCAAAAGCTTATCTGAGCCCGAACGGAATTTTCATCCTGCCCTTTTTGCCCGAAAGCTGTTTGACCATTTTCTGCATCTGGGAAAATTGCCCCAGCAAGCGGTTAACATCCTGTATCTGCGTGCCGCTGCCCTTGGCTATACGTTTGCGACGGCTGCCGTTTATTATCTCTGGATAAGCTCTCTCCTCTTTTGTCATGGAGTGAATTATCGCCTCTGTGCGCAGCATCTGCCTTTCGTCTATCTCTGCGTCTTTAAGCGCTCCCATGCCCGGCATCATGCCCGCCAGCTCACCTAAAGAGCCCATTTTTTTAATCTGCTGGAACTGTTCTAGAAAATCATCAAGCGTAAAACGCTGCGACATAAGCTTTTTAGAAAGCTCCTCCGCCTTTTTCTCATCAAACGCCTGCTCCGCCTTTTCAATAAGGCTTAAAACGTCGCCCATGCCGAGTATGCGCCCGGCCATGCGGTCGGGATGAAAAAGCTCAATCTCTCCGAACTTCTCGCCTGTTCCGGAAAACTTAATCGGCTTTCCTGTAACTGCCCTTATCGACAGCGCCGCGCCGCCCCTTGTATCGCCGTCAAGCTTAGTAAGCGCTACGCCGGTTATGCCGAGCCGCTCATCAAATACTTTGGCTACATTAACGGCGTCCTGCCCTGTCATAGCGTCTACAACGAGCAGTATCTCATTTGGCTTTGCCGCCGCTTTAACACGCTCAAGCTCCGCCATAAGCTCATCATCTATATGCAGCCGGCCGGCGGTATCTATTATAAGCGTATCCCTGCCGAGCCTTTTCGCCTCTTCTATCGCTTGGGCAACCGTCTTTTCCGGCGCCTGAACTCCTCTTTCAAAAACAGGCAGCCCCGTCTTTTCGCCTACAATCTGCAACTGCTTTATAGCCGCCGGGCGATATATGTCACACGCCGCGAGCATAGGCGATTTGCCCTGCTTTGTAAGTAGCGTTCCAATTTTGCCGCACATAGTCGTTTTACCCGCGCCCTGCAGCCCCGCCATCATTATAACTGTCGGCGGCGAGGAAGCCGTCTCTATACGCGCCGATGAGCCGCCCATAAGCGCCGTCATCTCCTCGCGGACTATCTTTATAACCTGCTGGCCCGGCGTAAGGCTTTCCATAACCTGGCTGCCTACACACCGCTCGGAAACCTTCTTTACAAAGTCCTTAACGACCATATAGTTAACATCCGCCTCTAAAAGCGCCATACGCACCTCGCGCATCGCCGCTTTTACATCGGATTCATTTATCTTCCCGCGTGACGTCAGCTTTTTAAATACGCCCTGAAGCTTTTCAGCCAGTCCCTCAAAAGCCATTCTATCCTCCAAGTATATCGGGCAGGCGATTAAGCCTTTCGCTTATACCCGATAAGTCGCAGCCGCACTCTGCCGCCCTGCCGTCTAATTCCCGGCTTATTTCATCTATCTCTTTAAGCATAAGCATGTATTTTTGCAGCATACCAAGCGCGCTTTCCATTTGCTCAAGCTGTTTTTCGCCCCTGCTTATAGCGTCTAAAACCGCCTGCCTGCTTATGCCGTACTGCTCGGCAATCTCGGCAAGCGACATGTCCTCGTCAAAATGCAGCGCCATATACTCCCGCCGCCTTTGCGACAGCAGACCGCCGTAAAACGATAGCAAAAAGCTTGCTCTAACCTTCCTATCCATGCTTCCTCCGCATAATACCCGCTTATTATACGCCTGCCCCGCCCACGTGTCAAGCCTTTTCACTTTACACCCTAAGCATATTTACAATAAATCTTGCTATCTTTCAAAAAGCGCGTCAGCAAACGCGGCGGCGTCAAACCCTGCTAAATCGTCAATGCCTTCACCCACGCCAACATACCGTACCGGAACGCCTGTTTCCGCCGCTATCGATAGCACAACGCCGCCCTTCGCCGTACCGTCAAGCTTTGTAAGTATAACCCCGTCAACCTTAACAGCCTCGTTAAACACTTCGGCCTGCGCAACGCCGTTGCGGCCGGTCGTGGCGTCTATAACAAGCAGCGTGCTTCTTTTTGCACCGGGATATTCCCTTTCAATAACGCGGCCTATTTTAGCCAGCTCGTTCATAAGATTTTTTTTGTTGTGCAGTCTGCCCGCCGTATCAACGATAAGCACATCCGCCGACTTTGCCTTGGCGGAATGAATGGCGTCATAAACCACGGCGGCGGGATCGGCGCCCTCGTTATGTCTTATAACCGGCACATCAGACCTTTTGCCCCATTCTTGTAGCTGTTCGGCAGCCGCCGCCCGAAACGTATCGGCGGCGCATAGTATAACCGATTTGCCCGCCCTTTTATAAAGCGCGGCGAGCTTGCCTATTGCAGTCGTCTTGCCCGCGCCGTTTACCCCGACTATGAGTATTACGGCGGGATAAGTTTCTTCTATCTCCTTAGCCGTAAGCCTTGATACTATAATGCTTTTTAAGGCGGCTATCGCCTCGTCCGGCTTTTTAATGCCGCGGTTTATAATCTGCTCTTTAAGCTCGGCGCCAAGCTGCTGCGCCGTTGTAACTCCGGCGTCGGCAAGTATAAGGCACTCCTCAAGCTCGTCTATAAACTCATCGTCTAAAGGTGATATGGAAAGCAAATTGTTAAGCGCGTAAGCTATATTGTTTTTGGTTTTACCCATAGCGTTTTTAATTTTGTCAAAAAATCCAGCCATATTAACCTCCCGCCGCGGCCTTCGCCGCCACATTTTCAAATCTTACCGACACCAGCTTTGAAACGCCCTTCTCCTCCATAGCCATGCCGTACATGGAGTTCGAGCGCTCCATAGTACCCTTTCTGTGCGTTATAACTACAAACTGTGTCTTTTTAGAGTATTCGCACAGATAATCGGCAAACGCCGCTACATTCGCCTCGTCAAGCGATGCCTCTATCTCGTCAAGCACGCAAAACGGCGTCGGCTTAAGGCTGAGCATGGCAAAAAGTATAGATATAGCGGTAAGCGCCTTTTCCCCGCCCGAAAGCAGCGATATAAGCTGCAATCTTTTACCCGGCGGCTGCGCGATTATATCTATATCGCTGTTAAGCACATCCTTGTCATCCTTAAGCACCAGCTCCGCCGACCCGCCGCCAAAAAGCTTTTTAAACACTGAAGCGAAATTAGCGTTTATCTTGTCGAATTGCTCTTTAAATAGCTTGCGCATTATAACAAGCATATCCTCAATCATCTTTTCAAGATCGGATGCGGCTTTTTCAAGATCGGTGCGCTGATTCATGTAAAAATCATGCCGCTCTCTCACATTTCTATAATCCTCTATGGCGTTCGGGTTAACGGGACCAAGCTCACGTATACCCTCTTTTAGCGTCGCAATCTCAGATTTAGCTTCTGACAGCGATATCTTTATGCCCTCGCATCCGGCGCTGCCATACGTCACCTCGTAATCTTCCCATATGCGCGCCTGCATAGCCTCAATATCCATCTTTGACTTTTCGAGCGACACCTGAAGCTTATACTTCTTCTCCATAACGGCCTGAAGCGATGCGCGCATGTCCTTGCGCTCCTTCTCCGTCTTTTCCGCCTCCTCCGATGCCTCTTGACGCAGTCTTTCAAGCTCTCTTAGCCCGATTCTGGCACTTTCTAGCCTGTTGGCAAGGTTTATACCGCTTTCGCTTTCATCGCCGGACAGCGCGAGTATATCAAGCCTTTGCGTTTCGTTCTTTTCAAGCTCCTGCCTTTTCGCATTTATGCCGGCAAAGAGCGCCTTCTCTTCGCGCGTCAACCGTGCTGCGTCGGCTTGCGCCGCCATAAGCTCCTTTTCAAGCCGCGCAAACGCCACTCTAAGCGAAGTGTTCTGCTCGCGCTCTGCCTCAAGATTTCCGCGCAGCTCCGATGTTTTTGTCGACGCGTTTTTTATTTGTTCTCTTTCGCCGCTTTCATCAATTTCAAGATGGCTTTGCTCGCTGCCAAGCTCTGACAGCCTCGCTTCAATATCCGCCATGTTCTCGCTTAGCTGCTCTTTTTCAAGTTCTAGCTTTTCAAGCTCATCGCGGCTAATGGCGCAAAATTTTTCCACAGTTTCGCATTTTTCTTCCTCACGCGCCAACTCAACCTGCTTCGCCTGCGCCGCCTCCGCCTCTCGCGCCGCCGCGTTTCTAAGAGTCGCCAGCCGCTCTCTAAGCTGCTCCGCCGATAACGCCAACTCTTCTTTTTTGTTTTCGAGCGCCGCTATCTGGCGACGCGTCTGCTCAATCAGCCGCTCACGCCCCAATATGTTAGATGTCCTCGCCTGTACACTGCCGCCGCTCATAGAGCCGCCGGGATGCATAATATCGCCGTCTAGCGTAACGGCGGTAAACGAAAACCCCGACTTTCTCATCATACTTATAGCGGTATCGAGGTTTTCGGTTATAACGGTGCGCCCAAGCAGCCGCCCCGCCACCTTCGCGTATTTATCGTCATAGCTTACAAGCTCGCTTGCCACTCCGAAACAGCCCGATACCTCGATGCTCGCTCGCTCATCCCGGCTAAGCGTCCTCGGCTTCATGCTTGAAAGCGGCAAAAACGTAGCGCGTCCGAGCGAATTTTTTCTAAGATATTCTATTAGATATTTAGCGTCATGCTCTGTTTCTGTAATTATATTTTGCAGCGTCGCGCCGAGCGCCATCTCCACCGCCCGCTCAAATTTCCCCGGTACGCTTAAAACCTGCGCCACCACCGCTCCAAACCTGCTTTGCACCTCTTTGTCGCGGCCCGCCGCCTTTAAAAGCGCCTTAACGCTGCCGTAATATCCTTCATAGTCGCGCTCCATATCAGACAGTATTTTAAGCCGGGAGCGCGCGCTGTTTATTTCTGTTTCACATTTGGCTGCCTCGGCCTGCGCTCCGCGAAGGCTTTCCCTAGCGTCTGTAGCCGCCTTTTCGGCCTCAGACCGCTTATCCTCCGCCGCCACACAGCCTTGGCGTATAGCATCTAATAATTCCTTAGCCTCGCAAAGCTCCTCATAGAGCGCGTCCTGCTTTTGGCGCGCCGTTCCAAGCTGCGCGTCAAGCTGCCCCGAGCGCAGCAAAATGCTTTGCCTCATTGTTATAAGTCTTGTTTCTCGATTTTTAGCGTCGGCTATGCTGTTCATCTTCTGCATAAGCGCCGCCTTAGCCTCTTCAAGCGCCTTTTCCGATTCTTCAAGCTCCTTAGCCGCCGCCTCAAGCCTTATGCCGCTTTCCTTAAGCCGCAATTCGCAGGCGCGCTTTTCTTCCTCCTTGCTGGCCGCCTCGCCTTGCTTAAGCGAGAGCTCCTCGCGTACCAACCCAAGCTTTTCGCCGTCCTCTTTAACCGAGAGTGCGAGCCTGTCCGCCTCGCGCATAAGCGCCTCTGCCTTTTCGCTTAAAACCTTGGTTTTGCCCTCGCTCTTTTCAAGCTCGCGCGTAAGGTCTATTATGCCGCTTTGCGCCTCAGATATAGCCTCGTCAAGTTGACGCATCTCCTTTGCGGCCTTAGCGCCGTCAAGTTCCTCAACGCTGCGCTCCAGCATTTCCGCTTCTTCTTCGAGAGCTTTAAGCGATGCCTCGCCCGAGTTAATGCGCTCCATTCCCCTATCGTATTGATGCAGGAACAGACTTATTTCAAGCTCCCTCAGTCTTTCCCTAAGTCCGAGGAACTTTCTTGTCTTTTCGCTCTGCTCTTTAAGCGGCCCAAGCTGTTCGCTTAATTCGTCAAGCTTATCGCTTATGCGCAGCATGTTTGAGCGGGTCTGAGATAGTTTTCTTTCGGCTTCTTCTTTTCTAACGCGGTATTTCATAACGCCCGCCGCTTCCTCAAAAACAGCGCGCCGCTCATCCTTTTTGTTTGAAAGTATATCGTCTATCTTGCCCTGACTTACTATTGAATAGCCTTCTCGGCCAATACCCGTATCTCGAAAAAGCGCCGTAATATCCTTTAGGCGGCACGGCGTTTTGTTTATGCTGTACTCGCTTTCTCCGCTTCTATACACTCTGCGCGCCACCGCCACCTCGCTGTACTCAACCGGCATCCAGCGAGAGCTGTTTTCAAACACAAGTATAACCTCGCAATAAGAGAGCGCCTTGCGCTTTTCGGTGCCGCTGAATATAACATCCTCCATACGGGCACCCCTAAGGCTTTTGGCGCTCTGCTCACCTAGCACCCACCTTACAGCGTCGGCGACATTGCTTTTGCCGCTTCCGTTAGGCCCCACAATTGCGGTTATGCCTTCATTGAACTCTATTTCGATTTTTTCTCCAAAAGACTTGAAACCGTATATTACGAGCTTCTTCAAGTACATAAGAATTTTCCCGCCTTCACGCAAATTGTACTACAAAATTATACCAAAACCGACGGCACAAATAAAGCGCCGCCCCTCTCCGTCCAGCTTGTGCGAAGAAGGCCGGCGCATCTACCGCATAAAAAAGGCGCGCTGTTTCAATTTATTTGTGGCAATGAGTAACTAAAGCGCTTTTCGCCGCTTCCTGCTCCGCCTCTTTTTTCGATTTGCCTACCCCTCTGCCCAGCTCTTTGCCGTTGCAGCTCACCTTAACGGTAAACACCTTGTCATGGGCCGGCCCTTCTTCTTTTATCGTCTTATAGCTTATGCTGGCGCAGCCGGAAGTCTGGAGCGCTTCTTGAAGGTCTGTTTTAAAGTCGCGATGCCCTTCTCCCGCCGCCGCCTTTTTAAGCTCGTTTTTAAGTATCCTAAGTATAAAACCGTCGGCGGCCTTTTGCCCCCCGTCGATATAGACAGCGCCTATAAGCGCCTCAAAAGCATCGGCAAGTATACTGGGCTTATCGCGGCCGTGCGTCATGTCCTCGCCCTTGCCAAGTATAAGATAATCTCCAAGATGTATGTCCATAGCCGCCTTCGCTAAAGAAGCCTGACAGACCACTGCCGACCTCGTCCTAGCGAGCCATCCCTCCGGCTTGTTAGGGTAAAGCCGGAACAGCCTGTTGCTTATGCATAGCTCAAGCACCGCATCGCCGAGAAATTCGAGCCTCTCGTTGCACGCGAGCGGCGTTTCTGAAGTTGCCGACTTATGCGTAAGCGCAAGAGTTAGAATGCTCTTTTTTTTGAAACGATAGCCTATCCTGCGCTGGAGATTATCATTGATAGATGCCTCTTTAAACATTTTGCCTCCAAAACCGAAAGTCCCGAAAGCATTCGGGACTTAAAGACCTTTCAGCTTTCAGCGTTTATTCCTTGCCTTCAACGTAATCAACAACATCCTGAACCGTAACAACCTTTGGAAGCTCCTCATCGGGTATTTCCAGCTCGAACTCCTGCTCCAGATCCATTATAAGCTCAACTATGTCAAGCGAGTCGGCCTTAAGATCCTCAACAAGATTTGTTTCCGGCTGAATTTTGCTTTCGTCCACTCCCAAATGCTCGGCAATCATCTTCTTAATCTTTTCGAACACCATACCAATTACTCCTTCGATACTTTAATTATAATAATATATGATTCCTGCCTACTCGGCAATTAACGCATCCGAAATAGCCGCCTTTATGGTCTCAACAACTCCTCCGGCTATAAATCCCCTCGCCTGTTCAACAGACTTTAAAATGGCTTTGGCGCCACTTGACCCGTGCGACTTTATAACGCCGCCGTCTACCCCTAGGAGCAAAGCGCCGCCGTGTTCAGAATAGTCCATCTGCTTTTTAAATCTGGCTAATGCCGGTTTAACTATCAAAGCGCCTATCTTAGTTCTAAAAGAGCCTATAAGCTCTTGCTTGAGCATTTTAGTTACAGCTAACGCCGCCCCTTCATACATCTTAAGCGCGACATTTCCGGAAAATCCATCCGCCACCACAACATCATAATCTCCAGACGGTATGTCCCTTCCTTCAATATTTCCCACGAAATTAACCGGAGCCTGCTTTATAAGCCCGTACGCCTCGCGCATTAGCTCATTGCCCTTGCCCTCTTCGGTTCCTATGTTAAGCAGCGCCACCCTCGGCTCTTTAACGCCCATAACCTTATTCATGTACGCGCTGCCCATTATGGCGAATTGCGGCAAATATTGCGGTTTACAATCGGCGTTGGCTCCGCAGTCAATAAGCATTACCGGCGATTTCATAGTCGGCAGCACAGGAGCGAGCGCCGGACGGTGTATGCCCTTTATGCGCCTAAGCTTAAGTATAGCCCCCGACATGGCTCCGCCTGTGCTTCCCGCCGTAATAATAGCTCCAGCATCACCCGAGGATACCGCCGAAAAAGCCACCGCCAAAGACGAATCCGGCCTTGACCTTATCGCCTCCGCCGCATCATTCATGGAAAGCACGTCCGGCGCGTGCCGGATTTCTATCCTGTCTCCCGAGTAGCCCTGTTCTTTTATTATTTTTGAAACCGCGTCATTATCCCCGCATAATATAAGGGCTATATCCTCATGCTCGCGCAATGCCATTATGCATCCTTTAACGATTTCTAGAGGCGCGTTGTCGCCTCCCATGACATCTACGGCAATACGATACATTCAATCTCCCCTTTAATCAACTAAACAAAGTATACAAAATAGCCAAGGTAAATGCAACCAACGAATTTACAGTTCATGACAAAAAACTCTCTCGCCATCAGGCATAAGAGAGTTTTTCATTCAAATTATTGAGCCCTAGCTTTTCTTGCCTTTTCCTTCTCGTCCGCCGACATCTCAACCTTTTTCCCGTCGTAGTAGCCGCACTCGCCGCATACCCGGTGGTTAAGCTTAGGCTGCTTGCACTGCGGGCATTCTGCAATGCCGGGCAAGGACAGCTTCCAATTAGCGCGCCTTTTGTCTCTACGCGCCTTCGATACTTTTCTCTTCGGTACCGCCATATTGCACACCTCCCCACGATATCCCCTTAGCGACCTGGCGTAATGCCGCGACAGGGTAACCGCTTCGATATAAATAACTAATCTTTATTGTCGCAGGATATAATACCCCTCTTTGCGCAACTGAGGCAAACCGCACCCACTACGCTTTTTCAGCGCGGCCACGCCATCAGCCGGCTTCAAAGGTCAACAAGAGGTATTATATTTGCTCCCATCCAATTTGTCAATATACTGCTTAAAATCAGCCTTTAACGAGCTTAAGCGTTTCTCTGGCTATAAAAAGCTCCTCGTTTGTAGGTATAACATATGCCTTAACCTTCGAGCCGGGCCGAGTAAGCTCCGCCTCCTGACCGCGCACATTGTTTTTCTCCGGGTCATAGTCAACGCCAAGATACTCAAGACCGCTAAGTACAGCATTCCTTACCGGCGCATCGTTCTCTCCTATTCCCGCCGTAAACACTATGCAGTCAACGCCGCCCATTGCCGCCGAATACGCTCCAACATACTTTTTAACTCCGTAGCAAAACGCCTCAAGAGCCATCCTGGCGCGTTCGTTGCCTTCGGCTACAGCATTGTGTATGTCCCTAAAGTCGCTCGAAACGCCGGACAGCCCCAGCATACCCGACTTTTTGTTCATGTACGATACCATCTGATCGATGTCAAAGCCTTTTTTGTCCATAACATACTGTATTATGGCGGGATCAAGGCTACCCGTCCTCGTGCCCATTATAACGCCTTCAAGAGGAGTGAAGCCCATGGAGGTATCTACCGACTTGCCGCCGTCAACGGCGGTTATGCTTGAACCGTTGCCAAGATGGCAGGTGATTATTTTTGTATCTTCTATGTTCTTGCCAAGCAGCTCCGCCGCACGCGTCGCTACAAATGCGTGGCTGGTGCCGTGGAAACCGTAACGGCGTATTTTAAGCTTGTCATAATCCTCATACGGCAACCCGTAAAGGAAGGCTTTAGGCTCCATAGTCTGGTGGAACGCGGTATCAAAAACGCTTACCATAGGCACGCCGGGCATAACCGCCTGACACGCCTTTATACCCATAAGGTTCGCAGGCTGATGAAGCGGCGCGAACTCTATATATTCGGCTATGGCCTCTATATCATCTTCGTTTATAAGCGCAGCGCTTTTGTATTTCTCGCGGCCATGCACTATCCTGTGACCCACCGCCTGTATTTCGGACATATCCTCTACAACGCCGCACTCCTTGTCTGTAAGTACGTCAAGCACCATGCGTATGGCGTCGGTATGGTCTTTCATCACCCGCTCTATAACAACCTTTTCAGAATTTTCGTTGCAAAAAGGCGTATGCTTAAGCACCGAGCCTTTAATGCCGATCCTTTCGCAAATGCCTTTAGCCAGCACCTGCTCGCCGGTCATCTTAATCAGCTGATATTTAAGCGACGAGCTACCCGCGTTTACAACCAGAATGTTCATAGTAATTTAACCCTCCTAAAACAACATATAATTATGTTCAGCCTGCCGCGCCCCGGCGTTTTATTGC
The DNA here is from genome assembly GCA_050945795.1 of Christensenellales bacterium. GTDB lineage: Bacteria > Bacillota > Clostridia > Christensenellales > MGBC116941 > JBMNTP01. The sequence continues at coordinate 6,972 of JBMNTP010000027.1, read as the reverse complement.
GCCTGAACGGCGGTCAGCGCTACTACTCCAACTATATCTTCAGGACTGCATCCCCTTGAGAGGTCATTTATAGGGGCAGCGAATCCCTGGCATACCGGCCCTATGGCTTCTGCTCCCGCCAGTCTTTGAACCAGTTTATAACCTATGTTTCCAGACTGCAAGTCAGGGAAAACCAAAACATTGGCCCTGCCGGCAACCGGACTTCCCGGACTCTTAAGCTGACCCACCTTTTCAACAAGCGCCGCGTCGGCCTGCAGCTCGCCGTCGATCATAAGTTCCGGCATAAGCTCTTTTGCCTTCTCCGTAGCTTGTACCACTTTGTCAACAAAATCATGCTTGGCGCTGCCCTTGGTAGAGAACGACAGCATGGCTACCCGCGGCTCAATTCCGGCTAAAGCCTTAGCCGAAACAGCCGACGCCACCGCTATCTCGGCAAGCTGAGTCGCATCGGGGTTTGGGTTTACCGCGCAATCGGCAAACACTAAAACCCCGTCGTCTCCATAGCTCTTATCGGGTATTTCCATAAGGAAACAGCTCGATACGCTAGAAAAACCAGGGGCGGTTTTTATTATCTGGAACGCCGGCCTTAGCACATCTCCAGTAGCGTTTACAGCTCCCGCTACCATGCCGTCAGCCTCGCCCTTTTTAATCATCATAACTCCGAAATATAGCGGATCTTTGATTTTTTCAAGAGCCGCCTCATAGCTCAATCCCTTCGACTTCCTAAGCTCAAAAAACGTCCCGGCATACTCCTCGATTTTTTCCGAGGTTGCCGGGTCAATAATAGTTGCTCCGCTAAGGTCAAGTCCCTGAGCTTTGTTTAAGATTTCCTGTTTATTTCCAAGAAGAATAACTTTTGCTATACCCTCGGAGAGTATCTTTGCCGCAGCGGTAATGGTCCGCTCCTCCGTACCCTCGGCAAGCACAATTGTTTTCACCTGCCTTTTTGCCGTTGCAATGATCCTGTCCATCAGCCCCATTTTATAAAGCACCTCTCTTAATTTATAATACTATCTTTCATAAAGCTGGACAAAATATGTCCAACATTTATTTTACTATAATTTGCGCTTTCTTTCCAGACCTTTTAAAAAACATTATGAATTTGTGCGGCACCGCTGTTTTCTGTATAATATCATATATTGAGGTGTAATATGAAGATTTGCGCGGTAATAGCCGAATATAACCCGCTCCACAACGGACATATATATCATATCAAAAAGGCGCGCGAGCTTACCGGCTGCGATTTTCTTGTGCTGGCTATGAGCGGCAGCTTTACGCAGCGCGGTGAACCGGCTATATGTTCAAAATGGCAGCGCGCGTCCTGGGCGCTTCAGGCCGGGTTTGATCTCGTTATAGAATTGCCCTGTTTCTATGCCGTATCAAGCGCAGAAAGTTTTGCGCGCGGAGCCGTAAAGCTGCTTGACGGGCTTGGCGTCTGCGAGTCGCTGTGCTTCGGCTCCGAAACGCCATCAGCCGACGTGCTTATAAAAGCGGCTAAGGCGCAGCTTTCACCAGGCTTTCCTGCCGCTCTAAAACGCTCGCTTAAGGACGGCAACACATACGCCCGTGCCGTACAACACGCTACCGGCGGCTCATCGGACGCTGACGCCGCTTTAAGCTCGCCTAACAGCATATTGGCCATCGAATACATAAAAAGCCTTATATCGCTCAACAGCGGCATGGAGCCGGTGCCTGTAGAGCGCATACCGTACAACGAAAATGTAGGCTCGGCGTCTGATATAAGGCAGATAGCGAGAGAGAGTATGCCGACCGGCTATGTGCCGGAATATGTTCTTGAGTCGTTAAAAAACGAGCGAGTATTTATTGAGCATTTTGACTTTGCCGCGGTATCCGAGCTAAGGCGGCTAGGAGCAAGCGGTATAGCGAATCTTCGTGGCGTATCGGAAGGGCTTCATAACCGCATATACGCGGCGGCTCGAGAACGCGGCAGCATATCCGGCGTTATAGCCGCGGCGAAAACCCGCCGCTATCTATATACTCGCCTTCAAAGAATAATAACAAGCGCGCTGCTTGGTATCACATCGGATATGGAGCGCCGCATAGCCACAGACGGCTATCCGGTATACGCCCGCCTGCTCGGCTTTAAACGCGCCGCTGCGCCGCTACTTAAAAGCATAAAAGACGCCGCCTCAATACCTATACTTACAAAGGCGGCGGACTATAATAAATTGCTTCCTAAGGAATGCCATTCGCTTTTCCTTCTTGATTGCCTTGCTACCGACCTCCATGAGTTGGCGGCGGGTCGTGAAGCGGCGGGCCGTGATTTTACGCAGCGTTTAATAATAGAATAATCAAATAAAAGCGATATTACGATTCAAGCTTTTCTTTTATAATCGGCAGCGCCTCTATAGCGCATTCGTATCCTATCTCAATGCACTCATCCGCCCTTTCGTTTGACAGCGAGTTTATATGGCTCACTTCCGGCAACAGCAAAACATCGGCACCGAGCGTTTTAACCTTTGCAAGCTCCCATTGCATTATATCTATCGACTGCATAATTATATCGATCAGCGTCTTGGCCTCGGGATGCTTTGAGCCTTTGTACGCCACATCGCTGGCTATAACAATGTCTGCGCCAAGCTGCCTTGCCGCTTCAACCGGCACCCGTTCAATAACCCCGCCGTCGACCAGCATCCTGCCATTAAGCTTATGCGGCACCATAATGCCTGGTATGGATATGCTCGCCCTTACCGCGTCATGCACCTTGCCGCTGTTTAACACCACCGCCTCGGCGTTTTCAAGGTCGCAAGCAAGACAGCAAAAGGGTATTTCCAACTGATCAAAATCATAATCCTTAGTAAGAGTTTTTATAAGCGACTGAATCCTTTCGCCTTTTATAAAGCCGCGCTTTGGCACTAATACATCAAGATACATTCTTTCGTTAAGCTCTACCGCCAGTTTAGCCGCGATATCCATATCCGCGCCGGAGGCATACACCGCGCCTACCACCGCCCCCATTGATGAGCCGGATATGCAGTCAATGGGAATGTCGTTTTCTCGCAGCGCCTTTATAATGCCTATATGCGCAAACCCCCTTGATCCGCCACTGCCGAGCGCCAGACCAACTTTTTTCCTCATATAAAACAGCCTCCTGTAATAGTTTTAATCAAAAGCCTTCGGAGGAATACCATGCGGATAACCAAATCGTTTCCTTACATATTCTCCGCCGCATTACTCATTATAATGATTTTATACCCCGCATCGGCAATTAACAACGCCAAAAACGCGCTAGCCGCGTGGTGGGAAACGGTGCTGCCGTCGCTTTTGCCTTTTATAATGCTATCCGGTCTTTTAATAAATTCCGGCTACGTCGGGCGAATCGCGTCTTATATAGCTCCGGCGGCGTCGCATATATTTTCGCTGCCCGGCGAAGGCGGTCTTGCTATAATACTCGGCTGGATATGCGGATATCCCGGCGGAGCCAAAATAATAGCACAGCTAATGGATAACGGCTCTTTAAACCTTACGCAGGCTAAATGCGCTCTTGCCGCCGCCTCCTGCCCCGGCCCTATGTTTATGCTCGGCACAGTCGCCGCCGGCTTTTTGGCAGCCCCGACGCTCGGCCCTTATATAATGGCGTCGTGCTATATAGGAGCCGTAATATGCGGCGTGGCGGCGCGTGTAGCGCTAAAACCTGTCGCATCACGCAACTTTTCTGCTACAGCTATAAAAAACAACGGCGGCGACATAGCCGCTTCCTCCATGCAGGCCATGCTTACGGTATGCGGATATATGGTGATGTTTTCGGTTATATACGGCGCTCTGGAGCATATCGGCTTTTTTAAACTTATCGCCGGCGATACAACAGAAGGATTGCAAGGCATGGTACGCCCGCTTTCAACCGGACTGCTTGAAGTAGCGGCGGGCTGTATGCAGCTTGGGCGCGCATCGCTGCCGATATATACAAAAGCTGTGCTGGCTGCCGCCATCGCCGGTGGCGGCGGGTTATCGGTGCTGCTTCAGCAAAAGGCCATGCTGGGCGGCAGAATAAGCCTCGCGTATATGGCGGGCATAAAACTGCTGCATTTTATATCGAGCGGTCTTGTGTGCGTGGCGGCGATCGCCATTTTTCCGCCCGCCCTTCCCGTCTCGGCCGCTCCATACAACGCCTCTATAAGCACGCTGTCCTTTTCGGCCGCGGCGTTCGCCGTTTGTACGTTCATCGCGGCTATGATGCTTTTCCTGCCGCGTCGTAAAAGCCGAAGCAGCAGATAGCAGCATAAAAATAAATTATAAAACATACCAAACAAAAAAGTGCGCATTTGCGCACTTTTTTAAACGTCATAACTTACTAACAGTAAAGCTAATATGTTTTATCTATCAAAATTTTTATCCACGCCTTTTTTCCTCAGAAATGAAGGTACATCCAGGTTATCTCCTTCATAATCGCTGAGACTGGGCTTGGGCTTTACCGGCGCTACCGGACGCTGAGGCTGCGGTGTCGCTGCCGGCGTAAAAGGAATATCCGGCTCACGCTTGCCCTTAGGCTCCTGCCTTGCGGTGGGTTTCGCTGTCATAGCGTCCGGCGGAGGAACTACAGGCGAAAGTATGTCCCTTTGCATCTCGGCAGGATCCGTCGTTTCCTGTTCCCTGCCTTTTTCCATTGCCTTTTTATCCCTGTCAACCGACGACAGCACCGGATGCTCTTTAGCTATCGACGGGCGCTGCCTGTCCTTATAAAGCTTAGATGTAGTCTCAAAGCCGGTGGCTATAACCGTTATCCTAACTTTGTCCTCCAGCGTCTCATCAACATCTACACCGAATATTATATTGGCCTCGGAATCTACCGTTTCGTGTATAATCATGGCCGCCTCGTCCGTCTCCTGCAACGTAAGGTCGGGGCCGCCCGAGAAGTTAACTATAACGCCGCGCGCTCCGTCTATCTGCGTTTCAAGCAGCGGGCTTGATACCGCCTGCTTTGTCGCTTCAAGCGCCCTGTTCTCGCCCGTCGCAACGCCTATGCCCATATGCGCAAGACCGTTGCCTTCCATTATCGTTCTTACATCGGCAAAGTCGAGGTTTATAAGCGCAGGCTTGGCTATAAGGTCTGTAATGCCCTGTATGCCCTGCCTAAGCACATCGTCGGCCACAACAAAAGCCTGCGATATAGGTGTTCCGCGTCCTACAACCTGAAGCAGCCTGTCGTTTGGCACAACAACAAGCGAGTCTACTTTGCTTTTAAGCTCGGTTATGCCGGCCTCGGCGTTTAGCATACGCTGCTTCCCTTCAAAAAGGAAAGGCCTTGTCACAACGCCTATTGTAAGTATACCCATCTCGCGCGCGATCTCGGCAACAACAGGAGCCGCTCCTGTGCCGGTTCCGCCGCCCATTCCCGCCGTTACAAAGACAAGGTCTGCGCCCTCTATAAACCTTCTTAGCTCTTCGCGGCTTTCTTCGGCGGCTCTATGTCCTATGTCAGGATTAGCACCCGCGCCTAGGCCTTTTGTAAGCTTTTCGCCTATTTGGATTTTAGTCGAGGCTTCGGATCTTACAAGCGCCTGAACATCGGTATTTACCGAAATAAACTCAACGCTTTTAAGCCCGTGCTGCACCATCCTGTTAACGGCGTTGCAGCCGGCCCCGCCCACCCCAAAAACTTTAATTTGCGCAAATCGTGCCGACTCTATATCGAATTCCAGCATTGCACGTCCCCCTTAATTGGTAAAGAAATTTATAAGTTTGTTAACTATTTTGCTTCCGCCCTCGCCCGCAGGCCCGCCGTCTCCGACGCCGTTGAAAGCAAAGTCCATCATGCCGAGCACCGAGTAATAATTCGGCGCGTTTATCTTGGGCGTAACTATTTTCGGCGTTCTTACCTGAAGATTAACTATATTCTCAAGCACTTCCTTAGCCCCCCTCATCATGGCTATACCGCCTCCGGTGAGGTAAAGCTTGGTTTGGCTTGTCAGAGAAAGACTCCATTTGCTTATTATACCATCTATAATAAGGCTAAGCTCCTCCATGCGCGCGTCCATAACCTGCTGCACAGTGGCGTGAGGATACATTTTCGCGCGCCCGTCATGGCTTTTTACAACTTCATATCCGTTTATTGATGAGGTTTCAAGCCCGAAAACATACCGTCTTTTTAGCTGCTCCGCCTCCATAGGCGTAATGCCGAGAATCTGCGATATATCAGCCGCAAAATGCGCACCGCCGACATCGAACGACTTATACCGTATTATGCCGTCGCCCTGCACTGCGCTTACATCAGTTGAATAATACCCTACGTCCACCATAATGGCAAGGTTGTCCCTGTCCTCTGTGGGTATAATCATAAGGCATTCGCTAAGCGGCGTGGCTATAAACATTAATATCTCTATCCCCAGCTTTTCAAAAAGCTGCGCCATATCCCGCATATACGATTTTTCCGCCATGACAAAAGATACATTCCCCGTCAACTGCAATGTTCTCATGCCTACGGGGTCAATATCCCGGCGGTTGTTGTCACCCGAAAACCATACCGGACAGCGATGAATTATTTCCATGCGCTCCGGCACGAAAATCCGTTCCGCCTCTTTTATAAGATCTTCAACATCATCAACTGTAACACGCCTGTCCTTGTTTTCGATTTCCTTTTTAGCCGCATTCAATGTAACGTCCACAAACGGCCCCGGTACATTTACATATACCTGCTTTACCTTGCGCCCCGCCTGATCCTCCGCGTCGGCAATGGCTTTACTTAACGCCGACTCAAGAAGATGTGGCTGACGCCACTGCTTGTGGTTAAGTCCGGCATAGCTGCAAATGCCAAGGCCGGTAACATCAAATGCATCTATATTTTTGCTTTCGCCGATGGCACAGACTATTTTTGACGTGCCAAACTCGACAATGGCTGCTGTCTGTTTCATTTCAAAGTCCCTTCCAAGCCCTTCCGATAAATATACCGGTCGGATTGTTATCTCATCATATAATATCAAATGTTTTAAAAATAATAAACAGTTTTTTTATATA
>JBMNTP010000026.1:0-29238 GCA_050945795.1 Christensenellales bacterium | reverse complement strand
CAATCAGTTTAACCTCACCACGCTGCGCCTAAACGAGGCAGAGGTTCATATGAGGGCGTCATCGCCTGATTATATAATGCTGTGTGGCCAGTTGTCCGACCGCTTTGGCGATAACGGCATTGTGATTGTGCTGTCGGCGCGTATAGCGGGCGAGGAAGCCGAGCTTGAGCTGTTTTTAATGAGCTGTAGAGTATTTAAGCGCCGGCTAGAGATGGCTATGCTGCATGAGATGATCATGCGCCTAAAGAAGGCCGGAGTTAAGCGGCTAAGCGGCGCATATATCCCCACCGCCAAAAATGCGCTGGTAAAGGATTTTTATAAGGAACAGGGTTTTAGCGAGATAGAGGAAAACAAGTTTGAGCTGAACCTTGACAATTATTTAAATACAAAAGATTTTGTGATGGAGATAAAAAGATATGACGCGTAAGGATGTACAAAATCAGTTACAGGATATTTTTAGGAATCTGTTCGATGACGATAATATTGTTATAAGCAATGAAACTACAGCGGCCGATATTGAAGATTGGGACTCGCTTGAGCATATCAACCTAATAAATATGATAGAGCGGCATTTCAATATAAAGCTTGAGATGAAAGAAGTTGTCAACTTCAAAAATGTCGGCGATATGATTGAATGCATCGCGGCCAAAACATCATAAAGGGAGATCATATTGGAATTTACATCGATTTCTTTTATTGTATTTATTGCGGTCGTGATGGCGGTATATCTTATTATCCCCCATCGCGCGAGGGCGGTTTTTCTCCTTATAGCCAGCCTTGTGTTTTACGGCTTTTACGCGCTTTGGGCGCCGGTATTTATAATACTGTTTTCGCTGGGCTTTTTTCTTGCAGCGCGAAAAATCCACCTGTCGACGCATAAAAGGCTTAAATTTTTGCTAACCGTTATAGGCGGTACGGTGGTGCTGTATTTTTTTCTGCGCTATTCCGATATCTGGAACACATTTCTTTCGGCGCTATCGGCTCCGGGCGGTATAAATATCCGCATAGTGTTCCCTCTTGGCTTTTCATACTACATGTTTAAATGCATAAGCTATTTGCTGGACGTTTATCACGAAAAGATGGAGCCGGAACACAGCTTCTCGCGCTTTTTGCTTTATACAGCCTATTTCCCCGAGATATCGCTGGGCCCTATAACTAGAGCCAGTCATTTTCTGCCGCAGATAGATAAAGAAAAACATTTCTCTCCACAAGACATAGGCACCGGCCTTTTTATGATACTTTGGGGTTTCTTTAAAAAGCTAATATTTGCCGACCAACTGGCGATACTTATTTCCCCTTACTATGGCTCGGTTAATACGCTTAGCTCCGGTTTAGGTTGGCTTGCTGTGTGCTTTGCGTACTTTATACAGCTTTACCTCGACTTCTCGGCTTATACCGACATATCCGTCGGCATTTCACGGGTACTCGGCTTTAACATCAAGCATAATTTCAACGCCCCTTTGATAGCGCAGACAATGTCCGAATACTGGCGCAGGTGGCATATAAGCCTTTATACCTGGTTTTCCGACTATGTATTCACGCCGCTGCAATTCAGTTGGCGCAAGCTAAATATATTCGCGTCTATGCTGGCGGCATTGGCGACGCTTAGCATAAGCGGCGTGTGGCACGGCGTTACGCCCGGCTTTCTTATATGGGGCGTGCTCATGGGAATATGCGTCGCTTTTGACGCGCTGGTAGCCAAAAAGCGAAAGAAGCTTAAAAAGAAACTTCCCGCCTGGCTGTTTTCAGGCTTAGGCATCACTATAACGCTGCTTATAAACACTTTGGTGCTGTCTTTTACGCGCGCGAAAAGCGCCGGCGACGCTCTTTTTATACTGGGGCGCATTTTCAGCTTTTCAAGCTGGTCATCAAGTGGCATGGACGTGGCTTTTTGGACGGCGCTGGCGCTGGGCGTAGTTATTACAACTGCCTCGCACCTGCTTGAATGGAAACGGCCGGCTCTTACATCAGGGCTATACAGGCTGCCTATCGCGGTGCGCTGGGGCGGTTATATTGTGATGCTGTTCGCGATTATACTATTTTCGGCAGGTGGCACCGATATCGTAGGAGGCTTTATATATGCGCAATTCTAAAGGTAGATTCTTCCTAAAAATATTGCTGTTCCTTGTGATATTTGTGCTGGCAGCATCTATGTTGGGCTTCGCCCTTACGCCCGCCGAATCGTTCACACGTCTGATGCTTAATGATATGTATAATCAAAACGGCGGCATACAGGTTGCGCTTGTAGGCGCGTCTCACGCGCTTTACGGCTTTGACACGCATGTTATTGACGCGGAGCTTGATACCAATTGCTTTAATCTAGGTTCAGCATCGCAAAAAGCTATCGACGCGTATTATCTGCTAAAGGAGATGTATCGAAACGATAATAAGCCGGAGCTTGTTGTAATCGAGCTGACATACGCCATGTATACCAAGTTCAGCGGTTACGATAATCCTACGAGCAGCATGATACTGTACGATTATTACCGGCCCGGCGTAAATAAGCTTGAATACCTTGGCGCGGCGTTTGATACGTCGGATTACGCTAACCTGTTTTTAAAGGCGTACCGCTACCGCAGTCGTTTTCCCGAAATAATAAGAACATTGGAAAAAAAGCTGACGGCAGAATATCTGGCGTATGATCCCGCTTTCTCCTCATATAATGACGAGAGTTATGTATCAAAGGGTTTCGTTTTCCATGAGGGCGGTTTTAAGCAGGGCGGCATGGGGCGGGTTACGCCGTACAAGTGGGATGAAAAGAACCTAAACGCTGATGAGCTGGGCTATCTCGATCGCATCATAGAGCTATGCCGAAGCGAAGGGTCAGAAGTAGTACTAATAAGCACACCGCTGCCCATGGCAACACTGCTTACGCTCGGCAATTATAGCAATGTGCATACATACTTTGCCGCCATCGCCAAAAAGCACGGCGCGCAGTATTTTGACTTCAATCTTGTTCGAGCCGAGCTGTATGCGCGCCCCGATACCGATTATTTCGACACCAATCACCTCAACGGACACGGCGCGGCCGCGTTTTCTACGGCGCTAAGCAAAGTACTCGCTCAGTATTGTGCAGGCGAAAATATGACTAATTGGTTTTATTCGGATTATGGCTCAATGGAGAGAGATTATAACCGAATAGCCAATGTATATCTGCAAACGAAGAAGGATAATGGCTCTGTTATTCTTACCGCGAAGGCTTACTATGGCAGCGGCGTTTCGCCGGAATACCGTTTTTCATACCGGAAAGCAGTAACAGGCGAATACATAGTCTTTCAGGATTACAGCGCCGAGGTTACCGCGGTATTGGCGCTTGATGGTTTAACCGCTATAGACGTGCGTGTTGAGGCCCGCGCTAAAGGCGGGGCTGATGTCGTATACTCTTATGCCACTATCGAGTAGCGAATTTTATAAGGGCGGCGGCCGGAACGGAATTATCTAGTTTCGGCGCCGCTTTTTCATTTTCAAGCGCTTACCCAATGCCCCGCATTTTAATAATAGCAAGGCCGCGCCCAAGCTGTTGTAGCATCTTCCCGCCTAATAAGCATATATTGTAAACAAAGGAAAGGGGATGGAGTTATGGATAAATGGCTTCAAAGTTTGAGGACGGCTACGCCTCAGGAGGGTTTTGAACTGGCGATTAAGCTTTCGCAAAAAGGCGTCGAGTATACGCAGCCGTCGTTAGAAATTCGCAGGATGCTGCGCCCGAGGTATGCGAGAAACGCCGACAGCCTTATAGCCGTTACGCAGGTCATCGCTATAAATTATCAGACGGTGGCGGCCGCTAACAACTACTGGCGATAATATACAACGAATAGATCTGCGGATATCCGGCATATCGCTGTAAGAAAGCCAAAGCGATGCTGCCGGATTTGCTATTTCAGTAGCAGCGATATCGAGTGGCATACTAAAACCGCGCCTATAACGCCGGCGAGAGCAGGCCCAAGTATATTTGACCACTTATTCACCTTCGCCTTCATAACCCTATACATGCGATCAAACTTATCCTGCGTCTTTATATAAATAAAATACAATATTATCAGCGGCGATGTATAAATTGTATTATACACAAGCAGTATGAGTGTCACCTGCCAAAACGCGAGATGGTAGTTGATGAGTATGGCTAAAAACGCGAAGTACGGGAGCGCCGTAGCCAGCTCCGAAATAGTTGCCCCAACGCCTAATATAACCAGCGATAATGGCGATATTGATTTAATTTTGTTTTTTGCTTTAGCTTCATCGCTGTCATTTTCATTACTCGCATCCGCCGCCCGCAGCGATGAAACGCGCTTTTCAAGCGCGCCAGCCTTGTTTTTATAAAATAAAAATCCGGCTAAGGCAATTAACGCTACGCCGAGTAGCAACTCCGCCGTATATAAAATCCGTCCGTACTCTTCTATTATCTGCCCTAAAAAGCTGCCTAAAAGGGCAATAAACCCGTAATACGCAAAAAAGCCGCCTATAAAATTTGTAATACCGGTAGGCAAGATAAAATACCATATATGCCGCGGCTTTTTAACTATACCCTGCAAAACGAACTGCTGCGTGATAGCGAAGGGATTTAAACTGTCCGCCGCGCTTGTAAATATCGTTGAAATCAATAGACCCCACATTGAATTTGCTCCTTCAAAACATAAAAATAAGCCCGAGAGTACTTTAAAATAAACTCCCAGGCTTTTATCCCGCCGTGTACATAATCAAAAGATTATGCGCTTTCTCTCGGTCCAGTCCGGCATTTGCGCCGCGGAACCCTAGAAAACCAATACGCTATTCAAATATCCATGCATTATCATACTAAAAAGCGCAAATCATGTCAACCAAATCACCGTCTCTCCCCTGCCGGCAATATTATCAGTGCATTCACATATCCAATGCTAAAGCCGCCTCATCCCTATTTATATACGCACAGCCCTTCTACCCGCCTATCACATGCCGTAAAATGACGCCTTCGGTTTCATTCTCTTGAATCACAGCTTAATGCTTGATATAGTGGCTATCTTAGGCGATTGCGCCAAAAAAGCGAACAGGCTTTATAAACGAATGATTTGCCGCGTACCGGATTCACTTAACGAGCGGCGGAGCTTTATAAAGCGCACGAACGCTAAAATGGCATTTGACTAAGCCGCCCTTAGAGATGTAAGCTATTTGATATCGGGGAGAGCGTGGATTGAAATATCTCCAATGCAGGGTTACGCTGATATTGGCATCGTCGCTCTCCGCGAGGAGAGCCGATATGGCAAAGCAGGTGTACATTGTTAAGAAAGGGCGTATAATCTGATGACGCAATATAAAAAGCGCGTTCATGAGAAAAAACTGTTAAGCGAGATGATAGCCGTTTATTGCAGGGGCAACAGGCATGGCGCGGCTGACCTGTGCGATGATTGCCGCGCTCTTAGAGATTACGCCTTAAAGCGCAGCGATAACTGCCGCCATATGGAAACAAAGACATTTTGCTCCAACTGCGAAACGCCGTGCTATAATCCTAATATGCGCGCGAGCATACGCGCCGTAATGCGATACAGCGGGCCGCGGATGCTGCTGCGCCATCCTATTATACTTATAAAGCATGTTTACTATGGCATTAGAGGAGACAAGAAATGAAGTTTGAACGCTTCACAATTAGAGATATATCATTTTTAGCCATTATGGCGGCGCTGTTGTTTATATGTAGCGCCGTGGCCATGCCGCTTATGAGCATAACACTTTTCGGGCTGCGCAATATGGCAATGGCGATTTTCTACGGCCTTTTCGCTACTATGGCGCTTATGAGAGTGCGCAAGATCGGCGCGATGTCGCTGCTTGGCTTTTTCAACGCCGCTATACTTCTTATGATGAGCCCAGTAATGTTCGTGACTATGACGGTAAGCGCCATTTTTGCTGAAATTATTGCGTTGGTGTTGTTTCGAAGCTATCAAACAGAAAAGGCTATATTGACAGCCGCCTGTCTTATGGTGCCGCTGTCGCTGCCGTTTACCGCGGTTTTTTCTATGATAATGAACGATGTAGCGTTTTCCGATGTGGTACAAGGCTCATGGCTAGTGCTTTTTATCTGCCTTGGCACAGTACTGCTTAGCTTTACAGGCGGTTTTATAGGCCGCAAAATAGGTAAAGAGCTTAGAAAGGCGGGAAAGCTGTAATTATGGAACGCTTGCAGTCGGACAATCCGCTTTACCCCCTTGTATGCATATTCTCGGCGGTGATTATTCTTGCCGCAGGGCTTTTAAACGCCAAGCATCCGCTGTTTCCTGCATATATACTCGCGGTGCTGCTACTTTATTACGCATTTGGCTTTTGGAATGCCGCGCTAAAATGCCTTTTGATATTCATACCTGTAGGCGCTGCTTTCGCGTTTTTCTCCTTTTTGTTCCAGAGAGATGCTGAGATAGCCGCTCAGATGGCCGGCCGCGTAATACTTATAGGCGTATCGGCGCTGCCCATGATAACGCTGCCGCCTATAAACCTCACCCGCTGCCTATCTGGGCTCGGCTTTCCAAGAATACTTACGCTGGGCATGCTTATAGCCATACGCTTTGTGCCGGTTATAGCCGATGAGGTGAAAAGGGTGCGTGAAGCTATGCGGACGCGCGGAGTTAAAGGCTCATTCTACAGGGCTTTTATAATCCCTGTAATTATACGGCTTATGAACATTTCGGATACTATGGCACTTTCGCTTGAAACAAGAGCTTTTTCAACGGGAACAGAGCCGGTAAGCGTGTATAAGCAGGTGAGGTTTTTATTGAGGGACGGCGTTTATTGCGCCGCGGTATCAGCTCTATTGGCAACATGGTTGGTGCTTATATGAAAAACGAAAATACTAATATAAAAGCTGTTGAAGTCAAAAACTATTCCTTTCGCTACTCTAACGGGCTGGACGTTTTAAAAGACTGTTCCTTTTCACTTAAATACGGTGAGTTTACGCTGCTGTCAGGGCTGTCCGGCGAAGGCAAAAGCACACTGCTTTCGGCTATAAGCGGCATTATACCCAACTGTATAGACGGGCAATGCGCCGGTGAAATATTTGTTGACGGGCAGCCGATTGACGGACTTAAAATTACAGATATAGCCCGCAAAGTCGGATATGTGCTGCAAAACCCGGACAGCCAGATATTCCATAGCAGGGTGTCGGATGAAATAGCTTTTGGCTGCGAAAACCTCAACCTGCCGCCAGAAGAAATAGATCGCCGCATAAGATACGCCTCAGGATTATTCGACCTTGACCCTAACGCCGCTACAAGAACGCTGTCGAGAGGGCAAAAGCAGCGGCTTATGGCGGGCTGCATACTCGCTATGGGGCAAAAAATACTGCTGCTCGATGAGCCGCTCGCAAACCTCGACCTCGAGGGCAGTCGTCTGCTTTTAGGCACTCTAAAAGACTTATGCCAAATGGGATACGCGGTATTGCTGGTAGAGCACCGGCTTGATGTAGTCATTCCTTACGCCGACACCGTTTTAATGCTGGAGAATGGTACAGTTAAGCAAGCTAATAAGACGGCGCTGTCATATGAGCGGCTGAAAAAGCTGCCTTCTTTTGATGCCGCTCTGGCGCCGGGGGAGCCGCTTTTGGCGGTTGCAAATTTGGCGTACAATGTTAAAGGTACCGAGATATTAAGCGATATAAACTTTGAATTGCGCAAAGGCGAGCGCATGGTTGTGCTAGGAGACAACGGCAGCGGCAAAACCACGCTGCTGCGTCTTATCGCCGGTCTTATAAAGCCTACTTCCGGCTATATAGATACCGCTATTGATGTAAAGCCAGGATCTAGGGCATGGTTTAAGTGGGTTGGGTATATATATCAAGAGCCTAGCTATCAGCTTTTTATGCCGTCTGTAAAGCAGGAGCTGGATTACGGCGCGCGTCCCGGCTGGGCGCGGCGCTGTCTTGACGCATTTGGCCTTGAGCCGATCGCGGCTCAGCATCCGCATTCGCTTTCAGAAGGGCAAAAAAGACGGCTCTCTATAGCCGCGGTATCTGCCACAGCTCCGGAGCTGCTTTTGCTCGATGAGCCTACAGTAGGGCAAGACTTTGAGCATCTTAGGCTGCTTGTGAACAGCCTTAATGAAATCCACGCCCAAACAGGCAACGCCATGATAACTATAACGCATGACTATCGATGCGCCGAAGCGCTCGCAGATATTGTTATATGGATAAAAGGCGGAGTGGTATTTAAAAGCGGCGGAAAAGAGCTTATAAAAGAATATTTCGCCGACTCCTCACAACATCAACACTTACCTTCCTTTTGAAAAAAGAGAGGTAAGTCAAAGAAAATCAATATAGCGCATCACTTTTTGTGGGATGCATTTTTTTATGCCCGCACATGGGTTATTCATCTTTTGGGGCAGCGCAAGACCCGCCGCGCCACTAAAACCCGCCATGCAGAGTTAACGCCATAAAGCTCTATGTCCTCCCCTTTTATTTAGCCATATTGCTTTAGGAAGCCGTCAATCCTAATTTAAACCACAAACTCATACAAGCCGTACGCGGCTTATTTTTATGTCGTTATGCGGCGCTTCCCCATTCGCCTAAGCCGTCTTTCTTTTTATTCTCCTCCGTATTAAAAAACAGGCGGTGGAACTTATATTGCGCCGAAGAATAAAAAAAAGCATTTTCATTATACTAAAAAGTACCAGGGCTAAAGTGCAGGGGATTTCTTATTACAAGTTGTCCCTTGATTCAATGTGGCCAAAAGGAGATACTATGTTTGGCTTTTTAAAAAAACTGCGCGACCGCAAGGCTCAGCAAATAGATGTGAAAATAGATAAATGGAACAGTAACCTTGAAGAGCAAAAGGTGCGCAAGTCGCTTGATGACAACATAGCCGCCAGCAAAGAGCTTTTTTCGGATATGGATATCGTAGCTTATAAGCTGATTCAAACAAAAGGCAAAACGCCTATGCGCTACTTTCTCGCCTTCTGCGAGAACATGGTTAATGCCGATATAATAAACAACAATATTATAAAGCCGCTTATGTGCAGTACGCCCCAGCAAAACGCCTCGCTAATGGAAACGCTGCTAGAAAGCGTTGTGCAGATACATGAAGCCGAAACCACAGACAACCTAAAATGCGTTGTAGAAGGCGTTACCTCCGGCGATACCGTTCTTTTCGCAGACGGCAGCGATAAAGCCGCCATACTCAACACAAAGCAGTTCACGCTGCGCGCCATTGAGGAGCCGGACAATGAAAAGGTATTAGGAGGGCCAAGAGAAGGCTTTAACGAATCACTTATGCAAAACCTCTCTCAGGTTCTGCGCCGCGTTCACACGAACGAGTTTAAATCAAAAATGCTCACCTTAGGCCGGCGCACCAAAACAAAAATATGTGTTTGCTATTTTGACAATATAGCCGACAAGGCCATACTCGAAGAATTATTTCGGCGGCTTAATAAAATAGACATAGACGGAGTGCTAGACGCTAACTACATCACTGAACTAATACACGACCACAAATACAGCCACTTTCGCACCATAGGTTATACTGAGCGGCCGGATGTGGTGGTGGGAAAGCTGTTGGAAGGGCGCATAGCGATATTTGTAAACGGCACGCCTATGGTGCTGACGCTACCGTATCTTTTTATAGAGAATTTTCAAAGCAATGAAGATTATTATTTTAATTATTATTATACGTCTTTCGCGCGAATACTGCGTATAATGGCGTTTTTGCTTACTATAACAGTTCCCGGCCTTTATATTGCCACCGTAGCCTTTCACCAAGAGATGCTGCCGCTCCAGCTGCTTATTCGTCTCGCGCTTGAGCGACAAAGCGTGCCGCTGCCCGCTGCCCTGGAGGCGGTAGTGATGCTGCTGGTATTCGATGTGCTTAGAGAAACGGGAGTACGCATGCCCTCAAACATAGGCCAGACGCTAAGTATTGTAGGCGCTTTGGTTATAGGTCAAGCCGCTGTTGAGGCAAGGCTCGTAGCGGCGCCCATGATTATTATTGTCGCCTCAACAGGCATCACTAGCCTGTTGGTGCCAAAGCTCAACGCGCCAATTGTTTTTTGGAGGTTTTTTATTTTATTCCTCTCTTCCTCCTTCGGCTTCTTTGGTCTGACTATAGGCCTTTCAATTATGATGATTCATATAAACAACCTTACCTCTTTTGGCGTGGAGCAAACGTCGCTTAAGGGCAGCTTCAGCTTTCAGGGCTTTAAAGATATATTTATACGCGCGCCATGGCATGTTATGAATAAGCGGCCCGACAATCTTAGCGCGAATCAGGTCCGCCAGTCAGGGGGTAAAAGCGATGCTTAAAAGCAGGCTTAAAGCTGTTGTGTGCATTCTGCTTGCCGTTCTTTTAAGCGGCTGCTGGAACTATACCAGTCTTGACCAGGTGAATATAATTGTCGGCATTGCCATTGATTTTGATAAGGAAAAAAATTTATATGATCTAAGCTATGAGGCGGCCAATTTAGAAGGAGCGAGCATAGACAGCAGCATATCTGGCAAAATAATCAATTCCGACGGCAAAACTCTGTTCGATGCCGCCCGAAACGCCAAACGCACAGAAGCGGACAGGCTCTTTTTTGGCAGTGCGCAGGTGTTGGTTATAAGCCAGCAACTTGCCCGTGAAGCGGGTATGATGTCTATAATTGAGTGGTTCTTGCGCGACGGGGAATGCAGAGAAACAATGTGCGTTGCGATTTCGCAGCAAGAAACAGCGAGTGAGCTTTTGGAAAGTTCGGAGGAAAGAAGCGGCATAGTGTCGTCAACGCTGCACGACATAATAAGCGAGGACAAAGATCTTACCGGCACCGCGCTACGCGTGCAACTTTATCAAATATATAACGCCTTGAACTCTCCGCGAAGGTCGGTGGCTATTCCGGCGCTTAGAAAGGTGGAAGACGACGGCGATAAGATACCCGAAATAAACGGCATGGCGGTTATAAAAGGGAATGCCTTGGCCGGCTTTTTATCGCCGAAGCAGTCAAGGTATGTGCTTTTTGTTGAAGAACAGATGGGCAGCGGCATACTAACGCTATCGATGTCGGACAGGCCGGCTCATGATGTATCGCTCGAGATCTTTTGGCACAAGGCTAGTAAAGAATATACATACGAGAACGGCAAAATTGATGTCAGTATAAAAACCGATACGCAGGTAGCTGTCGCGGAAAACCATACGCATATGAACATGATGGACGAGCATACCATCGAAAAAATCGAATTTACCGCCGCCCGCATGATTGAAAGAGATATTAAAGACCTTATTTCAGAACTACAACATAAATATAACGCCGATATATTCGGCTTTGGGGAAATGATATATAAAAAGGACCTTAAGCTTTGGGATCAGCTTTCGCCTTCCTGGGATGAAATCTACCCTACGTTAGATGTTGATGTTACGGCGAAGGTTAGGGTTATTAATACCGGCTTTATAAAGTAGGGGGGTATAGATATGCTTACCGCCATAGTTTTGTTTTTGTTTTTATTTGTAATTCTGTTTGATCGCCTTACTCTACTAAAAAAGACCGATAAACGTGAGAAAATAATTTATTATTTCTTGATGTCTATCAGTTTTGTTATATTGATACTCTATAGCTTTGATATCAGCGTGCCGTCGCCTTCAAGTGTTATTAAAGATGCCCTTGACGCTATATTCATCATTGCAAAATGAGGCTACGCCGTTATGGCTTTTAGAGCCGAAAGGATAAATACCTTATGGAACAAACACAAATTACAATCAAAAAGAACAGCAACATAACGCCGCATCAGGCGGTATTAAGCCTAGTATTGTTCAACTTTGGCAGCAGCGTTATTATGGGCATAAATACCAAAGTGAATCAGGATGCTTGGATCGCTATTCTACTCGCCACGCTTATAGCCGTACCGCTGTTTTTGATATACGCGCGTATATTAAAACTTTTCCCCAAAAAGGATATTTTTGAAATTTCAGATTTATTGTTCGGCAAGTGGGGCAGCAAGGCGATCGCCATACTTTTTACATGGTACGCACTTTTTCTCGCAGCGTTGGTGCTACGAAACTTTTCTGAGTTCACAGAAATAACGTCTATGCCCGAAACGCCGCAGCTGCCGATAATGATACTTATGATACTTACAACCATTTACCTCGCGAGAAGCGATATGCGAGCCATAGGCAAATGGTCCGTCATTATGGTATTTTTGGTGCTGCTCGTAGTTCTGCTGACATTTAGCGCCTCCATGCAGCAAATGCGCTTGGACGACATACTGCCGATTTTTGAGCATCCGCCAGAACAGATTGCCCAAACCACTTTTCAGATATTTTCTTTCCCGTATGCGGAAACGGTAATGTTCCTTGGCGTTGCCAATTCGTTTAAAAAGGATGGCCGGCCATATAAAATGCTTTTTTACGGGCTTATACTCATATTCATAATCTTTCTGCTGGTGTTTTTGCGAAACCTCTCTTTGCTTGGCCGCACTATGATGGCTTTGAGCTTCTTCCCTTCCTACGTTACGGCGCGCATAATCGAA
Source organism: Christensenellales bacterium (assembly GCA_050945795.1). GTDB lineage: Bacteria > Bacillota > Clostridia > Christensenellales > MGBC116941 > JBMNTP01. Next base: position 16,793 of record JBMNTP010000026.1, on the reverse strand, counting down.
ATAGGCGACTTCATAGCGAGAATAGAAGGCTCTATATCCTCAAACTTCCTGCTTGCCGGCATAGTAAAAATATCAATAATACTTATGGTGGCGGCAAAAGGCCTGACCAAAATGTTTAATCTTAAAAATTATCGGACCATGGTATTGCCGGCAGGCATGATTGTTTTAGCCCTTTGCGCTATACTTTACGAAAATACAATGCAGATGTATGCCTTTATCGATTATTACGCTTACTACGCCTTCCCATTCCAGGTTATTATACCGCTGGCTATTCTAATAGCCGGAGAAATCCATACCCGCAAACAAAAAAACCGCACTAAAAAACCGGCTAAGCCGGCAGCTAAAACATCCGGAGCAACGGGGTAAATATACTGTTTTGATATAACAAGGCTTTTTATAATTACGGCTAATATAATTATAACAACTTATGAAAAGGGGAGTACCCCAAAAGCGGATAGCCGCTCAGAGGTACTCAAAAATATTAACTAGCTTTTAAAGCTAGAGCCGCATATTTTCTAATATATCCGCTGAACCGATAGCGTCGCTGCCGGACCAATCGAAGGGAAAAAGAAAGTTGCGACTCCGGCGGATTGAAGCGTAAGCGTGAGGGCTTCTCCCGCATTAAGCCCGAGAAAGTTTGTCATAGCAAAAAGTCGCCGGCGAGGGCGGAGTATAGTCTATTCCCTGCGTCATAGCGCTGTTTGGTATACCGTTTATATTTAAACTAAGCACTATCAACTGAGGGACAACAGTATTTCCGGTTACAAATATATCTACCCTATACACGCCGTCCTCAAGAATCGTTATGGCATTCGGCGTTGAATAGTCTACATTCATAGATACAGCCGACTGTTCATCCATAATAATGGTTACCGGCGTTAGCCCTACCTCAACACTTCCTTCCGTTGATATCAAGCCGCCAAATGCTGTGTCCTCCTCATCCCTTGTTACAACGAGCGTCGCTGTAACGGGTACTACGGTAGCATAATATACCGGGGCAGTCGAGGCGTTTATCAATGACACCGTTACCGGAGCTGTCGCGACATCTATTATGCCGACGCCGGACACCTGCCCCGTCTTTATTAGCGAATTACCCTCTAATAAATCGCCCTGTGAAGATGTAAGCGCGAACACCGCGCCGTTTGTACAAATTGATGATTGTGTAGCCACCCACCAGTCGATAATATATCTGCCCGGCTCGATAAATGTTATAACGCCTGTCGCGTTATTATAGCTTACATCGCCTTCTGAAATCACTGTGTTTTCAAAAATAATATTACCGCTTTGAGCTACCATTCCGGCGCTTATTCTTTCTATTTGTAGAGCTATGTCACTCATAGTATTTTCCTCCCATTCCGTAAAAAGTATTTCTTTAAATATGTTCGTTTATAATGCGTGGCCCCGCTTTTTGCTAAGCCGCCACCCATAATATATTGTAAAAATTTGATTGTGTTACAGTAACATACCCTTAAGTAACAGGCATATAAATACAGCCTGTTTTTAAGCCGCCTGGCAATGTATAATAAGCTAAGGATGTGACGCTGTGGATAACGCAATCAATAATTGCAGGCTGTTCTCTGGTCTGTCTCAAAAAGAGATCGATGTTTTCTTCAAAAACCATGACGTTAAAATAAAGGAATACGACAGAAGCGGCATAATCTTTCATCAGGGCGATAAAGCCGAAAGCTTTTTTGTGCTGCTTTGTGGCAAAGTGTCTGTGCGGCAGTCTTTTTTATCCGGCAATCAAACACTAAACGCTGTATTCTCACAAAGCGGCGAACTTTTCGGCGAGGTATACGCCTTTCTTGAAAATACAACATACGACTATTACGCCGTTGCCGAGCAGCCATGCCACGTTATGGAGATACACAAAAGCTTTTTCGCTCAGTATAGCCGATGCGAAAGCCGCCTCCATAATACGCTTATAAAAAACATGCTCTCTATTCTCTCTGAAAAAGCATACTCACTAAATCAAAGGTTGTTGCTGCTGTCCTGTCCTACACTGCGCCAGAAAATAGCGTTTTTTCTCCTCAAAAATTCTGGCGGCACAGCGTCGCCGCGTATTAATATGAGCCGGGATGAGATGGCGAATTATCTTGGCGTGGCGCGCCCTTCCCTTTCAAGAGAACTTCTAAATATGCAGCGTCAAGAGCTTATTACATTAAACGGCAGGCAAATAAGCATACTAAATGCGCAAGCTTTAAACGACTTGCTTTAACCGCCATATAAATCCGTAACAATTGTTACGGATTTATATGGCGGAGTTTGGTAAACTAAACGCAAGTAAGACGATTCTAACACATTGCGAAAGGCAGGTGCGCTTATGGCTAAAAAACAACTCGATCTTACAAAGTCGGTATATCAGCTCTGCAAAGAGGACGGCGAAATCCTTAATATACTCTCGGATTTGGGGTTTACAGATATAGCGAAGCGGGGCATGCTCGAAACTGTAGGGCGCATTATGACTATACCTAAAGGCGCGGCGGCGAAGCGGTTTGATATTGAAATAATCAAAAGTGAGTTTGAAGCCAGGGGCTATGAAATTATAGAAGGAGGAAATAACAAATGAGTGAGTTTATAAACAACAGAGAATACAGGCAAAAGGTAATAAAGGATATACTCGCCCAGCTTCATGAGGGCAAAAGTGTTGACGATGTTAAGGCGCAGTTTGAGGCGGCGTTTGACGGAGTATCGGCGGACGAAATATCGCAGGCGGAGCAGGCGCTTATGCAAAGCGGTATGCCTGTTTCTGAAATACAGCGGCTGTGCGATGTGCATGCCGAGGTGTTTAAAGGCTCTATAACCGAAATCCACGAGATGAAGCCTCTTTCAGAGCTGCCAGGGCATCCGGCGCATACCTTACATAGGGAAAACCGCGCGATAGAAGCGCTTATAGAAGAAATACGCGGTATGAAAAACGCCTATGAGCGGTCGGCGGCTTTAGCACGGCTATATGAAGGGCTTGATATTCATTATAAAAAGAAAGAGAATCTGTTCTTCCCTTATATTGAGCAAAAAGGCATTACCGCCCCGCCTAAAGTTATGTGGGGAGTTGACGACGAGATACGCTCACAGCTTAAAGCGCTAAGCGACTTTTCCGGTAATGAGCTTGAGCTTAAAATGGAAGAGGCGTTTACCAAAATAAATGATATGATTTTCAAAGAAGAAAATATACTTTTGCAAATCCTCTTTGAGAATCTGTCTGTTGAGGACTGGAAAAAGGTTGCGGATGAAAGCGAGGAGTACGGCTATTGCCTTATAAGCGATGTTCCGCTATGGCAACCGCCGGCAGATGACGAAAAGACACCCGCTCCGCAGGAGCCGGCGATAGATAAAGGCGAAATACGCCTCCCCACCGGAGTGCTTTCGGTTAAAGAGCTTACCCTGCTTTTAAACGCATTACCAATAGACATAACCTTTGTAGGCAAAGACGATACGGTACGGTATTTCTCTCAAAGCAACGAACGCATTTTCCCACGCACCACCGCTATAATCGGCCGCGATGTATCCAACTGCCATCCTCCGGCCAGCGTACATATCGTTGAGAATATTGTTGCCGATTTTAAATCCGGAGCGAAGGACAACGAGGATTTCTGGATAAAAATGGGCGACAAATATATACTCATACGCTATTTCGCGGTAAGAGACGAGCAAGGCGAATACCTCGGCGTGCTTGAAGTAACGCAGAACATAGCGCCTATACAGCAAATAACAGGAGAAAAGCGGCTGGCATCTGAATAAGCATGTGGACGTATTTTAATCTAACTACAACAAACGCCGCCCGGCAAAATTCGGGCGGCGTTTTTATATGCTTTGCGTATGCGTAAAAATCTGCGGTCTGTATTCCATTGCTTTTCGCAGAGCCACTCACGCTATTACCTCACTCGTAGCGGCGCGGCGGGATCGGTTCTGGAGTTTATTTTAACAGCGAAAGCGTCGCCCCTTGCTATATCCTCATCCGTAACAATGTGTATATCGAGAAGCTGCTCGGTGTTATGGCCGGTTTGCAAGAAGTTTATACGCGCCAGCGCTCTGCTCCACCCATCCAACCACCGGCGCAGTCCTTCTAGCTTGCCACTGTCATTTTCGGCGTGTATCAGCAGGTCTATATCGCTGCCCATGCCACTTTTTCCGGTATTTGTGCTGCCAAACAGATATACGCCCTTAACCCCAAACTCCTCTACATCCATTGTATCGGCGATTTGCTGCGCCATGTAATGCCGCCATTGCCAATGCTCCTGCTCAGAATCAGGCTGCCAGCCGACATACGCCTTGCCCGGTCCAGCGCCGGCCGGCTCCATCGCCCCGTCGCTCTCGTCTGTAAAGAACGCCACCGCCTGCTCCAGCTCGGAATTCATATGCAGCGACAGCGTACGCCCTCCGCTGGCCGCCGGAACATCAATCACTTTTATAACATCTGATAGCCAAGCGTATCTCGGCAATATTTTAGCAAGCTGATTAACGCCGGTATGGAAAAAGCCTTCCTTAAACAAAACGCCTTTTGTATCGGGATAAAGCGGAAGATATATAATATTGCTTTCCACAAGGTCTTGGAAAAAGTGCGTGCCAAAGGAAAGTTCCGGCACATACGAGTATTTTTCCTTGGCCACCTCAATAAGCGCCGCTGTGTTTGAAATATCCGCGTATGTTACACGTACTCCAAGCTTCACATCTCCGCGGCTGCCCCACCGTCCAGGGCCTATCAACGCGAATTTGCGACGCGGCAGCGCTTCGTTAAGCAGCCCCACCGCCTCGCCCACCGCCAGCAAGTCTTCCCGACGTGACAGCGCGCTATATCCTTCGGCATCGACATACACAAGGTATGACAGCTCCGACAGCATGCCGTCCGGCACAAAGCGGTTGGCTGTAAACAAGATGTCTTTTCGAGACAGGTTCTGCGGAATAGGCGCGGGGCGTTTCATCAAGCCCATGCCTTGCGGACGGCACTGCAAAAGATACAACTGCTTGCCGTCAAACGCGAACTCAATATCAACTGGACATTGCAGCTTTTCAGAAAGCACCTCAAGCATTCGCTTTATTTTAGGCACGAAGTCGCAATTCGGCGAAACGGCGTGATGCAGCGTTATAACCATGTCGTCTCTATCAGGAGCTAGCGAAAAGGCGTTTTTGTTCTCGAGGAAATCATTTTGAAAAACCGATACATATTTATGCAGCTCGGGGAAATCCGCCCCCGCCTCTTTAAGAAAATCCTTGGCGTCAACGGTTGTGAAACCCTGCTCGGCATCTATCAAATCGATGTGACGGGGGGAATAACGCCTTATTTCATCTGCCGACTGGTTTATGCGTAGCTGCGGCTGCCCCGGCGCGAGCATGACGGGATAGTCGTTGTTCACTCTATCTACCGCGCGCGTACCTAGCCCCATAACCAGTCTTATAAGCCCATCCTCAGGACGTATGCGCGGCGACCAGCGCAGAAGATTTCGCGAAAACGCTACGCCAGCATAAAGCGGCATATAATATTTACCTACGCGGGTTCCCACCACTTCTTGTATAAGCACGCCCATCTGCTCGGTAAAATTTAATAGTCCCCGCTCTTTTCTATATTGCAAAGCGTCGGGATTATACATAGACGCGTATACCTCAAGCAGCGCCGCTATCAAAGCGTTTAGCCGCTGCTGCTTAGTACCCTTATTGCCTAAAAACAGGCTTTTATATTTTCCGCTGAAAGTGCCACTGTGTGTATCCTCTAAAAGAGAGGATGAGCGCACAATAAGAGGCACATCGCCTAAATCCTCCAATACCAGCCGCAGCATGTTCACTGTTTGCGGCGGCAAACTGGCATTCTGTATCTTAGCCACAACGTTTTCATATGTCATGCGGTGGTAGAATGAGGAATTGTATTTATATGAGTTCATCTCCTCAAGGCTATTGTAGCGTATGAAATCAAGTATCTGATCGGTGGCTATATACCAGGTGCGCGGCGTTTGTATGTCGGCGAGTAAAGGATCGTTTTTGGCAGCGTGGCGCAAAATCTGGCTGGCTATAAACAGCCCCGCACCTTTGCCCCCGACATTGCCCATGCTGCGCTCGGAGCCGATTATGCGCTCTATCATAGGCGCGAAATCGGGTATGCTCATATCGTTTAGCACTAGGTTTATAAGCCGCTCATCGTCAGACAAAAACCTGTGCGTCAGCTCTGAAAGCAGCCATGTTTCGGTTTTTGACAGCTGCGCAGATGTATCCGATGCGGAGCGCGGCGGAGTAGCTGTGTATTTACGAACAGCGTCGAGTATATCGCTTATGCGCGCATCCTTGCGGTCTACTATCTTTACAAGCGCCAAAATGCGCTGCTCGTGAATCCATTCATTGAACAGACGAAATACCGTATCCTGTGACAAAAATGTAGCGGCGGTATCAATCAGCCGGTGAGCCAGCGCGTCTACATCTATGCCGCGCGCCGCCGTAGGAGTATTGATTTCCCCTCTTCGCCCGTTACCCGCCGCACCCAAATGCCGTACAGACCCATCCGCCACGCCGATAGTATGCTCAATATATACATCAAGCTTTTCCGCGAGATTTAAAAGTATATCAGGGTCTACCTGACGCAGGAGGTTTACAAGCAAAGTAAGGTCACGCTTACGGCTTAACGCCAGTTGCGATACACGTCGGGCGATGGTGTCCATAAGCTTTGTTTCATAAAGCAGCAGCGGGCATTCATCTTTTAAAAACTCGGTATGATAAGCTGCGCTAATTTCGCCTATGCCCTCCCCTTCAATTAATACAGGCGCTGTGTATATTAAATGGCTATCGGCGTATCCCGGCGTTTCGTATGCGTCATTCCAAAGTGAAATGCGTACGCGTGACGCGTCGGGGCAGGAAAAACCGGAAGGTATTATTTGAGTGAGCCGCATCATCATGTCGGGCAGCGTAAGCTCCCGATCTTGCAGCACTTTGTCTACGGCATAAACGCATTCGAGCTCCTTGGCGCGCTCTGCGAGTGTTAGCAAATCTCGCGAAGGCATAATAGCCCTCCTTTCTAAATATGCGAAAGGGGATACTCGAGTATCCCCCGTTTGCGCTGCGTCTTAATCGTTTGCCGCTTTTTATACGGTATTGAAACGTATTAAGGTTAGGTTTTATACCCAGCCCCTAAGTTTTACCGCCTCCGCCACGCGGTTTATCGAAATGATATAAGCGGCGTCACGCATATAAAGGTTCTTTTCCTTTGCCAGTTTATATACGGCGCGGAAAGCCTCCGTCATAGCGTATTCAAGCTTTTCAAGCACTTCTTCCTTGCTCCAGAAATAGTTCATGTTGCACTGCACCTGCTCGAAATAGCTGCATGTAACGCCGCCGGCGTTGCTTAAAAAGTCGGGCAGCAACATAATGCCGCGCTCTTTTATTAAAGGATCGGTATCCGGAGTTGTCGGGCCGTTGGCGCCTTCGCACAGTATTTTAACCTGCTTGCTTATCTTGGGCATTACAGCCGGAGTTATCTGATTTTCAAGAGCCGCGGGTATAAGTATGTCAACATCCTGGCTTATCCATTCATCGCCGGGCAGCACTTCATAACCCGCCGCCGCGGCTTTATCCTTGCTTATGCCGCCGAACGCGTCCTTAAACGAGGCCAGCTCGGATATATCGCAGCCCTCCGCCTTTTTAAATGTATATGATGTGCCGTCGCTTTGGCTCCAGCACGAAACGGCAATAACCTTACCGCCAAGCTCTGTATACTTGCGCGCGGTATATTCTCCTACATTGCCAAAGCCCTGAAGGCTGGCGGTGGTATCGGCCGGAGAAATGCCCATTTCTTTAAGCAAGCCGCTAAGCACATAAACAATGCCGTATCCAGTGGCTTCCGTTCTGCCAAGAGAGCCGCCCATGCCTACCGGCTTACCGGTTATAACGCCGGGATAATGTCCGCCTGCTATGGCCTCGTATTCATCAAGCATCCAAAGCATGTGCTGTCCGTTTGTCATAACGTCGGGCGCGGGTACATCCTTGTTAGGATCAAGCAGCGTATGCAAACGGCGCACATAACCGCGGCACAGCCGTTCCTGCTCGGCGAGTGAGAGGTTATGCGGGTCGCAGATAACGCCGCCCTTGCCTCCGCCTAGCGGAATATTAACAACGGCACATTTCCACGTCATCCACAAAGAAAGGGCGCGAACTGTGTCCGCCGTTTCATGGGGATGAAAACGTATGCCGCCCTTAGCCGGGCCGCGCGCATCGTTGTGTATTATGCGAAAAGCCTTAAATACCTTTGTTGAGCCGTCATCCATTTTAACGGGAATTGTGAAATGAATTTCTTTCATAGGCTCGCGCAACAGTTCTTTTGTTCCACTGTCCAAACCGATAATATTTGCAACAGCGTCAAATTGCGCTTTGGCGTTATCAAAAGGGTTGTATGGTGTCGACATGAGGTGCCTCCTAAAAATATTAGTTTGCAACATTATATATCATTTATTGCATTATTTAAACAATATACATATTTTATATATAAAGAATAATATGGTTCATGGTTACAATAAGCGCCTGTTTCCCATATGCAAAAGTTCGGCACCAGCCATTTACTTATATATTGACTTCATCGTCTAGGTATATGCGAGAGCCGGTAGCGCCTTTTTGCCCTTGGTATTTGCCGCGGTAAGGATTGTCGGCGTATTCGTCCAATTGAGCAAAAACCAGCTGCCCTACCCTTCTGCCGGTGCAAAGCTCTATAGCGCACCGGTTAGCGTTAAACAGCTCAAGTGTAATCTCGCCTTGAAAGCCGGGGTCAACCCAACCTGCATTTTGTATGAACAGACCGAGACGGCCAATCGAGCTGCGCCCTTCAACAAAAGCCGTCATATTATCAGGCAGCTTGAAGCTTTCTAGTGTTGTAGCCAGTACAAACTGCCCCGGCATAAGCAGGTATTTTTCAGCCCGTATAGTTTTATAGCGTATCTCGCTCGACATCTGTATAAGGCCGCTCGGCGTATCCTCAACTATGCTGTATGTATTGCCAAGCCGTATATCCACGCTCGCCGGCTGAATTTGCGCTTCGTTTAAAGGATATATCTCAAGCGACTTATCGCTTAGCATCCGTTTGATTGTTTTATCTGATAGTATCATTTTATACACTCCTTGAATTGTCCGCTTACCAAAGTATAATAAAAACGCGGCAAAAAATCCACATGCGCGCCGCAATATGGCATGTGGCTTTTTATTCTGGTTTAATACGCTTTTATTATAGCTTTATGTTTTTAACCTATTCCGCCGCGCCGATATCGCCTTTAGCGCGCATTACCGGCACGCCGCCCGGATACCCTCTCCAACGGCATTCTGCGCCGGACGTATCAGTATTAACCTACCAAGCCTTTGCGCATTTTATAGCTTTAGCCTATCTCACGCCTCTTTTTTGCGTCTGTTTTTTTGCGTACCTCGGATTTTGGCGCAAGGTCGACAAGCCCTTCACACACGCCGTGTGATATTTCCCACAGATATAGACTGGCTACCGTCGCGTATGGCGAATAACGCCTTTTGTATTTGGCGAATAGCTGCGGCGTGATTTTCCTATGGCGGTATAGCATTCTAAGGCCGCGGAGAATGGCAATATCATCCCGGCTTATAACATCCATACGCTGCATGGAAAAAATCATAAGCATTTGCGCCGTCCAAACGCCTATCCCCTTTATTTGACTCAATCGCTTGCATACATCATCGTCGGGCAACGAGTGCAATTGCGCAAGGTCAAGACTGCCGCCGATTACACTGTCGGCTATGTGCTTTATATATGAAGCCTTTCTCATGGACATGCCGCAGGCTTGTATTTCTTGTTCAGATAATAAGCTTATGCGCTGAGGCGTAATCGGGCTAAACCGGCTTAAAAAGCGTGTCCAAACGGTTTGCTGCGCTTTTGAAGATATTTGCTGGCCTATAATAGAATTTATAAGAGCGGCAAATAAATCGGGAATTATCTCCCGCGGCACATACCCTATTTCATCTATGGCCTTGCCCAACACTACATCCTTAGATTTTAAAAAATCAACTTCCTTTTGTCCGTATTCAAAATATATTTTGCCCTCCATCGCTTCCTCCCGCCAACCGTATTATCGCTACTGTTTGCGCTTTAAATTATGCTTCTTAGCTTTTCAAACAGTATGAGCTACAAAGCCATATGTATTTTTACAGGCATGGCACGCCACGCTGTAGAACACTAGCGTTATAGCTTCGCTATGACATAATTATACCACCTTTTATAACATCATCCCGCCATTTTCGGATATGCTATTTTTAAAGCAGGCTTCATAAAAAATAGCATTCGGACGCAGCGAGCCGAGTAAGGCGGCATGGGCGAAGAGCAAGGATTTCGTTGCTTCTGCCGCCCGCAATGATATAATGCAGACAGGAGGCATTTCGGGGCCAAGAAAGCACCTGGGTGGACATCGCGCCACGGAGAGCTCATGTACGATGCGATTCGCAAACGCACAACAGACATAGAACATATTGCCCGAAACACCCCTTTCACAAAAAAGGCAATCGGGGAGATTAAGGATCACATATTCTACAATGAGCATCGTTTTGGAGATGATAGCGCGCGCCGTTTTGATCCCGATTTTGAGCAGACGCAAGCTTGGGATCGGCTGACGCAGGGGAAACATACGCAACTTGACATCATGCTCCTTAAGCATGAATACGCGGAGTTGATGCAAATGCAATTGCGCGGGCATACTTATGGAGAGGCTCACGATATTGCAACACCAAGCACAATTGGGCCATGGCTTTAAAGAGAAGCAAGGAGGGATAGTATGTGGTGGATATATCAAAAAATCTATGAAGATGAGCGAATCATCCGCTATAGCTATTCCTGTGAAAGCAACGATGCAGATGGAATTATTCGATTCGATAAAGAAACAAAAGAGTGGCATATGGAGAAAGCGTCTGCAAAAGATGAGCATAGCGAATGGAGTATTGGGCAATCTCTAGAACACTTTTACCGAGTTGTCCAAGATGGATTCCCGTCAAAAAGAACAGTTGCTACTGGTTAACAAGCAAAACAGATTTAGCATCTGCAAAAGCAGGTGCTATTTTTTATACCCATTTTCGCATTAAGCGGGATGCGACCGAGGCAAAACGCATCTGCAGGGATCCCCCTGCAAGGCTCTTTGGCTCTATCTGCTTATCTCCTAAAGAAAAACCAGAACCTCCAATAAACAAGTATGCCGCCAAATGGCGGCTTAACAAATAATAATAAAAGGCGTAATTGATTTCTTTTGGCTCCACCTTTTCTTTTTCTAAAGAAAAGGTGGACAACTAAACGTCCCCAAAGAACTCCATAGCGGCATCGACAAGGCGCTCAGGTTTTTCCTCCTGAACAAAATGCCCGCAATTCTTTATAAGCACAGTACGGCAGCCGGGCAGCGCATTAGCATAATAATCGCTTTCTGCAGGATGATAAATATCTTTTTCACCAAAAACCGCAAGAGTTTGCTGCGTTATAGCGGGAAGTATGCCGGGTATGTCGGAGTCATCGTAATCGGCAAGCGTATCGATGAAGGATTTTTTTGCTAAATCAGTAGATAGCGCACTGTAATATGTTGATACTAATTCGGTGTTCGCCAGGGTGCGGTTAAAAAGCCCATCACATATATATTCTCGCACAGCGCTCTCGGTTACTTTTTTATAGTTGGATTTTCTGAAAATACCCGAGCCCGCCTTGCGAATAAAAGCCGGATACGCCGGTGTTATGCCGCCGGGCGATATAAAAAGCGCCTTTTGTATGCCTGAAGTCTCATTATGCAGCAGCTTTATCGCGTAAGCGGAGGAAAGAGACGCGGCTATGACGCCAAAAGGCTGTATGCCAAGCTCGGCAATAAAAGCGCCGAGAAACGACGCGTAATTATCAATAGAACGGTCAATTTGCGGCGCTTCGCTGTAGCCAAAGCCTAAAAGATCCGGCGCGACTACTGTGAAACGCTTTGACAGCATGGGTATTATATGGCGAAAGGTGCGGCTGTTATCGCCTATATTATGCAAAAGCAGCAGCAAAGGCCCATCGCCCTCGGCGATATAAGCTATGTTATATCCGCCTATGTTTATGTGGAATAATTCAAAATGCATATATATCTCCCCGAAGCCGGTGCGCATAAAATCGTCCCCCTTCGCATATTATACGGCGCTAGTAAAGGCGCTTAGCATTTTTAAACGTCAAATTCATGCTTAAAACCCAGCTTAGACAGATGCTGAAGCATGGCATATACCGATTCATGGCTTATAACATGCTCTATGGCACAAGCGTCGGTATTTGCCGTTTCCGGGGTAATATCCAGCACATTTATAAAATAACTTTCGATAATTGTATGCTTTTGCGAAACGGCCCTGGCGTGTTTTAAGCCTTCAGGGGTTAGGTAAATCTCTTGATATTTTTCGTTGATAATAAGCCCTTTATCGGAGAGAACGGACATAGCGTTATTGGCGCTTGCCTTTGTAACATCCATTCTCTGCGCGATATCGGTAACCCTTGCACCGGATTCTCCTCGCGAAAGTTCGTAAACTGCTTCGAGGTAGTTCTCCATCGAGAATGTAAGTTTATGCTCTTGCATGCGCGGCCTCCTCCTATTTTGTCCGCGGCTAATCCGCGGCGGGCGATTATACTCTGTTATTATACCATAATGGCAAAGCGGCGCAAGTATACCCAGCGCCGCTTTGAGCTTATCTATTTGTTTTGATCCCGGCAAGGCGGAATAGGCTCGGGAAGGCTTTTCATGGCCTGATACAGCCGTATGCCGCCGGATAGGTTTTTACATTCTATGCCGTTCGCGGTAAGTATACGGCAAGCGAGATAACTTCTTGCCCCGCTAAAGCAATTTACATACGCCGGCTTGCTTTTATCTATGTACTTTATGTGCTGCCTAAGGCTATCAAGCGGCATATTGACAAAGCCGGCAATATTGCCACGGGAATACTCGCGCTCCGTACGCACATCTATAAGCGACACGCTGCCGTCCCTTGGCAAATCGTCCACATCATGCCAATGGAAATTTGATACCAGGCCTGAAACGGTGTTTTCGATTACAAACCCTACCATATTAACGGGGTCTTTAGCGGATGAGAAGGGCGGCGCATAAACCAGCTCAAGCTCTGTAAGATCTGAAGCGGTAAGGCCGTTTCTAATAGCCGTAGCCAAAACATCTATGCGCTTATCAACGCCGTCAAATCCGGCTATCTGAGCGCCGAGCAGTTTGCCGTCCTCCTTATTAAATATTACCTTTATAGACATATTTGTGGCACCGGGATAGTATCCGGCGTGTGAGCCGGAGTATATAAATACCTTATCATAATCGTATCCGGCGGCTTTAGCTGTGCTTTCGTTTATGCCGGTAGAGGCAACAGTCATGTCAAAAAGTTTTAGAATGGCCGAGCCTTGCGTGCCTTTATAGCTGCTTTTAATGCCGCATATATTATCGGCAGCGATTCTGCCCTGCCTGTTAGCCGGCCCCGCCAGCGGCACAAATGCCGGTTGACCCGTTATAAAGTCGGTTACGGAAACGGCGTCTCCAACGGCGTATATGTCGGGGTCTGATGATTGCATAAACTGATTTACGATTATAGCGCCGCGCCGGTCAGCTTTAAGTCCAGCGTTTATCGCTAAAGCTGTGTCCGGCCTTACGCCTACCGACATAAGCACCATATCGACTTTAAGCGTATGGCAGCCAACGGTCGCCTCAAGCGCGTCACCGATTTGCTTTATTCCAGATAATGAGCTGTTCAAGAACAGCTTAATGCCCTTAGCTTCGGCATACGCGTGCGCCTCGCAGGCGATGTCCGGATCCATCCTGTTTATTATATTAGGCGCCAGCTCTGCGATAGAAACATCAAGTCCGGCGTCAACAAGATTTTCCGCCATTTCAACGCCTATATAGCCGCCGCCTACAACCAGTGCAGATTTTGGCGCGGCGGCTTCTATAAACTCGCGTATTTTAAAAGCGTCCGGCACTGTGCGCAACGTAAAAACCCGCTCGTTATCCGCCCCAGGTATCGGCAGCATAACCGGAGAAGCTCCGGGCGAAAGTATGATTTTGTCATACGTTTCGCTGTAAATTTGTACTGTGTCGTGATTTTTAACCGAAACGGCTTTTTTAGCCGTATCTATAGATATAACCTCGCTTTTAACCCGCACATCGACATTAAAACGCGCATTAAAGCTTTCCGGCGTTTGCAGCGTCAGAGCCGATTTTTTATTTATCGTACCGCCTATATAATACGGCAAACCGCAGTTAGCGTAAGATATATACTCTCCTTTTTCAAACATTATTATCTCGGCGCCCTCATCAAGCCGCCTAAGTCTGGCCGCGGCAGACGCACCTCCAGCAACCCCGCCAATAATAACAATTTTCACTAAATACACCTTCCGTTCAGCGCGGCAAGAAGCCGCGAAATTTCTAAAAAACCCTTATTAATTCGAAATGCCGTCTTTTGCCCGGTCGCCATAAGTTATTTACTTAGCATTTCTTTAATTATATCATATTTTATTCCGCGCACTATATAGGTGTCGGTAACATTGTTACAAAAAAGAAATGGCAAAATAAATGCGCCGGCAGCGGCTTTAGCGCTTATAGGCGCTCTGTATTTTAACAAAATATTCTGATATAATAAATTCAGAACAAGGCGGTCGCCCGGTGCGGCGTATACTTTGGAGGGAAAATGCTTGTAAGCTTCGCGCTTGGAGATATAGTGCAGATGAAAAAGCCGCATCCCTGCGGCTCAAACAGGTGGCAGATAATTCGCGTAGGAGCCGATGTTAAAATTAAATGCATGGCCTGCGGCAGAGTTATAATGCTTGAAAGGCATGTTTTTGAGGCTAAGGCTAAGAAACTGCTTGAAAGCGGAGTAAATGAAGCGAAAAGTTAATACTATGAAAAAACGTGTTAAAAAGCAGCATGTGCAGGCGCCTGCGAGGTCTGGCGTCGCTCCGGTTATAAGGAATAATAGAGAAGATTCGGTATTCGATTGGATAAAGGCGCTGGTGCTGGCAATAGCGATAGCCGTTTCCATAAGAATGTTTGTTTTGGAGTTTCAAAAAGTCGACGGACCGTCCATGCTGCCCACCCTCGAAACAGGAGAGACCATATTCATAAACAAGCTGGCATATATTATAAATGAGCCCAAACGCGGGGAGGTAATAATATGCCATTTCCCAAACAGCGACGATACATATGTCAAGCGAATAATCGGATTGCCGGGCGAAACTGTCGAGATAAAATCCGGCACTGTATACATAGACGGCAAGGCGGATGAGGACATATTCGGCAACGATAAAAAGGTGGTGGATTCTCCGCCAATAAAGGTGCCGGACGACTGCGTGTTTGTTATGGGAGATAACCGCAACTACAGCCTAGACAGCAGCTCGCCGCAAGTCGGGCCGATACAGCTTGAAAATGTTATGGGCAGAGTGCAGGCGGTGGTATGGCCGGCGGATAAAGCCAAAAGCGTTTATGACTCGGGTATATTCGGCTGATTCCAGCCGTATTCTCTAAACTCAATATAAAGCATTATTGTAAACTATAATATATTATAAACACCGGCGCTGGGCGTGGCTTTTAGCCGGCATTATCGGGGTGGATGTTTAATGGCGGATAATAATATATTTAAAGCCATCAAACGCAGGGAAAGCGAAAACGAAGCCATCAAAAGCTCGCTTAAAGAGGAGCTTGAGAAGGAGAATTCAGCTTTCCCTTTTATAGTGGATAACGGCCGAGAGTATATAAATCTGCGGCGCAGTACACTCGTTGTGGCGACTGGTGCGGTGTTGGTGCTCGCCTTTATGGTAGTAGGACTGTTTGCTCAAAAGTCGCCGGTTCAAAATGTCAGCGGTACGGTATACAGTAAGGTTGAGGCGTTTATGTATGAGGTGGAAAGCCAGGGCTTTTTCAACAAAGTAGCCGAAATGATGAGCCGTATTTTTATAGACAACGGCGATGTCGATAACTATGATGCGCTTAAAGAGTTCCTTGAGCCGTATATACAAAAATGCGACCGGCTTATAACCGAATCATCCAGCGAAGAGGATAAGCTGCTTATAGAAAACGTTAAAGCCATTTATAAGCAAAGCGCGGTAATCCGTATGATGGAGAACTCTATAAATTGGTCCGGCAAAATGCTGCCCGATTTAACAAAGGACGAACAATACATAGCTTTTAAAGAACAGGTCGCTAACTGGCGATACGATCTTAGCTTAAATATCAGCGTTATGAAAAGCATGGAGATGGATAAAATCAAGGAAATAACGCCTGTTTTTGATATAGATACCGTCGAAACCCTATTAAGCTATTAGCGTTCCACCTTTTCTTCCACCTTTTCTTTAGAAAAAGAAAAGGTGGAGCCAAAAGAAATCAATTGCGCTTTTGACAATCTATAATTAAGCCGCCTTATAGCAGCTTTTAGGTTTGCTAATAGTTTTCACTTTTTAGAAAAAGCAAAAGTGAAGTCAACAAAACCAATTGCGCTTTTGACAATCCATAGTTAAGCTGCCTTATGGCGGCTTATTTATTTGTTAGTTGTTCTGCCTCTTGTTTAGGAAAAGAAAAGGTTCAGTCAAAAGAAACCGGCGGCACTGTTTGTTATTTATTATTCAATCTGCTTTCCGATCGGCCTTCTAACCATAATACATAGAAGAATTAATTTAAAGATTAATCCCACTAAGATTAAAGGAAAAGCTTTTCTCCTTATCCCCTACCTTGCCGAAATTCTCGTTACAAACTAAAAATGCCGCATATGCAGCATTTTAAAACGGGATTCTTAAGGGGCAATTGTCCCTTAAGCGGGGGCGCGGGGGGCGGGGCCCCGCGACA
>JBMNTP010000025.1:0-29341 GCA_050945795.1 Christensenellales bacterium | reverse complement strand
TTATTTCGTGTATTGATGATTCAACAAGCCGGCCTATAAATGGCGCGGCCGAGAGCACCAACGGCACTATGGCGGCTGTCGGCCCTATTGTAGTGCCTACAATCAGCCGGGTGAGCGGCAAAACGAGTATAAGCAGTATAAGGAAGGGGATAGACCGTATTATGTTTACGATGCTCCCAAGTATCCTGTTTAAGTTGGGGTGGGGCCAAATATGGCCGCGTCGGGTTACAACGAGTATTATGCCGAGGGGCAAACCGATTATATACGATATAAGCGTTGAAACAAGCGTCATATAGAGCGTTTCAAGCAGGCCTATGCCCATCATTGACAGCCATTCGACCATTTAATTCACCTCCTCAAAGCTTAAGCCCACGCCGCTTAGGTATGAAAGGGCGGCGGAGGCGGCGGCCGCGTCATGCGGCAAAGCTATAACGAGCTGTCCGAACGCTTTCCCGCCGTAACGGGTTATTTTGCCGCTTAGTATGTTTATTGGCGCGCCGCTCGCGAGCACCATATTGGCTATAATAGGCTCATGCGCTTTATCGCCTTCAAATATTATCCTTATGCCTTTGCCAACAGGCAGACTAAAATCTATATCGCTGGTGCGAAACAGTTTTTTAGCCGCCGCTGTGCGCGGGCGCATGGATACTTCCGTTACATCGCCATACTCGGCTATCCTGCCGTTTTCTATTACCGCGACATGCGTGCATATCTGTTGTATTACCTCCATCTGGTGAGTTATCATAACTATCGTTATGCCCAGGCGGCGGTTTATCTCTTGGAGCAAGTCGAGTATGGAGCGGGTAGTCATGGGGTCGAGCGCCGATGTAGCTTCATCGCAAAGCAGCATTTTAGGATCGGCAGCCAGCGCTCTGGCTATCGCCACTCTTTGCTTTTGTCCGCCGCTTAGCTGAGAGGGGTACGCATCGATTTTATCTTCAAGTCCCACGAGTTTTAAAAGCTCTATCGCTTTTCTGCGGTTTTGGGCCTTTAAGCTGCTTTTAGACTGCTTTTCATCGTCCGGACCCGATGACTCCGGCTTGAGTATCTCCAGCGGAAAAGTCACATTATGCAGCACCGAGCGCTGCATAAAGAGATTAAACTGCTGGAATATCATGCCTATGGAATGGCGAAGACGGTAAAGCTGCTCGCCTTCAAGCAGAGTTATGTCCTCGCCATCAATATATATTCTGCCTTCATCCGGCGTTTCAAGGCGGTTTATGCAGCGTATAAGCGTGCTTTTTCCGGCGCCGCTTATGCCTATAATGCCGTATATATTGCCCTCGCGTACGCTTAGGTCTATACCGTTAAGCGCAACTACGCCTCCGCTCTGACTTTCAAAAGTTTTTTTAAGGCCTTCGAGCCTTATTATTTCCCGCCCGGGGCGGTTGTTGTGAGTATTATTCATATCGCTAATCCCTAACTATAAAGTATAATAAAAAAGCAAGCATAGTTTGTAAATATGTTAAATATGTTTTATTTTTCGCAGGGTATTTCAATGTTAAATACCCATGGAAAAATGATAGAACTATTATAGCATATAATTTAGATTTGAGGAGTTATGTTATTAATCACAGGCGGATATAATAAAATCCCTCCGGCCAAGCGCCGAAGGGATGAACACACAAAGCCGTAGCGTTATGAAAAAAGGGCGGCATAATAGCCGAACACATCGAAAAGCAGCAGCAGGCCGGTTAAAATAAGCAGCCCGCCTGCAACCTTTTTTATTATGCCATGATGCTTATTCATAAAGCTGACAAGCTGCTTTAATCGGCTGTACAGCATTGTGAATATAAAAAACGGTACGCCAAGCCCCATGGAAAATATAAACAGCAAAAACATGCCTTCTAAAAGCGTTGAGGTGTTGCCGGCTATCATCATGGCTGAGCCGAGCATGGGGCCGAGGCACGGCGTCCAGCCGAAGGAAAAGGCGAGGCCGAACAATAGAGCGCGAAGCGGAGTTAGCTTTTCGGCGGCGGCCTGAAACCGCATTTCATAATTCAGCGCCTTTATATTGAGCAGCCCTGTATAGTGGAGGCCGAGTATAATAATTATTCCGCCGCTTACACGCTGCAACAGCAGGCGGTTATTGTTTAAAAGGCTACCCAGCGCAGAAGCGCCGGCTCCTAGCAGCACGAATATTATAGTAAAGCCGAGTATGAAAAACAGTGTGTTTATAAGCAGCCTTTTTCGATCGTTAAGGTCGCTGCCGCCTGAAAGGTACATTATATATACTGGAAACATGGGCAGTATACAAGGGGATATAAAGGCGGCAAGGCCTTCTGTAAAAACCAATGCTGCGAGCGACCAGGAAAATGCCGGTGCCATAGAAGAAAGCATTATTTCACCTCGTTTACCATTGACATAACGGCGTCATAGTTTGTCGCGCCGAGCACATAGCTTGAAAGATAGCCTTCTTTGTCTATAACTACGGTGGTAGGAATTGACGATATGCCGAACATACCGCTGACTTCGCCTTGTTCGTCATAGAGAACGGTAAAGTCGTAGCCGTTTTTATCGATGAAGCCGTCGGCGTCGTCGCGTGTTTCGCGCATGCCGTCGGTAAGGTTTATTGTAAGCAGTTTGACATCGCCCCGACTCTCAAATTCATTTTCTAGCGCTACAAATTCCGGCATCTCCGCTACGCACGGTGGGCACCAGCTCGCCCAGAAATTCAGCACCACTATGCTGCCGTTATAATCGGAGAGCGATATGTCAGAACCGGTATTTGACGGCAGCGTGAAGTCGGGTATAAGCTGACGCTGCTCTCCCTCTGACGCCGCTTCGCCCTCATGGAAGCGATTCTGCCAAAACGTATGCTGTAAAGGGAAAACAGAATAGTCGGTTTCTTCGCCAACTACCACTTCATACGGCCAATCGCCTATGCCGCCAAGGTCGTACACATTTGTATATCCCGCCGCTATAAGCGCGTTAGCCGCTGTTTTAGAGCGGTTGCCGCTGCGGCAGTATATAAATATAGTATCGTCATGGTTGACCGGCTGCGCGGCGATGCCATCCGCTACATTGTCTACAGGTATGTTAAAAGAGCCGGGTATATGGCCCTCTTTCCATTCCTCAGCGGTTCTTACATCGAGAAGAAATATGCCCTCCTCATTTTTGAGCCGATCATACGCCTCTTCCGGAGATATCGACTGCCAGGAAGCTGCCGTTTGCTGCGTCTCTATTGGGGAAGGGGATGATGGCGCGTTCTGCTGTGGCGGGGCGGTATTCCGGCATGAAGTCAGCGTCAAACCTGCGCACAGCGACAATATTAGTAATATATATTTCATTTTCATGTTCTCTCCTGTTTGTCCGGACAGCCGGATAATATTGATTATTAAATAACAATTCATATTGTTTATTTGAGTTTGATTATAGCACATCGTTATTTATATGTGAAGGAAAATGATTAAGGGGAGTTAAATAATACCAATAGCGGCATAATATCAAGCGGGCGCGCCATTTGACATATTTGATGGGCAGGTATAAACTTTTGTTGCCGCAAGCATTAAAGCGGGAGGCTGCGTTATGGACAAACTTAAAAGCATATATATAAAGGTAAAAAATCTGGCCTTTTCAGAGACCGGACTTTATATTATATTCGGCGCACTGACTACGCTTGTAAACTTCGTTGTTTTCCAGGTCGGTATTTTAGCAGGTATAGATTATCTATATGCTAACGTATTAGCCTGGTTTATTTCTGTGCTTTTTGCTTTTGTAGTAAATAAGATATGGGTTTTTAAGAGCAGAAGTTTCGCGGCGAAGGTTATTATTAAAGAGTCGATTTCATTTATGGCGGCAAGGTTGTTTTCGCTTGGCATAGACGAGGTTGGCATGTGGTTGTTGGTTGAAAAAGTCGCGGTTGATATGACGGCGGCTAAGATAATAATGAATGTTGTAGTTATAGCGGTAAACTACGTTCTAAGCAAGTTTATTATATTTAAAAAGCCGGATGAAAAACAATCCTGACTGATTTGAAATAATTTAATATCCGTTCTTGACGCTAGAGCCGTGGCATTTTTATATGCTGGCGGCTTTTTTTGTACCACAAATAATCACACTTTAGAAACAGTGATAGAAAATTATCATATTATTTCCTATGAATTCGTGGTTCTGTGAGTAAAAAGAGAGTGGGATGAGTTTTAGACATGATACTACTTTGCTAATTTTAACATTAATACCAGATATTATAGCAAATATTATTTATGCGACGGACCAAGCGATCATATGCAGGGCGGAAAATTAAAATGACAAAAGCATATGCCGCTACAAAAGCTACAAGGAAGGTGGATTTCGAGATGAGTAAGACGAAAAGCACCCAAAAATTCTTCGCTCTGCTGCTTGCCATATGTATGACGAGCGTACTGTTTCTAGGAGTAGTTGTCGCTTTGGCCGGCAACGAAAACGAAGCGGGGGTTGTGATAGAGCCGGAGCAGAGATCAGAAGATGTGAAGGACGACGTGAAGGATGAGGCGGGGGACGACGCAAAGAACGACGCGAAGGCAGGTGATGAACCGGAGCAGCCGGTGCAGGGCGATAACGAGGATGTAACGCTGATTTCGGTCGTAGAAGCGGATGACGAGGGCGATGAGGAGCCGCCCGTATTGAATGCGGCATTCGGCGGCGGTCAAGATGTCATGACGGCGGATCAAAGCGGAGATGACGGTGAAGGCGAAGAGCTGGAGCCGGTTATCGTCAACGAGAGCCAGGAGTTTGAGACAATGTCTCGAAACAAGGGCAATATAAAGGTTAATAAGCGTGACGATAAAAACCGGTCGCTTAATGGGGCGACTTTCGTGCTTGAAAGAAAAATCGGCAATGGGCCGTGGCAGGAAGTACCCGGCAGCGAGCAATATAAGCCCAATGGCTCGATGTTTACCTGGAATAATTTAGATACAGGCAATTACAGAGTGGTAGAGAAAGTCGCGCCGGCGGGATATCAGAAGGCGGCGCCGGTAGAGGTTACTGTAAGTAAAAATAAGACTACAGAACGAAATATAAAAAACGAGCCGATAAAGCAGGGAGAAATCTGGGTTTGGAAAGTAGACCAGAACAACGCTAACCTTATAGGCGCGACATTTGCGCTTGAAAGGAAAGTCGGAGATTCGTGGCAAGTTGTAAACGGCAAAAGAATGCCTAATGAGCCGGAGGGTTTTCATTTTAGATGGGAGAAACTTGATCCCGGCGATTATAGAGTGGTAGAGACGGCGGCGCCTAATGGCTATGAGGCGGCCGATCCTGTGGAATTTACCATAAGGGAAGACGGGAAAACTTTTAGAGGCAGTACCGATGTTACAAATAAATGGCAACATATAAAGAATCAGCGCATAATAACCGGCGGAATAAAGATACAGAAAGTAAAACAGAATGATAGCGGCCTTAACGGAGCGACTTTTAGGATTGAAAAGAAAGTCGGGGCTGCGTGGGAGGTTGTTGCCGGCAGTCAGCAGCAAAATTCTAGTGGATCAATGTTTACATGGAGCGGATTACTGCCCGGCGATTACAGAGTGGTAGAGGTTGTAGCGCCAAACGGATATCAGATTGCTGATCCATTGGAATTCACCATAAGGGCAAATGGAGATGCCTACATAGGCGATAGCAAGGTCAACCCCTCAAAACCGCCTAAGATAAAGAACTATAATACCGGCGGAATAAATGTTAAAAAGGTTGATGCGGCTAATCCGAATTCCTACCTGAACGGAGCGACTTTTAGGATTGAGAAGCTTAGCGGCTCCTCCTGGCAGTTAGTGCCGGGAACGGTAAAAGTGGGCAGCGGCACCTCGTCGTTCTCGTGGAGCGGATTGTCTAAGGGGCAATACAGGGTGGTAGAGACAGCGGCTCCTGCCGGATATTTAGCCGGGAACCCGCTAGAATTTGAAATTACATTTGACGGCAAAACAAAGGTCAACGGCACGGATATAGGCGATAGCTGGCAGAAAATAGCCAATACGCTTATAACCGGCGGAATAAGCATACGTAAGGTTGACGACGAGGAAGCTGCGCTTAATGGAGCAGGGTTCACGTTGTACAAGAAGGTAGAAGGAGACTGGATAGCAGTAGGGGCAGAGCTTAGCGGCGGCAGCCTGTTTGAGTGGAGTAATCTGCTACCGGGCGAGTATAAGATAGTCGAGACTACTACGCCCGCCGGATATAGAGCCGGAGCAGATGTACTATTCACGATAGACGCCGACGGCGATACGCTAATAGGCGGTCAAACTGTTACCGGTCGCATAGATATAAGCAATACGCTTATAACCGGCGGCATCAGCATACGTAAGGTTGACGACGAGGAAGCTGCGCTTAATGGAGCAGGGTTCACGTTGTACAAGAAGGTAGAAGGAGACTGGATAGCGGTAGGGGCAGAGCTTAGCGGCGGCAGCCTGTTTGAGTGGAGTAACCTGCTACCGGGCGAATATAAGATAGTCGAAACTACTACGCCCGCCGGATATAGAGCCGGAGCAGATGTGCTATTCACGATAGACGCCGATGGCGATACGCTAATAGGCGGTCAAACCGTTACCGGCCGCATAGACATAAGCAATACGCTTATAACCGGCGGAATAAGCATACGGAAGGTGGACGACGAGGAAGCTGCGCTTAATGGAGCGGGGTTCACGTTGTACAAGAAGGTAGAGGGAGACTGGGTAGCGGTAGGCGCATAGCTTATCGGAGGCAGCCTGTTCGAGTGGAGCAGCCTTCTGCCGGGCGAGTATAAGATAGTAGAGACTACTACGCCCGCCGGATATAGAGCCGGAGACGACGTACTCTTCACGATAGACGCCGATGGAGATACGCTAATAGGCGGTCAAACCGTTACCGGTCGCATAGACATAAGCAATACGCTTATAACCGGCGGCATAAGTATACGTAAGGTTGACGACGAGGAAGCCGCGCTTAGTGGGGCAGGGTTCACGTTGTACAAGAAAGTAGAAGGAGACTGGGTAGCGGTAGGGGCAGAGCTTAGCGGAGGCAGCCTGTTTGAGTGGAGTAACCTTCTGCCGGGTGAGTATAAGATAGTAGAGACTACTGTTCCTGTGCTATATGAAGGTGGAGACGACGTACTCTTCATAATAGACGCCGATGGCGATACGCTAATAGGCGAGGATATTGTTGAGGGCGAGGTGCTCGTTGTTAACGATCCGGTGGATTGCCATATAACAATAAATAAGGTAGATATAAATGATACTCCGCTAGAGGGCGCGGGCTTCACACTCTATGAGTATGTGGATGGTGATTGGGTAGCGGTAGGTTCCGAGAAGACGGGTCAGACCTCCTACTATTTCGGAGATCTGTGGCCGGGAGAGTTTAAGATTGTTGAAACTACTGTTCCCGATGGATATGTGAAGGCGGATGATGTCCTGTTCTTGATAGACGAAACGGGAAGCACTTGGGTTGACGACATAGAGACGGATAACGTTAAGGTTTTTAACGATAAGGAAATCATAATAACCACAACGCCGCCGGAAGGTCCGCCGACCACGCCCCCTGTAACCGATCCTCCGACTTCCGATCCTCCGATAACCGATATACCTACAACTTCGCCGCCTGAAGGGCCGCCGGAGTTGGTAAAAACAGGTGAAACGCCGATATGGATAATAATGGCGATTGGTTTGATGATGGCGGCAGGCGGCGCGCTGATACTAGCTGCCGGAAGGAAGAGAGGAAAACAAGCAGAATAGACAATCCGATAGAATCCACCAAAGGGATGCCGTCCGTTTCGGGCGGCATTTCCTTTGGCCTTGGCATATATTGAAATGGATGGGAAATCGGCATGGTACTATCGATTTAAAGGCGGCGGTATATGCCGCGCGCCAAATGGGTATTGGCACAAACGTATAAAAAAAGTATAATCATATATGTTATGTTATTGATTTGGTGTTAATCAAGGTTGAGGTTGAGCTGTTATTATGTATGTTTTATTTAAATTTGTAAGCTTAATATATAGATATTACAGATACTTGAGGGCGAAAAAGCTGATTGCGTATCTTGGCGAAGAAATACGCAATAATCCGCACCTGCCTTCAGGATATCTGGAAAGAGGTCTGGTATATGAAAGTCTTGGCCTTTTCAAACGCGCTGAGGCTGACTATGAGGCGGCGCTTAAGCTGCACACTCACTCTATGGATATAATGGTGCGGCGCGCTGTTGTCCGTCTAAGGCGTCACGATATTGAAGGCGCGAAAGAGGATTTTAATGTGGTACTTGAAAGGCGCAACGATCCGGAGGCGCTTTTTTACAGGGCGCTGCTGCACTTTGAGGGCGGCAAAATAGAAGACGCCATTGCCGACTATACCACTATTATAGATATAGATGACAGCCATTCCGAGGTGCGCTATAATCGCGGCAGGGCTTATCATATATCCGAGAAGTTTGACGAGGCGGAGGAGGATTACAAAAGGGCGTATGAGCTGGAGCCGGGTGTGCCGCTGCCTTGCTTTGAGCTTGGGCAATTGCTTTATAGACGCGGGGAGTATGAGCAGTCGATAAAGCAGTATAATACTTATATGGCAAAATTTCGCTCAAACCCTCATGCTTATAACAGCAGAGGCGAATCCCGCCTTGCGCTGGGGTTAGTGAATGACGCCATATCAGATTTTACACTGGCTATAAGGTTTGATAATAGCAACGCCGAATACTACCTTAACAGGGCGGAAGGATATATTAAGGTAAAAAAACAGAGAAGAGCGGGGCGCGACCTTAATACCGCGATAAGGCTTGGTGGCGGATTACGCGCTTTTATTGACAGGGGCAGGTTTCTTGCCGACAGGGGGCGGAGCAAAGACGCTATTGAAGATTATGAAAAGGCTTTAAAGCTAGCGCCGGAAAATGCCGAGCTAAAAAAAGAGTACGAGGGGCTTTTAAGGGACTTGAAGGATACCCGCAAGGCCAGCAGCGCATAAAACGCTAAATATGCTCTTTTAATAAGGCCTGTGATATATTTTCGTTGACAGAGGGATGCCGTTGTGATAAATTATTTAAGGTATCCCTTTAATGGGGTATTGCGTCCTTATGCCCAATAGCAGAGGGCGCGCATAGATAAATGGAGGGATCTACCATGCGGGTAAAAATCACATTGGCGTGCGGCGAGTGCAAGCAGCGCAACTACAATACAATGAAAAATAAGAAGAACGACCCCGACAGAATGGAAGCGAACAAGTATTGCAGGTTCTGCAAAAAGCACACTGCGCATAAGGAAACCAAGTAATAATCCTGACTGTGAGGTTTGGCAATGGCTAAAAAATATGTTGTAGACAAGAAAAAGAAGCCGGAAAAGAAAAAGCGCCGCTCGCTTCTGAAGTTTTTCAAGGAAGTTATAGCAGAGCTTAAAAAATGCAGCTGGCCCACAAAAAAAGAACTTATATCTTATACCGGCGCGGTACTGGCTTTTGTCGTTTTGATGGCCGTTGTTGTCGGCGTTATTGATATTGGGCTGGGCGAACTGCTTAAGCTTGTTATTTGAGGGGAAATATTGGCTTAAGGAGGCGGAGGAATCCGCGTTATTATGGAAGAAGCAAAATGGTACGTTGTACATACATACTCAGGGTATGAAAATAAGGTTAAAGCCAACCTGGAAAAAACAGTGGAGAACAGGCAGCTTCAAGACCGTGTTTTAGAGGTCAAGGTTCCTATGGAGGAAACCATTGAAATAAAAAACGGTAAGAAGAAAACTGTTCAAAGAAAGGTTTATCCGGGCTATGTTATGGTGAAAATGCTTATGGACGATGAAACCTGGTACGTTGTGAGAAACGCTCGCGGCGTGACGGGTTTTGTTGGGCCGGGCAGCAAGCCCATACCGCTTTCCGATGAGGAAGTGGTTTCCATGGGCGTTGAAAACATGCCTATCGTGCTGGATGTTGAGGTCGGACAGACTGTAAGAGTTGTGGCCGGACCTCTTGAAAGCTTTATAGGCGTTGTTGAAGAGATAAACGTTGAGCGGCAGAAGGTTAGGGTTTTGGTATCCATGTTTGGAAGGGATACCCCCGTGGAACTAGATTTTATACAGGTTAAAGCCATCTGACGCGCTAAAAGAGCAACTTACGCTTATGCGTTTTTGTTGAGTGGGAGGATAATTCCGCTAAAACCACAAACCAAGGGAGGAAATTACATTGGCAAAGAAGATTACCGGTTATATCAAGCTTCAAATCCCGGCGGGAAAAGCTACGCCGGCGCCGCCTGTTGGCCCCGCGCTCGGACAGCACGGCGTAAACATAATGGGATTTTGCAAGGAATTTAATGAAAGGACGGCTAAACAGGCGGGACTTGTGATACCCGTTGTTATTTCCGTTTATGCGGACCGTTCATTTTCGTTTATCACAAAGACTCCGCCGGCTGCGGTGCTTATCAAAAAGGCATGCGGCATAGAACGCGGCAGCGGCAAACCCAATGTTGAAAAGGTTGCAAAGATAACGAGGGCGCAGCTTGAAGAAATAGCCAATACCAAGATGCCTGACTTAAACGCGGCAAGCCTTGATGCGGCTGTAAGCATGATAGCGGGCACGGCGCGCTCTATGGGCGTTAAGGTAGAGGGCTAAAGCGACGGTGGGAGGCGGACTTCGCCGTATGAACCACAGGGAGGATTGAATATGAAACACGGAAAAAAGTATCTTGAGAGCAAGAAGTTAATTGATAGGGAAAAGCTATACGATCCGGAAGAAGCGATTAGCATGGTAAAAGAAATGGCGAAGGCCAATTTCGATGAAACAATAGAGCTTTCGGTACGCCTGGGCGTAGATCCGAGGCATGCCGATCAGCAGGTTCGTGGCGCTGTAGTACTGCCGCATGGCACGGGTAAAACAGTTAAGGTTCTGGTATTCGCTAAGGGCGATAAGGCGCGCGAGGCGGAGGAGGCGGGAGCCGATTTCGTAGGCGGCGAAGAGCTTGTAGCCAAAATACAAGGCGAAAACTGGTTTGGATTTGATATTTGCGTAGCCACGCCGGATATGATGGGCGTTGTAGGTCGCATAGGTCGCGTATTAGGCCCTAAAGGTCTTATGCCTAACCCCAAGTCGGGTACGGTTACACAGGACGTGGCCAAGGCCATAGCTGATATAAAGGCGGGTAAGGTTGAGTATAGGGTAGACAAAACTTCCATAGTGCATGTACCGATTGGCAAGAAGTCGTTTGAAAGCGAAAAGCTTTTGGAAAACCTGCGCACACTTATGGAAGCGGTAATTAAGGCTAAGCCGCCGGCGGCTAAGGGCACATACCTTAAGAGCGTTGTGATTTCAAGCACAATGAGCCCCGGCATTAAGCTTAACCAGCAGAAGTTTTCCGTCTAAACATTGACAAGGCTTTTGGGCCTGTGATAAAATGCCGGAGTAAATAGAATATTTTAAACCCATAGACAGCAGGTGCGTTTTTACGCTTAATATTTTGCCGGCCGAGGGAGATATACTTTAGCTATATTAGCTTTGTGTTTATTGCCCTTGCGCCTGCAAGGGCTTTTTTAAATGGAAGGGGAGGTGAAACAATGTCAGTAAACAGCATTAAAGAAAAGGAAAAGATTGTTGCCGATATGGTTGACAAGCTTTCAAGGGCACAGGGCGTTGCATTCCTTGATTACCGTGGCCTTACGGTGGCGGAAGTCACAGAATTGCGCAACAATTTCAGGGAGCAGGGCGTGGAATACCGCGTTATGAAGAACAAGATGCTAAGGCGCGCTGCCGAGCAGCTTGGCTATGAAGAACTGATTCCGCATCTTGAAGGCCCCACAGCGGTGGCTTTTGGATATGATGATCCGGTGGCCCCCGCCAAGATAATGAGCGCCTTTATAAAGAAGGTTAAAAAGACCGAGATAAAGTGCGGTATTGTCGAGGGCAAGGTTATAGACGCGATCGGGGTAAAGGCTTTGGCCGACCTGCCGCCGCGCGAGGTGCTCATAGCGAGGATACTTGGCTCTATTACATCGCCTATATCCGGACTTGCAAGAGTGATAGACGCTATAAGAGAAAAACAGGCCGCGGCCTGAACAATTATTTTAGGAATGGAGTGAATTTGAAATGGCAGAGAAGCTTACTGTTGAACAGATTTTTGATACCATAGACCAAATGACTATACTGGAGCTGGCCGACATGGTTAAAGCCATGGAGGAAAAGTATGGCGTTAGCGCCGCTGCTCCTGTTGCCGCAGTTACCGGCCCCGCCGCCGCTGCTGACGCTGCTGAAGAAAAGACCGAATTCGACGTTATACTTACAGAGATCGGTTCCCAGAAGATAAAGGTTATAAAGGTTGTTCGTGAGATCACCGGCCTTGGCCTTAAGGAAGCAAAAGAGCTTGTTGACAGCGCGCCGAAGCCTGTTAAAGAAGCTGTATCCAAAGAGGACGCTGATAAAGTTGCCGCCTCGCTTAAGGATGTTGGAGCGACAGTCGAAATCAAATAAAAGTAAAACAAAAGCCCGGCAATCGCCGGGTTTTTTTGTTGTATGTGCGGGAAAGGCGTTGGAGGCGGTGCCTCCAACGTTCTCCGGCAACACAAAAGCCCAGCTTACGCCGGGCTTTTATTAACTATTGACTTATATAGTTTTTCAGGCTTTTCCAGCGCAGCCAAGAACGTTTACCAGCTTATGCTTTACAACTTCTTTAATTGCCGCTCTGGCCGGCCCGAGGTACTGTCTGGGGTCGAAATGAGTGGGGTTTTCAAACATATGCTTGCGGATGGTAGCGGTCATGGCAAGGCGCAGATCGCTGTCTATGTTTATTTTGCAGACGGCCATGGCGGCTGCTTTCCTTAGCATATCTTCAGGAACGCCTTTCGCGCCCGGCATATCGCCGCCGTATTTGTTTATTATGTCGACATATTCCGGCATAACGCTTGAAGCGCCGTGAAGAACTATCGGGTATCCGGGAAGACGACGCTGTATTTCTTCGAGTATGTCAAAACGCAACTTGGCTTCACCCTTAAACTTGAACGCACCATGGCTGGTGCCTATGGCGATTGCGAGAGAGTCGACGCCGGTTTTTGATACGAATTCCTCAACCTCGTCGGGCTGTGTGAAGGCGGCGTCCTGCTCGCTGACGTTTACATCGTCTTCTATGCCGGCAAGGCGACCGAGTTCGCCTTCAACGGTTACGCCGCGGTCATGCGCGTATTCTACAACCTGACGGGTGAGCTTTATGTTATCTTCAAACGAATGATGAGAGCCGTCTATCATAACGGAGGAGAAGCCGCCGTCTATGCAGCTTTTGCACAGCTCAAACGAGTCGCCATGGTCAAGATGGAGAGCTATGGGCAGACCTGTTTCGGCGATGGCTGCCTCAACCAGCTTCATAAGATAGGTATGGTTGGCGTACTTTCTAGCGCCGGACGATACCTGAAGTATCAAAGGCGCATTTTCTTCTTTAGCCGCCTCTGTGATGCCTTGAATTATCTCCATATTGTTGACGTTGAAGGCTCCTATAGCATAGCCCCCGTCATAAGCCTTTTTAAACATTTCGCGAGTGGTTACCAGTGCCATGATTATTCCTCCCTTTTAAATTAAATTCATAAAATAAGCATTTGTACAACTCATTTAATTATACCTCATTACTGGTTTTTTTCAACCGAATAGCCGCTTGCGACGCGGCGGCTAAGGTACAAAAAAGCATAATGCACAAAAAATAATTATTAATGGGACAAATTACGAACCACTTTAGCAAAAAATGACCCGCCTATATTATGGCGGTATCATAAACCGGTCATTATATTTAAGCTAATGTTGCCAAATAAAGCCTTTATATACCGCCAGGCTTTATTTAGCTTTCCAATTCACCGCTGTTTGTATTATAATGTGAATGCGCCAAAAAGGGTTTTGTAGGCGGCGCGACAAAAAAGATTCGGGGGTAACTCTAATGAGAGCGTTTGTAACTGTTATAGGCACAGACAAGGTTGGCATTATAGCCAAGACAAGCTGTCTTTTGGCCGAATATGGCGTAAATATACTTGATATAAGCCAGACGGTTTTGCAGGAATATTTTGTTATGATGATGCTGGTTGACGCTACCGGCATGAAAACGACATTTGGAGAAATGCAGGACAGCCTCAACAAGCTTGGTGAGGAGATGTCTTTATCGATAAGGATACAGCGCGAAGATATTTTCCAGGCTATGCACAGGATTTGAGGAGGCTGTAATGATAACTCAGGGCGAAATACTTGAAACAATAAATATGATTGATCAGCAGCATCTTGATATTCGCACCGTCACTATGGGCATATCACTGTATGACTGCGCTAGGCAAGATGTTTCTAAGGCATGCGACCTTATATATGAAAAGATAATGCGAGAGGCAGGCAGCCTTGTAAAGGTATGCGAGGGAATTGAAGATGAATACGGCATACCGATAGTTAATAAGCGAATATCGGTAACGCCGATAGCTTTTGTTGCGGCGGCTGCCAATTCTCCTGATTATGTGCCTTACGCTTTGGCGCTTGAAAAGGCGGCCAAAGAGGCGGGCGTCAATTTTATAGGCGGGTTTTCTGCTCTGGTGCATAAAGGCGCCGGACGTTCGGATGAAAATCTTATAGCTTCTATACCCGAGGCGCTGGAGGCGACAGAAAGAGTATGCTCGTCTGTAAATGTGGCGACTACGCGGGCGGGTATAAACATGGACGCCGTTTATGAGATGGGGCATATTATAAAACGGGCGGCGGCACGCACCGAAAAAGATGGCGGACTCGCCTGCGCCAAGCTTGTGGTATTTGCTAATGCTGTTGAGGACAATCCTTTTATGGCCGGCGCTTTCCACGGCCCCGGAGAGGGAGAGACGGTTATAAATGTCGGCGTCAGCGGGCCGGGTGTTGTTAAGAAGGCGCTTGAGCAGGTAAGAGGCAAGTCGTTCGATGAATTGGCCGAGACAATTAAAAAGACGGCGTTTCAGATTACTCGCATGGGTCAGTTGGTAGCCAGGGAGGCGTCACGGCGGCTTAATGTGCCGTTTGGTATAGTTGACCTTTCGCTCGCGCCTACTCCGGCAAGGGGCGACAGCGTTGCCGATATACTTGAGGAAATGGGACTGGAGTCGTGCGGTACGCATGGCACTACTGCGGCTTTAGCGCTGCTTAACGATGCAGTTAAAAAGGGCGGAGTTATGGCCTCCTCACATGTTGGCGGCTTGTCGGGAGCGTTTATACCCGTAAGCGAGGACGCCGGCATGATAGCCGCTGTCGAGCGCGGGTCGCTTAGCCTTGACAAGCTGGAGGCTATGACCTGCGTATGCTCTGTAGGGCTTGATATGATTGCGGTGCCGGGCGATACTCCGGCTGAGACGATATCTGCCATAATTGCAGATGAAGCGGCGATAGGTATGATAAACCAGAAAACAACGGCTGTAAGGATAATACCCGCGCCCGGGAAGAAGGTGGGCGACAGGGTAGAGTTTGGGGGGTTGCTCGGTAGTGCGCCGGTAATGCCGGTACATCCTTTTTCAAGCCGAGATTTTATACTAAGGGGCGGCAGGATACCTGCGCCTATACACAGTCTTAAGAACTGAGGATAGACCGATTATAAAGTTTTTTGCTAGGGCTCTGCCCTCGCGCACTCGGTTCTTTTCTTGAAGAAAAGAACCAAAAGACTCGAAAAATGCTTCTATGAGGCATTTTCAATATGGGATTCTTAAGGGACAATTGTCCCTTAAGCGGAGGTTTGGAGGCGGAGCCTCCAACGTCACTCATACAAACTAAAAGACCGCCTTAAGGCGGTCTTTTGCGATATTATTTATTATTCGGCTTTAACGCGCATCCATAGCGTATCATAGAGTGCGGTATCGTCTCCAAGGTCGTGGAACACCTCACACCTTTCGATGATATCGGCGTCCGCTACATATGCCGAGTTTTCGAGATATTCGGCGGGCATGGCGTCATATGCCGGTTGTATGGCCGTTGTATAGCCGATATATTCGGAGTTTACCTGAGAAACGGCAGCGTCGCAAAGGAAATTGATGAAAAGCTCCGCCGCTTCTTTATTCGGGCTCTTTTTAAGCACTACCATATTATCGAACCAGAGGTTTGAGCCTTCATCCGGCACAACGTATTCGAGCTTTTCGTTTTCCTGCATACACCATACGGCGTCACCTGAATAGACTACCGCAAGCGCCGCCCCATCGCCTATCATTTTATCCTTTACGTTATCGCCCATATACGCCTCAACAAGCGGCTTTTGAGCTATAAGCTCCTGCGTTGCCTCCTCAAGCTCGGCCTCGTCGCGCGTGTTGACGCTATAACCAAGCCGCTTTAGAGAAACTGCCATGCTGTCGCGCACGCTGTCGTACATGAGGATTGTGTTGGCGTATTTCTCGTCCCAAAGTATATTCCAGCTTGTTACCGGCTCGCTGACCATTTCGGTATTGTAGAGTATGCCGAGTGTTCCCCACATATATGGAACGGAATACTTGTTGCCGGGGTCGAAGCTGTGGTCGCGGGAGGATTCCATTACGTTTTGAAAGTTGGGTATGTTGTCGTAATTAAGCTCGTGGAGCAGATCGTCTTTTATAAGCCGCTCTATCATATAGTCTGACGGGAAGCAAATATCATACCTGCTATCTTCTTGTATGAGCATGGTATACATTTCTTCATTGTTCGGCAGACTTGAGTATTTTACTTTAATGCCGGGGTTTTCATCCTCAAATTGCGCTATAAGATCCGGCTCTATGTAGTCTTCCCAGTTAAGCACATGCAGCGTTATCTCATCGCCGGAATTACCACACGCCACCAATGAAAAAGCGAGCAGCAGAATAATTGTCGCGAAGAGCAGTCTTTTTAAGGTCATAGTTTTGGTCCCTCCTTTTTGCCATTCCGTTTTGTTCTGAAATTTATTGTTATCATAAGCGCCATTATGCTGACAAACATAAGAGCGGATAACGCGTTTATTTTGGGGCTTATGCCTTTTCTCGCCATCGAGTATATGATTATGGACAGCGTGTTTATATCCTGGCGGGTGAACAACGATACCACAAAATCGTCGAGCGAAAGAGTGAAGGCGAAAAGCAGTCCGGTTATTATGCCCGGCATTATCTGCGGCAACAGTACTTTTCTCATGGCATAGCCGGGTGTAGCGCCTAAGTCGAGCGCCGCTTCATATGTGCTGGCCGGCATTTGTTTGAGCTTTGGCATAACGCTGAATATGACATACGGTATATTGAAGGTTATATGCGACAGCAGCAATGTAAAATAGCCGCGCGGTATCTTCAAAAATATAAACAGCAGCATAAGTGATATTCCAGTTACGATATCGGGGGTTACCTTGGGTATGTAGCTTATGCTTGTCACTATGCGGCGCGTGCCTTTTCGCATATTATGTATGCCTATGGCTGCGAGAGTTCCTATTATGGTGGCTATAATTGCGGATAGCACGGCTACCGATATTGTTATCCATAGCGCCTCAAGTATCATAGGATCGTTAAACAGCTCGGAGTACCATGAAAGAGTGAAACCGCCCCATTTTGACATAGTCCTTGATTTGTTGAAGGAGAAAACTATGAGTACAAGTATAGGCATATACAGGAAAGCGAGTATTAGCCCTATATATGCTTTTGAAAAAAATCTTTTTACCAAAGCTGATCTCCTTCCTCAAAAGATTCTGTCTTTGAAAGAATGGCCATTGATATAAGTATTATAACCATCATTACAAAAGATAGCGCGGAGCCGAAGTTCCAGTCCCGTAAAAACACAAACTGGTTTTCTATAAGGTCGCCTAGCATCATAAAATGCGAACCGCCAAGCAGCCTTGATATGGCAAAGGTTGTTACAGCCGGCATAAAAACCATTGTTATGCCGGATATTATGCCCGGCACACTAAGAGGTAGCGTAACCTTCTTAAAAACGGTATATGAATCGGCACCTAAATCCTCCGCCGCTTCTATAAGCGAGCGGGGAATTTTTTGCAGCACTGTATAAATCGGGAGTATCATAAACGGCAGGAAGTTATATACCATGCCAAAAACGATAGAAGGCAGGTTGTATAAAAGCTGCGCCTTAGGAAATCCCATAAGCGATATTATACGGTTTATAAGCCCGTTGGTATCGAGCAGCGCCAGCCATGCGTATGTGCGGAGCAAAAAGTTCATCCACATAGGCAGCATTATAAGCATGAGTATAAAAGAGGTGCTAGCGCTGGAGCGGGCGAGTATCATGGCGAGCGGATACCCTAAAAGCAGACAGATAACTGTGCAAAGCCCGGCAATCATAAGCGAGCGCAGCAGTACTGAAAAATAAATGGGTTCAAACGCCTTTGCGAGGTTGGCGAAGGAGAAACTGCCGTCTGCCGTAAAGGCATAGTAAATTATAAGAAGCAACGGCACTACTATAAACAATATCATCCATATAAGATATGGGGTTGCGAATACACTGCGCCTCATTTTATTCCGGCTGTTCTCCTCTCTTCATTACATGTATATCGTCCGGCAGTATCAAAAGCCCTACCGTTGAGCCGGGTTCGGCTCTTAAGGTGGAATGCACCTGCCACATATGCCCTCCGGCATCTATAATCATTTCATAATGCACGCCCATAAAGAGGTCTGAAACGACATGCCCTGACAGCATACCCTCGCCGCCCGGCACCAGCTTTACATCCTCCGGGCGCACGACTATGTCGACGGGAGCGTCTTTTCCAAAGCCGCCGTCTAGGCAGCGGAACTCGCGTCCGCAAAAACGTGCGAGATAGTCCTCAACCATTGTACCGCGGATTATGTTTGATTCGCCTATAAAATCGGCTACGAAAGCGTTTTTAGGCTCGTTGTATATGTCGGTCGGTGTGCCTATCTGCTGTATGCGGCCGTCTTTCATAACAACGATGGTATCAGACATAGTAAGCGCTTCTTCCTGGTCATGCGTTACATATATAAATGTTATGCCGAGGTGCTGCTGCATCTTTTTAAGCTCGAGCTGCATTTCTTTTCTAAGCTGAAGGTCGAGCGCACCCAAAGGCTCGTCTAAAAGCAACACTTCCGGCTCGTTTATAAGCGCGCGGGCTATGGCTATGCGCTGCTGTTGGCCGCCGGAAAGGCTGTCCACCGCCCGCTTTTCATATCCCGAAAGGTTTACAAGTGAAAGCAGCGAGGAAACCTTGCTCTTTATTTCATCCTTATCTATTTTCTTTATCTTCAGGCCGAACGCAACGTTGTCAAAAACATTAAGATGCGGAAACAAAGCGTATTTCTGGAAAACCGTGTTTACCCGCCTTTTGTAAGGGGGAACGTCGGTTATATCCTGACTATCGAAAAACAGAGTGCCGGAAGTGGGCTGCTCAAAGCCGGCGATTATACGCAGCATTGTTGTTTTGCCGCAGCCGGACGGGCCGAGCAGCGTTAGAAATTCACGCTTATTTATATAAAGATTGATATCTTTTAGAGCTTCGGTGCCGTCAAAATCCTTTGATACATTGCTAAGCTCTATCAGATGTTTTTCTGTTCCTTCCATATTATCATACCTCATTCGCTGTTATTGTCAAAAACTAGGTGGCGATGAAACCCATAAAATACGCGCCTCCCGCTTACCGGGGTTTTTAATGTAGTGCTGCGCGTCAGCTTTAAAATAAAACGAATCTCCCTTTTTAAGCGCGTACCGCTTAGCGCCTATGCAAAGCGATACCGCCCCCGCCAACACATGCCCGAACTCCTCGCCTTCGTGCGGGTCATAAACGGCAGTTTGGCCGCCGGGAGCGAGAGAAACCAGTATAGGCTCCATGGCGTTTTTTTGTGAGCTGGTTATAAGCCACTGTATGCTTAGGCCGGAGTCGGCATCTTCTTGCACAAACACATCCGCAGCGCCAAATACTATCTTTTCATCCTCCTCGCCGCTGGAGAAAAACTCTCTTAGCGTCACTCCTAAACATTCAAGAATGTCTATAAGAGTATTTATTGAGGGGGAGGTAAGATCTCTTTCTAGCTGAGATATGAAGCCTTTAGACAGCTCGGTACGGTTTGCCAGTTCTTCCTGTGTAAGCCCGTATTTAACACGGAGCTGCTTTATCTTAGAGCCGATGTTCATCGGGGGACTCCTTTCGTTGGGGTGAGGTGCTTTATTGTAAACTTTTTGTTTACAAAGCTTTAACCAATGTAAAACTAAACTTAAAGTTTAATATTAATAAACAACAGAGATAATTAAAGCATATGACAGCATAAAAGTCAATGGTTTTCGGCATAAAAAAACAAAATGCGGCGATCTTGAACAAATGGCTTTATAAGCAGCAAAAGCAGATGTTGTAGCGGGTATAAACGGGGTTTTAGCGGCAATAATCAAAGCGGGCTTTTTTTTAAAGCGGGATTGGATTATAATGGAGACGTAGCAATATAGTATTTTGGAGGAAGATATGGGCAATGTAAGGCTTTCTGTGGTCATACCCGCTTATAATGAGCAAGAAGTGCTTGAAGAAACATACAAGCGGCTTAAAGGCGTTATGGATGGTATGGGCGGCTCTTATGAGCTGGTATTCGTAAATGACGGAAGCAAGGACAAGACATCTGAGATGCTGTTTGATTTGCATAAGCGTGACAGCGCCGTTAAGGTGGTGGAGTTTGCGAGAAATTTCGGGCATCAGATAGCCGTTACCGCAGGGCTTGATTACGCGACTGGCGACGCGATTGTAATTATAGACGCCGATCTTCAAGACCCGCCCGAGGCGATACCCGAGATGGTAAAGCTATGGGAGCAGGGGTATGAAGTTGTTTATGGCAAAAGGCTTAAAAGAAAAGGTGAATCGATTTTTAAAAAGCTCACTGCCCATATGTTCTACCGCTTTTTATCCGGCGTATCAACAACGAAGATACCGCTTGATACCGGCGATTTTAGGTTGATAGATAAAAAAGTCGCCGATGTTATGCGCTCGATGAAGGAGGGCAACCGGTTTTTAAGAGGCATGGTAGCTTGGGCGGGATTTAACCAGACGGCGTATGAATATGTTAGAGACGAGCGTTTTGCCGGAGAGACAAAGTATCCGCTTAAAAAGATGCTTAAGCTAAGCGCCGATGGCATTGCCTCGTTTTCATCAAAGCCGCTTTCAATGTCGCTGTGGTTAGGCGTTATAATGATGGTGCTATCGGTGCTGTACTTTATAGCTACGATAGTATTAAGGGCGGTAGGCGTAGCGATGGCGGCATGGAACTACGCGGCGGCGGCGATACTTTTAAGCAATTCGCTTATACTCGTTGCGATAGGCATAGTAGGGGTATACTTAGGAAGAGTATATGATGAGGCTAAGGCGCGCCCGATTTATATAGTCGGCAAGGCTTACGGCTTTGATACAGGAAAGGAATAACTTAAATATGATAGACAGCAGATTTATTGAACTCGCGGGCAATCTTGTAAATTACTCTTGCTCGCTTAAGCCGGGAGAGAAAATACTTATAGAAAACACCGGCTGTCCGCCGGAATTGTCAGAGGCGCTGATAGAAAAGGCGTATGAGGCGGGCGGTATACCTTTTGTTGTTATGAACGACTCAAGAGTGCAAAGAAAGCTTTTGATGAACGCTACCGAAGAGCAGCTATCTGTAATGGCGGATATAGATGCGGCGCGCATGGGCAAGATGGACGCTTATATAGCGTTTCGTGGCGGAGCCAACGCTGCGGAGTCGTCGGATGTGCCGCCGGAAAAGCAGCAGATGTACGGTACGGTGTATTGGAACAGGGTGCATGGCGAGATAAGGGTTAGAAAGACGCGGTGGGTGGTGCTAAGATATCCGTCGCCGTCTATGGCGCAGATGGCGGGCATGTCCAGCGAGGCGTTTGAGGATTTTTACTTCAGCGTATGCAATCTTGATTACGCCAAGATGTCGGCGGCAATGGATCCGCTTAAAGCGCTTATGGATACTACCGATAGAGTGAGGATAACCGGCAAAGGCACCGACCTTAGCTTTAGCATAAAGGGTATTGGCGCCGTTAAATGCGCCGGCAAATCTAATATACCGGACGGCGAAATATACACCGCGCCGGTAAGAGACAGCGTTAACGGGTTTATAACATATAACACCCCATCAAGGTATCAAGGGTATAATCATGAGAATGTCAGGCTGGAGTTTAAGGACGGCAAGATAATTGACGCGTCGTCAAACGACAACGAAAGACTCAAAAAGATATTCGATACCGACGAAGGGGCGAGGTATATAGGCGAATTCGCTCTCGGCGTTAATCCGCGCATAACAAAGGCGATAGGCGATATACTCTTTGATGAGAAGATATGCGGCTCTTTCCATTTTACGCCGGGCTCAAGCTATGACGAGGCATATAACGGCAATAATTCGGCGGTGCATTGGGATTTGGTTTGCATACAGACTCCGGAGTATGGCGGCGGCGAGATGTGGTTTGACGATAAGCTAATAAGAAAAGACGGGCTGTTCGTGCCGGAAAAATTACAGCCGCTTAACCCTGAAAACCTTATCTAGAAATTAATACTTATAGAGAAACGGCGGGACGCGTTTATGCGATCCGCCATTTTTATGTATTTTTCCTATTTTC
Organism: Christensenellales bacterium; assembly: GCA_050945795.1. Taxonomy (GTDB): domain Bacteria; phylum Bacillota; class Clostridia; order Christensenellales; family MGBC116941; genus JBMNTP01. The sequence continues at coordinate 6,920 of JBMNTP010000025.1, read as the reverse complement.
TCAATACATAGGCAGCTATACAAGCGGCGCGATATAGGCAGTGAGCTAATTGTTTGTTGTATGGTGCGGCGCTGTTGTGCGCACAATATAAATGGAGGTGATGGGTTTGGGCAAAAAATACAAAGGGCTTAACAGCCTTATAAAGAGCGAGCCGGAGGCGGCAAAGTATTACGCGGAGCTGCCCGACTACGTTAAGGACAGCATAAGCGAGAGAGGCGATAATGTAAATTCATTTGAAAGCCTCAAGGATTACGCCGAAAATCTGCTTAGAGGGGATATATAGGCGGCGCTGCGTTTAAGACATTAAAAAAGTGTGCGAAAGGCACACTTTTTTGCTTTATACGAGCCGCCGCTATCTCAAGGCGCGTATGGAGTTGAATACCGCAAGCAGCGTAACACCAACATCGGCGAAAACCGCCGCCCACATAGACGCTATACCCAGCGCACCGAGCGTTAGCACCGCCGCTTTTATGCCCAGCGCAAAAACTATGTTTTCTATGGCTATGCGGCGGGTGCGGCGGGATATGCTTATGGCTTGCGGCAGCTTTGTAAGCTGGTCGCTCATAAGCACAACGTCGGCAGCCTCTATTGCCGCTTCACTTCCTAATGAGCCCATAGCTGCGCCAATATCGGCGGCGGCGAGAACCGGCGCGTCGTTTATGCCGTCGCCTACGAACATAGCGGGGCGGGGCAGGCCTTTTATTTTATCGACCTTCTCGCCCGGCATAAGCGCCGCGAATACTTTGTTTATGCCAAGCTCTGCGGCTATGCGCTGCGCTACCGGCTCGGTGTCGCCGGTGAGCATGGCAAAGTCTTTTATTTGAAGCGCTTTAAGCTCGGCTATGGCTTTAGCCGCTTCAGGACGAACTCTGTCTTTTAGCGTTATGCTGCCGCTGTATTTGCCATCAATAGCGACAAACACCGTAGTAGCGTCGCCGCTATTAGTTTCTATACCGTGTTCTTTCATAAAAGCGGCGTTGCCGGCTAGAACGATTTTGCCGTCAACCGTAGCCTCAACGCCTTTGCCCGCCCATTCGTTAAGCCTTCCTATTCTTGAAGCATCTATATTAGCTTCATTAGATATAGCTTTCGCGAGCGGGTGGGAGGACAGGCTTTCGGCGTGCGCCGCGTAGTCTAAAAGCTCGGCTTTGCTTATGGAAACAGGAGTTATACGCTCTATGCCAAAGCGGCCGGAGGTTAGCGTGCCGGTTTTGTCAAAGGCTATTGTATTTACGTTGGCGAGAGCCGAAAGATGGTTGCCGCCTTTTATAAGTATTCCGTTTCTTGAAGCGTTGCCAAGACCTGAAAAGAATGTAAGCGGTATTGATACTACAAGGGCGCAGGGGCAGGAGGCTACAAGAAAAACCAGCGCGCGATAAAGCCATAAGTCAAAGCTGCCGAGCGATAGCAAAGGAGGTATAACCGCCAATAAAACGGCAAGAGATACGACTATAGGCGTATATACTCTCGCGAGGCGGGTTATAAATTTTTCGCTCGGCGCTTTGTTTTCAACGGATGAGCGCACCAACTCTATTATCTTTGATGCGGTTGACTGCGTATATTCGCTTGATACCCGCGCGGTAAGCCGTCCGCTGGTATTTATGCAGCCGGATAGTATAGTGCTGCCTTTTGATACCTCAACCGGCAGGCTTTCACCTGTCAGCGAAGATGTATCGAGCGCCGAGCTGCCGCTTATAACAACGGCATCTAGAGGGATACGTTCGCCGGGCAGTATTTCTATAATATCGCCTTCGCGGATAGCTTGCGGCGGCACAATAATGCTGCCGGTTGGAAGTACGAGCGTAGCCTGGTCGGGGCGCATGTCGAGTATCTTTGTGATAGATTTATGGGAGCGGCTTACCGCCAGATGTTCAAACATTTCGCCTATGCGATAAAACAGCATTACCGCGACAGCTTCGGGATATTCGCCTAAAAAAAGCGCGCCGACGGTGGCTATGGTCATTAAAAAACTTTCGTTAAATATGTCGCCTTTTAAAAGACTTCTGCCAAAGCTTATAAAGACATTTATGCCGGCGGCTAGCCATGCCGCTATATAGAGGAAAACCGAAATAGGGGAATTAAGAATGTAAGCGGCGAGCGCCACTAAAAAAGCGGCGGTTAATGTGAATATATCGGCTTTAAGTTCGTGTTTTTCATCATGCTCATCGCTTAGCGCTTCGGGGCCTATTTCTTCTAAATCGGGGTTTATTCCGGCTTGCTGCAGTGACGATGATATTATATCGCTCTTAGAATCATCAAAAACAAAAAGGCGGCGGGACGCTTCATCTATATGCGCCTGTATATTTGCTTTAGCGAGCGCTAAGGATATTTGTGAGGCGGAGGTTTTATCATCGCGCCAATTTAATATGTATGCTTTGTTCATTTATGTTCTCCTTCTTCGGCATGCTCAATAGCTTGGGCAAGCACAGTTTCGATATGGGGATCGGCAAGCGAATAATATATTTCGCGTCCGCTGCGCCTGCTTTTAATAAGCTTGTTATGGCGCAATACGCGGAGCTGGTGCGATATTGCCGACGGCGTCATATCGAGCAGCTCGGCTATGCAGCAGACGCACAGTTCGCGAACAGATAACGCAAACAGTATGCGGGTGCGTGTTGGATCTCCCATTGCCTTTAGAAGCTGGGCAGCCGCTTCCAGCGTTTCATCCGGTAGAAACCGCTCTAAAACATATTGCTTGCGTTTTTCATGATCGTGCCTTTTACTCATGCCTATCTCCTTAATTATACTATTGAATGACTGAACATATGAGCAAGTGTTCATATGTTTATTATACCGCAATAAAAAAAGCTGTCAATCGACAGCGGGAAAACTTTGTTTATGCTCTTGCGGGTATTTGGAAGGAGGATAGTTCGAGGTGGAGCCGGTAAGATAGGTCGTAGAGAGATTTGCGGTCGCTGCCGCCGGAGGTATCAAAAGCCATATCGCAGTATTTTGAGTATACGGCGGCGCTGCGGTTAATAATGTTGATCATTTCGTCTGGCGGCTGTCCGCTTAAAGGATGCCGGCAACCGGCCCGCTCTATTATGTCGCGCGGCGAGCTGGTGAGCCAAACTACAAAGCCGTTTCTTCTAAGCAGCGCCATATTATGCGGGTCGTATGGTATGGAGCCGCTACAAGATATAACAATACCGCTGTATTCGCACGAACGCGCCACGACATGCCGCTCAAGCGCGCGGAGATAGTCGGGGCCGTGTATGCTTTGTATATAGCGGGTGGAGCGTTTTTGTCGTGTTTCAAGAAAGTCGTTTGTGTCTATAAAGCCGGCGTTGAGCCGTTTAGCGAGCATATAACCGAGAGCGGATTTTAAAGTGCCCATAAAGCCGATAAGCACAATGTTGTTATGCAGCAAGTTAAGCACCGCCTCTCATTGCCACCAGCGCTCGTACTGCCAGCATATAAGAGCCTTCGCCAAATCCGCATATTTGACCGGCACAGACCGGCGCTATCACAGAATGGCCGCGAAAGCTCTCTCGTGCGTGTACGTTTGACATATGCACTTCTACAGCCGGTACCGATATAGAAGCTATAGCGTCGCGAATGGCGTAGCTGTAATGGGTATAAGCGCCGGCGTTTATAACTATGCCGTCATAGCTGCCGTCGCAACATTGTATGTAGTCGACTATATCGCCTTCTGAATTGGATTGTTTGAAAACGAGCGAGACATTTAGCTGGCGCGCCTGACGGAGCATCATCTCCTGGATTTCCACAAGCGTAAGGCCGCCGTAAATACCCGGCTCGCGGGTGCCCAGCATATTAAGGTTTGGGCCGTTTATAACACAGATTCTCATAATACACCTCTTGGCGCATATATGCCTGTCCGGTTGATATATTTTATACAGTATACCACAAAATGTTGTGGTATCAAAGGGATTTTAGGCACATATATACACTATTTGAAGCATTTTTTGTCTAAAAGGGTGGTTTTTAGCGCGATGCCCGCAGCATCAGCGTTCGGGGCGGACGCTAAGCGTTTTTCCATCCGATTCGGCGTATATATTTCCGTTAAGATCGGTGCGGAAAATCTCGGCGTCTGTATCGCTAAGTCGCTTTAGTACTTCTTCATGGGGGTGACCGTAAAGATTATCGGCACCAAGGCTTATAATTATATATTTAGGAGTGGTGGCTTTTAAAAAGTCGGCGGTTGATGATGTTCTTGAGCCGTGGTGCGGCAATGTCAACAGCGTACATGAAAGATCGGCACCGGACGCTATCATCTCTCGTTCACTTAGCGCTTCATTATCAGCGGTAAGCAGCAGCGAGGTTTCGCCGTGCGTAATTTTAATTGTTATGCTGTAATTGTTGAGGTTTTCATATTCTTTATATTGCGGCGCTAAGACCTCGGCTGTAACGCCGCCTAGCGGTATACTATCGCCCGCCGAAACTATTTCTATTTCTCGGTTCTGCTCGTCAACATATTCAAGCAGGCGTATGAAGGTTTGTGAGGTATGGGTGGCGTCGGGCATGTATAGCGTTCCCCACTCTATGTTTTCCAGTACCTCGCGCAGGCCGCCTATATGGTCGCTATGCGGATGAGTCGCTATAACATGATCGAGGCGGGTGGCGCCGGCACTCTCAATAGCGTCTAGCACTGCTGCGGCGCTGTCGTATTCGCCGGCATCCATAAGGAGCGTTTCGCCGGTAGGAGATATTATAAGCGTAGCATCACCTTGACCTACGTCTATAAAGACGGCGCTGAGCTGCCCGTCAGTCGGTAGGGGTGCGCTTGTTGAGACGGTATTTGAAGGGGAAGGGGAGGGTATACCGGGAGCTTGAGCCAAATCACCCAGGGAATAAACAAACAACAGTATGCCTAATATAAGAAGTATAACTGCTGCGGATAGTATTGATTGTTTGTTTCGTTTCCGGTAACGTGCCATTGCTTCCTCCGAACATGTGATGTTTTAACCATTATATAGTATTATAAAGTGACGCTGCATGTAAATGAGGTATTAAATCAAATAAAAATTACAAATCCGTTGCAATCGGCGTTAAAATTGATATAATTATGATAGTGCATACTAAAAGATAATTATTATCGGGAAGGCTCAGAAGTTTGAAGAAAGAGCGCATAATTATCGGCATGTCGGGCGGGGTGGATTCTTCTGTCGCGGCGTTGCTGTTAAAAAAGGAAGGATATGATGTAGTCGGCGTTTTCATGAAAAACTGGCATGAAAGCGAGGACGGTGAATGTACGGCAACGCAGGATTATGATGACGTCAGGGCGGTGTGCGACAGCATAGGCATACCTTATTATACTGTAAACTTTGAGAAGGAATATTGGGACAGGGTATTTACTTACTTCCTTAAAGAATATGAAGCGGGCAGGACGCCGAACCCCGATGTGCTATGCAATCGTGAGATAAAGTTTAAGGCTTTTATGGATTTTGCGCTAAAGGCGGGGGCCGGCCGCATAGCTACCGGGCATTACGCGAGGGTGGAAAAGCGTGACGGTTTTTACCGGTTGTTGCGTGCGGAGGATGCGGCTAAAGATCAGACATATTTTTTATGTTTGCTCGGACAGGATGCGTTGTCTAAAACTATTTTTCCTATAGGCGGTATTGAAAAGAGCCGGCTTAGGCAGATAGCCACCGAGGCGGGTCTTAGTACGGCCGGCAAAAAGGATTCTACCGGAATATGCTTTATAGGAGAGAGAAAGTTTCGTGAGTTTCTACAATGCTATTTGCCTGCGAGGCCGGGGGATATTGTGTCGGCTGGCGGTGAAGTAGTGGGTAGGCACGACGGGCTTATGTATTATACGCTGGGTCAGCGCAAGGGCCTTGGAATAGGCGGGCGGGGCAGCGGCGAGAGATGGTTTGTAGTTAATAAGGATATGGAAAGCAACCGGCTTATTGTTGAACAAGGCGCAGACAGCGCGCTTCTTTACTCAAACGCCATGGAGGGCGGTCCGCCGCATTTTATAGCCGAGCAGCCGCAGCGTGAGATTGAATGTACCGCTAAATTTAGGTACAGGCAGCCGGATCAGCGAGTAAAGCTGATGTGGAATAGCGAAGGGTGCAGGGTGGAGTTTTTTGAAAAGCAAAGGGCGGTGACGCCGGGGCAGTACGCCGTTTTCTATAAAGGCGATGAGTGTTTGGGCGGCGCGGTTATAGAGAAGGTAGAAAGATAAAAACGCAATAGAGCTTTATGCTTATTGATATAAATAAACGGAGGTAGATATTATGGATCTTAAGGGAAGCAAAACTGAGAAGAATTTGATGGAAGCTTTTTCCGGTGAGTCGCAGGCGCGTAACAAGTATACTTATTATGCGGCGATTGCAAAGAAGGAAGGCTATGAGCAGATAGCGGCTATTTTTTCCGAAACAGCGGATCAGGAAAAAGAGCACGCCAAAATGGCATATAAATTCCTTGATGGCATTGGCGATACCGCCGCTAACCTTCAGGATGCTATAGATGGCGAGAACTACGAGTGGACAGACATGTACGCTAAATTTGAAGTAGTGGCAAGGGAAGAAGGGTTTAATGAAATTGCTGCATTCTTCAAGGGCGTAGGCAAAGTTGAAAAATTTCATGAGGAGCGGTTCTCCAAGCTGCTGAACAATCTTAAGGAGCAGAGCGTATTTAAGAAAGATGAAAATACCATGTGGAAATGCCGCAACTGCGGCCATACGCACTCCGGCGTTTCGGCGCCCGGCGTATGCCCGGTATGTAAGCATCCGCAGGCATTCTTTGAAGTGCATCTTGAGTGCTACTAAGCTTTGTTAAAAAGCGGGCGTGCGGCTATAAATACCGTGCGCCCGCTTTTTAATGCCTATTTAAGTGGTTTTTTAAATTGTTTAAAAAAGGGTATAAAAAGGTGTTGACATAGGTGGATATGATTTGGTAGTATATATAAGCCGCCTCACGGGGCGGGAACCTTGAAAACCGAATAGCGCCAGAAA
>JBMNTP010000024.1:0-30511 GCA_050945795.1 Christensenellales bacterium | reverse complement strand
ACCTCTGCAAATCAAGATGCGACATAAACGCCGCCGCGCCCACTTTTTTAAATCTGGCTATTATCCTCACAGGCAAACCTCCTGCAATCCGCAGGCATGGCAGCCTAAACGGCAGTCGTCTGTAACATCTTCGCGCAGCGCTTTTTGGTATTCTTCTAACAAAAACTCTTTTGTAACGCCGTATGATATTATATCCCACGGCATAGGCTCATCAGGCTCAAATTGCTTTTGAGCCATCTTTTCCATATCAAGGCCGCATTTTTCAAACGCCATACGCCATTTGTCAAAATCGAATGTTTCATTCCAGCTATCAAACCGGCAACCGGCTCTAAACGCCTCGGCCAAAACCGCCGACGTTTCCTCCCCTCCCCTTGCGAAAACCGCCTCAAGCATACTAAGCTTTGGGTCATGCCAATTATAGGAGAAGTATCTTTTGTCAAGCAGCGATTTGAGCATCCGCTGCTTTTGATAAAGCTCATCAATAGATGCCTGCCCCACCCATTGGAAAGGCGTATGCGGCTTTGGCACAAAAGACGAAGTGCTTACCGTAATTTTAAGTCCCTTCGCCCTCATCTGACGAGGTATCGAGTAGTATTCGCGCGCCACCTTCTCGGCAAGCTCGGCAATGCCTCTTATATCGTCCTCTGTTTCGGTAGGCAAACCTATCATAAAATACAGCTTAACGGTATTCCAGCCCGCCTCAAGAGCGCTTCTCGCGGCGCTAAGCATATCTTCTTCCGTAACGTTCTTATTTATAACATCCCGAAGCCGTTGCGTTCCGGCTTCGGGCGCAAATGTAAGCCCCGACTTCCTAACAGAAGGCATATCCTCTATATATTCTTTGGCGAACGAATCTATCCTCAAAGAGGGCAGCGACACCGACACCCTTCTCTGCTTCATATCCGATATAAGCGACTTAATAAGCGGAGCCAGCTCAGAATAATCGCCGCTCGATAGTGACGAAAGCGATATCTCATCATACCCCGTCGTATCTATGCTGCACCGCGCCGTATCGATAAGCGTATCTTTGCCGCGCTCACGCACCGGACGGTATATATACCCGGCCTGACAAAACCGACACCCTCTTGTACAGCCGCGCATTATTTCAAGCGTTACCCTATCATGTACCGTTCCCATAAAAGGCACTATTATATCTTTTGGAAATGCGGCGGTATCAAGCTCTTTTATAATGCGCTTTTTAGCCGGAGTGCCTTTTGACGGCACAAACACGCCGTCAAGCTTTGCCGCCGCCTCTATAAACTCCTGCCGCTTTTGCCCCGACCTTTTCCAGTTTATATAAAGGTCGGCTATCTCGTTTATTATTTCCTCGCCGTCTCCAAGCACAAAAAAGTCTATAAAAGGAGACAAAGGAAAAGGATTACAGGCACACGGCCCGCCGGCTATAACAAAAGGATGCTCTTCGCCCCTATCGCGCGACTCTATCGGTATGCCGCTAAGATCTAGCATATTGAGTATGTTTGTATAGCACATCTCATATTGCAGAGTAAATCCTATTATGTCAAAATCGGCGGCGCTAGACTTGGTCTCAAGTGAAAAGAGAGGTATGTCCTCTCTTCGCATAATCTCCTCCATATCCGTCCACGGCGCGAAAAGCCTTTCGCAATAGGTATCCTGCCTGCTGTTTAGGATATGATAAAGTATTTTAAGGCCAAGATGCGACATGCCTATCTCATATGTATCGGGAAAAGCAAAGGCAAAGCGAAGCTCAACCTCATCGGGCTGCTTGACCGCCATATTCCACTCTCCACCGCAATACCTTGCCGGTTTGGCAACATATTTTAAAGCTCTCTCCAGCTTGTCCACACTAATTCTCCGTTCATTACACTCATTTAATCTTACCACCGCAAGCTGCCAATATCAACCTTGTTTGCTTACCAGCCTGCCTATACTGACCGTTCCCTTCGCGTTTATAATACCTTTTAGCAGCTCCCCCTCACTAAGCTCGCCTATAATTTGCCCGTCCCTGCCTATAACCTTTATAAGCGTATATTTGCCCGGCTCAAGCGCGGCGGCTATATCGGCGGCGGAGGTGGTGCTTGCCGCAGCTATATGCCTTATCCTCATCCTTTTGCCAAGGCTTATAGCGTCCTGCCTTTTGGTTACAGCGCTGTATAGGTTATATGAGCCGCGGCTCCTTTCGCTTATAGACGCCAGCAGCAGCCAGCCGCCCGTTATAAGCGCGGTAGGGCGTATGCTGCCCATAATAAGATAGTATACACCGCCAAGCATTAGAAAGGCGCCTATAACAGCGCCAAAGCCTGAAGCTATGGCTGTTGCCTTTTTTAAAGGCATAAACGAAGCGAGAGAAGCCCTTAGAATCCTCCCTCCATCGAGAGGGAAGGCGGGCAGCATATTGAATGCCGCAAGCAGGAAAGACGCCTGTGCCAGCCGCTCAAGGAACCTAGACGGCACATACATGCCCGCCGCTACCGCCAAGCCGCCAAGCGCCAGCGAAAACAGCGGCCCTGCCGCCGCCACCACCGCCTCATACCCAGAGCCCGCCATATCTTCTATAACCGCCGTACCGCCAAAAGGCGACAGCCTCATGCATTTAACCCTCATGCCAAACGCCGCCGCTACAACGGCGTGGCAGCACTCGTGCAGGAATATGGCGGTGAATATGGCTATAAGAGTATCTCCCCCGGCGAAAAGCACCACCGCGGGAGAAACAATAAGGAGAACGGTATCGATTTTTATTTCAACGCCAAAAAGCGTCCCTGCCCTCATTATTTTTCAACCGTAAGCTCGGCGTTAAGCCCCAGCACCGCCGCCGGGTCAACCGCCACTCCGTCTTTTTGCATTTCAAAATATACAGTCTTGCCGGAATCCACCAGCCCGACATATCCGCCTTTTCTAAGTTCGCTGCCCTCGCCTAGCGTGGCGGCGGCGCCACTGAATTTGAGTATCGAGATAAGACCTGAGCCATGATCGATCTCAATTGTTATCTGCTCGTCTATTTCAACGTTGCTAAGCGTGCCGGAGGCGGGTGACATAACATCGCCCATGGTGTCGCTTCTAAAAACAATACCTTTGCTGTCCTCTCCAAACACCGTTATAATATCGCCTTGCACCGGCCAGGCGTATGTGTCGTCCGGAGCCATTACTGTAGCGGTATCCGGAAATACTTCTTGCACGAACTTGAGCTTGCCCAGCGTTTCGTCTATGTTCACTTCAAAAGTCAGCGCCGTTTTAACGCCGTCCGTCACCTGGCGGGCAAAAGGCGCGTCCACCTTTGCGAACATAAGCACGGCAAGACAAACCGCCGCGCATACCGCCAGCTTTATAACCATGCTCTTAAGCTTCTTAGTCTCCTCGACATCCTCCTCCGACCGCGGCCTTTTTAGCGCAGTTGGCCGGGGAGCGTTGTTTCTGCCGCGTATATATAACGGCAGCCGTTCGCTTTCGTATATCTTAGTACCCGTCTCAAAATCAGAGCGGTCTATGCCCGCGCCTTTAACCATAGTTTTAAACGGAGTAGCCTCAGCTTTTTTTATATCGTTTCCCTGCATGGCAAAACAACCCTTTCACAATCCTTTTAATAATTGATATGTGCGTTGGGTTGCATTTAGTAAAATAAAATTAAAAAGCATGTAAGTCTTTTGAAATAGCGTCGCCCGCATAAGCGTAATTCCTTGTTTTGCGAAAGCCTATAGGAAAGAAAAAAAATGCCTTGATAGGCATTTTTATTACGGGATTTTTAATCGTTCTCTATTCGTTTAGACGTACCGGTTTGTTAAAGCTTTTCTTGCCCCGCCTCATTAAAACATTCTGTACCAGTCCTATGGCTAAAAAGTTTGTCAGCATACTTGAGCCTCCGTAGCTGAAAAACGGCAGCGGTATGCCGGTTACCGGCAGCATGCCCATTGTCATGCCTATATTCTCTACAACATGGAAAAGCATCATGGACATAACGCCTATTATTATAAGCGTGCCGAACATATCCTTTGCCTTTGTTGCCATATATAGCAGGCGAAAGAGTATAAAGAAGTAGAGTATTATAAGTACCACTCCGCCTATAAACCCTAGCGATTCCGCCGTAACGGCGAATATAAAATCGGTGCTGTCCTCAGCGAGATAGTCGAGGCGGCTTAGCGCTCCGTCATTAAAAAGCCCTCTCCCTTTAAGCTGCCCCGAACCGATAATAAGCTTTGACTGCTCAACATGTTTTGTTGCCGCCGTAGCGTCATCGGTCTTGCCTAAAAAGTCGAGTATCCTGTTTCTTTGCCAGTCCGCCATTATAGCCCACAGTACCGGAGCCAGCGCCGCACCGGAGCCAAGAATTATCGCTATTTTGCCATAGCTTATTTTGGCGACAAAAAGCATACCCGCGAGTATAACTATATACACCGCCGCCGTTCCCCAGTCCGGCTGCGACATAACAAGCACAAGCGGTATACCCACGCGCCATACCACCGCCCATATGTCCTTCCAGCCTAAAGAGCCGCCGGAGTTTTCAAGCCTCTCGCTCAATATCTTTGCCAGAATGAATATAATCGTTATTTTGCACAGCTCGGACGGCTGAATTCCCCTATCGCCTATAAGTATCCAGCCTGTTATGCCTCGTGTCACCTTGCCGAACGCTATAAGCGCAGCTAGTACGCCGACATTTATCCAATAAATCCAGTCGATAATCTCGGCAACGCTATGGTAATCAAATAGCGATACAACTATCATAGCCGCTACGCCTACAAAGTACCACAGCATCTGAAGCAGCACATAAGTAAAATCAATCTTTGAGAGGAAGGAAAACGCGCCATCATCTCCGCCATACGGACTTGCCGAAGCATTAGCGAGTATAACAAGGCCGAACATGACTACAATCGATATCATAGCCAGCAGCAGCCAGTCAAAGTTCTTTAGCATTTTTCTATCTATAAGTTTCATTAAAACACCGTTTGTCCTTATTCGGTAAAGTCGTTTACCACCGGTATAGCTTCTTGCTGCGGCAGCTCTTTTTGGTCTAGATAATACTGTATAATTTCCTTTGCTGTATATGACGCCATGCCGCCCGAATAGCCGTTTGGTATATGCACTACAACGGCAATTTCAGGCTTGTCATAAGGCGTAAACGCTACGAACCAAGCGTTATTCTCAAGATCAATCTTAGATACCTGGCCAGTGCCCGTCTTGGCTCCTACCTCGTTTATCCTCTCTGTTGTCCAGTCGGCGAAGTAATTTGCCGCCGTTCCCCTGTCCTCCGGATTTATAACGCCCTTCATTCCCTCTTTAATAGCGTTTATATACTGGATTGGTATATCAAGCTGCATGTTGACTACCGGCTCCATTTCCTTTACGGTATTGCCGTCTATATCTACTATCTTTTTAACTACATGCAAATCGTATACCGTACCGCCGTTTACCAGAGCCGAAACATATCTCGCCACGCCGACCGGAGTAACGGTGGTAACGCCTTGTCCTATGCCTGAAACTATCGTATCGTTGGGACTCCATCTTATTTGCGAAAGGCTCGATGAAATCTCGGCGTCCCATCTGTTGGAGTATGAAACGGCCTCATGTATATCAAGCACATCCGCCATAACACTTCTTATTTCCGCGCCTATGTCTATCCTTTCATCGACCAGCTCAACGAGCTTATTTGCTGCTTCATCGAGCGCGGCGGCGGTCGGAGAGAGGTTTAGTTCATCGCAATATCTGCTAAGGAACGACTTTACCTGCTTCTGCACAAGTATTGGCTTTGCCGTCATCTGCTGCTGTAGCGATTTGGTATTGTCATAGAGTACCTTCTGGTTTCCTACCTTGCCGCTTACCTCGCCGGTTATTTCTATACCTGTCGGATTTGTAAGGCCAAGGTTGTCCGCCCATTTATCAAGCAGCGTTATGCCCATCCTGTGCGCTACAGTATAGAAATAGTAGTTACAGCTTTGCTCCAGCGCCCCCACTACATCAAGCTGCTGATGCTGCGTATAGTTATGCTGCCAGCATCTTGGTGCCTGCTTTCTTTGTGCCTCTGTTGGGTTTGTAATATGCTCTACAAAATGCCCCTTATCGTCTATTCTTTCGCTTACCGTTATATCCTGCTCCATCAGACCGGCAAGCGCTGTTACCATTTTAAATATAGAGCCCGGCGTACCGGCGTTTACCGCCTTGTTAAAAAGCGGCTTTCTTTCATCCTCGGCGAGAAGTGTATATTCCTCCGTCGTCATGCCTTCAATAAAAGCGTTTGGATCGTATGACGGATAATTCGCAAGGCTTAATACATCGCCGTTATTGACATCTATAACAACAGCGGAGCCCATCTGCGCCATCATAATCTCGGCGCCGCCACGAACAGCCACCTTCTCATCATATTCTTCTGTCTTTTCGGCATAAAGCCTTTCCTGCTCGGCGCGTATATCGCTTATGTTTTTAGCGAGCGCCTCCTCCGTCTTTTTCTGAAGGCCCATGTCTATAGTGAGTATTACATCGTGGCCGGCTTTGGGCGCATCGTAAGATAATTCCTTTGTTTCCTTGCCTCTGTTGTTTACCTCGATAACCCTTTTGCCCTGCCGCTCCAGCGTATTCCCGGTAAGGTAGGCTTCCATCGTCGCCTCAACGCCTTCTATCCCCGTCTTATCGCTTTCGCTGTATCCTCTTTCAAGCATCTCGGCCAGCCTCTCGCTGGTATAATACTGCCTTCCTATATAGCCAACAACATGAGCCGCCGTTTCGCCTCTTGGATAAATGCGCTTGCTGCTTTCGCCCATGCGCATACCCTCAAGCTCCATAGAACGCGTTTCAATCTCGGCCACCGTCTGCATATTGACATTTTGCGCTATTACCACCGGCTCAAAGGCGCGAAATGCTATCGCCTGCACTTCCTGCCAGACCGACAACACCTTAATCGCCTGCTCATATGTATACTCTTTAGGTATCTGATACCGGTTTCTAAGCGTCACATACGCTTCTTCCTTTGAAAGGTCTTCGCTAAGGTAGAAATTGCCGCGCCACAGCTTTTCGCGGCTCTGCTTTTGCGCTTCGGTAAGCTTTTGCGATGATGTTAGGTTTTCCCTTTCCCATTTGAAATAGAACGAGCCGTCCTCCGCCTTTAAAAGGCTGAAGCCGTCTATTACTTTGCCGCCGTTGCGCTCAATTATTTCAATTGTGTCTATTATTACCTGCGTGTAATACGCTCTGTTGCGCGTAGAGTTTTTAGACGGGTCTTTATAGAAATGCACATCATAGCACTTTTCGTCATAAGCCATGGGCAATCCGTTTCTATCGTATATGTTTCCCCTAAGCCCTTTTAGCGTTATGGTGCGGGTGCTCCTGCTTTCGGACTTCTCGCTGTACTCAACGCCTTGCGCTATTGTGAGGTTTCCCAGCGTTAGTATAAGGGCAATGCACAACGCCGTCATTATCCCTGAAAAAACTATGAACCTGCTTTTGTTCTTCAACATGTATCCTTACCTAATCGTTATTTGGTAATATAACGTAATAATTTTGTAACATTGTATCATCTTATCCACAAAAAATCAAACCGCCGTATGCCGCTTTAAACGTCATATACCGGCATACAGCGTAGTTTTGTAAATTTTTCTTTTTTATTGGCTGCCGTTTTAAAAATCGAGCAAATCCGTCTCCCTCCGCGCCCTCATGTACCTTACATTGCACAGCATAAACAGCGGCTGATATAAAAGCGCCATACCCGCAGCCGTCGCCACCGCAGACGGCACAGAAGCCGCTGCCAGCATTTCGCCGGCGGAGAGTTTTACGCCTAAAAGCAGCGCTATAATCAAAAGCAATATATCTTTGAACATAAAAAGAATGAACGCCGCTGCCGCCGGCACGAAAACCCTATCCGCCTGTATTTTAGCTTTGTGAATGATGCCCGCCGCGAGCGCCGTCAGCAGATACACAAGCGAGTATATGCCTAGCGTTGTTGACGTCATAAGGTCTGTAACAATTCCTCCGGCCAGCGCCACATACCTGCCCTGCTTATGCCCGAGCCTTAGAGAAAGTGACAATATTAGTATAAGCATCATATCAGGCGCAAACGCCCTAAGCCCTATACCCGGCAAAAATCCGGTATTTATCGACAGAGCCGCCATAATTAGACCGGCTATTGTAATGATCTTCAAGCTAAGCCCCCCTCCCGATATAGTGCGCGGGAAATACATACATATTTATTCACCCGTACTTATAGGGGTAAGAGCGTTAAGTATAACCGATACTTCTTCAATATGTCTAAAATCAACCGTTGGCTTTACGGTTACATTTCTTAGTCCGTCTGCCTGGGTGCGCTCCGCCTCGATAACCTCTCCTACGAGTATGCCTTTAGGGAAAACTCCGCCGAGCCCCGATGTAATTATCCTGTCTCCCGGAACGACATCCGCCTCGTAAGGCAAAAAGAGCATATCAAGATGCGCGTTTAACTCGTTTGGCTGCGCCTCTCCCTGCGCCGTTCCGTTATCCCTTGTGCGCTCGACTATAACATGTACCGAGCTGCGCCCGTCGATAACAGATATAACCTTACTCCAGTTGGCGCCCGCCTCCGTAACGCGGCCAACCAGCCCGTTGCCGTATATAACCGGCATATCCTTTTCAACGCCGGATGTAGTCCCTATATCTATGGTGAAAACATCGAACCAATGGTCGGACGAGCGCGCTATAACCCTGCCCGATGCCAGCTCGTATTCCGGGTGTTCCTCACTGAAATTGAGCATGTCTTTAAGCCGCTCATTCTCGGCCTTAAGCTCTCTTAGCGTTTGATTCTCGGCCTCAAGCATGGCGGCCTTGTTTCTAAGCTCCGTCATCTCGGCTTCGGCCTGACCGGGTGTGAATATGCTCCTAAACGCTCCGGCTATCCAATCGGCAACGCTATGCAACGCGTTTTGTACCGGCGATAAAACAGTGGCTCCGGCGTTTTCAGGCAAAGAAGCTCCCCCGTCTCCCGACGTTAAGATTATAAGCCCTATAAGAGCGGCTATTACTATTAAAGTTATAAGGAATGGCTTGTTCCGAAAAAACTGGGACAATCCTTGTTCCCCTTTCAAAATTCCGTTTAATATTCGCCATATATTATAGCATGTTATTTAGACATTATAGCATAATATATGAAATTTTACTAAACGGTTTCAGCCTCCCTCATCGCCGCCGTTCTAAACAGCTCAATATACTCAAGCGCCATGCCCGCCCCCTTAGCCACGCAATCGAGCGGATCATCCGCTACGCGGACGGGTATGCCGGTATGAAACGATATAAGCCTGTCAAAGCCGCGCAAAAGCGCTCCGCCACCAGAGAGCGTTATGCCGTTTGTGTTTATATCGGCCATAAGCTCGGGCGGCGTTGATTCAAGTGTGTTTTTTATGGCGTCTATTATGCTGTCGCACGGCTCACGCATCGCCTCAAAGAGGTCGTCCGAGGTTATTGTAACGCTGCTTGGCAGGCCGCTTATAAGGTCGCGCCCGCGTATATTCATGGCGCGCTCCTCCTCATCAGGCATAGCGGTACCTAGCTGTATCTTAGCCTCCTCGGCGCTTCTTTCGCCTATCAGCAGATTATAAACCCTTTTAACATGCGATATCACAGCCTCATCCATGCTGTTTCCGCCCACCCTTAGCGATTCGGCGCTCACAACGCCGCCGAGCGATATAACAGCCACCTCCGTCGTGCCGCCGCCTATATCTACAATCATGCTGCCCCGCGCCCCATGTACATCTATATTCGCTCCTATAGCGGCGGCAAGCGGCTCCTCTAGCACATAAGCCTCTCTCGCTCCCGCGCCCCGCGCCGCCTCCTCGACAGCCCGCCTTTCAACGTCTGTCACTCCGTATGGCACGCATATTACAACGTTTGGATGTATGGGGAAAAACCCTCTTGTAACAACCTTTTTTATAAAATACCTGAGCATTATCTCGGTAATCTCAAAGTCGGCTATAACGCCTTCGCTAAGCGGCCTTATAGCGAGTATATTTCCCGGCGTGCGGCCTATCATGCGCTTGGCCTCCTCGCCTATCGCTATGATCCGCCTGTCCTTGCCGGCGTTTTTAACGCTTACCGCCACCACCGACGGCTCCCTTAATACCAGCCCTCCCGACTGATCGTATATAAGCGTATTGGCGGTCCCAAGATCAATTCCGAGATTACGTGAAAAACGAGTAAACAACATCTTTTTCCCTCCCTGGCACAATGCCGTATTGATTAAGCAATTATGCCAACATTAGGGGATATTTATACTATTTCTCACATATCTATTCCGACTTCACGCAACATACACGTCAGCCTATGCAGCGGCAGCCCGACTACATTGAAATAATCGCCGCATATTTTAATCACATTAGGCGCCCACCTGCCCTGTATGCCGTAAGCGCCCGCCTTATCCATAGGCTCGCCTGTTTTTATATACGCCATTATACTCTCATCACTTACATTCGCGAAAAATACATCCGTCGCCTCAACCTCTGCGCAAGTTTGTCCTTTGAATGTATCTATAATATATAAGCCGGTATAAACGGTATGCCGCTCGCCGCATAGCCTTTTAAGCATGTATAAAGCGTCGTCTTGGTTTTTCGGCTTTCCGAGCGCCTCGCCGTTATGCGAAACAACTGTATCCGCGCCTATTATAATGCCGTTTCTTCTTTTAGCAACATCGAGCGCTTTAAGCCTTGCGTTTTCCTTTGCCATATCGGCCGGATTGCGCAAGGAAATTTCGCCGGCTGCCGGCTCATCGACATAAAATTTTAGTCCCGTAAGCTCCATAAGCTGCCGTCTTCTTGGCGAAGCCGAGCCGAGTATTATATCCTTCATACACATCCTCACATGCATTTATCAACTAAACAGGGGAAGGCCGTCGCCCTCCCCCGCTTTGTCAATAATTCTTGCCTTAAGCCACTTTGGCTAAGCATCCTGATTAGCCGAATCGGCCAGTATGCTTGAAATTTCTTGCCTTTGCTCATCGGAGCACATAGGGCAGTCGTCAGGCGCTACATTTCCCAGCATCAGCTCGCTTGCGAAGTTCTCGCATCCCACGCAGCCGCATGCCCCGCAGTTTACACCCGGTAGCGCATCCGTAAGCCTCTCAAGAAACGCACTTCCCTCTATAGCAAAGTACTTACCGGCATAGCCGAGTACTATGCCAAAGAACAACGCTGTTACGCCCAATACCGCCGCCGGTATCAATATTTCACTTAACACATTACTCACCACGCTTTATTTAATAAGCCCCTTGAACCCAAGGAATGCGATAGACATAAGCCCCGACGCTATAAGCGCTATCGGAAAGCCTTGAAACGCTTTGGCTATGGGCGCTGTCTCCATCCTCTCCCTTATGCCGGCGAAAAGGACGATAGCAAGCGTAAATCCGAGCGCGCCGCCAACGCCGCTTGTTATGGCGTAAAGGAGGTTGTACCCCTCGTTTACGTTTAGTATAGCTACGCCGAGTACAGCGCAGTTAGTCGTAATAAGCGGCAGATATACGCCAAGCGCCTGATAAAGTGCGGGCGTTATCTTTTTAAGCGCCGTTTCAACGAACTGAACGAGTCCGGCTATAACGAGTATAAAGGTTATGGTGCGCAGATACTCTATTTCAAGAGGAACCAGCACATACCTGTTCATCAAAAATGTTATAAGCGCCGTAAGCGTCATAACGAAAGTGACGGCCATACCCATGCCAAGAGCGGTATCTACTCTTTTTGACACGCCGAGGAAAGGGCAAATACCCAAAAAACGGGAAAGCACAAAGTTGTTTACCAGTATAGAGCTTAACAGCAGCAGAAATACTCCTCCTCCGCTCATTTCGCCACCGCCTTTCCTCTTTTCTCGCCTATTTTATTTACCAACGCCATAAGCAGCCCTAAAGTTATAAATCCGCCCGGCGCCATAATCATTATAAGCGCGTCTGGATACGAGCTGCCGAATATATCCATGCCGAACAAGGATCCGCTGCCTATAATCTCCCTTACTGCCCCCATCATAAAAAGAGCGGCGGTAAAGCCTACGCCCATTCCAAACCCGTCTATTACAGACGCAAACGGCTTGTTTTTGCTGGCGAATGTTTCGGCCCTTGCTAGTATTATGCAGTTTACAACTATAAGCGGTATAAAAATACCTAGCGCTTCATATATCGAAGGCGTAAACGCCTGCATTACCATCTCCACGATAGAAACAAACGCGGCTATTATTATTACAAACGCCGGAATTCTAACCCTCTCGGGTATAAAGTTCCTAAGAAGCGATACAAACAGGTTGCTGCCCACAAGAACAAATGTGGCGGCGACTCCCATGCCTATGCCGTTTATGGCGTTTGTAGTTACCGCTAGCGTAGGACACATGCCAAGCACAAGACGGAATGTGGGGTTTTCAGTAAAAACGCCGTTTTTAAATACTTTTAAATTACTCATTCGCTCTCCTCCCCGCCGACAAGCAGCTTTCTAAAGAACTCATGCGCGACATTAACGCCTCCGGTCATATGATCGGATGTAGCCGTAGCTCCTGTGACAGCCGATATCTCATGGTCGGCATACGTCGCGCCTTTAACGGTATCGAGCGGAAAATCCGTCTTTCCGGTAAACTGACTAAGATAGTTATCCTCGCCCGCCAAAGAGCCAAGGCCCGGCGTTTCGCTGTGCTCTCCAAGCATAACGCCGGCAAGTGCGCCGGAGCTTTCAATGCCAACTATTACCTGCATCGGCCCGGCGTATCCTATGGCGGTTACATCTACAACGTATCCCGCGCCGTTTGCCGCCTTGTAAGCGAAGTTTATATCGTCGAATCTTTCGTTCCACTCTGCCGATGTTCTAAGCGCATCAAGGTCAATCTCCTCAAAGCCCTGACCTTCCGGCAGCACCTGCTGCCTTATCATCTCGTTTTTGCTGGCGACTTGCTCGGCGATAGGCTGCTTTGTCATATAGTTGGTAAATCCGAGCAGCACCGCCGCCGCTACGGCTATTACAACCAGTTTCCAGCTAAGCTTTAAAACCTCACGCACTCTTTCGCACCTCCCCATACACCCGCGGCTTTGTCAACTTATCTATAAGCGGGGCAGCCACGTTCATAACCAGTATGCCATATGTAACCCCTTCAGGATAACTCCCAAAGCAGCGTATAAAGCCTGTTATAAGCCCGGCGCCTATGCCAAATATAAACTGGCCGGGTATTGTTCTCGCCGATGAGGAATAGTCTGTGGCCATAAAAACAGCCGATAACAGCAACGCTCCTGTTAAAAGATGATAAAGAATATAATTATCGAATTTATTGCCAAAAAGGAACACTACCAGCAGCGTTGACACTGTGAACATAACAGGTATTATGGGGTTTATAACCCGCTTTATAAAAAGGTACACAGCGCCAATAAGTATAGCAAGTTTAGATGTTTCGCCTAAAGATCCGCCCACTCCGCCTATAAACAAACGCCAAAGCGAAGGCAGGTCTGCTGTTTCCCCTGTGCTCATAAGCGCGAGGGGCGTTGCGCCTGTCAGCGCGTCAATGCCGTAAGCGTTGCTGGCTTCTGCAGTAGCGCTTGTTACTGTATCGGCTAAAGTAGGCGTTATAAACAATGTCATTATAACCGGGAACGACGCTACGAGTACCGCCCTTGCCGCCAGCGCCGGATTCATAAAGTTATGCCCGAGACCGCCAAATGCCTGCTTTACTATGGCAATCGCGAATACAGAGCCTACAACAGGCACCCACAAAGGCACTGTAACCGGCAACCCGAAGGCTATGAGTATTCCTGTAACAACTGCGCTCAAGTCGCCTATAAGCACTCTTTTTTTGCATAAAAGCTGTATCGCCGCCTCTGTCGCCACCGCCGACACAACAGCTAATACCATTATAGTCATAGCGCGCCAGCCAAAGAAATATACCGCCGCTACAGCCGAAGGCAGCATGGCAAGTATAACATCGAACATAATGCCGGTAGTAGTTGTTTTAGCGCGTATATGCGGAGACGGCGTAATCATAAAATCATTCATCTGCAACTCGCCCCCTTCTTTCTCATGCGCGCCTGTATAACGCGCTTTCCTAATCTTATCCTGTCAACCAATTCGCGAGAAGCGGGGCAAACATACTTGCAGCAACCGCATTCTATGCAATCAAGCGCATTGTATTCATCGGCGCCATCGTAATTCTTCGCCTCAACATACAAGTCTATCTTATACGGCATAAGCTTTGCAGGGCATGCCTTAGCGCACCTGCCGCAGTATATGCACGGTGATTCCTCCGGTATATGAGCATTCTTTTTGTTAAGCACCACAATGCCGCTGGTGCTTTTTATAATCGAAGACAGCAGCGTCGGCTGAGCTACGCCCATCATAGGCCCGCCGGCTATAACCTTGCCCATAGCGCCTTTAAAGCCGCCGCATTGCTCTATAACCTCCTCAATAGGAGTTCCTATTCTAACAAGCAGGTTTTTAGGCTCAACAACATCGCCCGCCACCGTAACCACCCGCTCATACAGCGGCTTGCCCTGTCTGAGCGCTTCGGCTATGGCGTGCGCGGTGCCTACATTTATTACAATAACTCCTATATCCATAGGCAGCCCGCAGCTAGGCACTTCCTTGCCCAGCACCGCCTGTATAATCTGTTTTTCGCCGCCCTGCGGGTATACGGTCGGCAATACGGCAATCTTAATGCCGTAAGGCTCCGCAGCTTTTTTCATAATCTCAATGGCGTCCGGCTTATTATCCTCTATGGCTATAATGCCTTTTTCAGCCGGCAAAGCCTTCATGGCGCAGCGCATACCGTAAACTATGCTTTCGGCATGCTCAAGCATAAGCCTGTGATCGGCGGTTACATACGGCTCGCATTCGCAGCCGTTGAGTATAAAATGCTCTATAGGCCTGTCCTTAGGCGGAGAAAGCTTAACATGAGTAGGAAATACTGCCCCGCCCATACCGTTTATGCCGGCAAGACGCACCGCTTTAAGTATGTCCTCCCGGCTTAGGCTGTCAATACCGGCAGCCGGCTTCATGCTCTCGTGCTGCCTGTCCTCGAAATCATTATCGATTATCACCGTAAGCGCGTCTTTGCCGCTGCAATGCGGCCCCATTTCGATAGCCGAAACCTTACCCGACACGCTTGAATGTACCGGCGAACCCATATTGCCTTGCGCTTCGCCTATCATCTGCCCCATATCAACGGTATCCCCTACCTCAACAACCGGTACACACGGCGTACCTATATGCTGCGACATGGGTATTCCCACTTGCGCCGGAGCCTTGGCTATTTTGATAGGCTTGTCCTTGGTATGGTTCTTTCCCTCATGGCTCCTCTTTAAAGGATATATGCCGCCGGGAAAGGCCTTTTTAAAAACCCCCACTAAAAAATACACCTGCCTTCAGATTTTGAAATATTGCGCCCTCAAAACCTCTTTTGGCTCAAATATCCGCGCAATTAGGAATCGGGCAATGAAAACGCGCGTTTGAGCACCCTTTGTTTTACTTACTAATTATTTTGTCATAATTAAAGAGGACTTGCAACAGTCCTCTTTAAACTTTAGGCTTATTTAGCCTTATTATATATATTTTATTCGCCGTATACGGAAATTACAGCTATTACTTGCTGTCAACCTTAGCCATATGCTCTATAAGCTCAACAACTTTTGTGGAATAACCCCACTCATTGTCATACCAGGCAACGAGCTTTACAAAGTTCGGGTTTAGCGAAATGCCGGCGGTTGCATCAAAAATGCAGGTACGCGGGTCGCCTATGAAATCGCTTGAAACAACGGCGTCCTCAGTGTATCCGAGAATGCCCTTAAGCTCGCCCTCGGCAGCCTTTTTAATAACTTCTTTAATTTCGTCGTAGCATGCCTCTTTTTCAAGGCGGCAAGTAAGATCAACTACCGAAACGTCGGCTGTGGGAACACGGAACGCCATTCCCGTAAGCTTGCCGGCCAGCTCGGGTATAACCTTGCAAACGGCCTTCGCCGCTCCTGTTGAGCTAGGTATAATGTTGAACGCCGCTCCGCGTCCGCCGCGCCAGTCTTTTTTGGACGGTCCGTCAACTGTCTTTTGCGTGGCTGTGGTAGCGTGTACGGTGGTCATAAGCCCTTCAACAAGGCCGAAGTTATCGTTTATAACCTTGGCGAGAGGAGCAAGGCAGTTTGTGGTGCAGCTCGCGTTTGAAACCACCTTCATATCCGCTGTGTATTTGTCTTCGTTTACGCCCATAACAAACATGGGAGCATCGTTTGACGGCGCCGAAACAACAACCTTCTTAGCTCCGCCTTCAAAGTGCGCTGATGCCTTTTCAATCGTTGTGAAAACGCCGGACGACTCAACTACATAGTCGGCTCCCGCTTCTCCCCACGGTATCTCGGCCGGATTCATTGCGTTGTAAACGGCGATGGGCTTGCCATTTATAACCAGCTTGCCGTCCTTCGCCTCTACCGTTCCTTTAAATCTGCCATGCACGGTATCATATTTAAACATGTACACCATGTATTCAACATCAATAAACGGGTCGTTAATCGCAACTATTTCTACTTCGGGTCTGCCTGTCGCCGCGCGCGCAACCAGACGACCAATCCTTCCAAATCCATTAATGCCTATTCTTGTTGCCATCTTAGAATCCTCCCTTAACAATTAATTAAACAATATAATTTTGCCCTTTGCACCCTGCATATATTCCGCTCCGCAGCAGCGTTCTAGTAGCATTGCGAAAATATACCAAAATACTTCACGGTTAATAATACAGCATTGATCGACAATTTTCAATACTCATATTAAAAAAACGTCCCATAGGGACGCTTTTAGCCCCGGATACGATTTTATATGCGCAGCAGCTTTCGCGCGTTGCCGCCCAAAACCGCATACAGATCCTCTTTCGACAAGCCGAGACCTTCTATATATTCCTTTTCCCGCGCTGGGCTGCTCCACGGCATATCGCTGCCAAAAAGCACCTTATCTGCGCCGTGATCATCAATGAGCCGCTTCGTTACCGGCAGCGGCATGCGCGTCCATGAATATGCGGTATCTAAATAAACCCGCTTTCCTATAAGATGCTTCTCCGCCTCTTTATGCATCATATATCCGCCAAGATGCGCCGCGATGACGTCTGCCTCCCCAAAATCCGGAAGTACGCGGGCCAACCGCTCCGGAGTGCAACGCACCGGCTCGGGATACCTAATGTCGTAACCGACGTGAAAAACAGTGATAAATCCCATTTCGCCTATTCTTTCATAAAGGCGGCGCATACGAGGCTCGTCCACGAAAAAATTCTGGTATTCGGGATGAAATTTAACGCCTTTTATGCCCATACTTTTAATCCGCTCAAGCTCCTCAAAGCAGTTTGGCGCGTCAGGATGCACCGAGCCGAACGGGAAAATCCTATCCGACGCCGCAGCCGCCGCCCAGTTATTTATCTTTACATGCTGATGCGGCTTAGTCGCTATCGCCAACAGCACCAGCGCGTCTATTCCCGCTTCGTCTGCCGCCGCTAATGCGCCCGACAATGTGCCGGCCGTATAAGCCGGTAGCGAACCGCCCGAGTTTCTCATGTTCTTTATAGCTTTAGCTGCCAGCGCCGCAGGATAGGCGTGACCGTGAAAATCTATTACCATTGCAGTATCCGCCTTTCATTAAGCGGAGGCGTCTGTTATCGCCGCCGCGTATAGCAATACTACAAAAAACGACACGCCTCTGTCAACCTTCAGCCTTTATTCCCTGCCGCACCGCCGCCTCGTATTCCTCAAGGCAAATACCGCGGCGGTGTATTATGCGCGAATGCGGCAGCCCTATATACCGTATATGCCACGGCTCGCTCTGTATACCGGTTATATGCTGCTTTTCAGCGGGATACCGCATTATAAAGCCGAATCTGTGCGCGTTGCGCTTAAGCCATTTACCCTCCCGCGTATGTTTGAAATCGTCTGTTAAAACATCCTTGCGCCCCGCCATGCTTTTAGCCGCCACATCAAGCGCCAAACCGGTATTGTGCTCGCTGTGCCCCGGCCGGGCAACAATCTTTGCCGCCTCGGCTTCCGCCGCCAGTCTGTTAAGGCCGTTTATGCGCATTATAGTCTCTGTCTTTTTCTCAAACAGCTTAGCCTGATACTCAACGCTTCTATATCCGCTCACAGCTATAAAATACAGCCCTCTTAAAGACGCCCTTTTAAACATACGCCGCGCCGCATCAAGCGCCTCCGGTCTTAGCAACACTTCCTTATCAAGGCTAAACCCTTTTTCTCTACCCCAATCCCCGCTTACATCAGGCTTTTCCTCGCGCAGCGCGTTATGCGCGTTTACCAGCACAAGAAAGCTGGCGTTTCTTTCGTCTCGTGCTTTTTCCCTACCCTTTTTTATAATAGAAAAAAGCTGCCACGCCGCCAGCATCAGCAAAAACACGCCAAACGCATATCTAAGCGCATCAACCGGCATACCGTTTGAAAAAACGGCTCCAAGACCCGCCGTCGCCGCCCCCGCTAAACACATAATACCCGCCGCCTTCCAATTAATGCGTTTATGCCTGATATGCACCACCGCCGCCGCCAACGCCGCCGGAAGAAACGCCACCAGGCTTATGCCCTGCGCCGCATGCTGTTCCATGCCGCTTATAATAACAAGAGCGGGTATAAGCACCGCTCCCCCGCCTATACCCATGCCGCCCATAATGCCGAACACTACTCCCAAAGCTATCTCTATCATGCCGACAGCATCCTTATGCCCGCCGCTAACAATACGGCAAAATATATAATATCAAGCCATTTATCGCTTATCCTACCTAGCAGCCGCCCTCCTAATATACCGCCAACCGCCGCACCTGCCGCAACCCTTAACGCCGCACCAGGATCAAGCCTGCCGTTTATAAAATATACCGCCGCGCTTATAACGCAAAGCGGCAGTATGACAATGGTAGCGGTGGCATGCGCTTTTTTTTCGTCTCTTTCAAGTCTTCTAAGCCCATCAACCGCCAATATGCCGCCCGCCGAGCCAAACATGCCGTTTATAACCCCCGCTACCGCACCTATAACGCACAACCATATCGTTTTAATGCCATTTTTCGTCAAAAGTATTCCTCCTTAGCAGCCGCAATCATTTGCATTGCTCTTTTGTCCGGTGTAAAATTGATATGAATAGTATATGCCGTTTCTGGAGGTTAATATGAGCGAAAGCGTTTTAATAATAGTTTCCCTGTCAATAGTGACTTTACTAGGCCTGCTTTTTTGTTTTTCCGGCTACAGGCTGGCGAGGGTGCTGTTAAGCGCGCTGGCTATATTCGCAGGCGCGGCGGCGGCTCTCGCACTTACAGCCAATCTAGAGCTTGAGCCTCTTGTTAAAACCGGAATAGTCGTGGTGTCGGGTTTGGCTTTAATGGTTATTACCTGGATGCTTTATCCGGTAGCGATGTTTATGTCGGGCGCGGCGCTCGGCGCTTCGCTGCCTTATTTTATAACAGGAGCCTTTAATATAAGCTTTGGCGAGTATTACGCCGTTGCCATAATCGCGCTCGCGCTTATATGCGGCGCTATAACGGTTGTTTATAGGAAAACAATTTTCCGCGCCATAACGGCTTATAACGGCTCGTATATATCAATCGTAGGCGGGCTTATGCTTTATAACGCCTTCACCCTGCGCCCCGACACCTTAGAGCAAGCCTTTAACACCTCCGCCTCCATGCTCGACGCCAACTCCATGCTCTTTTTCGCGGCTATAATAATACTTGCGGCAAGCGGATTTTTAATACAGCAAACGCACTCGTCTAAGCCTCAGCTCGGCATAAAGCAGCCGCGCCGCCGAGCGACAAGGCCGCCGTCCTCCCGCTCACCTAGAACGACGGGGAGAACAAGCTAATGAAAGGCGTGGCATTTCCCATTATACAGGTAAAATGAAACCGACCGGCATATGCCGGTCGGTTTTTAATGCTTTAAAGCTGTTAAATATCTTTTTTGTAGCAGCGCCTTCTTTTATGCTGCTCTGTTTCAAAGTACTTCCATTGATTTAAAACGTCACTATTTGTTTCAAGTTCGGGATTCGATTCGGCACGGGTAACTCCGTTCTTTAGGCAGCCTTTTAGAATTTCGTTCATTATAATGGCGTTGACGCCCATCTTTTGCACATCCGGCCGCACCGCTATAAGGTAAAGGTCTACCATGTCATGGTTTTTCATAGCCTTAAGTATTTTAAATATTCCGGTAGGCAGCAGCCTTCCTTTTGCTTTTTGCACCGCTTTTGACATAGACGGCATCGCCACGCCAAAAGCGCAAAGCTTACCCTCCCTGTCGTCAATAAGCGTTATGTAATCCAAATTGACAATATTTATATACATAGCGACGTATTTTTCTATCTGCCCCTCATTTAGCGGCACAAAGCCGTAAAGCGGCTGATAGCATTCGTTGAGTAGATTAAAAACCTCATATATATACGGAAGCAGCTCTTTTCTGCTGTTAATTTTACGCACGCTGAACTTGCCGCGCTTTAAAACCATGCCGGCGAGCCTATCGAGATTTGTCTGCGGCTCTTTTTTAAGATTCAAAAGATACTCAATCCAGTCGACGCTCTTGATATATCCCAGCCGTTCTAAATGTTTAGGATAATAGGGGTAGTTATAAATTGTCGCGAGAGTAGCCATGCGGTCAAATCCCTCTACAAGCAGACCCTCTCTGTCAAAGTCAGTAAAGCCGAGCGGCCCGTGAATTTCGTTTAAGCCATGCTCTCTCCCCCATTTTTCAACAGCGGAGAAAAGCGCCGAGGAAACATCCTCATCGTCAATAAAATCTACATGAGTAAAACGGCACGACTTCTTTTCCCATATATCGTTTTCCAGCCTGTTTATAATGCCGCCTATGCGCCCCACAGCCTTGCCGCCTTTGTACGCCATAAAATAGATGGCGTCACAATGCTCAAAGGCCGGGTTCTTGTCTTTTCTAAGCGTATCCAAATCATCAGATATAAGCGAGGGGACGTAGTATTCACAGTCTTTGTAAAGCTTGAGCGGAAATTTAATAAACTCCTTAAGCTGCGCCATAGTGCGCACTTCTCTGATTTCAACCAAAACCATTCCTCCCATACATGTACGCCAATAAATTAATATAATGCCAAATTGCCTGAATAATACATTTTATAGTATCAGAAAAGCGGCCGTTTTACAATAACAGCCGCTTTTAAACAGTATGATTATCCGCTCTTATGCCGGTTTTATTATGGCAGTATAGGGTTTGCCGCCGACACCAGCGCCGATGTCGCCGCTTCTATCGCCGCAGCGTCGTTTGCCGCTGAAACCTTGGCCTGAAGGTCTGATATAAGCGAACTTATAGAGGCGCGCTGCTCTTCGGTTATGGTATCGCCCGCCGCTGCCAGTTTGCCGCTATATGTGCTTATGGCGGAATTTCCTGCCGCTATAGCGTTTTGCAGCCTTTCTGCCGCTTTTTTCTGTTTTTCCGCCTCCGCCGCAGCTTCGTCTGCCTTCTTTTTGGCCTCCTCCGCCTTAGCCTTGCAGCTTGCTAGCACCGTATTATACGCGCTGTTAAGCTTTGGTATGGCAGCGTTCATCTCGTCTAGTAGCTCGCTGTCCACCGCACCTTCACACGCCCGTATCGCCTTTTCAAGCGACGCTTTCTCCTCCGATGATATAACGGCGGCATAGTCGGTTATAAGCGCCTTTGCCTTTTTGATAATCGCTTGCCCTTCCGCTACCTTAGACGATATCGCTTTTCTTTCAACCTCTATCGCGGCTTTTATCTTGGTAACATCATTTTCAGGGTCAGCCTTAACGGTAACGCCAAATATCTCCTCTAGCATCTTTACCTTGGCACTTTCCCTGCTGCCCCAGTAGCTTATGCCGTCTATATTGAGAAAGTCGCCGGGCGCTGTATACCTTTTAAGGCTGTCTGATCCGTCAAGCCTTGTCGCAAAAACGGATAGCGCCAGTATTTGTTCGGCGGACAGGTTTGTGTATATGTTTTCCTCAACGGCGTTATAAATGTTTGGTATGTTGCCGAGCTGCTTTGTTGTTTTCATCTGGTCGAATATAGCGAACAGTATTCTCTGCTGCCTGTCAACCCTCGCTATATCGCTTGAGCCTTTTCTCATGCGCGAATAGTCCAAGACGCCCTGCCCGTCTAAATGCTGCATACCCTTTTTTAGCGTTCTGCCGTTCATATAAACATCTACATCAACGTCATAGTCAACGCCGCCCATGGCGTTTACAACGTCTTTTACAACATTCATATTAAAGCCGACATAATACTGTATCGGTATGCCGCCGGTAAAAGTTGAAACGGTGTTCATGGCGTATGTGAAGCCTTCTTTTTCCGCTCCCCCGCCCAAAGCAAAGGCGGCGTTTATCTTATTTCTTTCCTTACGGTTGTATATCTTGCAGTAAGTGTCTCTTGGTATGGAGAACATGTGAACCTGGTTTTTCTCAAAGTCGCAGGACACAAGTATTATGGTATCGCTTCTAAAAACGGCGTTGCCTCCCGCCACGCGCTCTGTGCTAGAGTCTATTCCCAGCACTAGTATATTAACCCTGTCCTTTAGAAAATCGAGTATGGCAGGGTCAATGGTGGGCGTTGGAGTAGGTGTTTCCTCGGCTACCGCGGTATTTGTCGGCGCCGGGGTAGGTGTTGCGGGTGTCGGGGTGGCATCGTTAAATACAGCCTTGGGGTTGAGTATCCTCGAGGCGAAAACGCCGACAATCGCCAATGCTATTACAATAAACCCCGTAAGCGCGACAATAACTACTCTGCGCTTTTTGAATTTCCGCTTTGGCTTAAGCTCGCGGCTACCCGCCTGCGACTTTAACGCCGAATTGCCTTTTCTATTAATCATAGGATCTCAGCTCTCTCTACCAGCTTTTTACCCGTAAGACGGGCAGCTGCAAATTATGTTCCACAGCACCCATTATAATATACCAGTTTGCCTAAAAAAACAACCGGAACCGCGCTGCCATGCCCCGCTCCGCCTTAGCCTTCCGCCGCACTCACACGCCGCTTTCAAGGCAGTCCTATATGAGATTTAGTAGAAACTCCCTGGCTTCTTCGCGGCCCATATGCCTCGGATTTCCAAGCAGCGTACCCGCGCTTCTAGAGTCATAAATTTTATCTATATCATCTTCGCTTATACCAAGACCTTTAAGGTCTTTTGGTACGCCTAGCATAGCGTTTAATCCTTCTACCCATTCTATCGCCGCCGCCGCGTCATACTTGCCGGTTGCCGTAAAGCCAATCTCTTTTAGTCGCTCTTGCGATTCTTTAATATTGTATTTCATGGCGTGCGGCAGCATTATGCCGCAAAGCAGTCCATGAGGTATATCAAAATGCGCGCCTATGCCGGCAGCAAGACCATGTGGAGCGCCTAGCGTGGCGTTGGCGAGCGCCATGCCGCTAAAATACGCCGCCATAGACATACCGCCCCTTGCCTCAAGGTTGCCTCCGTCTTCATAAGCTACGGGCAGCCATTTCGCCGCCAGCTTTATGCCGCGCATGGATACGGCATCTGTAAACGGATTTGCCTTTTTGCTCATATAAGCTTCAACAAGCTGCGCTACGGCGTCTGTGCCGGCTTGAGCCGTCTTTTCCTTCGGCACTCCGGTGCAAAGCTCAGGGTCTATAATAGACGCTTTAGCTATAAGCGAGTCGTGCCTTAGGCTTACTTTAAAGCCGCGGGAGGTATCGCTCAATACCGCATTTTTAGTAGCTTCGCTGCCGGTTCCTGCCGTTGTGGGAACTGCTATAAACGGCAGAGGCGGTGCGTCAAACGGCTTTGGATCTCCCAGCTCTATATAGTCCTCAACCTTGCCTTTGCAGCGCATAACACCGGCGACCGACTTTGCCGTATCCAGCACGCTGCCGCCGCCTATTCCTAAAACAGCGTCGCAACCCTCCGGCCTGAAAATCGCCAAAGCCTCCTCAACATCTGAAGGCGACGGCTCGCCCGAGGTATATACATAATGAACAAAAGATATTCCGGCCTTATCAAATATGGCTTTAAGCCGGTCTGCCGTACCGTTTTTTTCGGCTGACCTGCTGTATACAACCGCATACTTTTGGCCATATTGCGGTAAAATATCCTTAAGTTTATCAAAAGCCCCTACCCCGAATTCCAGCCTGGAAGGATAATAAACGCTATACATCTTTTTTCCTCCGTTAATTTTATTTGGTATATTTATATTTTATACTGTTTTTATTTATTTGCAATTATATTGCTATATGCATACATTAATGTTATATTGAATCATATATGAAAAAACAATGTGCAGAGTAGAGGTTGCGCGTAAAGTGCCGCAGGATGGGAAGTCGCCTGCGGACGAAGGGATTAAGCCCGCGTTGCATCATCGCATCCGCTGTACAGTATATGCTTTTTAAAAGCAGCTTTTAAAAGCCTCTTTATTTGCATTTACTGCTCTGCCGCCAAATAAAGGAGGTTATTTTTATGAATAAAATACCTGTATCTAACCTTATTATGGGCGCGCTGTTCGCTTGCTTAAGCGGCATTCTTGCCGGTCCTCTCGGCATTCCGGTGCCGTTCTTCGGCGCTTACTCGCTTAATCTGAGCTTTGGTATGCTGCCTGTTATGCTCTCAGGCATACTGTTCGGGCCTATGATGGGCGCACTTACCGGCGCTGTCGCCGACATCTTGAAAGTGCTTATTTCATCGGGCGGCGCATTTATGCCCCTTTTCACGCTTTCATACGCGCTTATAGGTGTTATTCCGGCGCTGCTGCTTAGAAAAACCAGAACCCGTCCGGTGTTTAAGCAGCTTATAGGTATAACCGCCATAACGCAGATTATATGCTCGATAGGGCTTAACAGCCTTTGGCTGGTAGCCGTTATGGGGCTAAGCCCGGCTATACTTCCTATGCGCATAATAGCCCAGATAATAATGATACCGCTAAACGCCATTTTGATTGAACTGGTGCTGTACGCGCTAAGAAATGAGCGCATAGTATTCACCCGTTTTTCTTGATAATAATTGTACAATCTCCCACTTCATGGTATACTCGAATTGAGGCATCGGGGAGTAGCCCGCCCGTTCGGGTATATCCTTTCACCAATACGGCTTAGGCCTGGAAGATATCTAAAGAGCGAGACCTTTGCCCCATTCTTTGGGGCGAGGGTTTTTTATATGGCCCCGAACAGCATAATAATATAGGACTGGAGAGTGATTAAATGTCGTACTGGTATTCAAAAAATTCCGAACAAATTCTATCTGAGCTTTCCTCCTCAGCTGGCGGGTTATCGCCGGAAGAGGCGGCAAAGCGGCTTAAGGACGGCTATAATGAGCTGGCCCAGCAAGTCCAAAGAACTCTGCTTGACAAAATTATAGCGCAGCTTAAGGACTTTATGGTTATTGTGCTTATAGCTGCCGCCGCTGTTTCCTTCATTATAGGCGAAGGCGTTGACGCGCTTATAATTCTTGGCATAGTAGTTATAAACGCAGTTTTAGGCATAGTACAGGAAAATAAGGCAGAAAAATCGCTTGACGCGCTAAAAGAACTGTCGGCTCCGGTGGCGCACGTGCTTAGAGGCGGCGTCCCCGCCGCAATACCGTCGCGCGAACTGGTGCGCGGCGATGTGGTGTTGCTTGAAACAGGCTCTATGGTGCCTGCCGACCTCAGGCTTATAGAGTCGGTCAATTTAAAAATACAAGAGGCTTCTATGACCGGCGAATCGGTGCCGTCCGAGAAAAATATGGCGGAGCTGCCCGATGAAAATGTGCCGCTTGGAGACAGGCATAATATGGCTTTCTCCTCTACAATGGTTACATATGGACGCGGGCGCGGCATAGTTGTTGAAACGGGCATGGATACCGAAATAGGCAAAATCGCCGGCATGATAAGCTCTGTCGACAGCAGTGAGACGCCACTTAAAAAGAAGCTTGGCCAACTCGGAAAAACGCTGGGCATAGCCGCGCTTGCCATATGCGCCGTTATATTTATAATCGGCGTTATGTACGGCAAAGAAGTTGCGGATATGTTCCTTACTTCTGTAAGCCTGGCTGTAGCCGCCATACCTGAGGGGTTGCCCGCTATAGCTACAGTAGTGCTGGCGCTCGGCGTTCAGCGAATGGCAAAGCGCAACGCCATAATACGCACATTGCCGGCTGTTGAAACGCTAGGCCGCGCGACGATAATATGCTCGGACAAAACCGGTACGCTTACACAGAACAAAATGACTGTAACAAGCATAAGCGCTCCGGATAATGTTACCGATGTAAACGACGCGACTATGGAAAATTTCGATGCCGTTATAAAATGCGCGGTACTGTGTAACGACGCCGCGCTTACCCCCGACGGCCCTATAGGTGACCCTACCGAAACCGCACTTATAACTATGGCGGAAAAGCTGGGGCTTAAAAAAGACGAGGCCGACGCTGCGTACCCCCGCTTGATGGAGCTACCCTTTGAAAGCGAAAGAAAGCTTATGACCACCGTTCATAATATTGACGGCAACTACCGCTCATACACAAAAGGCGCGCTAGATGAGCTACTAAAACGCTGCACGCATATATTAAAGGATGGCGAGGTGCAGCCGCTTGATGAGGGGCATAAAGCCGCAATACTTGAAACAAACTCCCAGCTTGCCAACGAAGCGTTAAGGGTGCTCGGCTATGCTTACCGTGAGCTTGACAGGCTGCCTCACCAGGACGAAATGCCTAATATAGAAAGTCAGCTTATATTTGCCGGCCTTACCGGCATGATAGACCCGCCAAGGCCGGAAGCCGCCGATGCAGTAGCCAAATGCCTTACAGCCGGCATAAAGCCGATTATGATAACCGGCGATCATCGCGATACCGCCGTTGCCATAGCCCGCTCGCTTGGCATAATTAACGACGCTTCGCAGGTTGTAACCGGCATTGAACTTGATAATATGAACGAGCAGCAGCTCAAAGAGGCGATAGGATTATATTCTGTATACGCTAGAGTGTCGCCGGAGCATAAAGTGAGGATAGTGCAGGCGTGGCAGACGCACGGCGCAGTTGTCGCTATGACGGGAGACGGTGTTAACGATGCGCCGGCGCTTAAGCTGGCCGATATAGGTGCGGCGATGGGCATAACCGGAACAGATGTAGCTAAGGACGCTGCCGATATGGTGCTGGCAGACGATAATTTCTCAACAGTTGTAGCGGCGGTAGAAGAAGGCCGCCGTATATTCGACAACATATTAAAATCAATCCAGTATCTTATTTCCTGCAACGTCGGAGAGATTATTACGCTATTTGTAGCGACTCTTCTTAACTGGAGCGAGCCGCTGCTGCCCATACATATACTTTGGGTAAACCTTGTAACAGACAGTCTGCCGGCTCTGGCGCTTGGCGTAGACCCGGCATCGAGCGGCATAATGAAAATAAAAGCAGCTGACCGCGAAAATGATATATTCTCGCGTTCCATGATATGGCGCACATCGTATCAGGGCGTTATGGTAGGCGCGCTTACGCTCACGGCTTTTATAATCGGACAGCGGCATGGGCTTGAATACGGCCGCACAATGGCGTTTACCGTTTTGGCGTTTAGTCAGCTCGTGCATGTGTTTAACGTAAGGTCGGGCGTAAACTCTATCTTCAAAACCCCGCTTTTCAACAACCGCACGCTATGGGCGGCGGTGGCTATATCCGGCGGCCTTATGTTGGCGATACTTGTTGTGCCGCCGCTTATGGACCTTTTTAAGGTGGTGCCGCTAAACGCAGGCGAATGGATTACAGTAGCTCTGCTTTCGTTCTCACCTATAGTAATAATTGAGCTGTTCAAGCTGTTTAAGCTCGACAGACTGTTTTTAAAACGCAAAAACGTTTAAAAGCGAATAAAAGCTACTATTTTAACTAATTTAACTAAATCCCTAAGCAGGCATTATTAAAAGATGATGCCTGCTTTTTAAATTGCGCAACTGTTTCGCGCCACTCTTATCTTTGCGCTATAGAGCCTTTGTTGTTGGGATATTGCACGCTCATCAGGGAAATATATAAATGAATGCAGGCCTAACTTTAGCCGCGCTTTTTTAACGGAGGCAAACTTATGTAATGCTTTTTGAAGAAATAACGCCTTGCTTTGAGATTAAAAAACGCAAACCGCACAAAGGCAGTTCGCGAATACGTTTTGTTTTAATTGCGCATTTGGCAAAGAAAACGCAGCGCAATATTACTTTTGCGGAAGAACCCCGCCCCAGCTCAATACGTTTCTTTTTGGTTACGCTTCTTTTCGCAAAGAAACGCAGTAGAATGTGACCAATATAGAGGTATGGCACCTAAACGGAGCAGCGGCGAATCGCAAAGAGTTGGTAGTGGTAGTTGCCGTAAAAGCGCACTTGCAAGTGCCTATACGATGGCATAACGTTTCGCTTTTGCGGAAGAACCCCGTCTCAGCGCAATTCGTTTCTTTTTGGTTACTTTTTCTTTTCGTAAAGAAAAAGTAACTGGAGTCAGGTGCCGAATTTGAACTCCTGTCTAAAAACCCATTCCAAAAGCATTTTTCAACTCACTTCAGTTGTATATATAGTATAACGCAAAAAGCGGGAAGCCGCAATATTGGCTTCCCGCTTGTGATAATTTTCGTAGTTATCGTTATTCTTCACCAAGGGTTATCTCGGTTTCATATCCGCCTTTTACTCGGACATATAATCTGTCTTTTGATTTTACAATGATCTGTTCGATTACTTGGCTTACAAGCCTATCATCATACTGCATGGTATCAAAGTCTGCGTCTTGCAGGTATTCTCTGATCCCGTTAAGGTATGCGTTGTGTCTTTCCATCGTTTCGCGCTGATCTGAGAGTTTCTCGATCTCCTGTTTCAGCTGATCGTATTCTTCGCTTATTCTCTCGATGAGTTCTTCGGATATGATGTCGGCACTCAGTATCAGCTGCATGCGCTTTTCAGTCATTTCCAGTTTCTCTTGCAACTCTTTCTTCTTCGCACTTCCGGTTTCCTGCTCTATAACCTCCATCGCATAACCTTCAAGGGTTTGTGTGAGCTCATCCTTCGAGCTTGCAAGACCGGCGATAAATTTTGCGAGTGCCTTATGCAGCACAGGTTCGGATATGGTGTGAGACTCTCGGCAGAATCGGCTTCCGTTGTCCAGTCTGTTGGTGCAACGCCATACCACCTTTGTTCCGCTCTTTCTGTACCATGTTGTTCTCCGATAGTGGTGTCCGCATTCTCCACAGAGCAGCAGTCCCGTCAGCGCATATTTCGGAGCAAATCTTCCGGCATTGGTTTTCGTCTTTCCCGTGACCGGAGCCATACTTCTTCTGCGCGCCCGTTCAAACTGGACTCTCTTAAACACCTCTTTGCTTATAATCCCCTCATGGCTGTCGGTGATATAATACTGTGGCAGCTGTCCCGTGTTCTTGACTGATTTCTTTGAGAAGATATCCTGTATGTATGTTTTCTGCGATACCGCATCGCCCATATATTTCTCGTTTGAGAGGATGCTGTCCACCGTCTTGTGATACCACTTTGTATTTCCTTTTGCTGTGCGGAAGCCGTGCTTTTCCATCTCTCTCGCAATGCTGCCCTCGCTGTAACCGTCAAGGTATAGTTTGTAAATAAGCCGTATTACTTCCGCTTCTCTGGGTACGATCTCTAACTCTCCGTCATCACCTCTGCGGTATGCAAGCATGGCGCAGAACTACAGCCAGACACTCAGCGAGAACGTTAAATGGGGATATCGGCGCAGCTTCGCAAAGGGCGGAGTGTATATAGGAAGCGGAATGCTCGGCTACGGCTGTTTCTTTTGTTCTTGCCTTATCACCACCGAACATAGTCTCTGGCATAGGGGTGCCGTGCTCCCACCTCCATGTGCGGCGGAAAGCATAGGCAACAAATCCGGCAAGAAAGAGTGCCCATAACATACGAATGATGGTCATAATGTTCCCCTTTCCAGCATATCACGAAGCTCTGCCAGTTCCTCCTTACTTAATCCGCTGTTGCATAGAGCTGTGGCGAATGTAGTCATACTGCCGCCGCAAAGCTTGTCAATGAAGGATTTGCTTTGATCTGCCAGATATTCCTGACGAGTAATACATGGCGTAAAATATTTGCGGCGTTTATGGATTTCCACGCTTAAATATCCCTTCTCCGTGAGGCGTGTAAGAAGTGTGAGAAGTGTTGTTTCAGCCATAGGATGTATTTTATAAATGTCTTCTTCAATATCCGCTTTTGATACGGGAGGAGGACAATCCCAAATGGCCTGCATAACCATAAGTTCAGAATCGGGTAATCTGCGTATATTTCTATTCATACAAAAACACCTCTACAAATGTAGCTCTGATTATATTCTACAAACGTAGAGGAGCTTTGTCAAGATAATAAGAAAGGTCTGTCATCGTCTATTTGTAAAGAATATATGAACCGTATTGACATCTCATGTCTACTGGTGTAGACTATAATCAACAAGTCTACAACGGTAGACAAGGAGGTTGTTTTATGGATATACCGAAGATTCACGAAGGCGAATATCGCTTTTGTCTGATTATGTGGGAACATGAGCCGGTTACGGCTGTAGAACTGGTGAAGCTGTGTCAAGAGCAGTTAGACTGGAAACGCACCACCACCTATACCGTTATCAAACGCCTGGGTGAGAAGGGTGTGCTTCAGAACGATAACGGCACGATTACTTCT
>JBMNTP010000023.1:0-31168 GCA_050945795.1 Christensenellales bacterium | reverse complement strand
TGATGTTTAAGGCATCATAATTCAAATTAATCTATATAAATTTCATTAATTTTAAATATATATCTAAGTTTCACAATAAAGGTAATATAATATTACGATTAAGAGGTGATCGCTTGAATTCCGTAAACATTTTGGAGGTCAAAGGCGTATCGAAAAGCTTTCCGGGGGTAAAAGCGCTGGATAAGGTCGATTTGACCGTTAGGAAAGGAGAAATCCACGCGCTGGTAGGTGAGAACGGAGCCGGTAAAAGCACTCTGATGAAAATCCTCTCTGGGGTCTATACGCCGGACGAAGGTGAAATCATTCTAGACGGTGAGCATGTCAAGGTTAGAAACCCGCACCACTCTGAAACATTGGGCATCAGCATTGTTTATCAAGAACTATCTAATTTCCCAGCTATGAGCATCGCCGAAAACATCGCGGTAGGAGAGTATCCAAAAACAAAAATAGGCGCACTCGATTACACAAAACTCAAAGAAAACACACAAAAAATATTGGACGAATTTCATCTTAAGGATTTAAAGTCGGGTATGCCTGTGCGTGAGCTAAGTATAGGACGCCAGCAGGTAGTCGAAATACTCAAGGCTAGCTCTCGCCATTCTAAAATTCTTATTTTAGACGAACCGACATCCGCTTTGACGGATAAAGAGACGGACTTACTGTTTGAAATTATGAGGCGGCTTAAATCTCAAGGCGTTGCTATAATTTATATCTCACACAGGCTTGATGAAATATTTGAAATATGCGACCGCACAACAGTATTGCGCGACGGACAGTATGTTGCAACACTTGATGTGGCGTCAACCGACAAAGCTGAGATAGTAAGGCATATGGTCGGCAGGGATGTGGCGTATAACTACGGGGCTCGTACTTCAGAAATAGGCGAGGTATTGTTCGAGGCGCAGAATATTTCTTATGGCGGCATTGTAAAAGATGTAAGCTTTAAGCTTCATGCCGGCGAGGTATTGGGCATTGCGGGTCTTGAAGGTGCGGGACGCACGGAATTGGTAGAGACACTGTATGGGATACGAAAAAAGTCGGGCGGACGGACTCTTATAAAGGGCGAAGAAATAAACATTGCCAATCCTATGGTTGCCAAAAGAAACGGAATTGCGTACATAACAAAAGACCGAAAGCGAGTCGGCCTTTTTATGCGTGCGTCGGTTAACCGGAACATAATGGCGGCTAATCTTGATAAATTCTCAAAGAACGGCATCATTGATTTCAACAAGGCGTATGAAAATTCTCAGCAGTACAAGAAGCGTTTTGACATAAAGACGCCTACGCTTAAAAAGCTAGTATCTACGCTGTCCGGAGGCAATCAGCAAAAAGTTTTGCTCGCGATGTGGTTTACGCGAAACCCGAGGATATTAATTGTAGACGAACCGACGCGAGGCATTGACGTTGGCACAAAAGAAGAAATACATAAGCTGATACGCGAATTGGCGCGAGAGGGAGCCGGAGTAATAATGGTGTCGTCGGATATGCCGGAATTGCTGGGGGCAAGTGACAGGATAATCGTAATGTTTGAAGGCGTTGTAACCGGTGATGTGCCGAATATATCTATAGCCGAAGAAAAAGTAGTTGCGTTAGCTTCGAATGAATTAAACC
The DNA here is from genome assembly GCA_050945795.1 of Christensenellales bacterium. Lineage (GTDB taxonomy): Bacteria > Bacillota > Clostridia > Christensenellales > MGBC116941 > JBMNTP01. Next base: position 29,557 of record JBMNTP010000023.1, on the reverse strand, counting down.
TTGAACAGGAGGAAAATAAAGATGAACAATAAAGGGAACTCTGAACTGCAGTTGGATGCGAACAAACGAAGGTTTGCTTCTATTTTTGAAATCAGAGAACTTACCATACTTTTAATAGTAATAGCCTTCGGAATTTTCCTCTCGTTTGCTACGCCGCACTTCTTGCGCGCCAGCAACCTTTTGATAATTATAAGCGGTTTAGCACTCAATATGATTATCGCGATAGGGCTTACGGTATCGCTTATAGGGGGCAATACCGACTTTTCCGTAGGTTCAATAATGGGATGCTGCGGCTTTATAACCGGAAAAGTATTGGAAGCGGGCGGCGATATAATACTTGCCATGCTTGCGGGAATATTGACGGGATTACTGCTCGGTAGCATCAACGGTATATTGGTTGTTAAGCTTCGAGTGCTTCCTATTGTTGTCACAATGGGTACATGGATGGCGTATAAAGGTCTTGGGCTTACAATTGTAGGCAACGCGTCTTTGTCAAACTTGCCATCTGCGTTTAAAGCTATTGCGCAACAATGGAAAATACTAGGGCTGCCGTTCAATATAGGCGTAATGATAATTCTGATGGTAGTAGGAATACTGCTTCTTAAATACTCGAACTTTTTCCATGAGGCGTTCTTTATAGGCGGAAACAAAGAGTCGGCGCGGCTAGCCGGCATAAACGTAGACCGCTTTACGATTATAACATACGCCATGACCGGCTTGTTATGCTCGGTTTCCGGCATATTGATGCTATCAAGGCTGGGCAGTGCGCCATCGACAATGGGGCAGGGCGTTGAATTCAACATAATTTCAGCGCTATTAATCGGCGGAGTTTCATTCAACGGCGGTGAAGGCTCTATATTCGGCGCGTTTCTTGGAATATTGCTTATGGGCATCATATCAAACGCTCTTGCGATGTTTGGCATTAACGCCAATTTACAGCTAGTGATTGTAGGCACAATACTTGTATTCTCGGTATCGATGGATGAAGCCAACCGCCGCCGCAAGGAGCGCAAGTAAGCTGCCGTAAATCATATATCAAATATTATGCAGGAGGACAAAGCTATGGAATTCAAGGTGGTTCAAAAGGAACTCGAATTGCAGTCCAGGGGATGGATTCCGACGTTTCATGACGTCACAAAAGAAGTGGTGGAGATTGTCGAAACCTCGGGCGTAAAGAACGGAACGTGCTGCATTGCATCGCATCATACGACTTGCAGCGTTATGGTACAGGAATGTTCGCATGATATTGATAGTTTTGACCTGGAATTTTTACAGCACGACCTGTTAGACATTATGAGAAAGCTTATTCCGGACTTTGCCGAGGAGCATCAATACCGGCATCCCGGTCCTATACATGCGCAGTTCGGCCGCAACTACGGCGAGCCCGGCGATTATACCAGCATGAACACCGACGGCCATCTTAGAAGCGCCTTCTTTGGACGCAGCGAAACGATGACAATAAAAGACGGCAAACTCGACGGCGGGGAATTCGCCCATGTGTATTTTATAGATTGGGATCACGTCAGAGCTCGCAGAAGGCAGCTTAATATCACCGTTATGGGCACAACAGAGGATGTTGAAGGCCGCAAATGGAAAAACGGCGAGGTTATAAATACCGGAAGGAAATACCTGCCCGAAGAGACGGCATATATGGAGAAGTTTGATTTACAGCTTAAGCGGTAAGCGGAAAGGCGGGAAATATGGCTAAAGTAAAAATAAGGACACCGTTTTTCGAGACAAGCGTAAAGAGCTATATATATGGGGATAAAGTGTTGGAGCTGGCTAAGGCGGCGGATGCCGCGGCGGTAAAGTATGACGTTGATGTTTTGTTCATATCGCCTTATACCGAAATCCGAAGGATTCGCGAAAACTGCCCTAACCTGATTATACTGGCGCCGTATATGGATACTTTACGGCCGGGACGGGGCATGGCCGACGTACTGCCGGAGGCGGTTAGAGACGCGGGGGCGCAGGGCGTTGTTATAAATCACTGCGAGCGCCCTATGACGCTGACCGCCATTAAAAAAACAATAGATCGCGCAAACGAGCTTGATATGTTTTCATTCGTATGCGCAGATACCATAGAGGAAGCCAAGGCGGTTGCTCAACTTGGCCCGGATATAATAAACCCTGAGCCTACCGAACTTATTGGCAGCGGGCAGGCCAGCGATATGAGCTATGTTATGGAAGCTATAAACGCCGTTAAAGCCATCAACCCCAATATTATGGTAGAGCAGGCGGCGGGCATCACCACGGCGCAGCAGATATATGATTTTATAATGGCGGGATCTGAAGCGGCGGGCTCAGCAAGCGGCATACTGAACTCGCCCGATCCTCTCGCGCTGCTTGATGAAATGGTGAGCTATGTAAAGAAGGCCAAAGAAGACCTTATAGCTCAGGGCAGGCTTAAAGCGTAAAGGAGATAATAATGGTATACAGAGAAGCGGTTAAGCTGCAATCTAATGATAAGATATGCACCTTTCATAATGTTACCGAGGCTGCTAGAGAAGTGGTAAAGCGCTCGGGCATACAAAACGGCATTGTGTCTGTGTATTCGCATCATACCACCTGCTCGGTTATAACCCAGGAGGCGGCGTTTGATATGTCTATGACGGGGCTTGAAACGTTACAGCAGGATTTTATTGAAGCTTTTGAAAGTTTTATGCCGACATACCGCAAGGAAGGTATGTATCTGCACCCCGGCCCGAAGGCGTTGGCGTTTGCAGAAGAACATGACGAGGATGCGAGGGGCTGCCATAATACCGAAGCGCATCTGCGCAGCGCGCTTGTAGGGCGCAGCGAGAACATAGCGCTTGTTGACGGGAATATGGACTTGGGCGAGTTCGGGTACATATACTTTATTGACTTTGACACGACTCGGGCGCGGCAAAGAACGGTTCAAATAACTGTAATAGGAGAATGAGGGAGGTAGGCGGCCGGCTTCTTTTAAGGGGCCGGCTGCTGATTGCGAGATGAAACGATACAGTACCATTGTATCGCCCTCGCTGCTTGCGGCGGGCGCGGATAACTATGCTCGGGATATAGGCATGGTTGAGAGGGCGGGAGCCGAGTGGCTGCATATTGACGTAATGGATGGCCACTTTGTACCAAATATGTCTTTTGGCCCAAACATAGTATCTGGAATTCGCTCATGCAGCGGTATGTTCTTTGATACTCATCTTATGATTGAGCATCCACTAGATTATGCCGCGCCGTTTATAGATGCCGGCTCCGACGCCATAACCATTCATCCCGAGGCCAAAGATGAAGTAGAGGCTATTATGCGGCTGTGCCGTCAGAAAAACGCAGGTTTTGGCCTGTCGCTTAAATTGTCAACGCCGCTGTTGTCTGTAGAAAAGTATTTACCGCATTGCGATATACTTTTAATAATGGGCATAGAGCCGGGATTTGGCGGCCAGAAGTTTAATGAAGAGGCGCTCAAGCGTATAGCCGAGGCGGTGCGTATACGGCAAAGGCTGGGCGCTGATTATCGTATAAGCGTTGATGGCGGTATAAACCTTGAAACGGGAGCAAAGTGCCGTATGGCGGGGGCGGATGTGCTGGTGTCCGGCACCTCGGTTTTTAACAGCGATGATCCGGCAGCTATGGTTGCCGCGTTGAAAGGGGAATAGAATGATGGATAACGCAATATGGAATCTGGCAATACAGGCGTTTCACACCGAAGCCGAATGCTTGCTAAGCTCATATAAACTGATAAATAAAAATGAATTTATAAAAGCCGTCGACGCCCTGGCGAAGGCTACACGCATAGCGGCGAGCGGCTGCGGGCATACCGGAATAGCCTGTCAGCATTTTGCTCACCTTATGTGCTGTATAGAGCGGCCGGCGCGGTTTATATATCCTTCTGAGGCTGTGCATGGGGCTACCGGTTATCTGCAAAAGGGCGATGTTATGCTGTTGGCGTCGCGCGGCGGCAAAACCTCTGAATTACTGCCTATACAGCGCATTTGCAAAGAGAAGGGTGTTACTGTTATAGCCGTTACTGAAAATGCCGATTCGCCTCTTGCAAAAGATGCAGATATATTGTTGCAGATTTATATTACAAAGGAAGTTGATAAATTCAATTGCCAGGGTACGGCAAGCAATACCGTTATAAACTGCGTTTTTGACGCGCTGCAAACGGCGGTAATAGAAAAGACAGGGTATCAGATAGAGAAGTTCGCTCTGGTGCATCCGGGCGGAGCGGTAGGCGAGAGGCTAAATAAGCGGCAGATGTAAAGAGAAGGTTAGATTAAAAGGCGCGGCTAGGGCATGGCGGGCGGGAAATATACGGCTTATTTTCTATATCAGGGAAGGCTGTGAAATAAACATGCGCGGGGCGGTAGGCGGCGGCTTTTGGATGCGAACATCGGCGGGTAAAATGCATATGATGGCATATATTCAAGCGGGAAAAGAGGCAATCATATGTTTATAAGACGAGGCAATTCCAAAAGCTTTACGGAAAAAATTATGCGAGAGAAACCGAGTGCTGTAGCCGTTATAAAAGGCTCGCCTAAATATCCGGATATATCAGGAACGGTATCCTTTTATTCGGCTGTTAAAGGCGTTTTGGTGGTGGCTGACATAAACGGCTTGCCATATAATGAAGGCAAATGCAAGTCGAAGGTATTTGGATTTCACATACATGAAGGCGGAAGGTGCAGCGGCAATGCGCAGCAGCCTTTTAAAGACGCAGGCGAACATTTTAATCCGTACAACTGCCACCATCCGCGGCATGCCGGCGATCTGCCGCCGCTTTTTGGTAATAACGGATATGCGTGGGGCGCTTTTTTGACAGACCGTTTTAGCGTTGAAATGGTTATGGGGCGGACGGTTATAATACATAGCAATCCTGACGATTTTACCAGCCAGCCGTCCGGCAACGCCGGGGAGATGATGGCGTGCGGTGTGATTAAGCAGTATTAGGCGATGGCTGAGGCGGGGGTGTGTAGAGCCGCTTGAAGTTGAAATGAATTCATGGAATAGAAAAGAAGATGCGGTCTTGGCTACGGCAAGCGACTTTAAGGCACACCCACCGATGCTCTTTCGGCTGCTATACAATATTATCCGAAAGCGGAAATGCCTATGAGATTAGAGTAAATAGACTTTGGAACAAAAGAGAGCCTGTTGATTTAACAACAGGCCTGTTACTTTTACAAGTGAGTATTTAGTGTATATTTTAAAAAAACAAAAGACCTATCGTTGTTTTAACGATAGGCCTTTGCGGTGGTGGGAGCAACAGGGCTCGAACCTGTGACCCCTTGCTTGTAAGGCAAGTGCTCTCCCAGCTGAGCTATGCTCCCGCGCTGGTGGTAGCGGCGGACGGATTTGAACCGCCGACACTTCGGGTATGAACCGAATGCTCTAGCCAACTGAGCTACGCCGCCGCGTCAGCGATTCAGTCGCAATTGGTAGTATAGCAAACTGTACGAACTTTTGCAAGATGTTTTTTTATAAGTTGCGTAATGTTTTTTAAAAAAAGTGTATATAAATTTTTATATAGCTATTCGCCATAAATACATACGCATAATTACTTTATATTTAGGGGTATTTGTCAAATATATACGAGAGGTGCTTTTTAGTCGTAAATATTGTCGTTTTTTTTTCAGAATACATTGCGCCATGCGACAGAGTGTGCGCCTGCCGCCGTGTAAAATTGATGGCACATGACGAAGTGGTGGTGTTGAGCATGTCTATTATGAGAACACAGCGCAAAATGGCCAGAAACAGCATAAGCATCTATCAGATAGCGCGCATGGTGCTGTCGGCGCTGGCGGGATTCTTCCTTGGCAGAATAAGCCTTGAAGGCTTTGTATCTCCTTTTGCGCCGGCTTTCGCGGCTGCGGCTTGGACAGGCCTCGCGCAACCGGGTGCGGCGCTTGTAGGTAGCCTTGCCGGTCTGGCGCTGTCAACTCCCTTTCCTTCAACTCCTTTAGCGGTAACTCTCTGCGCTTCTCTTTTAGGATTCCTTTTTAAAATCAAACCGGTAAAATACGGTATCCGCATCGTGGCTATAGCTGCTGTAGCGGTGTCTACAACGCTGCTGATAGACGGGCGGCTTACTTACACAGCGCTTACGGGGCTGGCGGGCGCCGGGCTTACGGTGCTTATGTATATGGCGTTTACTATGGCGGCGGAAATGATAACAGGGCCTAAGCGCTCTATGCTAAGCCATGAGGAGGTAACAGGTTTAGCTCTGTGCGGCTGTGCGGCTGTAATTGGGCTTGGCAAGGCGGAAATCTTTGGCATCAGTCTTGGCGGGGTATTGGCGACTTTTATATGCATGACATTCGCTTACCTTGGCGGCAGCGGAGCCGGAGCGGCGGCGGGTGCGGTTATGGGGCTTGCGGGCTCTATAGGCGGCATGGACGCACTTTATATAGGCAATATGGCTGTTTGCTCAATGGTGGCAGGATCACTTAGAAAGCTTAAGCGGCCGGGTAGCGCCATAGGTTTTATATTGGCGAATGCTGTGTTAACGCTGTATTTAAACGGATCGAGCATAAGGATTATAAAAATTCAGGACATGCTTATAGCAGGAATTTTGCTAAATATATTGCCAAAGCGGGTTATAAGCTATCTTGGCAGATTCGCCGACAGCTATACAAGGCGCGCGTATGATGAGCGATTATTTGCAACAAGGCTTAAGGAGCTGGCTTTATCACGCCTTAAAGAGATATCAACGGTTTTTAAAAAAATGGCTGACGCTTTTACATCGATAAACGACGCGCGCTCTGTTGAAAGAGATATAACCACCGTAATACGCCCTGTATCCGGCGAGGTGTGCGGCAACTGCGCCATGCATAAGGCGTGTTGGGTAAATGGTTTCTATACTACATATGCCGAATGCTCGGGCTTATTTGAGCATCATCGGCAGCGCGGCGATTTAAGCTGTCCGCCGGATACGCTGCTTGAGGGCTGCTTAAAGAGGGACGAGCTTATACGAGAGCTTGATATCGCATATCGCAATTACAATCTCAATTTGCAGGCCGAAAACAGGGTCGAGGAAAGCCGGCAACTGGTGGGTAAGCAGCTTACAGGCGTTGCGGGTGTAATAAATTCGATAGCGGCGCAGATAGATGTTGAAACGAGCTTTGATCAGGGCCTTGAGGCGGAGATTGTGAGGAAGCTTGACATGAAGGGCATAAAGGCTCAAGAAGTACTGGCGCGGTCGGCGGGCAAGATAGAGGTGCATGTGGTGATTAAGCAATGCGGAGGCAAGCTGGCGTGTCAAAAGATAATTGAAAAGGTTGTCAGCGCTGCCTGCAACAGAAAGATGGGAAAAAGACAGGGTATTTGCAATCTTGAGTCAAAAAGCAGCTGCCATCTTGTATTTGAGGAGGCGCCGGCAATGGAAGTGAGTTTGGGCGCGGCTATGCGCATGAAGAAAGGGGAGATAGCGTGCGGAGACAATCATTCAATGTTGAAACTGAAGGATGGGCGGCTTATTGTCTGCCTGAGCGATGGGATGGGGACTGGGGAGAGAGCGGCGAAGGAGAGCCGGGCGACTGTTTCTCTGGTGGAGAATTTTTACCAGGCCGGATTCGAGGAAAGCGCCATTTTCGATACCATAAACAAGCTTATGGTGCTAAGAAGCGCCGAAGATATGTATTCAACGGCGGACGTTTGCGTAATAGATCTTATAGAAGGCATGTGCCGGTTTATAAAAATAGGCTCGATGCCAAGCTATATCGCGGCAAAGCAGGGCATAAAACAGGTGTCGTCCGGTTCGCTGCCCATAGGAGTTTTAGAGGAGTTACAGCCCTGCGTAAGCGAGATAAGGATAGAGCAAGGCGATATAGTTTTTATGATGACGGACGGCGTTTACGATAAAGTGGGAGGAGAAAGCGGCGTTAAAGAGCTTGTGGACTGGGCGGTGAAAGAGCATGGCGAAAGCGGAGCGCAGGGCATGGCGGACGCCGTTATAAGCCGGGCAGAAAGCATGCAAGGCCATTCCGACGATATGACGGCGATAGTTATAAAGGCGGGATAATAGAAGCATTATATTCCTTACGATACTCTTGGGCGAAGAAAGGCAAGTCTAAGAGTTAATACAGGCGAGGTTGTCCACCAACAAGAGCATTGATCTAAAATGCCGGACATGTGGCATTTTACAAAGTTTAGCGTCCAACTGATTTAACAGGTTTGGCCGCAGGAGGCTATTAACACTTAGAGGTTTGACAATTCGGGTTGTCAAACCTTTTTTTTATATATACAATAATACCGATATGCGAAAACAGAATTTAAGCCTTTTTGAGGCGGTAAAAAAAGCTTTATATGAATATGACATGCTGCCGGACGGCGAAAACGCGGTGGTGGCGGTAAGCGGCGGCGCAGACGGCATGGCGCTGCTGCACTGCTTAGCGCGCTTAAGGCCGGGGAAAATAAGCGGCGCGCATGTGCAACACGGTATACGCGGAGCGTCGGCGGTGCAGGATATGGAGTTTGTGGCGGGGTATTGTAAGGCGCATGGCATACCGCTTAGGGTTTTTGAAGTTGATGTGCCGCTGTACGCTAAGCAAAACGGAATAGGCATAGAGCAGGCGGCGAGGGAGCTTAGGTACAGCTGCCTTGATGAGGCTATGGTGGAGGCGGGAGCGTCATGCATTGCCGTAGGCCATCATATGGACGATCAGGCCGAGACAATGCTTATGCATTTGATGCGGGGCGGAGGGCCGGCGGGTCTTATGGGTATGCGACCGGTGAGCGGCAATATAATAAGGCCTATGCTTTTTGCCGGCAAGGCGGACATACTTGAGTATTGTCGTGAAAACGGAATTCCCTTTGTTACCGACGAAACAAACTATGATACCGAATACACAAGAAACGCTATACGCCACCGTCTTATGCCGGAGCTTATGAAGTTTAATCCCGGCATAACCGCGGCGCTGCAAAGGACTTCTTTGCTTATGGCACGTGATAACGACTGCCTTGAGAAGCTGGCGTTAGAGGTTAAGGTTGATATAGCGTTTGGCGAGGTGCGTATAAAATACGATGTGCTAGACGCGCTGCATATTGCTGTGGCGTCAAGAGTGGTTATTAGGGCGCTTGCTGCGATAGGCCTTGATAAGGATGTTGAAATGCGGCATATAGAGGCTGTATTTGATATGCCGAGGCGGGCGGGCGCTAGCGTTGATATTGTGCGAGGGTATATTGCCGCAGCGGGCTACGGAGAGCTTATACTGACGCAGCGAAAGGATATAGGCAAGGTGAGTGTGCCGCTGATTTGTCCCGGCGATACGAGGCTTGGCGGCGTTGTGATACGTGCGGAGGTTATTGACAGCGCACCGGAGGACTTTAAAACTCACGGCGCTTATGTAGAATACTTTGATTTCAATTCCTTTCCAAAAGATGCTGTTTTTAGGAACAGAAGAGATGGGGACTGGATGAGGCTGCTCGGCTCCGGTACAAAAAAGCTTAAGGATTATCTAAGCGATGCGAAGATTGAGCGGCATATTAGAGACAGGTTGCCGGTTATAGCGTCGGGCGGCGAGATACTATGGATTATAGGCATTGGGTCGAGCGGGAATTACAGAGTTGAGGGAAATACCCAAAAAGTATTGAAAATAGTGGCGTCAGGTAATAAGATATTAGCATTATAGCCTGGAGGTTTGAGAATGCATAAAGACGTCGCGAGCATATTGCTCACCGAAGAAGAAATCATAGGAAGAATTAAACAGCTTGGAAAGCAGATTACTCAGGATTATAAAGGGAAAGATATCTTAATGGTGGGTATATTGCGCGGGGCGGTTATGTTCTACAGCGACCTTGTAAAGAATGTCGATCTGTTTGTGGAATTTGATTTTATGGCCGTTTCGTCATACGGGGCGAGCACGCGCTCTTCCGGAGTTGTTAGGTTGGTTAAAGATCTTGAACTGGAGATAGAGGACAAGCATGTTATTATAATTGAGGATATTGTCGATACCGGCCTTACCCTCAAATACCTGCTCGAAAACCTCGGCAGCCGTCGGCCGCTGAGCGTTAAAACCTGCTGTTTGCTTGATAAGCCCAGCCGCAGGAAAACTGATATAAAGGTTGATTATGTGGGATTTGTGGTGCCGGACGCGTTTTTGATAGGATATGGACTCGACTATAATCAGAAATACAGGAATTTGCCGTATATCGGAATTTTAAAACAGGAGCTGTATACCACCTAATCCCGTGTTGATTTAGATATGCATTTTATGGTAGAATAAAACGATTATTCGCAATTAACTAGACTCAGGAGGACGGGAATTGAAAAAAACAATAAGGGGGCCGCTCCTTTATGTAATCGTTATAATAATTGTGGTGATGTTAGCTCCGACAATTATAGGTAATGTTGGTGATAAAGAGTATAAAAAATACAGTCCGGATTTTCTTGAATTGGTGCGCGAAGGCAACATATCGCAGCTTGTTGTAAGCGGGCATAATGTTTACGGCCTTCATAAAGATACGCAAATTCGAGAGGCGGATTTCCCGCGGCTTTATGATTTTAGAACATACATACCCGACACCGAGACTTTTACAAGAGATATAAAGCTTGCCATAGCCGACGGCAGGCCTATTGAAGATGTTGATCTTTCTACGGCGGGTTTTATAATCAACTTCCAACCGCCGGAGCAGGAGTCTTGGCTTGTATCGTTGCTGCCGTTTTTGATAATGGGCGGGCTGCTTGTAGCGGTATGGTATTTTATGATGCAGCAGTCGCAGATGGGCGGCGGCAAGGCAATGCAGTTTGGCAAAAGCCGCGCGCGCATGGCTACTGGGGATAAAAACAAGATCACGTTTAATGATGTAGCGGGGGCGGACGAGGAAAAGCTTGAGCTGAGCGAAATAGTGGAATTTCTTAAAAACCCCAAGCGCTTTAGTGACCTTGGCGCCAGGATACCAAAGGGCGTTTTGCTTATAGGTCCGCCGGGAACGGGTAAGACACTGCTGGCAAAAGCGGTGGCAGGAGAGGCAAATGTGCCGTTCTTTAGCATATCCGGTTCCGACTTTGTTGAGCTGTTTGTAGGTGTTGGAGCGTCAAGGGTACGAGATCTTTTTGAAAACGCAAAGAAAAACAATCCTTGCATTATTTTCATAGATGAGATAGACGCTGTTGGCCGTCATCGTGGAGCCGGCATGGGCGGAGGGCATGACGAGCGCGAGCAGACGCTCAACCAGCTGCTCGTAGAGATGGACGGTTTTAATGTAAATACCGGCATTATAATACTTGCCGCCACCAACCGCCCCGATATACTTGATCCCGCGCTGCTAAGGCCGGGCAGGTTTGACAGGCAGATATCCGTTAACCTTCCCGACGTAAAGGGACGAGAGGAAATACTCAAGGTACACGCGAGAAACAAGCCGTTTGCTTCAGAGGTTGACCTTAAGGTGTTAGCTAAGCGCACGCCGGGCTTTACCGGAGCCGACCTTGAAAACGTACTTAATGAAGGCGCTATACTTACGGCGCGCGCTAATAAAGAAAAGATAACTATGGAAGAGCTTGAAGAGGCTATAACAAGGGTTATCGTGGGGCCGGAGAAAAAGAGCCGCATAATGACGGAAAATGATAAAGAGATTACCGCCTATCATGAGGCCGGTCATGCTATTATAGCCAGGGTTTTGCCGGATTGCGACCCTGTTCATGAGATATCGATAATACCAAGGGGGCATGGTGCCGCCGGATATACTATGAGCCTGCCTAAAGACGATAAGATATTTGTAACCAAAAACAAGCTTATGGCGCATATAGTTCAGTTCCTCGGCGGCAGGGCGGCGGAGTCGCTGGTGTTTGACGATGTAAGCACGGGCGCTGAAAGCGACCTCAAGAGGTCTACCGAGATAGCCAGGCGCATGATAACGGAATTCGGTATGAGCGACGAGCTTGGCCCCGTTTATCTGGCCGGTACCGGCGGCAGCGAGGTATTTTTAGGCAGGGATTACGGGCATGTAACTCATTTTAGCGAGGAAGTTACCGCCAAAATTGACGCTGAGATACGCAAGATAATGAATGAGAGCTACGAAAAAGCCAAGGATATATTAAGAGAAAATATCGACAAGCTGCACATCGTTTCAAAAGAATTGCTATCGCGCGAAAAGCTTTATGCTGAAGAGTTTGAAGAGCTGTTCACAAAAGGCACGCTGGAACCGTCGGTGCAGACGGTATAATGGATTCGTGCCGCAGACTGACGCAAAGCGTATGGCGGATATGATATTGAAGCATAAGTCCTTTCGCTAGGTGAAAGCCGCCATTGGTAGACTATTTGCATTATAATATAACAAAAAGCAAGGCGCTCAATAACGGGCGCCTTAGTTTTATGCCGCTGATATTGCCGTTTAAATGGCGCCCGTGACTTTTTGCCTGTTAAAATCCAAAGGCGGCGAATATACATTATCATAAAGATAATGGGATGTGTTTTAATGAAGAAGGCGGCGCGGGTGGCGGCTGTTATTATGGTGGCGCTTTTTCTTGCGCTGGCGCCCGGCTTTTTGGCGCCTATGGTATCGGTGGACAGATGGGCGCAGTGGCTCGGGAGAAGCGTACCGGCGTATCAGGGGGCTATAAAGGTTTGGCATGTCGCGGGCTGGAAGGCGGGGCATGGCGCTTTTTCAACATGGCTCTCGCAGATATCGCGGGGTTTTGAACGACGCAATTTTGGGGTATATATAGAAATTGAGGGCATGACGGAGGACGAGGCGGCGGCTCGGCTGCAATCAGGGGAGACGGCGGATGTTTATTCTTTCCCGACAGGCTTTTTTAAGGACGCCGCCAAGCTTGCGCCGATTGAAGACCCGGGTTTAAGGCCGGAGCATAAAAAAAGCGGAGAATACGGCGGCTTATATGCGCTACCATATGCGCTCGGCGGGTATATGCTTTTTATAAACGAGGATGTGCTTTATGAAAAGGGTATAGACGTTAACGATGAAACTGCGGCGGATTTGGCGATAAGTGCGTCGAATGCAGGCTGGGGCGGCGACGCTGTGGCCATGTATATGGCGGCAAGGCAGGCGGGTCATTATACGGCTATGGGGTTTGAGGCGACCGGCGCTTATATCGGGCCGCACAGCATGATTTTTGAACTTCTAGATGCCGATAATCCGCCTATGTATTCGCTTTATCCTCTTGGCGCTTATACAGACATGGCACAGTATGTCGCGGTGGCGGACGGCCTTGAGGAGGGCAAACGAGAGGTATGCTCAGATTTCGCATATTATCTTTTAAGACCGTCGGTGCAAAAGGGGTTAAACGATCTGGGAGTTATACCAGTTATGGCGGAGGGGGATGGCGAGCTTGAGGAGCTGGCGCATCTTATGTCGGGTGGCATAGTAATACCCAATTGTTTTACATGGGACATTAGGGCAAAGGAGGAGGCAGCGGCATTGGCTGTTCGGGCGCTCGCAGGAGACGAGGAGGCGGCGGCGCGGCTTAAATCGTACATGGGCGCAGTTGTAAATGGCAAGGAAGTGTTGTAAAATCGTTGTATGAATATTGAAGGGCGAAAAAAATTTGATAAGCTGTATGCCCGCCTTCAAAGGCTTATAGGCGACGGCGACGCGCTGCGGCGAAGAGAGCCTATGAATGCTCATACTTCTTTTAGAGTGGGCGGTCCGGCGGAGATTCTGGTTATGCCAAAAACCGCCGAGGAGCTGTCGTCTATTATAAAAGAGGTCGATGATTGCGGCGTACCATATTATATAATGGGCGGCGGCACAAACCTTATTGTAAGGGACGGCGGCATTCGTGCCGTTATTATAAAGCTATGCCCTAACATGGCTGAAGTGTGCTTTGACGGGCTAAGCATAAGCGCACAAGCCGGAGCGTCGCTTATGGCGGTAGCGAGGATGGCGGCGCATAAATGTATGGCGGGGCTGGAGTTTGCCGGCGGTATACCGGGAACGGTGGGCGGCGGCGCTTATATGAACGCAGGGGCTTATGGCGGAGAGCTTTGCCAGGTTGTAAAAAGAGTGGAAGTGCTTACGGAAAACGGCGTTGAAACGATTGACGCGGCGGATTTCGATTTTGGTTACCGCACTAGCCTGGCATCTAAAAAAGGCCTTATAGTCACGCGGTGCTTTATGGAGCTTCAAGAAAACGGACAGGACGCTTTGGTGCGTATGAACGAGTTTAACGCAAGAAGAAGGGCAAAGCAGCCGCTTAGCTATCCGAGCGCGGGCAGCGTTTTTAAAAGGCCGGTTGGACATTTTGCCGGAGCGCTTATTGAAGGCGCCGGCATGAAAGGCGAGAAGATAGGTGGCGCGCAGGTAAGTACGTTGCACGCCGGATTTATAATAAACGCGGGCGGGGCTTCGGCCGCCGATGCGATTAGGCTTATGGAAAAGGTAAAGGCGGCGGTATTTGAAAGATACGGCGTTGAGCTGGAGCCGGAATGGAAAATTGCAGGAGAGGAATAGGCATAATTAATTGACGGATATTGTTGCTGATTATCATACGCATACGCGGTACAGTCACGGGAAAGGCACTATAGAAGAGAATGTGCAGGCGGCTATAAAAAAAGGGCTTGAATGTATAGGCATAACCGATCATGGGCTTGGGCATGTGGCGTTTGGGCTAAGGCCGTGGGAGATAAGACGGGCGAGGGACGAATGCGTTAGGATCGCTCGCAAGGTTGCTTCTAAAATAGAGGTGCTGTTTGGTGTTGAGGCCAATCTTATAAGTATAGACGGGGATATAGACATAATCGATCAGACAAGGGGAATGTTTGATATTGTACTACTGGGATTTCATAGTTTTGCCTGGATAAGCCCCGGCTCATTGGCGCACTTTTACTGGAGGGCGCGCCGCAAAGGGGACAGGCCGTCTGTGCTTGAGGCTATAAAGGTAACGACGGACGCTTATATAAAAGCTATAAAAAAGCACAAAATAGACATACTCACCCATCTTAACGACCCGATACCGGTAGATGTAAGAAGGGTTGCGCGGGCGGCGGCGGAGTATGGAACAGCTATTGAGATAAACAACAGGCATAAGTCTATAAGCCGTGAGGAGCTTATAGCGGCGATGGAGGAAGGTGCGGACTTTGTTGTAAGCTCTGACGCGCATAAGCCGGAGGATATAGGCCGGTTTGAAGCGGCGTTGGAGCTTATAAAAGAATGCGCGCTGCCGCCCGGACGCATTGTTAACGCAAGGGGCAGCGGTATTTCTCTTAAGAGTTTAAGAAGGGAGGCCGGAGAATGAAACTTATAATATTGACCGGCCTGTCGGGGGCGGGAAAAACGCTCGGGCTTAGAAAGCTTGAGGACTGCGGATATTTTTGCGTAGACAACCTGCCGCCGCGCATGCTGCCGGAATTCGCTGATTTTTGTAAAAAGAGCGAGGAACACATTGAAAAAGCGGCAGTTGTAGTAGATAGCAGGCTGGGTGGGGAGCTAGATGAGATATTCAATGCTCTAAGTGAACTTCAGGACATGGGCGTTGATTATGAAATTATGTTCCTCGATTGCAACGATGAGTCGCTGGTGAAAAGATATAAAGGCACAAGGAGAATGCATCCGCTGGCCAAGTCCGGCTCATTGTTTGAGGGCATAGATTTGGAGCGGCAGCGGCTCAACGCCTTAAAGGAAATCGCCAATATGGTGATAGATACAAGCAACTTGAATCAGAAGCAATTAGAGCAGAGAATTGAGGAGCATCTTGACCTTGGCGGTGAGGGCGAAGACGAGGATTTGATGATAAGCGTTATGACGTTTGGCTATAAGCACGGCATACCGCTTGATGCTGATATGGTGCTGGACGTACGTTTTTTGCCTAACCCGTTTTATGTTGAGGAGTTAAAGCCTTATAGCGGCAAAAACGCATTGGTAAAAAAATATATATTTGAATTTCCTCACGCCGGCACCTTTATGGACAAGCTTTACGATCTTGTTGATTTCCTGGTGCCGCTTTATACAAAGGAAGGCAAAAAGCAGCTTATTATAGCGATTGGCTGCACCGGCGGAATGCACAGAAGCGTTGCCGTGGCGGAGCTTTTGTATGAGCGGCTTAAGATAAACGGACGCGGCGTTATGATATCGCACCGCGACCTTGAGGCGGAAGGCATAGAGATTAACAGCTAAGGATATTGGAGGGTTTTTGATTGGCGTCTTTTTCGGCTAAGGCAAAAAAGGAGATGCTGTGCATTGAAAACGGCAGCGATATGGAAATCAAAGCCGAGCTTGGCGCTATGCTCAGGCTGGCGGGGTTTCTCGCACTTGGTAAGAATATGGCGGTGCGGCTTAATACCGACAACCCCGCTGTGGCGAGAAGGATATTCACGCTGATAAAAAAGCTTTATAATGAAGCCGGAGAGATAATAATTCGCAACAATACAAAGCTGGGCAGGCGGCACAGCTATACAGTGCAGATAAATGGGGCGGAGCTTTCAAAGCGCGTGCTTGAAGATACATATCTTTTAGGCGATGGGCTCAGAGAGGATATTGACCCGGGGCTGGTATCATCAATGCGATGCAAGGGGGCGTTTCTAAGAGGCGCTTTTCTGGCTGCGGGCAGCGTTTCAAATCCTGAAAAGAGGTATCACCTTGAGATAACGTCATCAAGCGCGGAGTTTGCCTCGGCGCTGGCGATGCTGCTTAATGAAATGGAATTAAATGCGAAAATCGTTTCAAGAAAAAAGGCGTATGTGGTATACTTAAAGGAAGGAGAAATGATAGCCGATTTTCTTACCGCCGCCGGCGCGCATTCGGCTATACTCGAATTCCATAACGTACGCATACTTAAAGATATTAGAAACAATATAAACAGAGCCGTAAACTGCGAGACGGCAAATATACAAAAAACCGTTAATGCGGCAGCGAGGCAAGTTGAAAACATAAAGTATATAGAAAAAGTTTTGGGTATCAGCAGCCTTCCGGTTGCTTTGCGTGAGGTTGCGTCGGCCCGGCTCGACAATCCCGAGGCATCGCTTAGGGAGCTTTGCACGATGCTGTCACAGGAAATAGGCAGGTCGGGCGTCAATCATAGGCTGCGGCGGCTTGACGCCATAGCGGAAAAGCTTAGAGAGGAAAGGGGAGAATAGCTATGCTGCATAAGGTTATAACAATCAACAATCAAGAAGGGCTAAGGTCTAGGCCGGCAGCCATGTTCGTTCAGACCGCCGGGGAGTTCCAATCCCAGATATATATCGAGGTGGGCAACAAACGCATTAACGGCAAGAGCATTATCGGCCTGCTTTCGCTCAACTTGCAGCGCGGGGATGCCGTTAGGCTACTCGTTACAGGCGAAGATGAAAAAGAGGCGATGGCGGCCATTGTTAAGCTGGTAGAGGCGAATTTCGACCCTGAATAAGCTAAGGCGTAACGCCGGCCGCTTTGCGCCTGTATGATTTTGGCGCGGGCGGTTTTTTATTTACCGCCTCTTTTAAAACAGTCGGGTATACTATAAAATATACCCAAACGGGAGATTAAAGAATGAGAGATTTTGTTCACCTGCATGTTCATAGCGAATACAGCCTTTTAGACGGCGCCGCCCGCATAAGCGACTTGGCTGCTAAAAGCTCGGCTTTAGGAATGAAGGCGGTGGCGATAACAGACCACGGCGTTATGTATGGCGTCGTGGATTTTTATAAAGCTTGTAAGGAGCATGGCATCAAGCCTATAATCGGCTGCGAGGTGTATGTTGCGCCGCGAAAGCTTGACGGCAGGGAAGGGCGACAAGATAAGGATTACGCCCATTTTATACTGCTCGCGAAAGACGATGAAGGATATTCAAACCTTGTAAAGCTGTGCTCTATGGGCTTTCTTCAAGGTTTCTATTATAAGCCGAGGATCGATTATGATGTTTTAGAACAGCACAGCGCCGGCCTTATAGGCCTTTCCGCCTGCCTTTCAGGAGATATTCCAAGGCTGGTACTTGCGAACCGCATGGACGACGCGCTTGATATGGCAAAGCGGCTTAAGCGCATATTCGCGCCGGGCGATTTCTATATTGAATTGCAGGATCACGGTTTTGTAGAGCAAAAGCAGGTCAATCTCGGACTTATAGAGATTGCGAAAACAGCGGGGTTGCCGCTTGTCGCCACAAATGACGTACATTACATAAACCGCGATGACGCAGAGGCGCAGGATGTGCTTATGTGCATACAGACCGGCAAGTTTGTTGATGAAACGGACAGAATGAAGATAGAATCCGACCAGCTTTATTTAAAAAGCGGGGACGAGATGGCGGAGTTGTTCTCTCATGTGCCGGGGGCACTCGACAACTCGCTTGCAATTGCCGATAAGTGCAATGTTGAGTTTGATTTTACAAAGCATTATCTGCCGGGGTTTGAAGTGCCCGAAAGTGAGGACAACGAAGCGTATTTGAGAAGGCTGTGCATGGACGGTCTAAATCGCATATACGGGGAGCCGTCTAAAAAGGTTATAGAGCGGCTTGATTATGAGCTGGGCGTTATAAACTCCATGGGCTTTACAAACTATTTTCTTATAGTATGGGATTTTATAAAATATGCCAAGGATAACGGCATTGTAGTCGGGCCGGGCAGGGGCAGCGCGGCGGGCAGCCTGTGCGCTTACGCTTTAGGTATAACCGGCATAGATCCTATTAAATATGATTTGCTGTTTGAGCGGTTTCTTAATCCCGAACGCATAAGTATGCCGGATATTGATATAGACTTCTGCGCCGACAGGCGGCAGGAGGTAATAGACTATGTTGTTGAGAAATATGGATCCGACCATGTGGCGCAGATAATTACCTTCGGCACGATGGCGGCGCGCGCGGTTATACGCGACGTTGGAAGGGTGTTGCGGGTGCCTTATGGTGAGGTGGATAGGATAGCCAAGATGGTGCCGCAGGAGCTGAATGTTACTATTGAAAAGGCGCTTTCAAAAAACGCAGAACTTAGAGAACTTTACGAGAGCGATTATTCGGTTGGAAAGCTTATAGACCTCGCAAGAAAGCTTGAGGGGCTGCCAAGGCACGCGTCAACGCACGCGGCGGGCGTTGTTATAGCCGCAAAGCCATTAACCGAGCATGTGCCGGTGCAGAAAAACGATGAGGTAATAACAACGCAGTTTACTATGAAGGTGCTCGAATCAATAGGGCTGCTTAAAATGGACTTTCTCGGGCTTAGAAACTTGACGGCGATACGAGATGCCGTAGAGATGATTGAAAAAAACCGAGGCATAAAAATTGATATAGACGCTTTAGACCTTTCCGACCAAAAGGTATACGATATGATTGGCGAAGGCGATACAGATGGCGTGTTCCAGCTTGAAAGCGGAGGTATGAGGGCGTTTTTAAGAGAACTTAAGCCCGACTGCTTTGAAGACATTATAGCCGGTATTTCGCTTTTTCGCCCCGGTCCGATGGATCAGATTCCAAGGTATGTAGAGTGCAAGCGCAACCCGGAGTCGGTGCGCTACGATCATCCATTGCAGGAGCATATACTCAAAAATACGTACGGCTGCATGGTTTATCAAGAGCAGGTTATGCAGATTGTAAGGGATATGGCGGGGTATTCTTTGGGCAGGAGCGATCTTGTAAGAAGGGCGATGTCAAAGAAGAACCATGAAGTTATGGAGCGGGAGCGACGCACATTTATTTACGGCGACGGCAAGGACGTGCCGGGCGCTGTTAAGATGGGCGTTGATGAGCGGGTGGCCAACTCCATATTCGACCAGATGATGGACTTCGCGTCCTACGCTTTTAACCGCAGCCACGCGGCGGCCTACGGCGTTATATCTTATCAGACAGCATGGCTAAAGAGGTATTATCCGGCCGAATTCATGGCGGCCACCATAAACAGCTATCTTGGCTCCTCCGACAAGGCGGCGCAGTATTTACAGTTTTGCCGCTCAAGCGGTATTCCTGTGCTGCAAAGCGACGTTAATAAAAGCGGCGCGTATTTTGAGGTGCAAGACGGCGGAGTTAGGTTTGGGCTGGCGGCTATAAAAAACGTAGGTGTTATGGCGGTATTAAAACTTATTGAGGAACGTAAAAAAAGCGGCCCTTACAAAGACTTCTTCGACTTTTGCCGCAGGACATACGATTTCTTTAACAAGCGCATGGTCGAGAGCATGATAAAGGCGGGCTGCTTCGATTCTATGGGCCATAAAAGGAGCGTGCTGTCGGCGTCGTATGAGCGCATACTAGACGGTATAGGAAATGAAAAGAAAAAGATTATAGACGGGCAGATTTCGCTGTTCGGGGGGCTTGAGGGCATGGAGGATCCGACAATGGAACTCGATGACATACCCGAGTTTCCCTCAAAAGTAGCGCTGGCGATGGAAAAGGAAGTTACCGGCATGTATATATCGGCGCATCCGCTGCTTGAATATACCGATAAGCTAGAAAGCTTTAGTATTAACACCGTAAACCTTAAAGAGGACGCTTCATATGACGGACAAACGGTTGTTATGGGCGGGCTTATATCCTCAAGAAAAGATAAGTTGACTAGAAACGATGATATGATGTCGATACTAACGCTGGAGGATTTATACGGCGTCATAGAGGTTGTGGCGTTTCCAAAGGTGTTTAGAAGGCACAGGGCTTACCTTGAGCCGGGCAATGTTGTGTCTGTAAAGGGCAGGGTGAGTATGAGAGATGATGTAGCGTCGCTGCACCTTGACGATATTGAGGCGCTGGACGGATTTAAGCCGGATGCTGTGACGGGCAAGCTTGTTGTAAAGCTGTTTGAAAGCGGCGAGCAGCAGGAAAAAGTGCAGCGAGTTATGGATGTTGCCGGCTATTTTAACGGCGGAGTGCCACTTTGCATATATATGCAAAAGAACGGCAGATGGCTTATGAGGCCGGACGCCGCTTCGGTTGACGCGTGCGGAGCGCTGGTGCAAGAACTTGGCTATATAGCCGGTCAAGCAAATGTAAGGATGCTTGATTGACGTTTGATTAAGGAAATTGTTTTTGGTATAATTTAAACGAGTACGAGGAGGTTTCGGTATGGATGAAATCGGCGGCGGCAAGTATGTTTGCATAAAGGCGCTCGAAGATGGCGTTACCGTTATAGGCATGTCAAGAGGGGCGGAAACAAAGCCAGCTCATGCCGAAAAGCTGAGCGCCGGCGAAGTGATGCTGGCGCAGTTTACCGAAAGAACCTCGGCTATAAAGATAAGAGGGCGGGCGCGCATAATTATGGAGCATGGCGAGATTGATTCGGGCTGTTAACCGGGGGAGATAATTATGTGGATGGTCATTCATATGGCTTCAAGCCTTAAGGAAGCGGACGAGATTGAAAGGATATTAAGCGCAGAGGGTTTTTTATGCAAGAAAAAAGCGGTGTATAAAAACCGCGCGAGGGGCAATACATTTTATGAAATGCTTGTTCTAAAAGCCGAGGCGCAGGACGCCCGGCAGATAATATCAGAGAAATTTGTTTAATATCCCGCAACTATTGGCGGGAAATATAATTTTGTGTGAGGGAGTATGCGTCAGATAGGAGTATTAACCAGCGGAGGAGACACTCCGGGCATGAACGCCGTTATAAGGGCGGTTGTTAAGTCCGGCATTCAGTACGGGCTCCAGGTTTACGGCGTGTTTTCGGGATATAAAGGGCTTATAAACGGGGATATGCGGCTTATGACAGAGGCGGATGTCACGAACATAGTGCATAAGGGCGGCACAATACTAAAAACCGCGCGCAGCGATGAATTTAGAACACCGGAAGGCGCCAAAAAAGCTATGCTCGCGCTAAGGGCTTTTGGCATAGACGGCCTTGTCATAATAGGCGGAGACGGCAGCCTTGCTGGAGCTCAGCTTTTAGCTGATATGGGCTGTAAAGTCATGGGTATCCCCGGCACAATTGACAATGACCTGGCGTATACCCAATTTACAATAGGTTTTGATACCGCTATAAATAACGTGGTAGAGCAGGTTTACAAAATCCGAGACACAATGACCAGCCATGACAGGATAGGCGTTATAGAGGTTATGGGTCGTAATTGCGGCGATATTGCGCTGTACAGCGCGGTAGCAAGCGGTGCGCATGCGCTGCTGCTGCCGGAGGTGCCGTATGATTTTGAAAAGCTTTGCGACGGTCTTGTAGCGAATAAAATACGCGGCAAAAGGTCGAGCATTGTTATTATGGCAGAAGGCGTCGGAGACGCTGAGGAAATGGCGCAACGTATTACCGAGGCGACAGGGCATGAGGCGCGGTCAATAGTGCTTGGATATACGCAAAGAGGCGGCAACCCGACAGCGGCTGATCGTATACTCGCTACAAGGTGCGGCGTTCATGCGGTGGAGCTTTTGAAAAACGGAGTCGCCAACCGCGCGATAGGCATAAGGGAAAACAAAATTATAGATATAGAGATAGCCGAGGCGCTTAAAGCGCCGTACGAATTTGATTATAAGCTGCATGAAATATCGACAATAGTGTCTATGATTTGATTAAACCGGTAAGGATAGGGGGCGTTTTTATGGTTCCGGCAAGCGAAATTACCGTTAGAGTCAGGTATAACGAGACGGGTAGGCAAGGTATAGCGCATCACGGCGTTTTTGCGGCATGGTTTGACATGGCCCAGATGGAATTTTTAAGGGCTAAAGGCATAACGTATTCAGAAATAGAAGACCGGGGCTATCAGCTGCCGCAGATAGAAACGCATATACGCTTTAAGGGCGCGGCGCGCTTTGACGAGGAGCTTAAGGTTAAGATGTATCTTAGGGAATCGGGAGCTATAAAGCATGTGCTAGACTTTGAGGTAACGCGGCTTGATGGCTCGATAGTCGCGACGGGACAGACCTCCCACGCGTTTGTAGACAAGAATATGAGGCCGGTCAATATGAAAAAGGCATGGCCGGAGTTGTTTAATATGCTGTCTAAAAGCAATGACAAGCTTAAAATGCCGGACGGCAATGAAACGGCTGAGTAAAAGGCGAGGTAGTGTATTTTGGGCTTGTATGTTTGGGATGGTTGGTTTGAGAGTGACATACCTGAAGGATTGCATATTGTCAGCGACGACCACTACATATCAATATTGGGCGGCAGGAGCGACTCTAATGCGGCTCTGCAGATTTCGTGCCATGAGATGAGCGGCGTTTCTATTGCGCCGGAGCAGATGATGGCGGATGAGCTGGGAGAAGCGGCGGATACAGCCGGCTTTAGGATTGTTTCAAAAATGCAGGTAGGAGAGATTGACGGGGCGGTGTGCGTTAGCGCGGAGGCTAAAAAAGGCGCTATGCGAGCGAAGATGTGGGCGGTAGGCGAGCAGGATTGGTTTATACTTATGACACTGACTTACAACCGGAATTCTACAGATATAGATGCCGCCGTTTCAATCGTTGAAGGATTAAAATTATTAAGGTGACGGTTTGGAGAAAAAGAAAAGGCCTCCCGTGACGGCGGGAGACAGCATTGAACTTGATATAGTATCGCTAAGCAGCGAAGCGAACGGCGTGGGCAGATTGGATGGCTACGCTGTTTTTGTTGAAGGGGCATTGCCAAAAGAGCGGGTTTTGGCACAGATAAAGAGCGCCGAACGCAGATTTGCCAGGGCTGTTGTTAAACGTGTAATAACGCCGTCGGCAGATAGAAGAACGCCGGATTGTGAGTATGAGGCATGCGGCGGGTGCTCGCTCACACATATGGAATACGAAGCGCAGCTTAGGTTTAAGCGGCAGGTGGTAAAAGATGCGCTAGAGAGGATAGGTGGCTTTAAAGGCATAGATGTAAAGCCGGTTATAGAGATGGAGCATCCATACAGGTACAGGAACAAAGCATCTATACCTTTTGCCGAGCGTGACGAAGAAATTATAATGGGCGGGTTCGAGCGCGGCAGCCGAAGGGTGGTAGAGTTTTCTGATTGCCTTATAAATCATCCCGATTGTATAAAAGCGGCCAATGAAGTTAGGCACTGGGCGCGGGATCACGGTGTTTTAGCGTATGACCCGCAAAAACACAGCGGCGTGTTAAGGCATATGGTGGCGAGGACGGCGCGAGATGGCGGGCTGCTTGTTTGCGTTGTTATAAACAGTGAGGATCTGCCGTATGCGGACGAGCTGGTTGATAGGCTCCGTGGCTTAGCGAGCGGCATCCTGTACAGCGTTAATACTAAAAGAACGCAGCAGATAATGACGGGCGGCGCGGTGTCGGTATGGGGCGAAAGCGTTATAAAAGAAAACATAAACGGCATAAGACTTGAAGTTGGAATAGAGCCGTTCATGCAGGTAAATACCGCTCAGGCTGAAAAGCTGTACGCTATAACGGCAAAGTATGCGGGCGGAGCCGCTGTCGCTGTAGATGCGTATTGCGGTACAGGGCTTATAGCGTTATCTATAGCGTCGGGATGCGAAAAAGTAATAGGCGTTGAAATTGAGCAGGAGGCGGTAAACGCAGCACAAAAGGCCGCCCTTGACAACGGCATCACAAACGCCGAGTTTGTATGCGCGAAAGCCGAGCATGCGTTGCCTGATATGCTAAATCGCGGGCTTGAGCCGGACGTTGTCGTTGTAGACCCTCCAAGGAAGGGATGCGACGCCGAGCTTATTCAGGCGCTAGCGCAATCGGGCGCGCAAAGAATTGTATATGTGAGCTGCAACCCGTCTACACTGGCGCGCGACGCAAAAGAACTCGCAAAGGGTGGATATGCGCCTGTTGAAGTGCAGCCGGTCGATATGTTCCCGTGGACGGAGCATGTTGAGACGGTAGTATTGATGTCAAAGAAAGACACATAAGAGGCTGAAAAGTCCTTGATTTCAGGCACTTTTCGGCTTCCGATCACCTCAAGAGAGGTCGGGAGGATAATCGCTCTGTGGTAACTTATCAAAGTGAATTTGAGGCAAAAATGTGATAGGGTTGGGTTGCCGGTTTAGATGTCAGGGGTTGAGTTGCCACTTTAGATGTTGGGTAGGTTGGGTGTCGAGGATAGATGTCAGAGAAAAATCAGAATTTGACTGTGAATCCGATTCCAAATATGGAGGTACGTTATGAGCTTGAAAGACTATATTGGCATCAATCCTACGCTGGATACTGAAAATCTGATTTTGAGAACACTGTGCCAAGAGGATATTCCGGCACTATCCGAATGGATGGCGGATAAAGCTGTATACAAATTTTGGGGAATGAACCCCGGTAAGAATGACAAAAACCCTGCGCTTATGTTTGATAAGCCAGAAAAACCGACTAAGAGCTTTCATTGGGGTATAATTTCAAAAGCCGATAATAAGGCAATGGGTGAATTCTGGGTCTACCTGATAGAGAACGACAGAATGGCGAAGGTTGCGGTAAGACTTGCTCCGAGCTATTGGGGTCACGGCTATGCTTACGAAGCCTTGACGGCTGTTGTGCGCTTCTGTTTTACAAAAACCGAACTGCAGCGCCTTTGGACGGATGTTCATGTTGACAATCACGCTTCTTACAGGACACTTGAAAAAGCGGGGTTTCAAAGAGAAGGACGGATTCGACAGGGCAAAATGGTGAACATGTATTGTGATTATTTCCTGTACGGGCTGCTGAGATCGGACATCGAGGTTTGATTCGAGCAAATTCCGGTTTTGAGTAATCAAAGAGAGAGCAAGCCGCCCTATAGGTTAAATCCCAAGGGCGACTTGCTCTTATTCTGTAATATCGATGCTGATGCCGGATTTGAACTCGACCGTGAAGTGATCGGCAAAGACGGTGATCTTCTCGATGAGACGTTTAACACGATCCTCGTCAAAGTCCGTGACGGCGGTTTTCTGCCCGGCGATGAAGTCCTGCAGCTCCTTGATCCGGTTCATGGCTTCTTCCCGGCTGTGGCTGTCCACCTCGGATTTTTCTTTCTGCTCCCGGAGCCGGAAAATCTCGTCGGCGATGGCGTCATAATCCTGCTTGTTGTTGGCCTTTTTGATAAGCTCCTGCTGGAGTTCTACCAGCCTTGCCTGAATGCCATCCGGCGAAAGAGTGTCGGCGCTGACCACAGCCTTGGCGATGTTCTCCTGCATGCGCTTCAGGAAGGCTTTTCTTTCGGTTAGAATCCTGTTGAAAGCTTTGATTGTGACCTCCTGCAGCAGGAGCTCGTTGACCGTTCGGTTCGTGCAGTTTGCTTCAGCGGAAGTGGGCTCCAAGCGGCTGATGCAGCGCCAGACGATGGATTTGCAGCCGTGGTTGTTCCAGTGGACTCGGCGGTAAAGCTCACCACATTCTCCGCAGAAAACGATCTGTGCGAAGCAGTGATTGCAGGAGAAGATGCGCTTCCTGCCGGATGGACTTGTGTGGACTACCCGCCTGCGAACAAGCTCGGCCTGCACTTTCATGAAGAGTTCCTTCGGAATGATGGCTTCATGATCGTCCTCGACGTAGTACTGTGGCACCGTGCCGTTGTTCTTGATACGCTTCTTGGTGAGGAAGTCCGTGGTGTAGGTCTTCTGCAGCAAGGCGTCTCCGATGTACTTCTCATTGCGGAGAATCTTGTTGATGGTGCTGGTGTGCCACTTTGTTTTTCCGGCACCGGTGAGAATGCCGTCCGCTTCAAGCCCGGCGGCAATTTTGTCCATGCTGGAGCCTTCAAGGTACTCCCGGTAGATGCGTTTTACGATTTCTGCCTGCTCCGGATCAATAACAAGATGTCCGTTTTCATCCTTGGTATAGCCGAGGAAGCGGTTGTGATTGATCTGCACCTTTCCCTGCTGGTAGCGGTATTGCAGGCCGAGCTTCACGTTCTGCGAAAGGCTCTGGCTTTCCTGTTGGGCAAGACTCGCCATGATCGTGATCAACACTTCGCCCTTGGCGTCCATTGTGTTGATCGACTCCTTCTCGAAGTAGACCGGGATGTTCTTGTCCTTCAGCTGCCGGATGTATTGGAGGCAGTCGAGGGTGTTTCGGGCAAAACGGCTGATCGACTTCGTGATGATCATGTCGATGTTCCCAGCCATGCACTCGTCGATCATGCGGTTGAACTCGTCACGCTTTTTGGTATTGGTGCCGGAGATGCCGTCGTCCGCAAATATACCTGCCAGCACCCAGTCCGGATTTTTCTGAATGTACTCGGTGTAGTGGGTAACCTGCGCCTCGTAGCTGGTTTCCTGTTCATCGGAATCCGTGCTGACACGGCAGTAGGCTGCGACGCGGAGCTTCGGCTGATCTGCTTTCTTTACATTGTTTCCGACCTGTCGTCTGGCCGGAATGACCATAACATTTCCCATCAGCTCACCTCGCTTTCAATCAGGCTGTAGAGGTATTCGGCCTGCAGCCGTGGATCTTCATACTCCGTTTCCGCTTCGGCAAAATGGAAGCGTGTCGGAATCACAGCGGGTTTTGCTGCTTTTTTTCTGTCCAGCCTGCCCAGCTTACCGGCACGGCGGAGGCGCTCCTCGGCAGCTTTGTCGTAGGTCTCTCGGTCAATGATGGCCGGATAGAAGTCGTCGCCGAGGTAGTGCGGGTTTTCCATCAGGCGTTTTGCTGTGCTGTGGTAGGTTTCGATTCCTGCTTCTGCCGCAGCCTTGTTAAGCGCCATGCCGGAGAGATAATTGTCGTAGAGCTTTCGTATCTTGTCGGCTTTTTCCTCATCGATGAGGGCACACCCGTTTTGAATGGTGTAGCCATAAGGCGTGTGTCCCATATCATCACATCCTTTCCGTCAGCCGAAGACCGCATTTCAGCTCAAAGCAAATCTCATGCCTTGAGCGGATCACGATGCGTCTGACATATTTGTCAAATAGTTCTTCATCGAAGGCAGGAACCATCCCGCCTTTTTCTGCAAAGTGTAGAAGCGTTGTGGTCTCGTTTACTTTTGTCACATCTCCGGAAACCTCATTCTTCAGCGACTCAATCTCGCTCCGGAAACTGTCCGCCTGCGAGAGCAGACCGTTCGTTTCCTTGTTGTAAAGAACCGGGTCGATGATGCCCTGCGTCATGAGCTTGGTCAGGGTTTCGCGCTTTTCAGTGTTCTGCGCCAGCAGGGTCTGGATTTCCTGAATGCGTCGGAGAGAGTCGTCAGAAGACGATGTTTTCAGTCCTTCAAGATATGGCTTCAGGATTGCTCGGTGCCCGTAGACCAGCTTGTTCATCATGGTAACGAAAGCCTGCTTGATGACCTCGTCCTTTACGAAAAGCATGGAGCAGCGGCTCTTATCCTGAATGTGGGTATTGCAGCACCACGCTGTGTAACTGCCGCTGGTGGTGTAATGTGTTCTTCGCTTGAAGGTGTCGCCGCATTCTCCACAGATGATCTTTCCGGAGAAGGCGTAGCGGCTCTGGTATTTTTCAGTGCCTTTGACGACACCTTTTTCCCGTGCCCGCTGTCTGATCAGTGCCTGTGCGGCCTCGAAGTCATCCCGGCTGATGATTGCCTCGTGATGATCGTGGAGCATGTACTGGTCTTTTTCTCCGTAATTGACATGCCGGTTGAAAGACGAGTCGGTAAAGGTCTTCTGAAAAATGCAGTCGCCGACGTATTTCTCGTTGCAGAGCATTCCTCGAATTGTGGTCGCTGTCCAGTGGCCGCTTTTCTTTGAAGGAACGCCTCGCTCGTTTAGGTCATCTGCTATGGTGTTGCTGCTTTTCCCTGCAAGGACAGCCGCGAAGATTTCCTTCACAATCGTTGCCTGCTCCGGATTGATGACTATCTTCTCGCCGTTCCAGTCGTAGCCGTAAGGCGGGTAGCTGATCTTAAAAGTTCCATTCTCGAAACGCTTCTGGATCGACCACTTACTGTTCTCCGAGATTGAGACCGACTCGCCCTCGGCCATGCTGGAGAGGATTGCCAGAAAAAGCTCGCTCTCCATTGAGCCGGTATTGATGTTTTCCTTTTCAAAGAAGATCGGAATGTGCAGCGCGAGGAGCTTTCGTACCAGCTCAAGGCAATCCGTGGTGTTTCGGCTGAACCGGCTGATGGACTTCGTGATGACAAAATCGATCTTACCCGCCTTGCAGTCGTCAACAAGGTGCATCAGCTCAGGTCGCTTATCCTTCTTGGTGCCGGTGATGCCTTCGTCGAAGTAGAGTCCGGCAAATTCCCAGTCATCCCGTGAAGCGATGTAATTCTCATAGTGGGTCTTTTGCGCTTCGAGGCTTTCGAGCTGTGCGTCGGAATCCGTAGAGACGCGGCAGTAAGCTGCTACCCGTATCTTCTTGAGGGCGACCTTGGAGCCTTTGTTTTCTGCGATTTTAGTTACTTTCTTCAAGTTCGTACCTCCTTTCCGCACGTCTATACATCACTCTAAAGCAGCTACATATCAAGGTATTTTTGGCATTATTTCCGCGAACAAGGGAGAGAAAGTTTCTCGATTGATGGCGGTTAATTTGTTGAATTCAGCCACAGATATCAGACCGGAATCGAGCATCGTTTTTCCGATATCCTGAGCCATGTAATAATCCAGATCGCCCTGAATCCGCTCCTGTGTGAAATATTCAGAGCCAGCATTTACATTTTTGTCTGCCATAACATATCCACCTCCAGTTTCCACTGGAGATGAGGAGCCGATTTGAGCGGAGGATTTTTCACAGAAACGAAAAAAAGCCTGCGGGCATTCCGAAGAACACTCGCAGGCATAGCAGATTGGATATTTACTTCACGCGGATTTTCCAGCCGGTGATGATGAGGTTGACGTTCTTGATGAGCGTCGGATTGAGCTTCTGGATTGCTGCCACGGTTGTTCCGTACTTCCGTGCAATGGCAGAAAGCGTGTCGCCGGACTTCACGGTGT
>JBMNTP010000022.1:0-34099 GCA_050945795.1 Christensenellales bacterium | reverse complement strand
ATAGAAAAGGCGCTGGAGCTTGGCGGCTACAAGGAAAAGCAGCTCATGACCGGCATAAACGGCGGCGACACCATGACAACCGGCTTTGGCTGGGGAACAGTGCTGTCGGTTGCCGATACAGTAATCGATGCGGTTAAGAGCGGAGCCCTTAAGCACTTCTTCCTCGTCGGCGGCTGCGACGGAGCCAAACCCGGCCGCAACTATTACACCGAGTTTGTGCGTCAGACGCCTAAAGACACCGTTATACTCACCCTGGCCTGCGGCAAGTTCCGTTTCAACGACCTTGACCTTGGCGATATAGGCGGCCTGCCCCGCATAATGGATATGGGTCAGTGCAACGACGCTTACAGCGCTATAAAAGTAGCCATCGCCCTAGCCGAAGCTTTCGAGTGCGGTGTCAACGATCTGCCGCTTACGCTGGTATTATCATGGTACGAGCAAAAAGCCGTCTGCATACTGCTTACGCTGCTTTCACTCGGCATAAAGAATATATACCTTGGGCCGACGCTTCCCGCGTTCGTATCGCCCAATGTTCTTAAGATACTGGTAGATGAGTTTAATGTAACTCCTATTTCTACACCTGAAGAGGATTTAAAGAAGATACTCGGATAAATTCCCCTTTCATAATATCTAAACACACAGAAAACGCCTTTATTAAGGCGTTTTCTTAATGGGATGCTTAAGGGACAAGCGTCCCTTAAGCGGAGGATTGGAGGCAGCGCCTCCATCGTCCCCCCTTTTTTTACGCTCTCTTATTTATATTATCAAGTATACTAACTATCATATGCGTTTTGCCGAGCGGTATCATAAGATACAAACCGTCCGCCTCGCCGCCCAAATCCTTTATTATGCCCATCGCTATCTCCACGCCGAGCGCCTCCGACTCCTCGCGGCTCATATCTATATTAAACCGGCTTATTATATCGCCGCCTATGTTTATGCCCGGCACCTCATTTACAAGAAACTGCGCATTTCTATAGCTAGCCACCGGCATTACGCCCATAAGCACTTTTGCGCCCAGCCTTCTCGCCGACTGTATAAGCCGCATAGCCTTTTCCTCATATACCGGCTGCGTCAGAAAGAATTCCGCCCCACTTTCAAGCTTCTTCTCTACTCTTTTAAGCTCCCTGTCATGGTCACTAGCCAAAGGATTAAGCCCTCCGCCTATAAGCATAGGAGCGCCGCTAAAAACGCTGTCATTCATGCCGCTTATCATGCTTAAAAGCCCGTAAGAGTTTAGATTGAAAACCGGCTTTACAAACCCCCTGCCCGATTCGGGTATAGGGTCGCCGGTAACCGCCAGCATACACCTTACGCCCTCGGCATAGCCGGCAATAACGGCGGCGCGCATGGCGTTTACATTCCTATCACGGCAGCTCATATGCGGTATAACATCTATACCGGCTCGCCGCTTTATAGCGACCGACGCCATCATAGCGTCATACCTAACGCGCGCCAAAGGCGAATCGGCAATTGTAACCGCATCCGCTCCCGCCGCCTTAAGCGCAGAGGCGGCATCTATAGCCGGTTCAAGGTCGGGAGTAAACGGCGGGTCAATCTCCACAACAACGGCTCCCCCCGCTTTTATCTTATCGCTTATTTCGCCGGGTACCTGCCGCGCCGTCTCTGTCCTGACTGTAGCCGGCATGTAATGTTTAGTATCGCCCGCCCCTTCTAAGCGCGCGGCCAGCGCCGATATATGTGACGGTGTTGTGCCGCAGCAGCCGCCCAATACCGCGACTCCTTCGCTTTTCATAGACGCCGTAAGCCACCCGAAATAGTCGGGTCCGGCGCTAAAAAGCATTCTGTCGTTGTGGGAAACGGGATAACCGGCGTTGGGCATAAGCCAAAGCGGCAGCCTCGCTCTTGCCGCCCGCCCCACCAGCTTTGTCATATGTGCCGGGCCTATACCGCAGTTCATGCCAAATATGTCTATATCCATGCCGTCAAGGCCGCTTATTATCCGCTCAATCGATATGCCCTTTCGGGTTTCTCCATCCGGCGAAAAAACAAATGAAGTTATTATACAGGCTTCCGGTACAGCCGCTCTTATATGATTAACGGCTGCTTTTATTTCCTGAGTATCGGAAAATGTTTCAAAGAGGAATATGTCGGCGCCTTCTGATATAAAAGCGTCGGCTATGGCTATATACTCGCTTTCGGCGTTGGAAATATCGTCGGCGTGTATAGGGCCTATAACGGCGGCAACGTACGCGCCTTTAGAAGCGGATACAGCGATATTGTACCCCGCCTTAACAACCTCTAAAACCTTTGGCAGCTCCAAACCGAGCGCGACGGTATTGGCAGCGAAGGTGTTTGTGCGCAGCAGCCTTGCCCCCGCCTCAATGTATTTTTTATGTATGCCGCTTATGATTTGCGGATTTAAAAGGTTGGCCATTTCGCAGTTGCCCATACTCTCAAGTGCAAAATATGTGCCCATTGCCCCATCGCCAAGAATAGGGCCTTTTTCATTTAAAAAGCACGCCATACGCCGCCCCTCCCGCAAAAAAATGTTGTGTTAATTCTACCATACAAGCGGCTTTGGGGCAATGTGCCGACGCGGCCGCGCTTGTATACTCGCTTATGTTGGTATAAAATAACGTCATAGTTTTAGTTATTATATTGGAGGAAAAATCATGACAACCGGTTCATCTACCGGCCGGCGCACCGCCATAGTGCTGCTGCTGATAATACTTATACTTGCGCTGCTTGCTGCCGTATTCCTTTTTAAAGGTTCTTTGCAGCCGCTTGGCTATAATGTGCTTATAATCGGTACCGACGCGCGCGGCAACGAACGCGGTCGCGCCGATACTATTATGCTCGTTTCGTACAACACGTTTAAAAACAATGTCAGCATGGTGTCGCTTCAGCGCGACATACTCGTAGATATAGAAGGGCATGGCAAAAACCGGCTCAACGCGGCATATGCTTATGGCGGAGCCGAGCTGTTAATGAAAACTATAAACAGTCATTTCGACCTTAATGTTTCCGATTATGTTATCGTAACCTTTGACAGCGTAAAAACGCTTGTTAACGGTGTTGGCGGCGTTGATGTGGCGCTTACGCAAGCAGAGGCCGATTATCTAAACTCGCTTTTTGGCTCCGGCTACTCAGCCGGCGTAAACCATCTTAGCGGCGAACCGGCGCTTGAGTTTTCAAGGCTGCGGCAAATAGGCACCGACTCCGAACGCACCCGCCGCCAGCGCGATGTTGTTTTCGCCGCCGCCAAAAAGGTACGTTCCTTTGATAGCCTATCTTCCTACATAGAGCTGTATGAGGAGGTTAAAAACGTTACGGATACAAACGTTTCGCTTATAGATGTGGCAGGGGCGGGATTAAGCGTTATGATCCGCTCCGACCTTAACACGCAAAGCATGGGCATCCCGGTAAAGGGCAGTTGGAAAAACTTAAATTATAACGGCGCCGCGGTACTTGACATAGACTTCGATGCAAATACCCGCGCAATACACGACGCCCTTAAATAATAATTTTTTAACTACCATAAAAAGAACATATAAAAGGCTCGGCAAAACGCCGGCCTTTATTTTTCTCATTCTTCGTTTCCCATATTTTTTTACTTCGCTCTTTTGCGCGGCAAAACATCCTATAAGAGCTCCGCCGCTGCATATTCCACCCGCGCGCCCATTTTAGCGGTAACAGCGCTATTCCTCGCAGTATATCTCGGCCGATACCATAGCCTCTTTAAGTATTTCCCTCGAAAAACTGTCCGGATAAGGATTTCTGTATACAATCCTTGCTATACCGGCGTTTACCAGCATCTTCGCACATATGGTACACGGTTGATGCGTGCAATAAACTGTCGCCCCTTCTATAGATACGCCCATCTTCGCCGCCTGTATTATGGCGTTTTGCTCGGCATGTATAGCGTAGCACAGCTCATGTTTTGTTCCCGACGGTATATCGAGCTTCCTTCTAAGGCACTCGCCGCGATCTACGCAGCTAAGCGTGCCGGATGCCGCTCCGTTATATCCGGTTGTCAGTATTCTTTTGTTCCTTACAACCACCGCCCCAATCTTTCTGTTATCCTGATAACAGCTTGACCATGAAGCTATGGTTTCCGCCAACTCCATAAACCTTTTGTCCCATTTATCCATAAAAAACTCCAAAAACTCCTTACAGTTTTATGCCATCTCAAAAATGTATTCAACACGCCCTAAAAAAACTCCTGCCATCTCTTAAAAACTCCTCAAAAAACAAAATTATAGGTATTTCAAGAAAAATTGAGCATTTTTGAGTTAAACTGGATAATTCCGGTTTTTTGCCGGATAATAAATAAATAACCCGTTTGCTTTAAAAATAGGTTTTTTTTAATATTAGATAGGATTAGCACTCTAAATTCAAGAGTGCTAACACTCAAGCATAATGAAGAATAAAACATATAACTAAAGGAGGCAACAGTATGACCATCAAACCGTTAGCAGACAACGTGCTGATTAAAAGGCTCGAGCCAGAAGAAACAACAAAGGGCGGCATAGTATTACCTGGCACAGCGAAGGAAAAGCCGGAGGTGGCTGAAGTTGTGGCGGTAGGCCCCGGCGGCCTTGTAGACGGCAAAGAAATACAGATGACCGTTACTAAAGGCGACAATGTTATACTTTCAAAGTATGCGGGAACAGAAGTTAAACTCGATGGCGAGGAATACGTTCTGGTTCGCATGTCCGATATCAAAGCAATAGTAGAATAATAATTTAAGCGAGGTTGAAAACATGGCAAAACAGATTAAATTCGGTGAAGACGCCCGCCGCGCGCTGGAATCAGGTGTAAACCTTCTGGCGGATACGGTTAAAATAACTCTCGGCCCCAAGGGCAGAAACGTTGTTCTTGACAAAAAGTACGGCTCCCCCCTTATCACAAATGACGGGGTTACCATAGCCAAAGAAATCGAAATTGAAGATCCTTTTGAAAATATGGGCGCTCAGCTTGTTAAAGAAGTAGCGACCAAAACAAACGATGTTGCGGGCGACGGCACAACAACAGCCACGCTGCTCGCTCAGGCCATCATACGCGAAGGCCTTAAGAACGTAGCGGCCGGCGCCAATCCTATGGCTATTAAAAGAGGCATAGCTACAGCTACGGATATCGCCGTTGCGCAGCTTAAAGAAGCGTCCAAGCCTATTGAGAACAAGCAGGCGATAGCGCAGGTAGCTTCGATATCGGCCGGCGACAATAAAGTTGGCGAGCTTATCTCCGACGCTATGGAGAAGGTCGGCAACGACGGCGTTATAACAGTTGAAGAGTCCAAAACAATGATGACCGAGCTTGTTATAGTTGAAGGAATGCAGTTCGACCGCGGATACGCTTCCTCCTACATGGTAACAGATACAGAGAAAATGGAAGCTCTGCTCGACAATCCCCTTATACTTATAACAGACAAAAAGATATCCAACATACAGGAAATACTTCCCCTTCTTGAGCAGGCTGTACAGCAGGGCCGCAAAATGCTCATAATCGCCGAGGATGTTGAAGGCGAAGCGCTCGCTACGCTGGTTGTAAACAAACTGCGCGGCACATTCACCTGCGTTGCCGTTAAGGCTCCCGGCTTTGGCGATCGCCGCAAAGCTATGCTTGAAGACATCGCTATACTTACCGGCGGCCGTGTAATCAGCGAAGAGCTTGGCATGGATCTTAAGACCGCCACTCTTGACATGCTGGGCAACGCGCGTCAGGTAACAATCGATAAAGAAAATACCACAATCGTTGAAGGCGCCGGCGATCCGAGCGAAATCAAGGCTCGCATCTCGTCGATTAAGAGCCAGATCGAAGACACCACTTCTGATTATGACCGCGAAAAGCTTCAGGAGCGTCTTGCTAAGCTGGCCGGCGGCGTAGCCGTTATAATGGTTGGCGCAGCTACCGAAACAGAGATGAAAGAAACAAAGCTTCGCATAGAAGACGCGCTGGCAGCTACTCGCGCCGCCGTTGAAGAAGGAATAGTTCCGGGTGGTGGCATCGCGCTGTGCAACACAATTTCGGCCGTTGAAAAAGCAATCGATCAAACCGACGGCGATGAAAAGACCGGCGTCAAAATAGTGCTTCGCGCGCTTGAAGAGCCTGTTCGCCAGATAGCCGCTAACGCTGGCCTTGAAGGCTCTGTAATAATCGCCAACATAAAAGAAAACGGCAAGATCGGATACGGCTTTGACGTAGCTAAGATGGAATACGGCGATATGGTTTCAAAAGGCATCATAGACCCGACAAAGGTGGCAAGAAGCGCTCTGCAAAACGCCGCCAGCATCGCTGCTATGCTGCTTACAACCGAAAGCCTTGTTACCGATATACCCGCTCCCGAGCCGGCAATGCCTGCGGGCGCAGGAATGGGCCCCGGAGGCGGAATGTACTAATCGGTAAACTCCGCAGCGCCTGCCAATTTCGGTGGTCGCTCGGTGATAATATATACAGAGGCCGTCCCTTCGGGGGCGGCCTCGCCTATTGCGCGCGGCTGTTTGTAATACCGGCGCGCGTATGATAAAATTTTGATAACATAACAAATATTATAAAGGAATGTACTGATATGGATCTTGTAATGGGGCAATTTTCAGACTCTTACCTGCCGGCGGCAGACGGGGTTATAACAGTTGTACGCAATTACGCCAGGCAGCTTGACAAACGTTATGGCAAGTGCTGCGTGGTGGCGCCCTCCTCCCCCGGGTTCATAGACAAAGAAACGTTTGAAGTAATACGTTATACATCAATCGAAGTGCCGAACAGAGCGCCATATCGTGCGGGGCTGCCGGCGCTGGCTCCTGATATACAAAAAAGGCTTAACGAATACGGATTTGACATAGTGCATGCGCACTCGCCTTTTAGCTCTGGCTTTGAGGCGCTTCGCATAGCGCGGCGCAACAAAATCCCCATTGTAGCCACTTTCCACAGCAAATTCTACGACGATTTCAAGCAGGCTTTTGGCGGCAGCGAGCTGTTAGCCAGAGCCGGCACCAGCTTTGTTGTAAACTTCTTTTCGCGCGTCGATCAAGTATGGACGGTCAACCGTTCAACAGTCGATACACTGCGCGAATACGGCTTTAAAAAACATATCGAAATAGTTTCAAACGGCGTTAACGCCGCCGACCTCGATAAAAAGCCGGAGTACAGGCAAAGGATAAACGAAGAGCTTGGAGTATCCGACGATATGCCGGTGCTGCTGTATGTCGGTCAGCATACATGGCAAAAAAACCTTAAGATGGTTATCGATGCCATGATACTTTTGCGAGACAGCGGCGCGCGCTTTAAAATGGTTATGGTCGGCTCGGGATACGCGGCGGAGGATATAAAGCGGCTGGTCAAAGAAGCGGACATGGAGGATATATTCCACTTTACCGGCACAATACTCGACCCCGCGCTTCTAAACGCCTATTACGCCCGCTCAAACCTTTTTATATTCCCCTCCCTCTACGATACCGCTTCAATAGTGGTGCGCGAGGCGGCGACATGGGCTTGTCCCTCGGTTCTTGTGTCGGGCAGCAACGCCTCAGAAGGCATAACAGGCGGTCAGAACGGGCTACTTTGCTCAAACAATGCCGAGAGCCTTTTTAGCGTTATAAAAAGCGCCATATCAGACCCTGCCCGGCTCTGTAGCATAGGTCAAAACGCACTCGAAACACTACCTCGCTACTGGGATGACATAATGCAGGAGGTCTATCTTCGCTATTGCGATATAATAAAATCGTATAAGCGCGGGCAGCAGGCCCGATTGTCGCCGCGAAAAATGCGAATGCTTATATCATCTCGCTCAAAGCAGCAAAACTGGCTGTAAAGCCATAAAAATCTATAAACATTCAGGCAGCCGAACAGGCTGCTTTTTTTATGCTTTTCGGCTTTTTTAGCTCTCTTTCCGCTTCCTCTACATCCCGCACCATATAAACAGCCTTGAATATAATGAATTATATGTCAGCCTGGTAATTTACCTGAAACAACGGAGGAGAAATATGGCGGATAATAACATAATAACACTAAGCAATATAAGCCACGCATACCGCAGCGAGCAAGGCGAAACTCCAGCGCTTAACAACATCAGCCTGTCAATACGACGTGGCGAATTTTTTGGGCTTGTGGGGCCTAGCGGCTGCGGTAAAACAACGCTGTTGTCCATCATCGCCGGCCTTATAGAGCCGGACGAAGGGCATATGCGTATGGACGGATGCGCCGGCAAGGTGGCGTATATGCTTCAGCGAGACCACCTTTTCCAATGGCGCACTATATTTAAAAACTGCATGCTGGGTCTGGAGCTGGATGGACGGGACAACGAGGAAACCCGGGAATATACCCTCAGCCTTCTTAAGCAGTACGGTCTTGGCGATTTTATATCGGCGCGTCCGAGCGAGTTGTCAGGAGGCATGCGCCAAAAAGCTGCGCTTATCAGAACGCTTGCCGTACAGCCGGACGCGCTGCTGCTCGACGAGCCTTTTTCTGCTATAGATTACCAATCCCGCCTTGCGGTGAGCGATGAGATGCACTCTATCATTAAACACGAAGATAAAACGGCACTGCTTGTCACGCATGACATTTCCGAGGCAATTTCCATGTGCGATAGAATAGCGGTATTTTCGCAGCGGCCCGCCTCTATTAAAACCATAATAGAAACCGGCTTTGACCAAAGCCCTATGGAGAGGCGCAAGCATCCCGAATTTAAGGAATACTTTAACATCATCTGGAAGGAGCTGGACGTACATGTCTGATAAACTAAGCAAGCAGGAGCTGTTCGTGCGCAGCTTAAAAAGAAAAAGGACGGCGATAAAAATAGCCCAGTGGGGCATACTCGTCTTTTTTCTTATATTTTGGGAAGTTGGAACGCGGCTCGGCTGGCTCGATGCTTTTATTACCAGCTCCCCTACCCGCATTTTCAATACAATAGCCGGTATGACGGCGGACGGAAGCCTATGGGAGCATGTGCTTATAACTGTCGCCGAAACTGTAGCCGGCTTTTTGCTAGGCACCGTTTTAGGCGTCGCTATAGCCGTAGCGTTGTGGTGGAGCGATACCGCCCGCCGCATAGCAGACCCTTATCTCGTTGTGCTTAACAGCCTGCCAAAGGTAGCGTTAGGGCCTGTTATAATAGTATGGATGGGCGCGGGAGCAAAAGCCATAATAGCTATGGCGCTGCTTATATCGCTTATAGTAACTATAATGACGGTGCTAAACGGCTTTATAGAAGTGGGCTATGAAACAACTCAGCTTATGATGACGTTTCGCGCCTCAAAAATGCAGATACTCACAAAAGCTATTCTACCCGCCAGCGTACCCACCTTTGTTTCTGCGCTTAAAATAAACGTGGGCATGTCCTGGATAGGCGTTATAATGGGAGAGTTTCTGGTATCACGGGCGGGGCTTGGGTACCTTATAGTATACGGCGGGCAGGTCTTTAAGCTCGACCTTGTTATGGCGGGCGTTGTACTGCTTTGCATATGCGCCGCTGTTATGTATCTTGCGGTGGCGGCACTTGAGAAGAAGCTGCTCAAATAGTTTTCTATATAACCCGGCTATAAAAACGCATTTCCTCGCCTGCCAATACGGCGGCGCGGAGTGCAAAAAAAGTGCGCCCATGCGCACTTTTTTCAATTGCCCTTATTTTGTTTGGCCGTTTTTCTTAATAGGGTATCTCTGCGGGTTAGGTGACTGCGGATGCCCGTTTATAAGCACGCCATTTACCACTATGCAGAATATACAGCCAAGATATCCGCAAGCTCTCTCGCTCATTATCATGCGCGAGTTATACAGCGTCATAAATTCCATAGCCGAGCTTGTTTCGTCCATTTGGAACTCATAGCGTATCTCGCCCTTTTCCCTGTCTGTAACAACACTTGTCTTTTTAATGCTGTAATTCACGCGGTCGTGTATGTCGCTCGGGTCGTATTTGCCCGAACGCACGCGGGTGCGGTGGGCGTCTATTTTATCGGCTATAATAAGAGCGGCAGATATAGGCGAAACGGGATTGCCGTTTTGTTCCTCGTGGTTGCCCACCGCCATCACAATCTCGGCTATCTCGCTCATAGGCATTTCCATATCCCTAAGCAGGCTAAAGAGTATAGTCGCGCCGCTTATGCCGTGCGATTTCCTGTTTACAACGTTGCCAATATCGTGCACCCAGCCGGCTATCGCCGCCAGCTCTACCTGCCTTTTTTCATAGCCCAAATCCTTTAATATATCCGACGCCACCCTGCTCACATATCCTACATGCCGCGGGCCATGGTCTGTATATCCTATCGCCTCCAGGCTTCTGTTCGCTGCGTTTACCAGCGTTGATATATCTTCATTCTTTTTTATGTCTTCAAGCGTAATTATTTTAGCTGCCATTTTCCTCCTCCAGATAAATCGTCGGCGGCTGCTGCGCTACCGCCAAATAATCTATGTCGTTTTCAAAATCAAAATCCATATCCACTTCGCCGCCCAGTTGCTCTATAGCGTCACGAAAAGCGCAGAACTCAAAATACCCCTGCACTTTTGAAAGCGCTGCCATAAGCGGCTCTATCGCCCTTTCATCTCCTAGCTTCCCCAGCATCCTCGCATATATATGGCGGCGATCCTCGCCCTGCTCCTCAAAAGCGTCTAATATATGCTTATAAGCCCTTATATCGCCTTTTTCAACCATTATGTCGAAAAAGCAGTCCCTCGCGTCATCGCCCGCGCCTAGCATAGCGTCATACACCATATCCGGACAATCGAGTGGTAAAAGCGCCTCGGCGGCGTGTTCGGCATGGCGCCCGTCAAGTATCATGCTTATATACGAGGCCGCCGCCGCGTCATTTCCGGCTAGCATAAGCGCATCTATGGCTTTTGGCGCGCAGGCGTCGTTATCGAGCAGTTTTATAAGGTCCGCCGCCGCGTCATCACGACGGGACAGCTCCTCAATCATAAGCCCCGGCACATTTTTAGCGCGGCAGTTTTGCTCAAAAAGAGCAAGCAGACGTCGCGTGTCCATGCGCCCAAACCAGTCGCGCGGACTCAATCCGTCAAGCTCATCGTTTGGCAGTTCGAGCCACCTTTCGCATTCATCGGCCGCCCGCTCCTCAAGTTCTTCCGGCTTTACTCCTCTTTGACCGGACAGCCACTTTTTTATATGCTTTTCAAATAAGGTTTCTAAATCAACGTTATTTTTCATTAATATTCTGCCCCACCGCTCCTCGATACGATTTTGCGTATTTTTATGATTATATCATTTACCCGTCTTACAGTCTATGCCGCCATCAATTAGAAAAAAATGTGTTAAACGGATATTTTAAGCAAAAAAAGCAATAATAGAACTAAGATTATTTGGCCTTGGAGGTAGTATGCGCGGTTTTTTTATACGCAAATTAAACTATTTAATGCAAAAGTCGCAGGTAGAAAGCAAGGCGCAAAAAGAGCTCACAGAGCCGGACCCGCCGCTTTCAACCTCGCTTCAGCAAAATATTGAAGGCTTTAAAATCGCCTTAAGCAACAGCAATGACTTAGTGGTACGAGAATTTTCCTTCGGTAAAAGGCTGTCGGTCAAGGCAGCCGTTTTGTTTATAGACGGCCTTGCCAGCCTTGAGATAATCAATTCTAGCATTATAGAGCCGCTTATGTACAAAACCTCTTTCCTTGAGATGCCCGGCGTTATAGTCGATAACAGCATAGCAAAAATAAAGGAAGCTATGATAGCATCCGGCGATGTGCAGGAAACAGGCACTATGAACGGCATGCTTAACGCCTGCCTTTCAGGCGATA
This sequence comes from Christensenellales bacterium, assembly GCA_050945795.1. Taxonomy (GTDB): domain Bacteria; phylum Bacillota; class Clostridia; order Christensenellales; family MGBC116941; genus JBMNTP01. Next base: position 22,396 of record JBMNTP010000022.1, on the reverse strand, counting down.
CCGTGCTTTTGATTAATGGCGCAGACATCGGCATTATAATAAGCACCAAAGGATACGAAAAAAGGGCGGTGAACGAACCGGCGACAGAGTCGGTTGTGCGCGGCCCAAGAGAGGCGTTTACTGAAAACCTGCGCACAAACACATCGCTTTTGCGGCGCAAAATAAGAACTCCGAACCTCACAACAGAAATGCTTACGCTGGGCAGGCGCACGCGCACCAGTGTATGCCTTGTCTATATAAAGGGATTGGCGAGCGAGGATCTTTTAAAAACGGTAAAAGAACGGCTTGATAGCATAAACACCGACGCAATACTCGAATCGGGATACATAGAAGAATATATTGAGGATTCGCTGCTTTCCATATTCCCTACAATGAACCCGAGCGAAAAGCCGGACGTGGTGGCGGGCAGGCTGCTCGAAGGCAGAGTTGCGCTTATAATAGATGGTTCGCCTTTTGTAATAACAGCGCCCATGCTTTTTGTTGAAACCTTCCAATCGGCGGAGGATTATTATTCGCGTCCGTATCTTGCGAGCTTTCTAAGGCTTATAAGATATATAGGCTTTTTTATTACGATACTCTCCCCCGCTATATATGTCGCGCTGTCGACCTTCCACCAAGAGCTTATACCCACCAATCTGCTTATAAGTATGGCGGCGGCGCGAGAAGGCGTGCCTTTTCCGGCGGTTGTTGAGGCGTTAGTTATGGGACTGGTATTCGAGGTGCTGCGCGAAGCGGGAATACGGCTGCCGCGCCCGGTTGGACAAGCTATAAGCATTGTTGGAGCGCTTGTTATGGGCGAATCGGCTGTCGCAGCCGGCCTTATAGGCGCGCCTATGGTCATAGTTGTAGCGCTGACGGCGGTATCAAGCTTTATAGTGCCGTATCTTGAAGGCGCAGCTCTTATATTAAGATTAACCATGCTTATACTCGCCGCCACGCTTGGAGGCTTTGGCATAACGCTTGGCATACTCGCTACACTTATGTATCTCGCCTCCCTTGAATCATTCGGCGTGCCTTATTTCAGCCCCATGGCTCCTTTCCGTCCCTCCGGCATAAAAGATACTTTTATGCGCGCGCCGCTTTGGCAAATGATTTCCCGGCCTGAAGGTTTAGCCCCCGAAAATCGCCAGCGCCAGCACATAGGCGTGCCAAAAACCATAAACCCCGATGCCGAGGACGACGCTTACGATATGGATGAAAGGCAAAATTCACAAAATGACGAAACAAATTAAACGATGGCTTTCGGTTCTGCTGTGCCTGACGCTGACCTTTACGACTTCGGCCTGCTGGGACAGCAACGAGCTTGATAAGCTTGCTATAGTTGTAGGTGTAGGGATCGATAAAGCCGAGCAAGATGACATGATCGAGCTGACAACGCAGATTGCAAATGTTTCGGGCAGCGGAGAAAAATCCTCCAGCGATGCCAAGCTTGAATATGTCAACGTGCGCTCAGTCGGCTCCGATACGACATACATTATGCGCGACTTTGTGCGCAAGCTCAGCCGGCGCCCATACCTTGGGCATAACCGGCTTATACTTATAAGCTGCGAGCTGGCCAGCGAAGGTATAAGAGATTACATCGATCTGTTCCTTCGTGATCCCGAATCTCGCTACACAGTAAAACTGGTGCTTACACGCAATACCGCCTTTGACACAATGGAGACAAAGCCGCATTTTGAGGCCTTCCCTACCGTTAAGATACTTTCATTGCTTGAAAATCTTGATATGTCCGCCACCTCCGTTGATGTTACGCTTTTTGATTTTCTCTCCGCCATAGTGAGCGTGCGCCGTTCGGCTGTCGCGCCTATAATAGCGCTTGAGGGTGCTACCGGCGCTGAGGCGGACAACCGCATATTCCTTGACGGCACCGCAGTCTTTAATGAGGATATGATGGTAGGCGAGCTTAACCTTACCGAAACGCGCGGGCTTTTATGGGTACGCGGCGACGTTAAGCAAAGCGCCATAAACGTAGCAACGCCAACGGGATCGGCGGTTGTGTCCTCAAGGAGGAGCCAATCCTCTTTAACGCCGGTTATAACCGACGACGGCAAGCTTATAATGCAGATAGACATAAAAGTAAGCGCGGTATTAGACTCGCAGACCGGCACAGACAATCTCGCCGATACAGAGAGCATCGCCGAGCTTGAAACGCTGGCCGCCGAAGTTATAAAAAGCGAAATATCGGGATGTTTGTATAAAGCGCAGATATTAGGCGAGGATATATTTGGGTTTGCTGAAAAGATATATGATCATTATCCCAGTCAATGGAATGAGATGGAAACCAATTGGGATCATATATTTAGAGATATAGAAACCGAGCTTATGGTTGATGTGGCAATCTCGGCAACCGGGCGTATGGTAAGGCCTGCGCGACGCGATGAGGGGTGATAAGTAGTGTCTTCTGAAGAAAATAAAAATGTTGCTGCAAACAGCATTATATACGCCGTCGCCGGCTTTATAATGTCGTCAACGCTGCTGTCCGCTTTCGTGCTTAATATATCGCTTCAGGATACCTGGGTTGTGGTAATAATAGGCGCCGGCTTAAGTGCATTGGTTGTTTTAGGGTATGCATGGCTTTCAAACAAATTCCCCGGCAAAACTATTATTGAAATAAACTCAATAGTTTTCGGCAATATTATCGGAAAAGTCGTTTCGGTGCTCTATCTTTTGTTTTTCCTTCTGATCGCCGCCCTTAATCTTCGTGATACCAGCGGCTTTATAACGGGATATATTATGACGCAAACGCCGCCGTATATTATTTCGGCTCTTTTTATGCTAGTCTGCGCTTTAGCGGTGCGCAAGGGCATAAGAATTATACTTAGGTACGGCTTTATGTTTGTCGTTATAGCTTTATCGGTGACGCTGCTAAACTTTATACTTTTATATAACTTAATAGAATTCGATAACTTCCTGCCCGTCTTTTCTCAGCCGTTGATCAGCTATGTGCAAGGCGCCCATATAATCACAACGGTGCCTATAACAGAGACGGTGGCGTTCCTTATGATAGTATCGAATGTATCCAACCGGGAAAATTTAAAAAAGTCTATGCTCTTAGGCCTTGCTATAGGCTGTTTTTCGCTGCTTGTATCAATGCTTGTGCATATCGGCGTATTGGGGCAGATGTCAACGCTTATGGCGCTGCCGTCTTTTGAGCTTATACGGTTAATCAACATAGGGTACATAATTACCCGCCTCGATATACTCTATGCCTTTGTGCTGCTGTTGTTGCAGTTCTTTAAAATAAGCATACTTCACTTCGCTCTCACGCGCGGCATAGGCGAGCTTTTCGGCTTAAATTCCTTCCGGCCTATTGTTTTTGTGGTAGGCTCGATAATTACCTCAATATCCATTTCGCTTTTCGGCTCGGCGGTGGAGAATTTTGAATGGGGCACCAGCGTCGCCCCTATGTTTAATACCGCTATATCGGTGCTGCTGCCATTTATTACAATAATTATAGCTAAGCTGCGCATGCCGAATAAAAAGAAGGCTGGTAATCAGGAGGTGAAAAGCGCATGATTCTTCTGGCCGTTATTGCTTTTGCCGTTATAGCGGCAATGGATGTGCCGCGCCTTATCGCTCTAAAGCGCTGGAAGGATGTCGCCGTATACGGTACGCTTTTCGCCGCCGCGTTCGCTCTTGTAATACTGCAAATATACGGGCAACAGATACCAAGCCCGATAGACGCTATTGAAAAGCTATTTAGAGAAGTGATACAAGTTTATTATGAGCATTGATAAACGGCGCACTACTAAAAATAGCGGTGCGCCGTTTATTGTCAAATCATATAGTATTATTAATTATTAAGCCTATGCGTCCATTTCTCAAGCTCACGCACCAGCTCTTGAAGCGTATTCTGGGTTGTGGAGTTTACGATATTGCCTTGCGCATCAAACTTTGTATGCGCCGACGGTATGAATACCTGCGGCGTATTTATCGGTAACAGCCCCACCGCTACGCATACCTGCCTTAAATGATACTGCACCCTCGCCCCTCCAAAAATGCTTGGCGATGCGCTCAATATTGCCAGCGGCTTATCAACAAGCGGCGCGAACTGCCCGCGCGACGCCCAGTCCAGCGCGTTTTTAAGAACGGCGGGTATAGAGTAGTTGTATTCCGGCGTCGCTATCATAATAGCATCGGCGGCGTGTATTTTCTGTTTAAACGCCGTCACGCTTTGTGGCTCGCCTTGCGCCTCTACATCCTCACTAAAAAACGGTATGCCGGATATATCGGCTATTTCCATAACCGAGCCCTCGCTAAGCATACCGCCCGCCGCTTTCAACGCCATTGTATTGTATGAACCTTTTCTTAAACTTCCGGTTATACCTAAAACTTTTATTCCTGCCATAAAACACCTCATAATTAGCATTATTTATTTTTGCATAAATATTATGCGTTTATATTCATTCCCTATGCCTATTTTTACAGGCTTATATCAAGCGATACCGGGCAATGGTCGCTGCCCATAATATCGGCATGTATACCGCTTTCATTTATGCGCTCGCTTATACGCTTGGAAACTATAAAATAATCTATGCGCCACCCCGCGTTATTCGCTCTGGCGTTAAACATGTACGACCACCAGGAGTACGCCCCCGTTTTATCGGGATATAGCAGGCGGAAGGAATCAACAAAGCCGGCGTCGAGCAGCATTGTGAATTTCTCCCGCTCCTGCGGCGTAAAACCGGCGTTTTTGGTATTTGTTTTGGGGTTCTTAAGGTCAATCTCCTTATGCGCGACATTGAGGTCACCGCACAGTATAACAGGTTTGATTTTATCAAGGCCGATCATATAGCTTCTAAAAGCATCGTCCCACTCCATACGGTAGTCGAGCCGTGCCAACTCACGCTGCGAGTTCGGCGTATACACATTTACAAGGTAAAACCCGTCGTACTCAAGAGTTATTACTCTGCCCTCCTCGTCAACATCGTCACCGCTTATACCATAGGCAACGCTTAAAGGCATTTCTTTTGAAAATACCGCCGTACCCGAATATCCCTTCTTCTGGGCGCTGCTGAAAAACTCGTGATAGCCCTCGGCATCAACCTCAGCCTGTCCTTTTTGCATCTTAGTTTCCTGTATACAAAATATATCAGCCTGAGCCGCCGAAAAAAAATCCATAAAGCCTTTGTTAAGACACGCCCTTAGCCCGTTAACATTCCAGGATACCAGTTTCATAAATATCTCCTTGCATTGCCATTTGAATCCGCTAGATTTATGTACATATTTTACCACAAAAAAGCGGCGCAGCCAACTTTAGCGCATAGCGACGTATTTCCGCATCTAACATCCCTATGATTCCTCCCCCAAGACAGGATTCTTAAGCGGCTTTGTTCCTTAAGCGGAGGTTTCATGGCAGCGCCTCCATCGTCCCCACGTCCCCCGGCCTCCAGCCCATCCCTCCCGATATCGATGTATAACTTCCACTCGCCAAAACCCTCCCCCAAGACGGGATTCTTAAGCGGCTTTATCCCTTTAAGCGGAGGTTTCATGGCAGTGCCTCCATCGTCCCCACGCCCCCGGCCTCCAGCCCATCCCTCCCGATATCGATATATAACTTCCACTCGCCAAAACCCTCCCCCAAGACAGGATTCTTAAGCGGCTTTATCCCTTTAAGCGGAGGTTTCATGGCAGCGCCTCCATCGTCCCCGCTTCCCCTCCTCCATCTTCCCTTCACCTTATATTTAAAAGCCGCCGGCCTGAACTATTGACCGCAAGGCGCTGTAAATATATAATATTTATAGTAATAAAACTACATTTCGCTAAACGAAACGGCTTAAACGCCTATTTGATCGGCAGGCTGTTTTTTAATATCGGTATCGGAGTAATTATGTCATCAGAAATTCAAATGCTAAACCGCGCCTTTTCTATAATAGAATGCCTCGGCAATGAGCGCGGCAGCCTGGGAGTAACCGAAATATCAGAAAAAGTGGGCATACACAAAAGCTCTGTCTACCGCATACTGTCCTCTCTTACAGCGCTAGGATACGCAAAGAAAAGCGAGCCGGACGGCAAATACTCACTTTCATTGAAATTTGTTCAGCTTTCAAGCATTCTCCTTGGCAAGGTAGAGCTTAAAACCGAAGCTTATCCGCATATGCAAAGGCTGGCGAATATGACGCGGCAATCGGTTCACCTGTGCGTGCTGCACGGCAACGAGGCTATGTATCTTGAAAAGGTTGAAGCCTTCAACCTCATGCGTATGTATTCGCAAATAGGCCGCTGCGTGCCGCTGTACTGCACCGGTATAGGCAAAATGCTGCTTGCCGGAGAACCGGAGGACAGCCGCTCGCGCATTATAAAAAATCTCCAGCTTGAGCCGCGCACTCAAAATACCATAACCGATAAAACATTATTCGAAAAGGAAATCCGGGAGGTGGCGGAGCGCGGCTATGCCATAGATAATATGGAAAACGAAGAAGGTATACGCTGCATCGCCTATCCCATAAAAGACTATACAGGACGCGTTATCGCGGCTTTAAGTGCGGCGGGCAACGCCGATATTATGGTGGGAGCGCAGATGGATATGGCTCAAAAGGCCACCCACCGCGCCGCTCAGCTCATTTCAGAAGCAATGGGCTATCATGAGCGGCAAAACGACTGCCAAAGCTGAATACCGCGAAAATAATATAATTACAAGGAGACGATTTAAATGACCGACGTTATCAAAAGCCTTTCACTTTGCGGAATTATCCCTGTAATCAAACTAGACGACCCCGCCGACGCTATACCGCTTTGCACCGCGCTAAAAGATGGCGGTCTGCCGGTAGCGGAAATCACCTTCCGCACCGCCGCCGCCGAGGAGAGTATTAAAAGGGTATCCGAGGCGCTGCCCGATGTTATTGTCGGAGCAGGCACCGTTATGACCATCGACCAGGCTGAGCGCGCCGTTAAGGCGGGAGCCAAGTTTATAGTATCGGCCGGCTTTAATCCCGATGTTGTAAAATGGTGCGTAGACGCCGGCGTCCCGATAACCCCCGGCGTTAACAGCCCTGCCGGCGTTGAGCAGGCTTACGGCTACGGTTTAAGACTGCTTAAATTCTTCCCCGCAGAAGCTTCCGGTGGCCTTAAATTCATAAAAGCTATAAGCGCTCCATACAACATGATGCGCTTTATACCCACCGGCGGCATAAACGAGGACAATCTTAAAGAATACCTCGCCTTTGACAAAATAGCCGCGTGCGGCGGCAGCTGGATGGTGCCGCAAGACGCTATAAAGGCAAAGGATTTCAACCGCATAAAAGAGTTGACCGCCAGCGCCGTTTACTCCATGCTCGGCTTTACAGTAGTACACATAGGAATAAACACAGAAAACGACGAGGAGGCGCGTCGCGTCGCCAATATGTTCGCCGCCATGTTTAACTTCCCGATTAAAGAAGGCAGCAGCTCGGTATTCGCCTCCTCCGGCATAGAGGTCATGAAGAGCCCATTTCTCGGCGCTAAGGGCCACATCGCCATACGCACAAATTCCATAGAGCGCGCTATGCATTTCCTTGAAGGCAAAGGCTTCGCGTTTAACATGGAAAGCGAGAAGAAAAACGCCGCCGGTAAAACCATCGCCATATACTTTAAGGACGAAATAGCCGGCTTCGCTCTTCATCTTCTTCAGGCCTGAAACTTCGCCTCTCCCGAGCATACGAGGCGCTGACCGGCAATATAATATTGTAGGGTTAGCCTGCGCTTGAGGGCTCGGATGGGAGGACAGTATTGAAGCCAAGTATATTTAACAATATTTATAGTAAAGCGGCGGCATGGCTCAGGCTGCGAAGGGACGTTTTCATAAACCGTAAGACACATAAATATGTAAGATGCCCTCAATGCCGCCGGATATCTCGCGTGCCTCGCGGAAAAGGCAGGCTTAGGATAACCTGCCCCGCCTGCGCCGCGGTTTTCGAAAAAGTCGTATAGACCGCCAAAGATCCGGACTACTTAAAAGTCCGGATCTTTTTTGTCACGTTGGATGAAGGGAAAGAACGTTGGAGGCGCTGCCATGAGACCTCCGCTTAAAGGACAGTCATCCCTTAAGAATCCCATCGCGGGGAGGTTATCAAATCGGCACGGCTTTTGCGCAAGCAAAAGCCCGCCATATGGCGGGCTTTTAATAAACGCTTTACCCTGCTTGCGCCGCGGCCGACACCATCACGCAGTCGCGGCGCCGCTCTTAACGCAGGGAGCACCGGCGGATAAGCCTGCTCAATACTTATCCACCCTGTACTTTTCTATAGCCTCATCGTTTATCTCAACGCCGAGGCCGGGGCCGTCAGGTATGCTGACATAGCCGTCTTTTGCAACAAACGGGTTTCTGATCATCTCTTTCCTAATCGGCGTATCCCACACGCAGAATTCCATAATGTCGTTGTTTGGTATCGACGCTATAACGTGCAGCGATGCCGCTATAAGTATATCCGAGCTCCACGCGTGCGGAATTATATTTATGCGCTTTGCAGCCGCGTAGTTTGCTATCCTCCGCGCTTCGGTTATACCGCCGCAGCGCGATATATCCGGCTGCACTATCGACAAACCGCAGTAGTCTATAAGCGTTTTAAACCCGCCAAGCGTAGTACTGTTTTCGCCACACGCTATGCGCGTTGTAACCGCTGCTTGCAAGCGCTTGTATCCTTCATAGTCATGCGGGAACAAAGGCTCTTCAATAAGATAAGGATTGAACGGCTCCAGCTCTTTAACAAGCTGTATAATCGACGGCGCTTCAACAGTCCACTCCGCCGACGGTATAAATCCTATGTCAAAGAGAAGATCGATATCATCGCCTACCGCCTGCCTTGCCGCCTCGGCAAGCTTAACCGATTTGCGTATGCCCTGCTCAAATCCGCCCCATCCCATTTTAATGGCAGTATATCCATCCGCCTTCCACTTAAGCGCTGACTCCGCCGCTTCTTCGGGCGTATACGGCATAAGCGTGCTGGCGTACAGCCTTACATTGTCACGGTATTTGCCGCCTAAAAGCTTATAAACAGGCAGGTTCGCTGCCTTGCCGAGTATATCCCATATCGCAATATCAATACCGCTCATGGCATGTATGGCAGCGCCAAATCCGCCATAAAACAGACTGGCAACATACATATCGTCCCATATCTTAACAACGTCTTGAGGGTCTCTGCCCTCAACCACCGTTGCCAATCCCCGGCATATGCGATGCGAAACAGGCGATTCTATTATGGATTTTATAACCCACGGCGCAGAATCCACCTCACCGTATCCGGTAATGCCCTCATCTGTTTGAATGCGTATTATTACGCCGTCTTGGGCGCTGTCATTTATAAGCAGCATCTCGCCCGGTTGTCTTACTGGAATGGCTTCGACTTTGGTGATCTTCATACGGTACCTCCCAATTATATATCGGCGTAACCTCGCCAAAAATATGCCAAATGTATTAATTCCGCAAATGAGAGCATCGCCTGGGTAACCATAAAGAGAAACATAAGCTATATATAATTAAAAATAAATTTGAAAACGATGTACCTGTGAACGAAAAGAGAAATCCGAGTATTAATACCCAACCGGGCATTTATTCCCATTATTATTTTGACACCGTTATTATAGCATGCCGCCCGCCGCTAGTCAATTGTTGACAATATTATTTTTTTTGTTGTTGATAGTTTGCTTTTATGGTATATTAGCCTCATCGCAAGCGACGCTTATACGCTTTATTCGCGCGCAATATATATAATGGTGGAAAGATGAAAACGGATAAATCAAAATTTAAGCTTCAGCGCCCCCCTATGAAATCCATGAAGGATATAGCGTATGAGGCTATAAGCTCAAGTATACTCTCGGGCGATATACCCGCCGGCTTTAAGCTTGTAGAGGCGGATCTCGCCAGCCAGCTTAACGTCAGCCGCGGACCGGTACGCGAGGCGCTGCAGCGGCTGGAGCAAGAAGGGCTTGTCTGCTCGTTTCCATACCGCGGCGCCGTTGTAGCCGAGATATCGGAGCATGAAACGAGAGAAGTATATATACCTATACGCCGCATAATAGAGCGTTACGCTTATTTACAGGCAAGAGAGCTGCTGTCAGACGAAGACTATACGGCGCTTGTCGCTATAGTCGATAAGCTGCACGATGCCTGCCTGCGTCAGGATGCCGAGGAGGCAGCGACATTAGACTCCGAGTTCCACGATACCCTTGTAAACAAATGCGTCGGCCCTACACTAAGAGCGATATGGCGTTCGCTATCGAGCCGTGTATACATTCAAATACATTCGCTTACCCGCATGGAGCCGAGCATAACGCATATAGCCGAGCAGCATTACGAATTGCTGCGCGCACTGCGTACAAACGACCTTGAAATGCTTGATAAGCTGATGTCGGAGCATATATCTTAATATTTTGTTTAGAAGTATAAAGAACAGTCCGCCTTAAATAAGGCGGACTGTTCTTTATATTGCTTTTAAAAGCTTTAATATGCTTATTCGTATCTTATTATTGAGCCTTCGGCGGCGGAAGATACCAGCTTTGAGTAAACGGCGAGATATCCCCTCTTAAACAGCGGCTCTTTCGGCTGCCATTCATTAAGCCGGCGTTCAATCTCTTCGTCCGGTACATGAAGTGTAAGTATGCAGCCGTTTGTATCAACCTCTATAATATCGCCGTCGCGCACTATGGCCAGCGGGCCGCCGCTTGCCGCCTCCGGCGAAATATGCCCTACAAAGCAGCCGTTATTCGTGCCGGAAAAGCGCCCGTCCGTTATAAGCGCGGTGCATTTTGCAAGGCCCATACCATTTAGATACTTCATCGCCTTATACATCTCGCGCATGCCCGGGCCGCCCTTAGGCCCTTCATACCTTATAACAACAACCATTCCCGGCTTAACCTTGCCTTGAAGTATGGCTTCGTTGGCGTCCTCCTCGCAGTCAAAGCATATCGCCTCGCCCTTAAAATGCCTTACTGAAGGGTCGATAGCGCCGGGCTTTGTAACGGCGGTATCAGGCGCGAGATTGCCCCTTAAGATAGCCAAGCCGCCGGTCGTGTTATACGGGTTATCCATATCTGTAATGCAGTCACATTCCTCTATATGGCGGAAACGGAAACCGTCCATGTTTTCCCCAAGCGTCTTTCCTGTAACCGTCATAACATCGGTATGCAGCAGCGGCCTTATGCCGGTCTGTATGCGCGGCACTCCGCCGGCCTGGAAAAGGTCGTTCATATCCGAATTGCAGGCGGGATATACACGCGCCGTAACAGGTGTTTCCTTATTAAAGCGTTCAAATGTCTCTATAACGTTTATATCAAGCTCGGCCTCATAAGCTATTGCCGAAAGATGCATAACGGCGTTTGTTGAGCCGCTTGTCGCCAGACACATACGTATAGCGTTCTCTATTGATTTCTTGGTAATAATCTGCCTTGATGTTATTCCTCTTTTTGCCAGCTCACATATAGCTTCGCCTGTTTTCACCGCCAGCCTTAAGCGGTCGGGATGAGCGGCGGGAGTCATAGCTCCGCCCGGCAGCGTCATGCCCATAGATTCGCTCATGCAGCACATTGTATTGGCTGTGCCGTAGAAAGAGCAGGAACCACAGGATGAGCAGTATCCTTCCTCTAAATCCTCAAAGTCCTGCCACTCTATTTTGCCGGCCTTGTACATGCCAAGAGCCTCTGATATAGAAGTCATATCAGATTTCCTGCCGTCAAACTCATAGCCGCCCAGCATAGGCCCGCCCGGCAAAAGTATGCAGGGTATATCAAGCCTTGCCGCCGCCATAAGCATTCCCGGAACTATTTTATCGCAGGAGCCGAGCAGCACCAGCGCCGCGAGATTGTGTGCCTGCGTCATAACCTCTACGTCGTTAGCTATAAGCTCACGCGAAGGCAGTATAAAATGCATACCGTCGTGTCCCTGCGCTATGCCGTCGCACGCGCCTATAACTCCGAATTCAACGGCAGTGCCGCCGCCCCGGTATATGCCGCGCTTTACATATTCCCCAACCTGATCAAGGTTGAAATGGCCGGGAACCAGCGTATTCCATGCATTGGCTATGCCTATAATCGGACGGTCAAGATCGTCATTGCTATAACCCATAGCCTTAAATCCGCTTCTGTTAAGTGAAAACTCTTCCCTGTTCTTAAGAATGTTAGTCCTTGCCAAACTGAATACCTCCCAATATACTAATATACTAATGCGATTTTCCGCTGCATATTAAACGAATCAACAGCTTAAAGTCCGCCGTTTTAACATAATCTCCCGCAACGGAGATGTTTGACATATTACAAGTATACACCGTATCTCCCCTTTTCGGCAACAAAATATATAGTCTTACCTTATACCAAAAACCGGTCTTACATATTTATAAATCCCCATCAAACTTCCGAGGCTTAATAAGAACCAAAATCCACCTATAAATATTGATATTTTGCGTCACGTCGCCGTATAATAAGGCTTTTTAAAAGCGATACGACCTTATTTTCGGTTTATTATAATCCTCTTAAATATTTATAATTCTATTTTTATGCAATAATGCACGCTTGCTTTTATATATGGCGGCAGATATAATTTATATATTGCGGGCATCTTTCGCCCGATATAATATAAGACTTCTTACGCATTTATACCGCCGGTCATAATGCGCGTTGCTGCTTGAAGGCGGCAACTCCAGCGCCGTCGACACGTGAAGCATAGAATCACCCTTATAGGAGGCCATGTCATGGAAAGTACCAGAATAAATAAAACAAGGCTGTCTGCGCTTGTCGTAGACCGCATCAGTCAGCAGATACGCTCCGGAATACTAAAGCCGGGCGGTAAGCTCGCGGCCGAAAGAAAGCTTGCCGAGGAGATGGGCGTAAGCAGAACAGTAATACGCGAAGCGCTCCGCATAATGAATGAAAACGGGCTTCTTGAAGTTAAAGAAGGCTCGCATTATGTAAAGGAAATCACATTCGATGTACTGCTCTCGCATATGATGCAGGAGTTCATGCCCAGCGCTCAGGCCATTGTCGAGCTTATGGAGATAAGAATGCTGCTTGAGGCGTATATCGTTAGAATGGCCACTCGAAATGCCGGCCCAAAAGATATAGCCCGTATTCAGAATTCAATAAACGCCATGAGCGCGCTTCTTGATAAGGATGAAATCGGTTACGACCATGATATATCGTTTCATAAAGAGCTGGTTAAGGCAGCCGGAAACGCCACACTCGATAGCATATACCTTTTGTGCAGCAATCTTATCACCAGCTCTTGTAAAGCCTCGCTTATGGTAGCTAAAGATGCAGGCAAGTCGATAACCGCCGTAGAAGAGCATCAGCGCATACTGGACGCCATAAAGCTTGGAGATGAAGACCTCGCCCACGAAATGATGTTTAAGCACCTTAAATATGCGCACAGCAATCTTCTTGAAAGCTACTATAAATATAACAGCTCGTCATCCGAAAACGAGTCCCCAACTTCCGGCTCGATAGACGATAAGCTGATAACGAGCGCGGTATCCGACTTGCAGCTTCATGAGGAAAACTAAAAGCAAAATAATAGCGGCGTCACAGCCGCTTTTTTATTTGCCCAAAGCGTGTCACGCCGCCACCCGCTCACCGTATCGTTTTGACGCTGTTTTCCACCGTTTCACTCCCGCTTCCCTCTGCTTTCCCCTGTCTTAGATACTATTTCCCTTCTAAAACCATCATTATCACCGGCAAAGTAAAACTCTTATATGTTTTCAACTTTCATATATTGCATGAAATATAAAATCGTGCTATAATCGCTATCGTGACCGTTAATTGCGGCGGTCGCAAACAATCTTTCGAGGTGTAGCGCAGCTTGGTAGCGCGTCTGGTTCGGGACCAGAAGGTCGCAGGTTCAAATCCTGTCACCTCGACCACTTACCTTTCTTTTGGAAAAAAGAAAGGTAAGCCAAATAAAATCAATTCGCGCACTGTCTTTTGGCGGTGCGCGATATTTTTATGCTCGCAGCCTAGATATTGCACCATCAAACCCGCTTTGCAAGCAGAATCGGCGCATTTTATGCTGTGTTTTCGAATGGTTTATTGTCTTAAGGATAAAAAATGATATTATGATTCTGCAATCACAATGCGAATGTATATTTCGTGCGCTTGAAGATGCAGCGTCTGTCTGCCGGCCTTGGAGTATCTGCAGGCATCACCCTCCCCCAGTCGCAGCCTATCTTTTGCGTCGGCGGGGTTGATATTTTTGAACAATTCGCGTAGACTAATATTAGAAGCTGAGAGAGTACCGGGAAGTACGCTGGAATCACCAGAAGGTAGGCCCGGAACCAAGACCTCAGCTTCTATTTTGTTAGAGTTACAACAACATAGAATTGATATTTGCAAACAAACGGCGTAAACTAATATTAGAAGCTGAGTGAGCACCGGGAAGTACGCTAGTTTTGCTAGAAGGTAGGCCCGGAACCAAGACCTCAGCTTCTTTTTTTGTTAGAGTTATAGCAACATAGAGTTGATATTTTTGAACAATTCTCGTAAACTAATAGTGGAGCTGGGAACAGCCTCGGGAAGAACACCGTCCGTTTCGGATTGGAAATGTTGGCCCGTAGCACGGACCTCAGCTCCTTTTTTGTTTAGAGTTATAGAAACTTAGAGTTGATATTTGCAAACAAGTTAAATCTGAGTAACCCCGCTAAACGGTGCCTGTTTGCTGCGCGCGCTCAAAGGTTACTTTGGTGTTTTTATCTATATCTACTATAGTTGCGCTATCAAATTCCCCGATGTTAACTTTTTGCCCGACATGGAATGACGAAGGGTCGTCACGCCACCACATCTCTGCCGTGATGTTCGGGCGCCGCTCTGCCGCCATAGCTTGCACGTTTTCGCTGTCTGATGGCATAAAAAAGCGCCTTCCGGCGCTTCTGTGGTTTGTGGGGTTATTCGGCTTGAGTTCTCTCCCGTTCCTCGTCCTTTTTGTCCAACTCTTCGAGTATCGTGAGCAGTTCCACTTCCCCGAAGTCGTAGTACTCTCTCCCCGTTATCGGGGAGACTTTCCAACCTAACCGGCTCGTGTCCTCTTTCGACGTCGTTGGAGTATGTTTCGCATCTGTCAAATGAATCACTCCCTCTCAAGTCTAAATAAGTCTGCAAAGGCTTATATTCGTTGTCCAGATGATATTCAGGATCAACCAATCGCTGAGTTTCAATGAATCGGTTGATATTGCGTTCAAGTGCTTTCTCCATAGGCAAATCATTATAAATCAATGTAGTGGTGTAGCCAGCATCGTTGAGCCGCTGAGCAAGAGTCTCCACATTCCTTAAGTCCCCGCCTACTGTACGCCTACTGTAGGAATAACAACATTGTCCCCAGCTTTCAGCGTCTTGTCAAGAGCACGGCTAGCAATAATTGAACTCTCCCTGTGAACAGCCATTGTTCCTACACCGTTATTATATTCCGCTATCCCTTCAAAATCAACCGACGTAGATCCAACTTGGCATACATGGATGTGTACTTGAAAACTTACGCAGAACAAATCGAAACGGATACATCAATTATCCTCAGGCAATGTTAAATAGAGATTCTTACTGATAATTAATGATTTAAAACGCTTTAAAAAACCCTAAAGCCTTATACTATAGGCTCCTTTGGCTATAATTAGTTTAAATAAATATAAATTCCCACGCACGTTGTTTTTTGCCGTAATCCCAACGCTTAGGTTGTAGAGTTTGTCGCAAGTTTACCTTTGTGTTATAATATTTAATCATTTATCAACAAGGAGATTACTTTTGACTGACTTCCTTAATACAGAATTTTTAAACAATACTTTATTGCAGTACTCGCTATTTATAACATCGTTGCTTGTCTGTTTTATCGCCATATTCATTGTTCGGCGCTATGTATTAAACCGCCTCGGTATTTGGGCCAAGAAAACAGAAACTCAAGCCGATGATCTTTTGGTGAAAGGCATTGAAAAATATCTGATCCCCATACTATATGTTATGGCGGCGTTTCTGAGCTTTAAAATTCTGACCATAGGCACTACATTAACATCAATAATCAATGCCGTTGCCTTTGCTGTTGCTGCTTTTTTCGGGGCGCAGTTTATTTCATCTGTTTTAGTATATCTAGTAAACAAAGTGATGTTGAAAAAGCATTACAGCGAAAACTCGACAGCGTACAAATGGATGAGCATAACAATAAAAATGCTTGTTTGGATTATTGTGCTGATACTATACCTTGATAATATCGGCGTTAAGATAAACTCTCTTATTACCGGCCTTGGAATAGGCGGCATAGCGATTGCTTTCGCCGCTCAGGCTGTCTTAGAAGATGTTTTTTGTTACTTCTCAATATTTTTTGATAAACCCTTTGAGGAAGGCGACTTTATTGCTACTGGAGAACATACGGGGATTGTGGAGCATATTGGCTTAAAAACAACTCGCCTGCGTTCACTTAACGGTGAGCAGCTTATATTCTCAAATTCCGATCTCACAGGTTCGCGCATAAGCAACTATAAAACGCTAAAGCAGAGAAGGAGTCTTTTTACCATCGGCGTAACATACAACACCGAATACGACAAGCTAAAGGAAATACCGACCATTATAAAAGAGATTGTCACGAGCATCCCAAACACACAGTTTGGCCGAGCTCATTTTAAGTCTTATGGTGATTTTAGTCTCAATTTTGAAGTAGTATTCTATATATTGGACAGCAACTATGACACATATATGGACATAAACCAACAAGTGAATCTTAGAATTAAGCAGGAGTTTGAAAATCGCGGAATAGAGTTCGCGTTGCCCACAAAAACGCTTCATGTGCGCGGCACGTCCCTGTCTGCCCACCTTCACGAGGAGGAATAACCTACAGTTTGGCATTTGACGCTAAAAGTATATAAATAAAAAAGCCCATAGCTACGGGCTTTTTTAGTACTTAAAGGCCTAGAAACAAAATCATTATACTACTTTATAAAGGCCTCTTATATTAGAAATACCTATATATCAACCTATGCTTTTAAACACCTTCTACGACCTATCCCAAAAACGTTGTTGAGACACCGCTGTAACAAAATCATCCGCGAAATTTGCGCTATCCTTAGCGAAAACAACTCCGGCCAAGTTGCCGGTTTCTTGAATATAGTGCTCCGCGCCAGAAGATATGCCGATAGGTTTATAATACTTATAAGCCGTCTTAACATATTCTGTAATATCCTGATCAAATTTTGATTGCCCATCTGTATTCCCACCGACCACATAAAGAGAATCGAATAAGACAGGGTGAGTTGTGATAAACATTTTATTGACCTGAATTTGCAAACCATTAGCGCCGGTAACCGTGCCGAGTTTATCGCTAACAATATCATAAAAAGCCGTATTTTGGTTTAATGCGTTTAGAACCGATTGCACCTCTTTGTCATTAAACCCATTGCCAATCAAAACTCCGACTTTTTGCGTGTACGCACTGCGCGGCATATTATCCATGCTAAGAGCCGGCGAGCTTTTCGTTACCGGAACATGGTCTCCACTTGGTGGATTAACGCCAAGGTATTTAGCGATTTCCGTCGCCATTTCTTTATCAACGTTGCCAAGTAAATCGACATTCTGTTGACGCACGGAAACGCTTTTCACCATTCCTAGATGGAAATTAAACGTTTCGATTAACTGCCCCTTTTCAGCGGCAGACATACTGTTCCAGAACATTCTCGCCTGAGAGAAAAAATCGGTGAAAGAAGAACTAGGCACTTCTCTTGTGACCTGACCCTCAACCTTGCCGGGATAATGCTCATATCCCCCTTCGGCGGCAGAAGTCTCAGATGGGGTATTGTTAGCCAGCGAATTTCTATGATAGTTTACTCTATCCGCATCAATCCTATGCTTCACAAAGCTATCCCTATGGTTAAAATTCGTTTTAACAAGCGGGCGGTTAATGGGAATCTCCTCAACATTGCCTGTTCCCAACCGATGATAATGGGTATCCCTATACGCGAACGACCTGCCCTGTAAAACAGGGTCATTGGAGAAATCAATTCCGGGAACAAGGTTTGAAGGGTCAAAGCCGGCCTGTTCCGTTTCCGCGAATTCATTATCCGTTAGCTTGTTTAGCGTCATTTTACCTATAATTTCAAGAGGCACATTCTCCTCCGGCCAAAGCTTTGTATCATCAAGAACGTCAAAATCATATTTAAACTCGTCTTCTTCGGGAATCAGTTGTACTCCAAATTCATATTCAGGATAAGCTCCCCGCTCTATAGCCTCTATTAAGTCACGCCTATGGTAATCGGGATCTACTCCTCCTATAATATTGGCTTCGTCCAGCAACAGCGAATGAACTCCTAAAACCGCTTTAAAATGAAAACGCACAAAGGTGGATTTTCCTTGCTCATTTATAAAACGAAATGTATTGATAGGATAACCATCCATCATCCTCCAGCTTCTCGGGCGCCCTCTGCCCGAAATAAGCCACAGAATCATATGTGTGGTTTCTTGGTTATTCGCGACATAGTCCCAGAAGTTATCATGGGCGGAGGTAGCCTGCGGTATATCGCTATGCGGCTCCGGCTTAAGGGCATGCACAGCGTCAACAAACTTCATCGCGTCGGCTACGAGGAACACTTGGAATTGAAGTGCTAATAGATCTAAGTTGCCTTCATCTGTATAAAACTTAACCGCAAATCCCCGCACGTCCTGAGCGGTATCCTTGGAGCCTCTGCCGCCTTGCAGCGTGGAAAACCTGACAAAGATAGGAACCTTACAACCGACTTCTTGCAGCAAACGGGCTGTTGTATATTCTTTCATGGATTTAGTGCATTCAAAATATCCATGAGCGCCATATCCCCTCGCGTGCACCACTCTTTCGGGTATCCTTTCGCGGTTAAAGTGCGACTGCTTTTTGAAAAAGTGGAAATCTTGAAGGAGAGTTGGGCCTCGTTGCCCCGCTCTTAACGACCACTCATCATCCGCGATTTTTAATCCAGCATCGCTTGTCATTGGCCCGCCGGTATTGTTTTCGCGGCATTGTTGCAATTGTTCAATCTTGCTATTTTCGTTTATAACTATTTTGTCATCCATTTAGCTGCCTCCTTTAAATTTTATTATAACATTAGTTATTTCTAACTTGATAATAATTTATTCTTAGAAGGCATCATGATATCGGATGGTAAAGCTTAAATTTTAATTGCAGAAAGCTCTTTGGAGGTATTCATAGCCACGCTTTGGAACTTCGGATGAATAATACTTTCTAAAGGCTTAGGAGCTAAAAATACATTTTTATACTAACAGCATTAAATAATTAAAAAGCCGATATGCACTTCAATTTGCCAAGTTTTATTATATAATGTATAAATACGAGCTTATATAATATCTTAGAGGAGGCATATACATGAAGTTAGATTTTATACATGTGGGCATTACCGTAAAAGATCTCGACGTTACCAGGCGCTTTTATGAAAAGCTAGGCTTTACAGCCGCCGAACCGTTTGCCACAAGCTGGGAAGAGTATTGGCAAGCTAAAAATTCCTTTTACCAGCTACCCGAAGGCACAAACGGAGAAATACTTTTTATGCAGTCGGCCGGGGGCGCCAAGCTGGAATTTTTCTGGTTCGATAAGCTTGAAGAGTGCCAAAGCACCGTTTGGAATCGCATCGGCATACATCATTTAGCGCTTACAACCGACGATTTAGACGCCGTTGTTAAATCTCTTACCGATGATGGCATCGAATTTGAGATTGGGCCGGTAGCGGGAAAGACGCAGACATTCCTGTTCTTCAAAGATCCCGACGGCAATTTAATCGAGATAGGCGAACCTTATAAAAAGTAATTATAATGCGTTCATATAGCTCTCACAGTAGCTTTGCAAAACATGCTCGTAACAAAACACGCCGCAAAGTAAACACCCAAATATCCGCCGCGCTCTTTTTAGAGGTATGGGCGGATATTCGGGTGTGTGGGAGTTTTTTATAATAGGTTGTTATGAGAGGTATATTCGCTTTGCGCGGTAGCTATTTAAGACTCGCCGCGCAAAGCATTATTTTTAATTAATCGCCATCAGGTCTTTTTCAATAATACTCTGAATCGTATTCTGCTTATGCAATCACTATATAACTATGCGCCTAAAGCACAGTCAGTTTATCTCGCGTTACCGCAGTTGGGGCAGAATTTCGATTCCGGTGCCAACGGCTCGCCGCAGTTTGAGCAATTATCCGATGTTTTCTCGGTAATCTCCTCGCACATTTTGCAGAATTTGGAGTCCTCATCTAAATCCGTTCCGCATTTCGCGCAATTGGATAGTACCTGCTCCTCAGCCGTCATTTCTGTCTTTTGCGGCGGAGTTGCCGCCGCCTTAACAGGCGTTTGGCTTTGCATCGGCGCTCCAGCACTGCTCAACACCGGTTTTTTGCGCCTTATGAGTATTACCGCCGTCACAATCGCCGCTACAACAACTATCGCCAATGCCGCAAATGCTGCTATCCCCAAAGCTCCAACCTTCGGCGTGGCGGATGCCTGCTCATCTACTTCAGGCTGCGGGTTTTCATCAGATGCCAGTCTAGCGTCTGCAAGCAATTGCTGCACAACAGGGAACCCGGGATTCGTTTCGTTTATACCGCGCAACAGATCCAGCGCCTTGTTATAGTCGCCGCTGTTGTAAGCGGTCAGAGCCTCGTTGAAATCGGCAGAGAATTCGCTCTCCGAAGGCTGCACGTTTATTTCGTTGAGGAACTGCTTAGCGATATTTATAGGTATCGCGAAGTTCATTCCGGCAGCCGAGGCTCCCGATGATTCGAGCATACCGAAGGTATTAACTGCGATTACTTCACCCGCCTCATTGAAAAGCGGACCGCCGGAGTTACCGCCGTGTATCGCGGCGTCAGTCTGGATTATGCTCCATCCTCCGGCCATTTCTTTCCTAGCGCTTACTATGCCCTGCGTTAGCGTAGGCTCCTGTATAGCCTGCGCCACGTTTAGCGCGCCCGAAAGCGTTGCTACCGCCGGATACCCCATCGCATACACTCTATCACCTGTTCTAAGCGAAGAATCGTCTCCAAGCTTTACTGTCGGAAGGTTTGTGCCTTCCATTTTCAATATCGCTATATCTTTGCCGGGTATAGGCTCGCCGACTTTTCTAAGGTCAAGTCCCCTGCCCCTCGCCGAAACATCGCTGCCCGGCGTAACGTTGCCTATATAGGATTGATAATACGTTTGAAGGTTGCGTATATCCATGCTCTGCGCCAACAATCGATACCATGCGTTCGCGAAGCCATCCCATTCCTCCTGCGTCATTTGATAGCCGGAGCGCCGCATCTCTTCCATGAATTGATTGGTCGCGTCTATGGTGTGCTGCTCGAGTGATGTCATAGCGAACTGCATATTGAGCGCATCGGCATCGGTATGTATGACATGGGCGTTTGTAATCATATACCCGTCAGGCGTTACTATAAAGCCTGTGCCTACCGCCGCCGTACTCATCTGCTCGGTTGTCGTATTGCCTGTTGAGAAAGCGTAGTATTCCATGAACTGTATCAAAAGCGATATCATAGCCTGGAATATTTCCTGGTCGCTTGAGCCTATCTGCCCTCTTTCAATCATGCGCTCAACTTCATATATAAGGTCGGATTCGAGGCTGCTGTCAAGCGCGAACTCATACCATGTAACATCGGCCGTCCATGTTGTCTGTACGAGCACAACCCCCGGCTTATTTATAGTCGCGAGTGTGCGCGTATCCATAGTTTCAGCATGCGCGGTCGTGCCAAACGCCGCGAATACCATCACTATTGTTAAAACATAAGCTAAAAAACGTTTTAACATTTTAATCACCTCGAAATAGTTTTTCGGGTTATTGCACCTTCCCTGCCAGCTTTTTCGCCAGCCCGCCAATAAGCGGTATTTGATATTCGGAATATTTGTATGCCTTTATCAAAGCTATAATGGCAATAACAAGTATCAAAAGAGAGATAATAGTTGTTAAAACCCCTACAATCGCTATTGAGCCAAGCGCTCCGGTCATGCTGGCATAATCCGTTGCCATTGCTACCGATGCCGCCATAATGCCGCCTAGCACCACCGATACCAAAAGTCCCAGCGCCACTCCTACTAAATTAAGCAAGAAAGCCTGCATGGCGTGGAATTTAACAAAGTGGCTTTCTTTCTCAATAAAGAAGATAACCAGTGGCGCAAGCCAGGCCACGTAGCTAATTACCGGTATAAATCCGAGCACCGTTCCAGAAACGTAGCACAACATCGCCATAACATTTGCCTGCATGTTGCCAATGCTTGATTGATGAGCTTCTACTGCTGTATTGTTCATAATCATTCTTCCCCGCTTTCTAAATACTGGTGGTTTTAATATGTCTTTAAACGTCTTAGCCTTACATACTCACTATCCTTCTACTTAGCTTTGGGCCTTTCAATTATTTCATCAACATTACGGCCCCGGTTGTTATCTGCCCTTTTGCGTTTGCCCCCGGGAAAAACACCGCACGCTTATATGCGTTTGAAA
>JBMNTP010000021.1:0-35064 GCA_050945795.1 Christensenellales bacterium | reverse complement strand
CTTCTCGCCAAACAGCCTTTGAAGGTCGTATCTTGCCGCCGTTCCTATCTTTTTAAGCATGCTGCCCTGATTGCCTATTATAATCGATTTGTGCGATGCCCTTTCGCAGTATATCGTGGCGGATATCGAAAGCAGCGAAGTCTCCTCCGGCTTTGATATAGACATTATCTCAACGCCTACGCCGTGCGGCACCTCATCTCTTAGGCATATAAGCGCCTTTTCTCTTATAATCTCGGCGGCTATAACCCGCTCCGGCTGATCGGTAATCATATCGTCGGGATAGTATTTCGGCCCCGGCTTAAGATGCTTTACCAGCCTTTTTTCCAGCGTTTCAACGCCGTCGCCTTCTAGAGCGCTTATAGGTATAACAGCATCAAGCTTGTCATACGAATTGAGCGACGCCAGTACAGAGAGCAGCGTCGCATCGTTTACGGCGTCTTTTTTATTAACAGCAATAATTATCGGCGCCGCGCCCAGCAGCCGCTCTAGTATAGATAAATCCCGCGCACCCATGCCTTTTAGCGCGTCTACCACAAAAAGCACCGCATCGACATCCTCAAGCGCCTCATACGCTGAGCGCAGCATATAATCACCGAGTTTGTTTCGCGGTGCCTGTATGCCCGGCGTATCTATAAATATTATCTGATAATCGTCTTTTGTAAGCACGCCGTGCAGCCTGTTTCGCGTCGTCTGCGCCTTATCCGAAACTATGGATATTTTCTGCCCTATCATATTGTTCATAAGCGTAGACTTGCCTACGTTCGGGCTGCCTATTATGGCTACAAACCCTGATAAAAATTCCTTCAAAGCCTTGTCTCCTTCAATTATCGCGTCCATCCCAGCTCTTTGAGCGCTTGGCTCTGCGCTGCCTTCATGACCGCCTCATCCTCTTTTGTTTCGTGATCATAGCCTAAAAGATGCAACATACCATGAGCGGCTAAAAACGCCGCTTCTCTGCCCTCGCTATGGCCGTAGCTTTTGGCTTGGCTAAACAGCTTGTCCGCCGAAATAACAATGCTGCCTAAGAAAACCGATTTCACATCTGCTAATCGCCCATTTAAAGTAACAAGCGGAGCCTTAAATTCCAGCATCGGAAACGACAGCACATCTGTCGCCGCGTCTATGCCCCTTGTATCCTTGTTAAGTTCTTTCATAGCGTTATCATCAACAATTATTATCTCGGCTCCGGCAAATTCCGCCTTAGCTATATCTATAACCTTTTTTGCGGCGGTCTTTATTATATCCGCCAATTCGCCAGCTCCGTATTCATCGATAAGTTCAATCAACCCGCAGCCTCCTCCGCCAGTTTATAATCAACCCTCTCATGCCGCATGGAATGGAAGGCACGGGCGAACGCCGCCTTTATATTCTCAATATCTTTAAGTGTAAGTTCGCATTCATCAAGCTGTCCGTCCATAAGCTTTTGGCTAACCAGTTTGTCTATCAGCTCTACTATACCATCATTATCGATGCCGTTGCACGACCTTACCGCTGCCTCAACAATATCCGCCAGCATAATAATCGCCGCTTCCTTAGAGCGCGGCTTAGGTCCTAGATACCTGTAATCCGCCTCATCCGCAGTCATGCCCTCTCGCGTGGCTCTGGCGTAAAAATATTGTATAAGAGAGGTGCCGTGATGCTGCGCTATTATATCGCATATGCAGCGCGGCAGCTTGTATTTTTGCGCCAGCTGCGCGCCGTCTCTGGCGTGGGCGGATATAATCTGCGCGCTTTCAGACGGTATAAGCTTATCGTGCGGGTTTTCCCCCGATTGATTTTCCTTAAACATATACGGCCGCTTGAGCTTGCCGGCGTCATGATAAAATGCGCCCGTCCTTGCGAGCAAAGCGTTGGCATTAGCCGCCGACGCCGCCGCCTCTGCGAGGTTCGCGACTATAACGCTGTGATGATATGTACCCGGAGCTTCCATCATAAGCCGTTTTAGCAGCGGCTGATTGGAGTTTGACAGCTCTAGCAGCTTTGTCGGCGTTACAACGTCGAACATCCACTCCCAAACCGGCAGCGTACCTATACAAAGCACCGCGCAAAGCAATCCGTTGCCAAACGCCCAGCCGGTATTTATGAGTATGCCGAGCGCGTCCGTTCTGTGTATAAGCCCAAACGCCAGCTCTACTATCGAAGCCGCCGTGCTAACAACAAACCCTGCCTTTATAAGCGAAGAGCGCGAATGTATCTTTGTAAGCGCATACACTCCCGCCATGCCGCCTATTATCATTGTAAGTATGCTGTAAACCGGAACCGCTGCTCCTTCAAGCTGCATAGCGCCTATTATAAGCGCGGAGCATATATTGACTGCGAAGCCCGCCCTTGGCGATATAAGTAAAGTTATAAGCATGGGCGCAAGGTAAACCGGTGCCATGCGCGCCTCAAGCCTTCCCGCCGCCATGCACAGCGCCGTTGTAAGGCAAATTACTATTGAAATAATAAGAAAATTTGAGGCTTTGCCTGTTGCCGGCGGCTCAAAATAAAATATATACGCCGCCAGTAACACCAAAGAGAAGGCCACAAACAGCCCAATACCGGCATACATTCCTATATTCGTAGGCTCGCCTCCGGCAATGCCCAGCTCTCTTAAAACAGCGTATTTACCCTCTGATATTTCTTCGCCCTTTGCCACAACCAAATCGCCTTTTTGATAAGTTATAGTCTGCTGCCTGTTAGCGGCGTTTTGCCGCTCCTGCTGAGTACCCTCCTCATCGTATAGGAAATTAGCTCTTAGATATGCCCTTAAACCCTTTTCCGCCAGACCCGCCACCGGCGCGGAAACGCCTTCCGCTATAAGCGTTGCTTTAAGAGAGCCTATTGCGGCAATGGTATCATCCTCTCGTATACCAGTCCCAAGCGCATCCGAGAGCTTGTTGTTTGTAAGCGTTCTGGCTCTTAGCAGGTCGTTTTCTACCACACCCGCTAAAGTATATATTTCGGAGTCCTCAAACGCGATGGACAGCCCTAGTCTTATCGCTTCAAGATCGTCCTCATCGAGTGTAATACCATCGTCATCCGTCTGATCCGGCTGCATCTTTGACGCCGAAAAGTCCCGCGCCACTTTTCGCGCCTGTAAAAGCTCGGCGAAGTATGAATCGACATCAGATGTTACTTTTAGAGTTATGGCATCGTCTCGCCGATATATAGGGCCTACGCTATTCATAGCCTGCGCCCTTAGGCTTTGAGTCGCCTCAAGGTCTGCTACCTGCCGCGCCGCCACAATATCCGTCGGCGACAAATCGCCAACGCTTATATCTAGCCGCGCCGGTGTTATGGCGGGTATTATCATCATCATAAGCACAACAAAAGTTACTATGCCTATAAGCAGCACCGCGCCCGGCTTGTACAATGCTTTTGTGTTTTTCGCCTCCAAGGTCAGGTTTCCCCCCTCCTGCGGCTTTCGTGTGCGTCGTATGCCTTAATAATCTGCTGCACCAGTTCATGCCTTACAACGTCTTTATGCGTGAGCCGTATGGTTTCTATGCCTTCAATGCCCTTTAAAACATCTGAAGCGTGTTTTAAGCCACTTTTTCTGTCGCTGGGCAGGTCAATCTGCGTAATATCTCCGGTAACTACAACCCGGCTGCCCTCTCCAAAGCGGGTTAAAAACATCTTCATCTGCTCGGCGGTACAGTTTTGCGCCTCGTCAAGTATTATAAAGCTGTCGCTTATAGTTCTGCCCCTCATATACGCGAGCGGCGCGACTTCTATAACGCCGCGCTCGACAAGCTTAGCGAACGACTCGGCGCCTATAAATTCATAAAGCGCATCGTAAAGCGGGCGCAGATACGGGTCAACCTTGTTTTGCAAATCTCCGGGTAAAAACCCCAGCTTCTCCCCCGCCTCAACAGCCGGACGTGTAAGTATAATTCTGCTAATTTCTTTATTTTTAAAAGCTATTACCGCCATAGCTATTGCAAGATACGTTTTTCCTGTACCCGCCGGGCCAATGCCGAAAACCAGCGTATTATCTTTTATGGCCTGTATATACCTTTTCTGGCCGACAGTTTTGCACCTTACCTGCTTTCCCCTATACGTCACCGCCACAACGCCGGACATTATCTCTTCTATATGCTGTTCGTTGCCTTCTTTAGCCAGTTCTATGGCGTAGCGTATACGGCTTCTGTCTATGCGTTCGTTTTTGCGTATAAGCGCCATAAGCCGCGTCATAACAGCTACTGCGATATCTACCCCCGCCTCGAGGCCGGAAACGCTTATCTGCCTGTCCCGCGCCGCTACGCAAACATCCAGTTCGCCTTCTATAATCTTAATGTTCTCATCAAAGCTGCCAAACAGCGTTATTATCTGCTCAACGGCGTCAACCTCGATAAACTTTTCTACTCTGCTGTGCATTTCCGACACTATTCTCAATCGCCATCCTCCCCGGCCGCGTATGCCTGAGTTCTCGCTATGTTAAGTTCCGCCTCTATAATAGCCGTAGCCTTAAGAGTTCCTTCCTCGTTTTCATATGTTACCTCCCGCCTTATTATAACCGCGTCTTTAGGCAGGCCTGCCGCCGCCTTTTCAAGCGCCGCCGTCTTAAGTCGCTCCTTTAGCTGCTGCTCGGGATAAGTCTTAACGCTTAAAGTGACCTCATCATATATATCGGCTATATGATAGACGGGCAGCAGCATTCTTTCTCCAAAGAGCTGCCTTGTTATCGTATTAGATACATAATTTTCAAACGGCGGTTCGCTGTCATCTTTTAAAAACTCCGGCTGCCATCCGAACAAGCTTATGCTGCTTTTCTGGTAAACATTTCCTGTTTTTGCAGTCTCTGTGTATGTAAGCGGCAGGCTCTCTGACGCCCCCGAAAAAACGCTGGCTATTATATCGCCCTCCGCCGGCACCATAATGACGCCTCCCGCTCGATGCACCATACCGGATATAAGCACCTGCCCCGCCTTTACGGCGTCGCCCTCCGATACCATGGCTGTGCCGTTTACCACCGTCATTTTCCTTATAATGGCATCCTCGCGCGCTATAATATCGCCCGGCACCCGCACCTGCTTTCGCTCCGCCTCGACGACCTCAACCTTTATCTCAACGCCGTCCGCCTTAACCGACGCCCAGGCAATATCCGGCTCCAGCATCAGCCGCGTTTCTACCTCTTTAAATTCAAGGTCGGGTATAAACGCCCATCGCTTTATGCCGTACTCCTCAAGCATAACGGTTATTTCCGCCACCGAAACTTTATCGGCTCCTAAAATACTTATATCCCAAACGAAAAGTCCTCCGCTTAATACCAGCGCCATAAAAAGCGCCGCTCCTATAAAAAAGGCGGTCCTGCCTCTTAAAGGCAAAAACCAAACCGGCACCCCGCTCTTTTTTATAAGAGTAACGCGGATGCTTTCATAAGAGCGCAGCTCCCTATAAGCGCCCAAACGCGCGCAAGCGGTAAGTCGGGTATAAGACTCACGTTTAACGCTCCACAAGCCGAGCTTAGCCGCCCGGTTTATAACCCTTTCAAGGTTAAAACCTTCAATACTGATAATAACATATCCCCTAAGATAATTCCATAATTTTGATGTCATCATAGCGCTTCGCCAAACTCCAGGCCGGTTATTTTTCCTTTAATAAATATATCGTCTCCGCCTATGCTTTTTAGCACCATATCGCTACCCTTAACGGTTATCATGCCGCGCTTTGTCCTAACCCTTAGCTTATCGGTCGTATACTCTATTATCCCCTTATGATTCTCAAGATACAGCCTGCCCCCAACTATTGAAATGCGCGGCTCATCAAAAATAACCTCGCCCGGCAAGCTCATATCATCCACCAAATGCGACTTTATTTTATTTTTCAGCATAATCACCCCCGATGCATATATAAATATATGCTCCCGCCGCTAAAAAAAGCATAGCCACATGATTTGCGTCAATGTTGCCGCGCTGCCTTGATATCGATATAATTAAAAAAGGCCGGCCTCTCGGCGCAAATCAACTTTTTAAGGTGAGATATGTTTTTTATAGGCGTATTCGGTGTAAATGATAAAGAAAAAGAAATAAAGCGGTTTGACCCTTCTGCCTGCCCATGCTGCGGACGGCTGTCGTCATGTACGCTTATCGAAAGCTTTCGCTGCTTTCATATATATTTTTTGCCCCTATTCAAATGGAAAAAGCGGTATACCTTAGCTTTTGGTTGCTGCGGCTGCGCATATGAAGCCGACCCCGATTATGCCGCCGAGCTTAAATATTCCGATTCCGTTGATATTTCCCGGCTCAAAAAGCTCGAATATACGAGCAAAAGTGGCGTTTGCCAAAGCTGCGGCCGCCAATCGGAAGGTAATTATGCATACTGCCCGTATTGCGGCAACCGCCTTTAAGAGCTATAAAAAGCCAAAGCCCCGCTTAAAAAGCAGGGCCTGTAAAGCCATAAATATAATGCAGCGGTTTTAAAATATTTTAAAGCCGCTTTTTATTCCGCCTGCGCGTAAACGCTGACCTGTTTGCGATCCCTGCCAAGTCTTTCAAACCTGACTACGCCGTCGGTAAGAGCAAAGAGCGTATCATCTCTCCCGCGCCCTACATTAGCGCCGGGATGTATTTTCGTTCCCCTTTGACGGACAAGTATATTGCCGCCGAGTACGAACTGGCCGTCTGCACGCTTAACGCCTAGCCGTTGCGCTGCGCTGTCGCGTCCGTTTCTGGAGCTTCCTCCACCCTTCTTATGTGCCAATTTACTTCACCTCCGTTAGGCTTTATTATAGCCGTTTCGCCTTAAATGCTATTATGCTTCGTCAACTTCCTGCGGTTTTTCTTCCGCGGCGGGTTTTGCCTGCGCCGAAACTCCGGCTACCGAAACGATTTCCAGCTTAGTATACGGCTGACGATGTCCCTGCTTTTTGCGAACGTTCTTTTTGGCTTTGTATTTAAAAACAACAATCTTTTTGCCTTTAACATTGCCAATCGCTTTAGCTACAACATCAACTCCGTCTACAACCGGTGTTCCAACTTTGACAGCGCCGTTTTCATCGCAATATAGCAGCGCTTCAAATTTCACTTCCTCACCCGGCTCCGCCTGAAGCTTTTCAACGTATATAACGTCGCCCGGGGCTACTTTGTACTGCTTTCCGCCTGTCTTTATGACAGCAAACATAGAAAGCACCTCCTAATTTCAGTCTCGCCGGGTTTGGTACCCATAAAAGGGATTTAAATACCTCCCCGAGCGGCTCACCCGAGAATTCTATCACAGCCGCCTATGCTTGTCAAGGCAGCCGCACCGCTTTACACAGGCTTTTATCCGACTTTTTATCAGCCTATTTTCCGCTCATTTTAATGCCCTAGCGCATATTATATACGGCGGCGGTCGGCGCGGCAAGTAAAACGGAGGGCAAGGCATGGCACGGGATAATTCGGCTCATCAAAGACTTATCATGCTTGAGAAGGCTTTTAAGAAAGACGGCTTTTCAATAACTGAGGCTTATCAAAGCGGCGAGCGCCTCGGCATTGCGGCAAAGCATGATACGGCAGTAAACTATGATACCGGCGAGAAAAAGGCGTGTTATTATCTTGAGGGCACGCCGTATGAGCGCGGATACCTGCTGGGACTTTTGGCCGAGCCGTCTATATCCAAGATGGCGGTTTCGTTTACAGACAATATAATATTCGACTTCATCGGCCTGGACTTTTTCAACAACTACCCTCTTGCGCAAAAGCTTATAGTTTCGCTGCTTTCAGAGCTATCAAAAAGCACATGGGCATCGCAGCCGCGGCATATACAAAGCGAAACCGAAGGTATGATGGCAGGCTGTCGCCGCCGCAACCGCCGCACCTCAGTAACGCTGTCCCGCCTTATAGTTATGAACGTTGGCTTTGATGTGCTGTGCGCGCTTGTATACACCGGCAGCTTTTTGCGAGAGCGCGCGCCGCGTCTATCTCCGGAGCATATACGCCTTAGCATGATGTGCAACGCTTTTTCTGTATTTGGAAAAGCGGCGAACGGCGGTCACCTTTTCGCCCGAGATTTTATGTTCTCAACCGGCGGCTCGTTTCAAAACCACCTCGCCCACATACTGCATTTACCTCAGCACAGCGCCGGCGATACCGGCCCTCTACATCCTTATATAAGCGTAACGGCTCCGGGCATAGCCGGCAGCATAAGCGCCATGAACATAAACGGCGTCGCGGCAGGTATTAATATGTCTCCCGCCGCCAACTGCGACCCTAGCCGCATAGGCACAAACTCGCTGCTGTTGCTTCGTGAATGCGTTATGAGCGGCGCGACGGCAAAAGAAGCAGCGAATGTAATACGGCAAACGCAGCGCGGCGTGTCGTGGAATTATGTATTGTCGGATGGTTGCACCGATACCGCGCTAACGGTTGAAGCCGGTGCGTCGTGGCCCAAAACCGACTTTCTCTCTTATCCCGACCGCTCGCTGCTGAAGATGTTGCCGGATGAGGCTTTTCTATTAAACCACAAAGCCTGGCCGGTTAACTTCGGCTGCGCTGAGCGCTGGTGTGGCAATCCCCTTAATATGGAATATCTTAATTTTAATGAAGAGCTGTGGCGGTATTATTCCAAAACCCGCCGCCACATACGCCTGCTTCCCGGCGCTATGCTCGATTCCGGCTTTATAAACCGCACGCCAATAGATAAAAACTGTCCTTCAGGATGGTATTTCGCGCCGCAACGCACAAGCGACAACGTGCATATAACAACCAATCATTTTATCTCCCCGCATATGCGGCTTTGCGGCATGGACCCGTGGACGCTGCTTATCGCCGGCGGCCATATAAACGACATACAATGGCGCTATGATGAGCTTAACTCACAAATACGACACGAGCTTTCTAAAAACGGCTATGTAAATTACGCCGCCGCCCGCCGCATAGCCGAATACCTTGCGCCATACGGTAATTTTCCGCATTATTACAGCAAAAACCCTAAAAGCCAAGACGGGCAGCAAACACGCATAGAAGGCTGCATATCTCTGTTCGACCTTAAGGCGCGCTCCGTCGAAAGCCATTATGGGTATTACGGCGACGACTGGGTTAAAACCACACTGCCGCTTTACTTCCCGCTTGACCGTTAGCTCCTCGCGTATAAAAGGGCATTGGCTTATGCTTATAAATATATTGTCATACATGTATGAACGCCTTGACGCATATGCATATTGTTTGTTATCCTTTTATTAGAAATAGGCCGATTTTCTTATTTGCGGCCATGTACTTCGCCTCATGCTTTATTAGCTTAAATTCGTATTTTTCATTGATAAAAACAGGCGGCAATACGCTCGCCTTAACAACAATTCAAAAGGAGCAAACCGTATGAAAAAAGTAGTTTTGGCGCAAACAGCCGACGCTTCGGTTCTGGACATGCTCAAAGGCGAAGCCGATGTTTTACAGGTAAAAGAAGGTGATATCGAAGGGCTTAAAGCCGCACTTTCGGAAGCTGTCGCCGTAATCGTAGGCACCTGGATAAAGTTTGATCCCGAGCTTATGGATGCCGCACCGCAACTAAAAGTTATATCCCGCACCGGAGCCGGAGTTGACAGCGTTGACGTAGACGCCGCATCAGAGCGCGGCATACTCGTACTTAACACGCCCGCCGCCAACGCCGTTTCCGTAGCCGAGCACGCAGTAGCGCTTATGATGGCGCTGTCAAAGCAGCTGTTCTTCTTGGATAGCAGCGTAAGAGCCGGCAACTTTAAAGCGAGAAGGCTGTATCTTCCAGTAGATATGGACGGTAAAACGCTGGGCCTTATAGGCTGTGGAGCCATAGGTCGTATGGCGGCGCAAAAATGCCGGTCGGCGTTTGGTATGCGTGTTGTAGGTTATGATCCTTTCCTTACCTCCTCTCCTGAAGGCATAAAGCTTTTACCCTCAAAATATGATGTGTTCAAGGAGGCGGATTTTGTTTCCCTCCATCTCCCGTATACGTCGGATACAAAAGATACCGTTGATTCTTCCGGCCTTGCGGCGATGAAAGACTCGGCGTTTTTAATAAACACATCTCGCGGCGGCATAATCAACGAGCCCGATCTTGTAGAAGCGCTGAACAACGACACCATAGCCGGCGCGGCGCTTGATGTATTTGAAAAAGAGCCGTTGCCGCAGGGCAGTCCGCTTATATCGGCGAAAAACATAATACTTACGCCGCACACCGCTGCGCTTACCCGCGAATGCGTTGTAAGGGTGGCACAGTGCGCTACGCAGGGCGTTATTGACTATATAAACGGCAAAACGCCCGAATTTGTATTTAATAAAAAAGTTTTGGAGTAATCAAATGGCAAAAGAATATATATTAGGCGTAGACGTTGGAACATCCTCTATTAAAGCCGGTATATTTGACCTAGACCTTAATGTTATAGCCGAATCGCGCTCGGCTCATCAATATATATCGCGCGGCGTGGAAGTCGAAATACGCCCCGATGCGCTTTTCGAGTCGCTACTGCGCGCGCTTGGCGACCTTAAAGAATATCTGCCCGGCGTATGCGCTATGGGCTTTTCTGCGCTGTGCCCCAATATGATATTAATGGATAGAGACGGTAATCCGCTTCATAACGGCATTATACACCTCGATCGTCGCAGCGAAAAGCAGGGCTATGAAATCGCCGACCGCTTCGGCATGGAAAACTTTCTCGCGATAGCCGGAAATGTGCCCTGTCCCGGCGGCATGTCTATAACGAGCCTGCTGTGGCTGCGCGAAAACGCGCCGGACGCATATAAAAAGACATATAAATTCGGGCATACATCAACCTATTTTATAAAGCAGCTAACTGGTAAGTTTATAATCGACCCGTCTAACGCCGGCTTCAACGGCTTATACGATACCGTTCAAAATAACGGCTGGAGCAAGGAAATGTGCCGCGCCTTTGATATAGATGAAGGCATACTTCCTGAGGTGCGCCCGAGCTATGAAATAGCCGGCTACGTTACAAAGCAGGCCTCCGACATAACCGGCATACCTCAGGGCATACCCGTCGCCACCGGTGGCGCCGATACCGCCTGCGCCGTTCTTGGCGCCGGCTGTACTAAGGACGGACAGCTTATGAACTCCACCGGCACAGTTGAGGTGATGGTGCTTTGCACAGACAAACCGCATTACAGCGGCAAATACCTGCTGCGTCCCGCCTGCAACTCAGGGCATTGGAATGTTATGAACATAATAGGAGCCGGCGGCGAAAGCCTTAACTGGTTCTATAATGTATTTTGCCCGGATATGGACAAGGACACATTTTTCCGCGAATTCCTACCCGGCCTTTTAAATGCGCCGCGCACCAATGTTTTCATGACCCCTCACCTAGCGGGCGATCGAACCAAAATAGAGAATAAATCCGCCGTTATATCCGGCTTAACGCTTTCAACCACCCGAGAGGATATACTTCTT
Source organism: Christensenellales bacterium (assembly GCA_050945795.1). Classification (GTDB taxonomy): domain Bacteria; phylum Bacillota; class Clostridia; order Christensenellales; family MGBC116941; genus JBMNTP01. The sequence continues at coordinate 23,727 of JBMNTP010000021.1, read as the reverse complement.
GGCGTTATAAACGGCCTTGTCGGCCAGCTTAGCGACGGCATGGACGACTTTAATAAAATGTCGAACCTGTCAAAAACAATATATTTTACCGGCGGCGGCGCGCAGGCGCTGCTCGACTTCAAAAAGCGGGAATTCCCCGGCTTTAATTTTGAGATGGTGGATAATTGCGCTATGAAAGGCATTTCCAGGCTTACAAAGGCGGCGCTCGAGGGCAAAACGCTCTAGCGCACCTCCCCTAACCATACCCAATCTTACGGTTGACAACAGCTTGTTACGATGTATACTTGTTGTATATAACATACGTACACATCTTAGTTTATGGCAGCCGGGAGGAAATTGCGATATGGATAGGGACAGGGAAAGCCTTAAGGAAAAAGCCTACCGTATAATTAAAGATAAAATTATCTCGGTCGAGTACGAGCCCAACGAATTTCTCGATGAGAACAGCCTCATTGAAGAAATTGGCGCCAGCAGAACGCCTATACGTGAAGCCTTAAATAAGCTCGAACAGGAAAATCTTGTCCGCATAATACCCAAGCGCGGCATTGCCGTTTCAGCGATACCTTTTAGCGAGCTTAGTGAAATATACGAAGTGCGCATGATGCTGGAAACCATGACTTTGCGCAAGTCAATAAAGGAAATGTCAAAGGACGATCGGTTTAAAACCGCCGCCTTAAAATATGAAGTGCTGACTAAAGGAAGCGACAGCGAGCAGCTTGTTATAGATGAAAGCATACACCGTCTGTTCATTGAATACTGCAATAACAGGTATTTGCGGCAGGTGCTTGAGCGTGTTGGCGATCAAAGCGCCCGCGTAAACGTTATAGCCGGACGGCGTATCCACAACCGCATGCGCCATACGCATACAGAACATCTTAACATCGCGCGCGCTATAATAGCCGGCGATGAAGAGGCGGCGTTTGCGGCGCTCTCCGAGCATATATCAAACTCACATAAAGCGGCTACCGAGTGCTTTAGCCTTACCGACATCGATATTTTCGAGTAATGCGCGGCGCTCAATGCCGCTCAGATAAAAATATACGGGAGAATTGCATATGGATTTATTGACTTACAGTACCGTTAAAAAAATGTCACCGCAGCCTTACTATCTTGAAAACGCACCGGAGCGGGTGCTTCAATTCGGGGCCGGCAACTTCCTTCGCGGCTCTATGGACTATTTTATAGACGTTTTAAATGAGAAAGCCGGCTTTAACGGCAAAATCGCCGTCGTACAGTCTGTAACGCGCGGACTCTCCTCGCTGCTAAACGATCAGGAAGGATTGTATACCTTCTATCGCCGCGGCTTTATGGACGGCGCTCCGTATCACGAAAAGCGCATTATAAGCAGCATAAGCCGCAGCATAAACTCAACTGCCGACTTTGCCGAGGTACTAAAAACGGCTGAAAACGAACACCTTCGCGTAATCGTGTCTAACACCACCGAAATCGGCATACAGTTTAACCCTTCAGATAAATTTAATGATTCCCCACCTTCAACCTTCCCCGGCAAGCTCACACGGTTGCTTTTTGAAAGATATACTCTTTTTGGCAGCGTGCCGGGCAAAGGCTTTATAATTATACCTTCCGAGCTGCTCGACGATAACGGAGCCGAGCTTAAAAACTGCGTTTTAAAATATGTAGAGGCATGGGGACTTTGCGGCGGTTTTGAAACGTGGCTTGAGAGGGAAAATATATTCTGCAGTACGCTTGTGGACGGCATAGTCAGCGGCTATCCCGAAGGCGAAGGCGAAAAGCTAAACGCCGAGAACGGATATCGGGACGAGCTTATAGTTACCGCCGAGCCGTTTAGCTTCTGGGCGGTAAGAGCGCCGGAATCAATACTTGAGGACCTGCCTTTTGATAAAGTCGGTATGCCGGTAAAGGTTGTTTCCGACCATTCAAACTATATGCAACGCAAAAAGCGCATACTCAACGGCACCCATACCACAATTGCTCTGGCGGCTCATCTTGCGGGTAAAGAAACAGTACTCGATTGCATGAACGATCCGATTTTCTCCCGTTATGCAACCGACACAATATACAACGAAATACTCCCAACCCTAACTTTGCCCGAGAAAGAAGCAAAGGATTTCGCCGACGCTGTTGTTGAAAGGTATAAAAACCCTTACATAAAGCATTCGGTTATGGCGATATCGCTCGGCTCGATAGGCAAATGGAAAGAGCGGCTTCTTCCCTCTTTTAAAAAGTATTATGAAAATACCGGCAAGCTGCCGCGTAACATAACATTTTCCTTCGCCGCCATGCTCGCTTTCTATACCGGCGTTCGCTTTGAAGACGGCATACTAACCGGCGTAAGCAATGGTAAGGAATATCGTATAAACGACATTGCTCCTGTGTTGGAATTTTTCTACGGTATCCGCTCCCTCCCTGCCCGCGAATATGTTAACGCGGTTATGTCCAACAAGGATTTCTGGGGAGAGAATTTAACATTATATCCCGGCTTTGCCCGCAACGCCGCCTGCATACTTGAGGACATAAGAAACCGCGGCGTTAATAGCTTATTGAAAGAAAGGATGCAGTCCAACAATGCTTAATGTAATTAAAATCAATGAAAAAGACAATGTAGCGGTAGCCCTCTCCCCTCTTAGCGCCGGCAGCGAGCTTTATGGAGTAACTCTTTGCACTGATGTGCCGCAGGGCCACAAGTTTTCGTTAACCCCCATAAAGAAAGGCGAAAACATAATAAAATACGGCTATCCGATAGGCCACGCCTCCTCTGATATAGAACCGGGCTGCTGGGTTCATACCCACAATCTGAAAACCAATCTAGGCGAAATATACAACTATGAATATAAACCGGCTATCAAAGAGATGCCCCGCGTAGCACCGACAACGTTTGAAGGCTACCTCCGCCCCGACGGCAGAGCCGCTGTTCGCAACGAAATCTGGATAGTTCCTACCGTCGGCTGCGTAAACGCCATAGGCGATAACCTCATACGCGACGCTCAGCATCTTGTAAAAGGCAGCATAGATTCGATGATTAATCTCGCCCACCCCTTCGGCTGCGGGCAGATGGGCGAAGACAACGAGATCACTAGAAAAGCTCTGGCGGCAATGGTTAATCATCCCAATGCCGGAGCGGTGCTTGTTTTGGGCCTCGGCTGCGAATACAACAACATACCCGTCTTCCAAGAAGAGCTGGGTGAATGGGACAGCGACAGGGTTAAATTCCTAAACTGCCAAACCTCCTCAGACGAATATGCCGACGGTGCTGCGCTTCTTAAAGAGCTTGCAGAATACGCCGGACAGTTCAAGCGTCAGCCTATAAGCACAGAGAAACTGGTTGTCGGCCTTAAATGCGGCGGCTCCGACGGGTTAAGCGGCATAACAGCAAATCCGCTTATCGGCGCTTTTTCCGACATGCTTATATCGCAGGGCGGCTCAACCATACTTACGGAAGTTTCTGAGATGTTCGGCTCCGAAACTATAATTACCAACCGCGCTATAAACGAAGATGTTTTTAACCGCTCCGTCAAAATGATAAACGATGTTAAGGAATTCTATATTCGTCATGATCAGGTAATATACGAAAACCCGTCGCCCGGCAACAAAGACGGCGGCATATCCTCTCTTGAGGATAAATCGCTCGGCTGCACACAAAAAGGCGGCACAGCTCCGGTCGTAGATGTTATAGAATACGCCGGCCAGATAAAAACGCGCGGTCTAAACTTGCTAAGCTCCCCGAGCAGCGATATAGTTTCCGCCAATGCTCTTGCCATGGCGGGAGCACACATAGTGCTGTTTTCAACCGGCCGCGGCACGCCGTTTGCCTGCCCCGCACCGACAGTTAAGGTAGCCACTAACACCGACCTTTTCAATCACAAGCGCAACTGGCTCGACTTTAACGCCGGAGTGCTGGCACAGGGCGCGAGCATGGAGGAAGTCAGCCGTGATTTCTTCGACTACATTATATCGGTAGCGTCGGGCGAAAAGACAATGGGCGAAATACACGGCACCCGCGATTTCACCATTTTCAAGCAAGGCGTAACTCTATAACGTCTATACAAAGCCATGTTATATCAGGGCGCGGAGCGGCACAAAACCTGCTGTCCGCGCCCTTTTTTGCCCTTCAATAATTGACTTTACAGTCTTTAACATATACAATTATTTTTGGAACGGCGAAACCCGAATATTAAGCAAAGGAGTGACGAGATGGACGCCAGCCCACGAAGTACGCAAAGCGGCTTCAAGCCCCAATGTCGTAAAACGCATCGATTTGTCGGCCGATACTTGTGCCTGCCGCCCATCATCAGTATGCTCTGATGCCGCGCCGGGTATAGTTTTTGAGCCGCCTTATTGAGGCGGCAATTTTTATGCCGTTTGATGCTTTTCGCTTGGGGTATCCTAAAACGAAAGGACTGATTCAAGTGAAACTCATCAGATGGCAAGCTTCTAAAGAAAACGCACAGCCAAACAAAATAAAAAGCGAGGATTCTCTACGCTTATGGTCTGCTATGCCTCAAAACGAGCTTTTAGACCGCTTAGGCTCCTCGCCTTCCGGCTTAAGCTCTAAGCGCGCCGAACGGCTCTTTGATGAATACGGCGAAAATATTATTACCTCCGGTGATAAAAACCCCACCTTGCGGCGGCTGCGCGATGCAATTGCCAACCCCTTTAACGCCGTACTTATAGCTATAGCCGTTATTTCTTATTTCACCGACGTTATAGCCTCTTCAAGGCCCGACTATTTCACTATAATAGTAATACTCGCTCTGGTATCTATATCAAGCCTTGTGGCTTTTGTGCAAAACCAGCGCTCCGGCGTGGCTGCCGAAAAACTATCCCGCATGATATCTAGTAAAGCCGATGTTATGCGAGACGATTCTCCTTTAGAAATTGACATAAGCAGACTTGTGCCCGGCGATGTAGTTCAGCTGCGCGCCGGCGATATGATACCCGCCGATGTCCGGTTTTTAAACACAAAAGATACATTTGTAGCGCAAGCGGCGCTTACCGGCGAGTCGGCGCATGTTGAAAAGTTCAGCTCTCCTCCAGCTAATAAAAATATAGCCATTACCGATTGCCAAAACTTAGGCTTTATGGGCACAAACATAATAAGCGGCAGCTCCTTAGCGGTAGTCTTAGCTACAGGCAATGATACATATTTTGGCTCTATGGCCAAAACGCTGTCCGGCGATAAAGCCAAAAACAGCTTTGAGCGCGGAATCGATTCGGTAAGCTGGCTGCTTATCCGCATGATGGCGATAATGGTACCTGTTATATTGATTATAAACGGCTTTTCAAAAGGCGACTGGGGGCGGGCGGTGCTTTTCGCTATAAGCGTAGCCGTTGGGCTTACGCCGGAGATGCTGCCGGTTATAATGACATCGACTTTGGCTAAAGGCGCGGTTACTATGTCCCGGCATAAGGTTATAGTTAAAACCCTTGGCGCTATACAAACATTTGGCGAGATGGATGTGCTGTGTACCGATAAAACCGGCACTCTTACAGAAGATAAAATAGTTCTGGAAAAGTATATGAACCTTCATGGCGACGACGATAAGCGAGTGCTGCGTCACGCCTACCTCAACAGCTATTTCCAAACGGGGCTTAAAAACCTCATAGATATAGCGATAATAGAACGAGCTGCCGTTTATCGTCTTGACAGCGTCGCCAAGGAATACACACGCATTGACGAAATCCCCTTCGACTTCACGCGGCGCAGGATGAGCGTGGTGCTTGAGGATAGCAGCGGCAAAAGGCAGCTTATAACAAAAGGCGCTGTTGAGGAAATTCTGTCTATCTCCTCGTTTATAGAAATAGAAGGGCGCGTTGTGCCGCTTAGCAGCGAAACGCGGCGCACAGCTATGGACACCTACGAAAAGCATAACAACAGCGGCTTGCGTATGCTGGCGGTGGCGCAAAAAAACGATGTTCCAGCCGCCGGTGATTTTGGTGTAGCAGATGAGCGCGATATGGTCGTAATAGGCTTTGTCGCCTTCCTCGACCCGCCAAAAGAAAGCGCAAAGGCGGCAATATCGTCTTTGCATCGCCATGGCGTACGCACCGTTGTTCTTACCGGCGACAGCGAAGGAGTGGCTTTAAAGGTATGCAAGAAGGTAGGCGTCGATACCGCCCTTTCTCTTTTGGGCTCCGACGTTGACGCTATGAACGATAAAGAGCTTATAGAGGCTGTAAAAAGCTGCAACCTATTTTCAAAGCTAACGCCCTCGCAAAAACAGCGGGTGGTAAAAGCGTTTCAGGATGCCGGCCACACCGTAGGCTATATGGGCGACGGCATAAACGACTCCCCCGCCCTTCATCAGTCCGATGTAGGCATATCGGTGGACAGCGCTGTTGATATAGCCAAGGAGACGGCGGATATAATACTGCTGCAAAAGGATTTGCTGGTGCTTGAGGAAGGCGTTAAAGAAGGCCGCCGCACATTTGGCAATATAGTCAAATACATTAAAATGGCGGCGAGCGGCAACTTTGGCAATATGATTTCGGTTATGGCGGCGAGCATATTTTTGCCCTTCCTGCCTATGCTGCCGGTGCAACTGCTTACGCAAAACCTGCTGTGCGATTTCTCGCAGATGGGAATACCCTTTGACAGCGTCGATAAGGAGTATATAGAAAAGCCGCGCAAGTGGGATACAAAATCCATAAAGTCGTTTATGGTGTTTATGGGGCCGCTCAGCTCTATTTTCGATATGCTGTGCTTTGCCGTAATGTGGTGGGCGGTGGGCGCGAACAGCGTAGCCATGGCGCCGGTTTTCCATAGCGGATGGTTTCTTTTCGGCACCATATCGCAGATACTCGTAATACACATTATACGCACCGCGAAAACGCCTTTTATAAAGAGCAGCCCGTCACTGCCGCTTAAACTTTCAACATTTTCCTTGGCGGTAGCAGCCGCTGTACTTGGCTTTAGCCGCCTTGCCGAAGGGCTTGATATGGCGCGTATGCCGCTTTCTTCCATACCGTGGCTTGCCGCGCTTATAGCGGCGTATCTTATAGCGGCGCAAATCGCCAAAAAACTCTATATTCGGCGTTTTAAAGAATGGATATAAACTAATCAAATTTAAGCAAGCAAAAGCGCAGGCTTACAGCCCGCGCTTTTTGCCTTACCCGCGAAATATATACGGATATTCTCCCTAATATAGCCCGCCCTTATTTAGCGGCAACAACACGCTTTACAGACTCGATTACAGTTTCGACATCAAGCCCGTATTTGCACAATAATTGATCATATGCTCCGGTAACGGTGTAAACGTCGTTTATGCCGAGCATTTCCATAGGCACTCCACGCCGACCCAGCGCCAGCGTTTCAGATACCGCGCCGCCCAGCCCGCCAAGCACGGTATGCTCTTCGGCAGTTATAACGGCTCCGGTTTCATCGGCGCATTTAAGTATCATGTCAGAGTCAAGCGGCTTTATGCTGTACATATCCACTACCCTTAGCGATATGCCTTCTTTAGCCAGCTCCCTCGCCGCCTCTATGCCGCGCCCTACCATTATTCCGCAGGCAATAAGAGTAGCGTCGGTGCCGTCATGCACTATTTTTGATTTGCCTATCTCAAATTCTTCGTCTTCTTTATATATATCCGGCATGCTGTCCCGCGACAGGCGGATATACATAGGCCCTTTATATTCTATAGCTGTTTTAATCATCCAGCCGGTTATAGCCGCGTCCGAGGGCACAAGTACGGTATATCCAGGGAAAGTACGCATTATGCTCAAATCATCGTTTGAGTGATGCGTAGCTCCGTCGTAAGCGTCAGACATGCCGCCGTATGCGCCCATAAGCTTTACGTTTAAATCCGAATAGCCTATTACAGAGCGCGCCGCCAGGCCACACAATGTTGTTATAAACGCGGCGAATGTGTTTACAAACGGTATCTTGCCTGTTATAGCAAACCCTGCCGCCATTCCCGCCATGCACTGCTCGGCTATTCCTACGTTATAGAAACGATCAGGACATTCCTTCGCGAAAATGCTGGTTTTTGTTGACGACGAAACATCGGCGTCAAGCACCACAACATCTTTGTTTATCTTTCCGTATTCAGCCAGCAGCTCTCCGTATACGTCACGTATCGCCTTGCTCATTTGCCCACCTCCAGCTCTTTTATTGCCATATCAAAGTCGCTGTCGCATATAGGCTTTCCATGCCATTCACATTTGCCCTCCATGAACGAAACGCCCTTGCCCTTTACGGTATAAGCTATTATCATGGTCGGCTGATCCGCAGCCTCTTTAGCTTTATCGACAGCGGCGCAAATCTCTTCCACATCGTGACCATCGCACTCTATGACATTCCAGCCAAAGGAGCGCCACTTCGCCGCAACATCCAGCAGCGGCATTATCTCATCGCTTGTACCGTCAAGCTGCACGCCGTTTCTATCCATTATAGCGATGAGCCTGTCGGCCTTAAACTTGTTAGCCGCGAGTGCCGTCTCCCATATAACGCCTTCGTTGGTTTCCCCGTCGCCTACTACAACATATACATAACCCTTATCGTCATATGTCTTTTTTGATACCGCCGCCCCGAGCGCTGCCGCAAAGGCTATGCCGAGCGGGCCTGACGCTATCTCTACGCCGGGCGTGTATCTGTTGCAGGGATGGCCTTGAAGATGGCTGCCCATCTGGCGCAGGTTTTCAAGATCCGAAACAGGGAAAAAACCCTTTTCTGCGAGTATGCGATATAGCATTGGCGCGGCATGTCCCTTGCTGAGTATAACAATATCCCTGTCCTTGTCATTAAAGTTTTCAGGGCTTATATCAGCCTTTTCAAAGTACAGCGATGTAAGTATTTCGCATACAGACAGCGATCCGCCGGGGTGTCCCGTCTGTATGCTGTGCAGCGTGCGAATTATGTCATGCCTGAATGTGCCGCACAATTCTTCTAAAAATTGTTTCCTTTTAGGGTCTAAACTCATTTCTCGTCCCCTCCTACCGGGCTAAGCATTATTTTGCAGCCCTCTTTTTTCTCAAACATATCGAATGCCTTTTCCCATTCAGTTATTGGGAAAGTATGCGTGGCCAGCGGATTGAGATTTATTTTACCCATCTCAAGCAGCCTTAACACCCGCCGCCATGATATCTTCCTTGAGCCGAGCGAGCCGGAGAAATGCAGCTCTTTATAGCATACCTTTTCAATTTCAAACGTTACCGGCCTTCCGGGCAATCCTATCTGGCAGAACCAGCCGCGCTTCTTTATAATGTTAAGGCCGCTGTTTATAGCCGCCTCCGAGCCGGAGCATTCCGCCACAACGTCGACGCCGAAGCCGCCTGTAAGGCTGTCGCACAGCTCTTTTAAATCGCTTTCCTGCACGTTTACAACATAATCGGCGCCAAGTTCCGTCGCCAGTTCCAGCCTTTCTTTATCCGCCGCTGTACCGCTTACGATAACTTTAGCGCCCTGCGCCTTCGCAACCATCATAGCCATAAGGCCAACCGCCCCGGGCCCCGATACCAGTACAACATCTCCGGCGTCTATTTTGCACAAATCGTACAGTGCGTGAGTAACGCAAGCCATAGGCTCCATCATCGCCGCCGATACGAAATCCACATTATCCGGCAGCAAATGTATGCGCCCCGCCGGCACTACGGTGTAGTCTGTGAAAACGCCGTTATACCAGTATCCCAGCGTCTTTCTGTCGTTGCACAGATTATAATAGCCCTCAATGCAGCGCTCGCATACGCCGCAGTAATCGTATGCTGTTTCAGATACCACCCTATCGCCCGGCTTTATGCCCTCAACGCCTTCTCCAACCTCTGTAACAACTCCGGAAAACTCATGGCCCATTACCACCGGAGGACGGACGGGTATGGCAATATCGCTGTGATAGATGTGGATATCGGACCCACAGATGCCTGCCATCTCAACTTTAATTTTGACCTGCCCCTTACCGGGAGAAGGCTCCGGAATATCCCTTACCTCGACATTACCAGGACCCGCATCGTACTTAACAAGTGCCTTCATGTTGAACCTCCTTGATATAGTTTCTTAAAAAACGGCGTTAATATGTATTTGGCAAACAACGGCCACGGCTTAAGCCGCCCGTCAAAATCAAACTAAATATATGCCCTGCTCAGCCTCATTACAGTTGCCTGCTTGCCCGCCTTAAGATGCTCTACCATACTGCACGCCGCCTTTTCGAAATTATCTTCAAGCATATAGTTTATTACTTCAAGATGCTCTCGGCTTGATATCTCCAGCCTTGCCGGCTCTATGTTTGTAAGCATTCTTATGCGGTAGTTTTGGATATGGATTTCTTTTAGCATGCTCTGTATGTATCTATTGGGGCAGGCATTGGATAAAACGATATGGAACTCATCATCCCAAACGTTCATCTCTTTTATATTTTCGTCGCTTATGTCGCTTTCAAATTTCTCTTTAAAAAATTCTTTAAGCCGCTCCTTTTCAACAAGCGGCCCAAACGCCCTTATTATATAAGGCTCAACAAGCTCACGCACCTGATACGCCTCTAGCACATCCTGCGCCGTAATATCGCATACCATAACGCCGCGCTTAGGCACAACACGCACAAGATTTTCCCGTTCAAGCGCCACAATAGCCTCGCGCACAGGAGTACGGCTAACGTTAATTCCGTCAGCTATCGCCTTTTCGTTGAGGAAATCGCCCGGCTTGTATATGCCCTCAACAATCCTTGATTTTATTTCATTGTAAGCAAGCATTTTAAGCGATTGCGTACGCATAAGCCGACCTCTCAATCATAGTCGTAAAAAAATGTTCCTTTATAAGCGTCTATTTTGCCTTGTCTTTCCGGATGGTATTTATGATTGACAATAGAGTGCAAGTTTTCTATAATTTAGTTATATAATAACTTGTATATATCTTGTATGCAATCCTTTTGTCAAAAAAATAATATAGGAGGACATAGATAATGAACGAATCTATACACAAGTACTTCAAAGTCGGACTGATACATTTTATGGCCTTTCCCTCAACCATAAAAGGCGAAGGCCCCATACTCGAAACACTACGCGAAATCTTAGTCGATGATTATTTCGATGCCGTTGAAGTAACATGGATGAAGGACGACGAAGTCCGCAAAAAAGCCGCGGACATGATGGCGCAGAGCCATATTAAAGTTTGCTACGGCGCACAGCCGCGCCTTCTCACTACCGGCTTAAACCCCAACGCGATCGATGAAGCCGACCGCCAAAAAGCCGAAGATACTTTAATAGAAGCGATTGACGAGGCTGAATTTCTCGGAAGCGACGGCATAGCCTTCCTTTCCGGCAAATGGTCTAAGGAAACGCAGCAGCAAAATTATGACCAGCTTCTTAAAACAACGCTGAATCTATGCAAATACGCCAAAGAGAAAAATATGAAAATAGAGCTTGAGGTCTTTGACTTTGACCTCGACAAAGCATCGCTTATAGGCCCCGCGCCGCTGGCAGCCAAGTTCGCCGCCGACGTAAGGAACCATTACAACAACTTCGGCCTTATGGTTGATCTTTCCCACTTCCCGCAAACATACGAAACATCGAAATTTGCTCTGCAGGTAATGCGTCCTTATATAACGCATCTGCATATCGGCAGCGCCGTTATGACTCCGGGCGCTGAAGCATTTGGCGATACACATCCGCGTTTTGGTTTCCCGAACGGCTGCAACGACACCGAAGAGGTTTTAGACTTCCTAAGGCAGTGCAAAAACGAGGGGCTTATGAACGCCGACGATCCTATGGTTCTTTCCTTTGAGGTTAAGCCGTGGAAGGATGAGGATCCCGCCCTTGTAATAGCAAACGCCAAGCGCGTACTTAACAGGGCATGGAGCCTGCTATAATACTCGCGCGCCACTTTGGGCAACATATTACGCAAGGAGTGTATTGATATGAAAATAGTAGTTCTCGATGGCTATACCCTAAACCCCGGCGACCTTGACTGGAAAGGCCTTGAAGCCATAGGTCAGCTTACAGTTTATGACAGAACGCCGGAAGACAAGATAGTTGAGCGCATAGGCGATGCCGAAATTGTTTATACAAACAAAACGCCTATCACCGCCGCCACGCTCGATGCCTGCCCTGCTATAAAGTTTATAGGCGTTTTGGCTACCGGCTATAACATAGTCGACGTTGACGCGGCAAAGGCAAAAGGCATACCTGTAGCAAACATACCTACATACGGCACCAGCGCTGTGGCGCAGTTTGTATTCGCGCTGCTCCTTGAAATATGCCATCATGTCGGCGAGCATTCCGCCGCTGTGCAAGAAGGCGCGTGGGGCGCGCAGCCGGATTTCTGTTTCTGGAACTACCCGCTTATAGAGCTGGCCGGAAAAACCGTGGGAATTATAGGATACGGGCGCATAGGCCGTCAGGTGGCGGTAATAGCGCAGGCGTTTGGAATGAAGGTTCTAGCATACGACGCCATAGCCGTAAACGACGAAAAGACCGACACCTTCAGCCCGGCTACTCTTGACGAGCTGTGGGCCGGCTCCGATGTAATATCGCTGCATTGCCCGCTCTTCCCGTCAACCGAGGGTATTATAAACAAAGACTCGATAGCCAAAATGAAAGACGGCGTGATTATAATAAACACCTCGCGCGGCCCTTTGATTGTGGAGGAGGATCTTCGCGCGGCTGTTGACAGCTCAAAGGTATTCGCGGCGGCTGTTGACGTTGTGTCGAGCGAGCCTATAAAAGATACAAATCCTCTTCTTGGCTCAAAGAACATAATAATAACCCCGCATATTGCCTGGGCGCCTAAAGAGTCGCGCACCCGGCTTATGAATATAGCGGTGGATAACCTTTCGGCTTTCCTTAGCGGCTCGCCGACAAACGTAGTCAACTCATGATAATATAGTCTAAAATGCGGTTTGCCGCGCGGTGTTTCATATGCTGTTTTTTAGAAACACCGCGCGGCATCTGTAAAAATCATACTTCAAAACTTCGTCCCCGACATATATACTGTACAATGGTATCGATAGTATCAATAGCATCAAGCGCGAGAGAATAAATGAATAAACATACACTCCTTCAAAGATTAATAAACAGATGGAGCAACCTTAGAATAAGCCGCCGTATGCTGCTCTCATACAGCATTGCCGTTATTATTCCTATGGTTCTTATAAACGCCTGGACCTTTGTCATGACGCACACGTTTTCAACATCCGCCGTTTCAAAGACAATAGATACAACGCTGTCTGAAGCAAACGGTGCTATAAATGCGCATTTAAACTCGCTTTACGAGCGCGCCGTGATAATGAGCAATGTCCCGGAACTTGCTTCTCTCCTTGATGAAAGGAAAGTCGCCTCCTCCGGTCCTTCCGGAGTCCCCACGCTGCGCCTATCCGAAACGCTGTCGGCGCTGAGCGTTATATACGAAACCGGCCCCAGCTATTATTATGAGTTTTACGCCGAACGAGATAATCTCTCCTACCATTCCGGCAACCTTATAATAACCAGCAGCGCCCCGCACCGCCATCTTGACTGGTATAAAGCAGCTAGTGAGTTTATAGGCGGAGTATACTGGCGGGACATACATAATAACAGCGACTTCGGCTTTAACAGAACATTTGTAACCGCCTGCCGCCCTATATACAGCGAGGATAAAAGGCTGCTCGGCATACTTACCGTATCGCTGGATTTCTCGCATATACAGCATACGATATCAACGCTGCTTGAACCAAACCGCGGCTCCGTATTCCTCTATGACGCCCACAACTCGCTAATTTATTCAAGCAGCCTGCCCTCCGATGTGAGACCATCTTCGGAACAGAGCTCTTTGGTATTGCCGCCGCCTGTAATGCAGCATTTGTTTTCGCAAAGCTCGGGCAGCGGCACACATGCCGACCATATATATAATTTCACCACAATAGACCAGCTTATGGCTAAGCTTATAACCATAATGCCGCTTGAGCAGTTTTTTGGAGCCATGAACAACATCTGGAATTTCCTTTTCCCGGTGCTGCTCACATCGGTGATTTTGTTCCTTATAGTAACCAATCAGCTTTCAAAGAGCTTGACGCGCCCCTTGCATATACTCATACGCTCGATGCGCTCCCCCACCCGATTGCCTTTCCCCAAATACTACGCTAAAAGGGATGATGAAATAGGTGATTTGACCCGCGCGTATATGCATATGACAAAAAGCAACCAAATGCTTATACAAGAGACACGGGAAATAAACGAAAAGAAGCGGTCATTCCAGATGGAGGCGCTTCAAGGACAGATAAACTCGCACTTTATTTATAACACCTTAAACAACATACAATGGCTGGCCGCCTCCGGCCGCACAGACGACGTTATTTCCACCGCCACGCTACTTGACCGGCTGCTGCGTGCCTGCACAAAGCGGCAAAGCGAGCTTGTAACGATAGAGGACGAGCTTGATTATGTAGACAGCTATCTTAGCATACAAAAAATACGCTTTGGCAACAGGTTCAGCTATGAGTTCAATCTCGACCCGCTGCTGCTGCAAATGAAAATTCCCATGTTCGTGCTACAACCTATAGTTGAAAACTCCATATATCACGGCCTGCTCGATGGCAGCAACGAACATGGTATAATACGCATAAGCATATCAGAGCATAAAGGTGATATAATCATAAGTGTTTTTGACAATGGAAAAGGCGTGCCTGCTGAAAACTTAAAATATGTGCTGGAACAACCGGCTGATAAGAACGATATATTTATGGGTATAGCGCTGCGCAATATAAATAAGAGGATAAAACTATCTTTTGGAGAGAAATACGGCCTTAAGATAAGCAGCAAGCAAGGGGAATGGACGCGCGTCGATATGCGCATACCCAAAGTGGAAGAATAGTTTTAACGGTACTGGAGGTCCTTATGTCTTACAGGGTTTTAATAGTTGACGACGACAATATAGTGCTAAACGGCTTGAAAAATTTGATTGACTGGGAGGAAATGGGGTTTACAATTGTTGGCGAGGCCAATGACGGACTTATGGCTCTAAACCTTATAGACGAGCTTAAACCCGACCTTATCGTCACCGACATATACATGCGTTACTGCGACGGTATACGGCTTATGGAGCAGGTACGCTCCAGCCATCCCGACATAATGTTTATAGTGCTAAGCTGCTATGATAATTTTGATTATGCTCAAAAGGCGCTGCGGCTCGGCGCATTTGATTACCTCCTGAAAAGCGACATTGTGCAAAAGGGCGACCTTAGCGAAACGCTTAAGCAAGTGCGCGACAGTCTTGATAAGCGGCATCGCGACAACGAGGAAATGGTGGAGCTTAAAAAGCGGCTCAACCTCAGTATGCCCCGCTATCGCAAGCAGTTCATGCTAGATATGCTGCGCGGCCGCATAAAGGATGCGGAGAACATAGCCGCCCATCTTTTAGAAATGGACTTTAACCCCAACAGCAATAACTTCTGCCTTATGCTTCTTTATCTGTCATCATCAAAAGACCATGCCGGCGCGAGCGAGGAGATAGTCGAAATGGATGAGGAGGTTGTTTCGCTTGTCTTGTCGATAGCTAAGCAGTATGGAGTATCCGACAGCTTTTGCCTTAAGCATCGCACATATTTTTGCCTTATGGAAATGGAGGCGCGCGGCAACCTTTATTCCCTTGACGACAGAGCGGCGAGCGTGGCGGAACGCATGCGCATACGCATAAACAGCCATACCGGGCTCGACTGCCTTATAATACTTGGCGACGCTTGTTCCCCCGCCGAGCTGCCAGACACATATAAAGGCATTATAGCGGCGTTTGACCATCGTATATTCCTACCGCCAAGCGCCGTTTTATCTGCCGGCAAAATACTCGACTCTGATAAGGATTTGCCTGTCGAATCGCATTACCCCGAGCTTGAAAGCAGCTTTTTCTATGCTGAGGAGTTTGAGGCGGTAATAAACCGCCTGTTTAACGAGGCCGGAGAAAACCGCAATCTCGCGTATTACAAAGGCATTGGCGACGACCTCGCCAAGCTGTATCATAAAAACGCCAAGGAATTTGTAGATAAGGACGATGAAGCCGACTTTGTATATTTGCGCTCCGATTATTTTTTGAACTTTCCCGATACCGATAGCGCGCGACGCGAGGCGTTGAACCTTTTTTCCAAGCTTAGGGACGAGCTTTTGCAGCAGCGCAACAGCAGCAGCAAGCAGCTTGTATCAACAATATGCAACTACATAACGGAAAACTACGCGTCGGATATTTCTCTCGACGAACTGGCGAATATGACCAATTTTAATAAATACTATATATGCAAAGTATTTAAAAAAGAAATGAACATGACGATAACTAACTATACTCTTGAAAAAAGAATGGCAAAGGCAAAAGAGCTACTGCTGCGCTCCCCCGCCGATGTGCGGATATACGAAATAGCGCAGAAGGTAGGATTTGGCGATGTATCGTATTTTGTACGCATGTTTAAAAAAATCACCGGGGAAACGCCGCGTGAATTTGCGAATAAAAACTCCCGAGTTTCTCGTTCTGAGTGAAGATATATATTTCCTTAATATGGGAATTATGCCACGATGCGGCCCGAAATGACAATTTTGTTCTATGAATAGTCAATGTGATTGCTTTTTATCGAAGGCACTTGATACTATAATTAATATAGATAATAAGTTGTTATTCTTATTTTCGATATCCATAATCAGTAATGGATTCAGCGCACTTAACAGTAATTAAACAACGGATTCCAGTATTTATCTGCTTTACAGGCAAAAAGAATTGAAACTATATACGCTACTTTAACACAAAACGAATTTATTCTTCGGGGTTTTGGCGCCGCGACATATATCGGGTATCAATAACTCTACCAGAGCTAAATTTGTGAGCCCAAAAACATATTTACAAAGCTTAATATTAATTGATTATAACGACGGGTCGCCGGTACCTGCGTACACTCTCTCCTTTCTAGTACAGGCAAAGCGGCCCGCGTATCCCTTTTGCTCATAGACGCAACCCTTGTTCTATGAGCACAAATAAACATCATAAGGAGGAAATATCAGTTGAAGAAACTAATCGCTTTGTTGTTGGTACTTCTTATGGCCCTCGCAGCAGTGGCCTGTACAGCAACACCTGCCCCCGAGGCTCCGACTTCGGCACCGCCGGTCGAGACCAGCGCAGATACCGGTGATGACAAAGAGGAAGAAACCCCCGCTGCCGATAATAAGTATGACCAGTCGGATAAAATAATTATCGGCTGCGTAACTTCCCTTACCGGTGAGCGCGCCCAGAACGGCGTTTACACAAAAGAAGCTCTCGACATGCTCCAGGAAGAACTGGCTGCAGAGGGCGGAGTGCTTGGAAAAGAAGTTGAGTTCGTATTTGAAGACGATCAGAGCACAGACCAGGGCGGCGCCAACGCTTATCAGAAGCTGATGAGCCGTGGCGATGTAAACGCTACAGTAGTCAGCCTTTACAGCTCGATAGCTCTGGCTCTCGAACCGTATGTAAAGCAGTATGAAATCCCCACCTTCACCGGCGGCAGCAGCGTTAAGTTCGCTGAAATCGGCAACCCGTTTATGTGGCAGATCCGCTACAACGACTTGCTTGCCGGCTCCACAATGGCAACCGCCGCTATCGACACACTCGGCATGACAAAGCCGGCCATCATCCATGAGAGTGACTCTTTTGGACAAGGCCTGGCCGATGCTTCCAAAGCTAAGCTTATTGAGCTTGGAATAGCCGAAGGCGACATCAAGATGCTCACATACAATAAGGGCGAGAAAAACTTTTCACCCTTCACCGCTCAGATTAAAGAAGCCGGATGCGATGGCATAATCGCCGTTTCCCAGCAGATAGAAGCCAGCCTTATAATGATGCAGGTTCAGGCCGCCGGCCTCAACATTCCCTGCATAGGCTCCACTTCCTACTGCTCCGAGATAGCTATAAACAACGCTGAAGACGCAGCCGAGGGCTGGTACTCCGTTAGCGACTGGTCCCCGACCGTTGAAACAGAGAACGGAAAAGCTTTTGTTGAGCGTTACAGAGCAAAGTATAACAAAGACCCCGACCTACCCTCCTCTACAATGTATGACAGCGCGCTGGTACTAATAGAGGCTATGAAGGCCGGCAATTCGGTAGAGCCGAAGACCATCAACGAAAACCTTGCCAAGATAGACGGTTTTGAAGGCGTCGCCGCGACATACGCTCCTAACGAGGACCGCATATGCGCTAAGACACAGTTCCTTACCAAAAATGTCGATGGCAAACCCGCGATACAGGATATTATTTCCCGTTAACAGCGGAATTTCCGGTATCTGACCGGCGCAGCCGGTAACTAACTTGCTTTGGAAGGATGATGATTGCAAAATGTTAGTGCAATTGCTTGTTTCAGGTATATCCATGGGCATGATATACGCTATGATGGCTATGGGGCTTATACTTATAGTAAAAGCGGTTGGAGTTTTGAACTTCGCTCACGGTGAAATATTCATGCTGGGCGCGTACATAGCTTATATGTTCACAAACCAGGCCAACCTGCCCCTAACCCCCATGCTGTTATGCTCTTTGATCGTCTTTTCCTTAGTAGGTGTGATATTCATGTTTTCGGTTTATTGGCCCCTGCGTAACGCAGCGTGGACAGTAACGGTAACGATCAGTACTTTGGGCGCCTCTATGGCGCTCAAAGAACTGGTGCGTTTTATATGGGGCGCGTTCCCTCTTAAAACACAGCCCATCGTCGAAGGCACTTTAAGCCTCGGAGGTGTCACCCTTGAATATCAATACCTATTTATAATAGGAATAAGCGGATTACTCATAGTCCTGGTATATACTCTGTTTGAAAAGCTTTACATTGGAAGAATAATGCAGGCCACTGCTCAAGATAAATATGCCGCTGAGCTGATGGGCATACCCACCGTTATAACCATCGCCGCCACCTATATGATAAGCATAACGCTTTCAAGCATAGGCGGCTGGCTGTCCTCTCCCCTTTTCCTGGTGTCGCAGTCGCTCGGTTCAATGGCGCTTAAAGCCTTTGCCGGCATAGTTGTAGGCGGCTTTGGCAACGTAAAGGGAGCGGTATTAGGCAGCATCCTTATCGGCCTTGTAGAATCATACAGCACTATTTTCACCACCACCTACAAAGACGCTGTGGTGTTCCTCGTGCTCATATTAGTTCTTCTCGTAAGACCTCAGGGCATATTCGGCGAACGCATCGCCGAGAAAGCGTGAGGTGGTAGACTATGCTTAAAATACTGAAATCTAAAACATTTATATTCATAGTGTGCTGTCTGGCATTCGCTATACTAATACCTATACTTATGCCTAACCAGTACATGATGACAGTTATGGATACCTCCCTCGTATACTTTATCGCCATACTCGGCCTTTCAATAATGCTGGGCATGGGCGGGCAGGTAACCTTCTCTCTTGCCGGCACAATGGGCGTAGGCGCGTTTATAACGGCAATAGCCTGCGTCAGGTTCGGCCTGCATCCCACAACGGCTATACTTGCCGCGGTGGTTATAACATCGTTGTTCTCATTTGTACTCGGCATAGCGCTGCTGCGGCT
Source organism: Christensenellales bacterium (assembly GCA_050945795.1). Lineage (GTDB taxonomy): Bacteria > Bacillota > Clostridia > Christensenellales > MGBC116941 > JBMNTP01. The sequence goes on along the minus strand of JBMNTP010000021.1, from coordinate 4,297 downwards.
AAAAGGCAGCTACTTCGCCTTCGCCTCTATCGCTATGGTACAGATACTTTACAACGTAATGCTAAACTGGAAGCCGGTAACCGGCGGAGCCGACGGCATAGCCGGAGTGCCTCCATTAGATCTTGGCTTCTTTGTATGCAACTCCAAAATCGATTATTTTTATGTATTCCTTGGCTTTGCGATAATCTGCGGACTTATTGTCAACAGAATAAGAAGGTCGTCGCTTGGACGCTCGCTGGCCTCGATTAGGGATAATGAAATCGCGGCGAAATGCCTCGGCGTTAACGTATACCGCACCAAGATAATATCGTTTGTGCTTGCCGGAGCGTTTTCCGGCCTTGCAGGCTCGCTCTTGGCCTTCCTTAACACAAACATAACTGCCGAACTTTTCACATTCGAGCAGTCGTCCATATTCCTTGTAATGTCCATGCTAGGCGGAATAGGCAGCACTATGGGCGTATTTGTCGGGACAGTACTTCTGACAATGCTGCCGGAGTGGATGCGCTTTTTGGCCTCGTATTACAAGTTTGTATACGGCGTAGGCGTTATACTGCTTATGGTATTTATGCCTATGGGCCTTGCCGGCCTTGCAAAGGACATTTATAAGAAAATCAAGCGCAAAAAGAAAATCAATCTAGCAAGCGAGGTGATGGGCGATGACTCAGCCAGTACTGACGCTTAAAGGTGTATGTAAATATTTCGGTGGCGTAACCGCGGCGGAAAACGTAAACTTCTCGGTTATGCCGGGTCAGATACGCGGACTTATCGGCCCTAACGGGGCAGGTAAAACCACAATACTTAACCTTATAAGCGGTATATACGATGTTGATAAGGGCGACATATTCTTTGAGGAAAAGAATATAACCCGTATGCCCGCGCACCTTAGAGCCCGCGGCGGCATAGGCCGCACCTTCCAGGCGCCGCGTTTTCTGCAGCGCTCGAACATAGAGGAAAACCTGCTTATCGGCACCGACCTTAAGGATCAGATGGGCTATTTCAATTCCTTTATGGGCAAGAAGGGCAGCGACTTTGAAGGAGAGCTCACAGAGCTTTTAAAAGTAGCCGATCTTTCCTTCGATTGGGAAGACGATCTGTCCGCCTTGGCTTATGGTCAGCTAAAGCTGCTTGAAATAGTGCGCTCAATGCTGGCGCATCCTAAAGTAATGCTTGTTGACGAGCCGGCCGCCGGACTTAACGGCACCGAGAAAAACAGGGCAATGGATCTCCTAAACCTTGCCGCCAGCGACGGCATAGGAGTAGTGCTTATAGAGCATTCGATGGATATGGTAATGAGTACCTGCCACGAGATAACAGTCCTCAACTTTGGAAGGGTTATAGCGGAGGGCGGCCCCGCCGATATATCAAGAAATGAAGAGGTCATAGAGGCGTATCTGGGGAGGAGGAAATAATGCTTAAAATCAAGAATCTTCATGCCTATTACGGCGCCATTGAAGCCCTTAAAGGCCTCGACCTAGAAGTAAAAGAAGGCGAAATCTGCTGTCTTATAGGCAGCAACGGAGCCGGCAAGACAACGCTGCTAAAGTCTATTTCCGGCGTTATAAAGCGTACCGGCAGCATAACATGGAATGACGAGGAGCTAATAGAGCTGGCGCCTAAAGCCATAGCAAACCGCGGCATACTGCATGTGCCGGAGGGACGGCATGTTTTCCCCGGCCTAACGGTGCGCGAAAACCTCGAAGTCGGCACCGCTCCTTGGCGCGGCGCGTTTGGCAGGCCCGACTATAAAGACGATATGGAACGTGTATTCGAGCTGTTCCCCCGCCTTAAAGAGCGCGAAAAACAGCTTAGCTGGAGCCTCTCGGGCGGCGAGCAGCAGATGCTTGCTATAGGAAGGGCTATGATGGGGCGGCCTAAGATATTGCTGCTTGACGAGCCTTCAATGGGTCTCGCGCCGGTAATAGTTGAAGGGCTTTTCCAAACCATAGTAGACATAAACAAGGCAGGAATGCCCATACTTCTTATAGAGCAGAACGCTACTCTTGCTCTTGAAATCTCAAACCACGCCTATGTTATAGAGGGCGGCCTTATAAGAATGTCGGGTACGGCGGAGGAAATCCAAAACGACGATACTATTATCGAAGCGTACCTTGGCAAATTCGCCACACAGGAATGTTAAAGCACAAGCAGACTATTTAAATACAACAAAGGCCCTCCAATTGGAGGGCTTTTTACTTTGCTTAAATATAGATCAAAATCAGGCCAGCCTTATAATGCCGTTCATATCTATCACAAACGTGTTTTTAACGCCATAAACCTTCACCCCGCACATATGCGTGCCGCTTATCGGCTTTAAAAACACCTTCCTGCCTTCGCCGCCCGGCATATTCTTAAATGCGTCCTCACACGACTTTGTAATATGCTGAGCAACGCTGGTATGTACCTCTATTACAAACACAGGAAAATCCGTTTCATTTATCTCTCTAAGCAGCTGCTTTCTCGCTTTCATAGCGACGGTGTCCTCGTTTTCTATTCTGCCGTCTCCATGGCAATACGTACATTGCTTTGTCAGCGCACTCCTCACCGGCTGGCGCACTTTTTTGCGCGTCATCTCCACCAGCCCTAAACCCGTCATGCCTATAACGTTTGACTTTGTCCTGTCCTTTTTAAGCGCCGTTCTAAGCCTTTCCATAACGCTTTCTCTGTTCTCGTCAAGCTTCATGTCAATAAAATCTATAACTATAATGCCGCTTATATCCCTTAGCCTTAGCTGCCTAGCTATTTCAGTAGCCGCCTCAAGGTTTGTCTGCAGCGCCGTTTTATCAAAGTTGACTGTACCAACATACTTTCCGGTGTTTATATCAATAACTGTAAGCGCCTCAGTTTGGTCTATTATTAAATAGCCGCCGCTTTTTAGCCAAACCCTGCGCTGCATCGTTCTATCCACCGCCTCTTCTATGGCGAAATAGTCGAATATATCATAATGCTCTGTGAAAAGCTTTATTTTATCGCTCAGCTTGGGCGCTATCATATCCGAAACAACCTTAACGCGCTCGAACATATCTATGTCATTTATATACATAGCGTCGATATTTTCGTTTAACATATCCCTTACAGTTCTAAATATAAGACTATCCTCGCTATGTATCATCCTAGGCGCGTTAACAAGCTCCGCGCGCTGCTTAACCCTGCCCCAAAGGCGGGCAAGGAAGCATATCTCATCTTCAAGCTCGGCGCTGTTCTTTCCTATCGCCGCCGTTCTTACAATTACCCCTACGCCTTCGGGTTTAACGCGCTCGGCTATTTCCTTAAGCCTTACCCTCTCATCTTCATCGCATATGCGACGCGATACACCTACATAATCAACCGTTGGCATTATTACAGACAAACGGCCGGGCAGCGTAACGTTTGTAGTTATTCTCGCGCCTTTTGTATCGCCCGGCTCTTTAAGCACCTGCACCACTATTTCCTCGCCCTGCTTTACAATATCGCTTATGCTGGCCGGCTCTAAAGTTTTGCTGCCCTCGAATTCAAATTCGGTATTATCAACAGCAATATCGCCGGCGTAAAGGAAGGCATTTTTATCGTAGCCTATGTTTACAAAAGCCGCCTGCATACCCGGCAATACATTTGCCACAACGCCTTTATATATGTTTCCTACAATTCTTTCGCTGCCCTTTCTCTCAAAATAAATTTCGCTAAGGGCATTGTCTTCGACAACCGCCACTCTCGTTTGATGCGGGTTTGCATCCACAATAATATTACAGCCCATATATACCCTCTTTTAAAAATATCATCGGCCTAAGCCGTGTAAAACATATTTATAAGCTCATTTCGTCCAGCTCGACACATCCGCCGACATTAGTCAGCAGCTTTAAGCGGGTTATGTCGCCCGGTGCCTTAAACACATGCTCTAAAAGCAGCGCCGGATTCAGGTTTCGATTGCCACAGCTTACCATCGCCAAAACAGCGCCTTCGCGCGCTTCTAGCTTTAATATCATAGGGCGTATGTCCTCCGGCTTTACGCCGGACTTCGAGCGCTTCATAACTACTATCTCGGCGCTTGAAAGCGCCCGCTCCACCGCCTCTTTAATCTCTTCCTCGCTTATCTCCGGTGCGATAAGGTATTCCGCCGCCTGAACCGAGCCCATTAGCGAAGGATATTTATCAACCGCCCTCGCCTTTAATACTTGTATATCGTCAGGCAGCACTTTATTTATGGCGGTCATAAAATCATCCGCCTCTATCGCCTGCTCTAGCTCTATATCAAAGCACTCACATACGCTCTTTTGCCCCACCGGCAAAGCCGGTCCCATAGACAAACGGGGATGCGGGTTAA
>JBMNTP010000020.1:0-36211 GCA_050945795.1 Christensenellales bacterium | reverse complement strand
TCACCGCGTCAAGACACGGCTTCATATCCGTCGCCCTTAGCGCCGGTATATACATAACCGCACCATCTGCCGCAACACCAAGCTTTACAGCCTCGCCAAGCGCGTAGGCCTCTATGCCCGGAGCGGGTATAAAAGACAGTGCGCATTTGCTTTTGGCAAGATCGCTTATAACGCTCTGCCCCATAACGCCCTGCCCCGCCACCGCGTAAACAGCAGGCGCTGCGTCAACAAGCCTTTTTATTATGGCGGCGTTCAGCTCATCAAAATCATCGGCCGCCTCATAAAGGTCGTCCATAGCAGTATATTTTATTTCCTTTTCATCTATCCACTTTATAGACGGATGCATGCTCGTCTGAATGAAAAGCTTTTTTGCGCCAAGCAGCTCCTCTTGCGCCGCCCGGCTAAGAGATTCTGGTCCCTGCCCCAGTCCGACAATGGTAATTTTCTTCAATCTAAACCACCTATTTTAGTATTCCCGCCCGGGAAAACAGCTTTATAAGCCTATTGCCCCCGGGAATCATCTCAAGATCCTCTTTTTTAAGCGCCCCGCTAAGCAGCACCACCGCAAAATACACAACCGCCGCCACAGCTATAACGGCAAACGTAGCTATAGTATTGCCAAGCCGCGCCTCGGCAATGGGAAATATAAAATACGCTATAGCCGCCATAACTCCGGCGCTTAATACCGGCTTTATTATATAATCGGCGACACTAAACTTAATGCCGGTTTTTCTAACAGCATATACAACGTCAAGCAGCGCCGCAACGCCGTAACACGCCGTCGTACCTATAGCCGCGCCATAAATATTTACTCCCGGCATCCTTATAAGCACTATGCTAAGCACAATCTTAACTACTGCGCCAATAGCGAGGTTTACAACCGGCCTTAACACATGCCCCGCGCCCTGAAGAACGCCCGTCATAGCCTGCACCAGCGTAAGGAAAACCACCGCCAAAGACATAACCGACATCAGCCCCGACGCCGTAGCAAGCTCTTGTACCGTAAGATCGGTATAAAGCAGCTTTAAAACCGGCGTAGACAGCACAAACAGCCCCGCCGCACACGGCAGTCCTACCAATATCGCTATTTTAAGCCCCGTCGCCGCCTTAGAGCGCACCCCCGCGGTATCCCCAAGCGTCCTCGACGCCGATATAGCCGGCACAATACTCATAGCCAGCGCCAGCGACAATACCGCCGGCAGGTTTACTAGCGTGTTAACGCAGCCGGTCAGCAGCCCAAAAAGCGACTCGGCGTCCTTCGCACTATAGCCTATACCCGTTAGCGCGTTTACAACTATGGCAGAATCTATAAGCTGCACAAGCGGCATAATAGCCGCGCCCACCGTTATAGGTATAGCTATCTTAGCCAGCTGCTTAAGAATGCTCTTTCCCGTGCCGCCGCTATACCGCCTTTGGCGCCGCGTGTCGGACGCCTCTATTCTATTAAATATATACTTGCGCTTTCTGGCGTAAACACCGCCGAGCATAACAAGCGCCGCGATTTCGCTTAGCGTAACGCCTATAAGCGCCCCCGCCGCCCCGTACTCAACGCCATAAGGCAGCAACTGACGGGCGAGGAAAAGGCCCATAATAAGCTTGCCAAGCTGCTCTACAAGCTGAGACGCCGCCGTTGGCGACATAAGCTGCATGCCCTGAAAATATCCTCTGTAAGCCGATATAAGGCTTACAAAAAACAGCGACGGCGATATCGCGGCAATCGACATCCACGCCGTATCAACATTAAGAAGCCCCGCAAGAAAGCGGCTGCCCAACAGCATTATAAGCGTTGTACATATGCCTATTAAGGCGAGGATTCTAAACGCCGTTTTAAAAGTATCATGCGCGCCGCGATAATCGTTTACAGCAATGCGCTCTGATACCATCTTGGCTATGGCAGTTGGCAGCCCCGCTGATGAAATAACAAGCAGAGCTGAATATATAGGGTAAGCCATATTATAGTTGGCAATGCCTCTAAGGCCAATTGTATTTGTAAGCGGTATTCTAAAAAACGCGCCTATAATTTTACCTATAATACCGGCGATAGCTAGTATAGCCGCGCCTTTAACAAATGATGCGGTTTTCTCGGACATTGCAGTATTCTCCCGGCTTTCTATTTCAAAATTGCTCAAATTTATACCATAAAGGGGCGGCGCAGCCGGCCTCGGTGCGCAGCGGCGTCTTCCGCATCGCGGAAGGGTTGTTATGGTTCAATGCTCTCTCAGCCACCGGACAATCTGCGCCCGTCTGCGGCGTGGGGTTATTATATTATAACAGATTTTTATATCAATACATAATATGCGCTAAATATTAGGCGGTAATCTAGCATAACGGGGCAATAGAGTTAAAATTGACTTTCTTTGCGTATTATAATAAAATTAGGCATGTTAAAAAGGCCCTTAAGCCGGATGCTGAAGGGCGTTTATTATGAGGTGAATAATTATGGATCATAACGCTATAGAAGCCAAATGGCAAAAGAAATGGCAACAAACCCGGCTGTACAGCTTTAAGCCTGAGAGGGTTGATAAAAAGCACTATGTTCTCGAAATGTTTTCATACCCCTCCGCAGCCAAACTTCATCTTGGCCATTGGTACAATTACGGCCCCTCCGATTCCTACGCCCGCTTTAAGCGCATGCAGGGATACGAGGTGTTCCAGCCTATGGGCTTCGACGCGTTCGGTCTGCCCGCTGAAAACTATGCCATAAAAACAGGCATACATCCGCAGGACAGCACCATTAAAAACATAGAAACCATGGAGCAACAGCTAAAAGCCATAGGCGCTACCTTCGATTGGGACTATGAGCTTACCACCTGCTCCCCAGACTATTATAAATGGACACAGTGGTGCTTCTTAGAGCTTTATAAGCACGGCCTTGCGTATCGAAAGGCGGCGCCGGTAAACTGGTGCCCATCGTGCAATACCGTTCTTGCCAACGAACAGGTCATAGAAGGTGCTTGCGAGCGCTGCTCCTCCGGCGTAACAAAAAAGAACCTCACACAATGGTTCTTTAAAATAACTCAATATGCGGACGAGCTGCTCGACTGCCTCGATGATCTTGACTGGCCGGAAAAAACCAAGCAGATGCAGCGCAACTGGATAGGCCGCTCAACAGGCGGCGAAGTCAGATTCAAGCTTAAAAACTCCGATCGCGACTTCACAGTTTTCACCACCCGCCCCGATACGCTTTTTGGCTGCACATATGCCGTCATAGCACCGGAGCATCCTTTGGTGGAGGAAATAACGCTGCCCGAACATAAAGCGGAGGTAGCAGCGTATCGCGAAAGCTCGCTGCATGCCAGCGAAATAGACCGGCTATCCATCACCCGCGAAAAAACAGGCGTCTTTACCGGCGCTTACGCTATAAATCCCATAAACGGCAGAGAGATACCCGTCTGGGTCGCCGATTATGTGCTTTATACATATGGCACCGGCTGCGTTATGGCGGTTCCGGCGCACGATGAGCGCGACTTTGAGTTCGCCACAAAGTACTCTCTTCCCATAGAGCGGGTAATAAGCGGCGACGGAGAAAACGACGCGCTGCCTTTTGTAGAATACGGCTCTCTCGTTAATTCCAGGGCTTTTAATGGCATGGACTCTGAAGCGGCGCAAAAAGCCATACTTGAAAAGCTGTCTCAAACGGGCGACGGCAGCGAGAAAATCAACTACCGCCTCCGTGATTGGCTGGTATCAAGACAGCGCTACTGGGGCGCCCCTATACCAATAATACACTGCGAGCATTGCGGCGAAGTGCCGGTCGATGAAAAAGACCTGCCGGTGCTGCTGCCATATGACGTTGACTTTACTCCGGACGGCACATCTCCGCTTTTAAAAAGCGATGAGTTTATTAATGTACCTTGTCCTAAATGCAACGCCCCCGCCCGCCGCGACGCCGACACGATGGACACCTTCGTATGCTCGTCCTGGTATTTTTTAAGATACCCCGACAACAGGAACAGCGAAAAAGCATGGGATAAGGACTGGATTAACCGTATGCTGCCCGTCGATAAATACATTGGCGGCTCGGAACATGCCTGCATGCACCTGCTATACGCTCGCTTTTTCGTAAAGGCGCTGCGCGATATGGGCCACCTCGACTTTGACGAGCCGTTTACATCGTTGCTGCATCAGGGCATAATACTCGGCCCCGACGGCAACCGCATGTCAAAATCGCACGGCAACGTAGTATCGCCGGATGAATATGTCTCTCAATACGGCGCCGATACCTTCCGCCTCTACCTTATGTTCGGCTTTAACTATATCGAAGGCGGCCCGTGGAGCGATGACGGCATAAAAGGAGTATACCGCTTCCTTGAAAGGATTGAGCGGCTGCTTGATAGAGTAGAAGGCCTTAGCGGCGATAACAATATAGGCGCGGCTGAAAAGGAAGTCGGCTTTGCCCTTCATACCGCCATAAGGCAGGTAACCGCCGATATAGACCGCTTCCAGTTTAATACCGCGATAGCGCGTATAATGGAGCTTGTAAACGCCATGTATAAATACCTTGAGGCGGGCGGCCAAAACAAAGAGTATATGGCGGACACGCTTCGCTTATTAACGCTTATTATTGCCCCGTTCGCCCCTCATTTCGCCGAAGAGATATGGGAGCAGCAAGGCTATGAATACTCGGTTTTCAACCAACAGTGGCCTAAGTATGATGAAGCGGCGCTTATTCGCGACTCAATTGAGATGGCGGTACAGATAAACGGCAAGGTGCGCTCCCGCATAGAGCTTGACTCATCGCTCGATGAGGAAGGCATAAAAGCCGCAGTACTTAACGATGAAAAGGTTATAGCGCTTATAGGCGAAGGCAACGTGAAAAAAGTTATCGTTATAAAGGGGCGGCTTATAAACATAGTTGTTAACTAATTTGGAGGAATATTAATTGCTTTACGATATGCACATACATTCCGAAATATCCGTCGACAGCGACGCCGCTATGGCGGATGTCGCGGCGCAGGCCTTCCAAAAGGGTCTCGGCGGCATATGCTTTACAGAGCATGTGGATTTCGGATTTCCAGACCCCGACCCCGGCTGGCACAGTATTGACCTTGTCAAATACTCTGCCGGCATAGAAGAGGCGCGCGAACGTTATCCGGATAAATGGATCGGCGTCGGCATAGAAGCCGGCATGCACGAAGGCCTGTTTGATGAAACCAAGAAGTATCTTGATTCGCTCAACCTCGACTTTGTAATAGGCTCGGTTCATGTAATAGACAACGTCGATACATACACCCCCGCCTTTTTTGAAGGCCGCTCAAAAGCCGCTGTATTTACAGAGTACCTTCAAGCGGTGCTGCACTGCATACAGAACTTTTCCGCCTTCAATGTACTAGGCCATATAACTTTCCCGAGCAAATTCGCGCCGTATGCTGACGCGCGGCTTTATTACGACGATACGCCCGACCTTATAGACGCCATACTTGAAACGCTTATAAGTGGCGGCAAAGGCCTTGAAATAAATACCTCGGCTTATCAAAAAATCGGCACTACGATGCCCTGCGTCGATATACTAAAACGCTACAAACAGCTTGGCGGCGACATAATAACCCTAGGATCCGACGCACACCGTGCCGATAGAGTGGCGCAGTATTTTAGCCATGCGTGTGAAATAGCAAAAGAGGCGGGCTTTGACTACGCCTGCCGCTTCGAAGAAATGCGCCCTGTGTTTTACAGGATATAGAGTAATGGAATACGGGGGATGTGCCTCCGGCGGCCGACCCTTTAAAAAGGGTTGGATCCCAAACTTTGAAAAAATGCCCCTAAGGGGCATTTTTTGCTAAAATTAAAGCGTAATTTATCATTGAACAATGGTAAAACGCCTCTAAAGCCTCTCTACAGGTTTCTTAGCTTTATCCCCCAAACCGCATAGCCTGCCTCAACAACTCTTTCCGATAAATCTCTATACCAACCCAATCGGTTTGTTTTGGCTTTACTTTTCAGAAATACCCGTTCCGGGCACAGGGGAAAAGTAAAGGCCGGCCAAAAGGACGACCTGATATCTTAATAAATATTTTACTTTCCGCTTTTGTATTAATCGACCTTAGGAAGGCATTTAATACTTTCTTCTAGCATGGAGTCGGTGAACTCAAAATCAACGGCATTGCCCGAAAGGTATCCGTCATAAGCCGCCATATCAAAGTATCCGTTGCCGCTAAGCGTAAACAGTATAACCTTTTTTTCGCCGCTTTCCTTGCAAACCATAGCCTCATCAATAGCGCCCTTTATCGCATGACAGCTTTCCGGTGCGGGAATAAGCATTTCTGTATTGGCGAACAACAGCCCCGCCTCAAATATCTCGCTTTGTAGCGCCGTCTTGGCCTCTATAAGCCCAAGGTTATGCACCTTAGACATAAGCGGCCCCATGCCGTGATAACGCAGCCCTCCGGCATGTATACCGGCCGGAACAAACGCATGACCGAGCGTGTACATCTTAAGCAACGGCACCGCGCCTACTGCATCGCCATAATCGTAAGCGTAAACGCCTCTTGTAAGCGATGGGCAAGCCGCCGGCTCAACGCCTACAAGCCTTACGTTCTTTCCTTCGAGCTTGTCTTTAAGAAAGGGTACAACGGTACCGGAGAAGTTGCTTCCTCCGCCGCAGCAACCTATTACAACATCGGGATACTCGTCTATCTTCTCAAACTGCAACTTAGCCTCAAGCCCTATAATCGACTGATGCAAACATACATGGTTAAGCACGCTGCCCAGCGAATAATTAGTATCTTTGCTGGCGGCGGCTATCTCAACCGCCTCGCTTATCGCCATGCCAAGGCTGCCTGTATAATTGTCCGGCGATTCGAGCAGCTTTTTGCCTATCTCGGTGCGCTCGCTCGGGCTTTCTATAACCTCGGCGCCGTAGGTCTGCATAATTATCTTTCTATACGGCTTTTGCTGCGACGATACCCGCACCATAAATACCTGACATCCAACATCAAAGCTCTTGCAAGCAACGCTTAACGCCGTCCCCCACTGTCCTGCTCCTGTTTCAGTGGTAAGGTTTTTTATGCCGGCTATTTTGTTGTAATACACCTGGGGTATCGCACTGTTAAGTTTATGACTGCCCGAAGGGTTGTTTCCCTCATACTTATAATAAATATGCGCCGGAGTGCCAAGCGCCTTTTCAAGGCCATAAGCCCTGCACAGCGGCGATGGACGCATCATGGCGTACATTTCCATTACTTCTTTAGGAATATCTATATATCTTTCGGTTGAAACTTCCTGCATTATAAGTTCCATAGGGAAAATAGCGCTTAAATCATCCGGCCCTACCGGCTTTTTCGTTGCCGGGCTTAGCGGAGGATCAAGCGGCTCAGGCAAATCGGCCTGAATATTATACCATTGCTTTGGAAGTTCAGATTCGCTAAGATACGTTTTAAAAGGGATTTGCTTTTTCATTACTGCTCTCTCCTCATCTATTCTAATCTCTACTAAAACTATACCGCCCGCCTCTATGGCGCACGACGTAATTATTATAATCACCGGTATAAGTAGGTGTCAAGCGAAAAATCATTTGTCTTAAGCCGCCATATCTGTTATGATTTTTAAGTATGATTAGATATATCGGAGGATTATGCTATGCCTGTCGAAAAAACGATGGAAAAAATTGTTGCGCTGTGTAAGAATCGTGGATTTATATTCCCCGGAAGCGAGATATACGGCGGACTTGCCAATACCTGGGATTACGGCCCGCTCGGCGTAGAGCTTAAAAACAACGCCAAAAAAGCGTGGTGGAAAAAGTTCGTGCAAGAAAACCGCTATAATGTCGGTCTTGACGCCGCCATACTTATGAACCCTAAAACTTGGGTGGCATCAGGACATGTCAGCGGCTTTAACGACCCGCTTATGGACTGTCGGGCGTGCAAGTCGCGCTTTAGAGCGGACAAACTTATAGAGGACTATAACAAGCTTAATAACATTGACCAGCCGGTAGACGGCTGGAGCAACGACAAACTGGAGGCATATGTCGATGAAAAGGGCATCACCTGCCCCGATTGCGGCAAAAAGGACTTTACTTCCATAAGGAAATTCAACCTTATGTTTAAAACCTTCCAGGGCGCAAACGAAGATACCGCCTCTGCGGTATACCTCCGCCCCGAAACGGCGCAGGGCATATTCGTTAATTTTAAAAACATACAGCGCTCTACCCGCCGCAAAATTCCTTTTGGAATATGTCAGATAGGAAAATCTTTCCGTAACGAAATAACGCCGGGCAACTTCATTTTCCGTACCCGCGAATTCGAGCAAATGGAGCTTGAGTTCTTCTGCGCTCCCGGCACCAATCCTGAATGGTTCGATTATTGGCGCAGCTATTGCGTAGAATGGCTTAAAGGGCTCGGCGTTCCGGAAAGCGACATGAGAATGCGTGACCATACCGCTGAGGAGCTTTCCCATTACTCGCGCGCCACAACAGACATAGAGTATCTTTTCCCGTTTGGCTGGGGCGAGCTTTGGGGCATAGCCGACCGCACCGATTTCGACCTTAAGCAGCACTCACAGCACAGCGGCGAATCTATGGACTACCTCGACCCCGTAACAAACGAGAAGTACGTACCTTACTGCGTTGAGCCTTCGCTTGGCGCCGACAGGGTAACGCTGGTATTTCTCTGCGCCGCGTATGATGAAGAAACGCTCGCCGACGGTGACACCCGCGTTGTAATGCGCTTCCATCACGCTCTCGCGCCGTATAAGGCGGCGGTATTGCCGCTCCAGAAAAACAAACTCGGAGCTCTGGCGTCTGAAATACACGCTGAGCTGTCCAAGCATATAATGTGCGATTATGATGAAACCGGCTCGATAGGCAAACGCTATCGCCGTCAGGACGAAATAGGTACGCCGTGGTGCATATGCGTGGACTTTGAAACAGAATCCACCGGCATGGTGACAATACGCGACCGCGATACAATGGAGCAGGTAAGCGTACATCGTGATGAGCTGCCGGCATGGTTCGCTGAGCATATGGCGTATTAGTATCGGGAGGGTATGTTGGAGGCTCTGCTATGAAATTTCCGCTTAAGGGACAATTGTCCCTTAAGAACTACATTATGAAAATGCCTTTATAAGAGCATTTTCTGTGTATTATATTGGCTTTATAATAGGGTTATCGAGATATCGATAACCCTTATTTTTTCATTGCACTAAATACTGCAATAGCCGCATATGTTCCATACTTAAAGTTTGGGATCCAATCCTTTTCAAAGGGTTGGCCGCCGGCGGCACGTCCCCTCCCTTTCTGTACCAAAAAAAGCCGACGCTAATGCGCCGGCTTTCTGCTCTAGATTTACTTATCCCCTCTTCTTAGCTGCTTGAAACGCTCAATCGCATCGGGGTCTATGCCGTTTATTATCTCAATAAGCTCCTCATCGCCCATAGAGCTGTTGCGCCCGTCGAGGTACTGCGCGTCTACATGCTCTTTGATTTTAGCTACCAACTCGCTGCGCTTATCAACAGCGTCTTCCGCCGACAGCCTGAAAAAGCTGTTTATCCAATGAGCTATGCCCGCGGAGCCGGAATGCGAGTTTACCATAACCGTAACCGGACGGTTGAGTATCTTTGCGGTGTCGAATATGTTGTATATCTCCTCATCCTTGAGCAGTCCGTCGGCATGTATGCCGGCTCTCGTGCTGTTAAACGCGCTGCCTACAAACGGTGTGCGCGGCGGTATCTGATATCCGATTTCGTTTTCGAAATACTCGGCTATCTCGGTTATGGCGCTAAAGTCCATACCATCGTCGGTGCCGCGAAGCGACGCATACTCAATAGTCATAGCCTCGAGCGGGCAGTTACCCGTCCTCTCTCCTATGCCAAGCAGCGAGCAGCTTACCGCGCTACATCCATACAGCCATGCCGTTGAGGAGTTTGTTACGACCTTGTAGAAGTCGTTATGACCATGCCACTCAAGCTGTTCGCTCGGGAATCCCGCATATCTGTTCAGACCGTATATTATGCCCTGTACGCTGCGCGGCAGCGATACGCCGGGATAAGATACTCCGTAGCCCATTGTATCGCAGGCGCGTATTTTAATGGGTATGCCGGCCTCTTCGCTAAGCTTCCTAAGCTCGGACGCGAACGGAACTACAAATCCATAGAAATCCGCCCTCGTTATGTCCTCGAAATGGCATCTGGGCCTAATGCCCTCATCAAGCGCCGCCTTGACTATGCCAAGATACTTTTCCATAGCCTGTGAGCGGGTAAGGTTCATCTTTTTGAATATATGGTAGTCGGAGCAGCTTACAAGTATGCCGGTCTCCTTAACTCCCATTTCCTTAACAATTTTAAAGTCGCTTTCAACGGCGCGTATCCATGTTGTAACCTCGGGGAACTCCAGCCCAAGATCCATGCACTTCCTTACCGCTTCCTTGTCCTTATCAGTGTAGATAAAGAATTCGCTCTGCCTTATAATGCCCTTTGGCCCGCCGAGCTTTGACATAAGCTTAAACAGCGTTACAATCTGCTCAACGGTAAACGGCGAACGGCTCTGCTGCCCGTCGCGGAAGGTGGTGTCGGTTATCCAGATATCATCCGGCGGATTCATGGGCACGCGGCGCAGGTTGAAAGGCACCATAGGTATGCCGTCATACGGGAATATCTCTCTAAACAGATTCGGCTCGTCAACTTCCTGCAATCTGTAATGATAAAGGTTTTCCTGCAAAACCTTTGTGTTCTTGTCAAAATACAAATACCTTTTAGAATCGTCCATTTTTATTACATCCTCCAAACATTAAAATTTTAAATCATATTTCACAGAAATTATTCCAGCTCTTTTACAAATTCCTGTATTCTCGCAAGTCCCTTTTCAATATTATCTCTTGAAGTAGCGTACGACAGCCTTATAAAATTATCCGCTCCAAACGCCACACCCGGTACCACCGTAACATTCTTAGACTCCAAAAGCGACGAAGCAAAATCCATGCTCCCGCGTATCTTTCTGCCGTTTGAGCGCTTATGCAGCACTCCGCTTATATTTACCATTATATAAAACGCGCCCTTTGGCATAATGCAGCTCAAATTGTCGATAGAGTTCACCGTATCATACATAAGCTTTCTTCTGGCGTCAAACTCTTTAACCATGGCCTTTATAGCGTCCTCCGGTCCATCAAGGGCTACCATGCCGGCATGCTGCGCTATGGAGTTGGGGTTTGATGTCGCATGGCTTTGGTAGTTCCCCATAACCTTGGCTATATCAACCCTGCTCGCCGTATATCCGAGCCGCCAGCCCGTCATGGCATATGCCTTGGACATCCCGTTTACTATAATTGTAAGGTCTTTTATGCCCTCTCCTAGCGACGCTATGCTTATAGCCTTTTCCCCATCATATATAAGATGCTCATATATTTCGTCGGAAACTACAAATATGCGTTTTTCCAGCGCTATCGCGGCGATATCCCTAAGCTCGCTTTCACTATATACCGAACCGCAGGGATTTGACGGTGAGTTTATCACAATCGCCTTTGTCTTTGGCGTTATAGCCGCCTCAAACTGTGCCGCGCTCATTTTAAAGCCGTTTTGCTCACCTGTCTCCACAAATACCGGCTTGCCGTCCGCCATCTTTACCATTTCAGGATAGCTAAGCCAAAATGGCGAAGGTATTATAACTTCATCGCCGGGATTTAGTATTGCCTGGAAGGTGTTAAACAGCGAATGCTTAGCCCCGTTAGAGATTATAATCTGAGAAGGCTGATACTCAAGGCCGCTATCCCTTAACAGCTTTCTGCAAATTGCCTTTTTATAATCAAGGCTGCCGCTTGCAGGAGTATATTTTGTCATACCCTTGTCAAGTGCCTCCTTAGCCGCTTCCTTTATAAAATTCGGGGTATCGAAATCCGGTTCTCCCGCCCCAAATCCTACAACATCTTTTCCTTCGGCCTTCATTTGTTTTGCCCTTGCGTCAATCTCCAATGTAAGCGATCCGGCGATACTTAGCGCCCTTTCTGACAAACCCATCTGTTGCACCTCCATTTTGCAAGTTACAATCTAATATATTTCAAAATTTATTGTTTCTAACGCTACTTTAAATTATATTAAAGCATAAATGAATTTATTGCAATACAATTCTGCATTTTTTATACTTTAATATTGCAAATTATTTTTTACCAAACTTATATTTCCGTTTGTCTAAACAATCTGTTTATTGTATAATATCTCAAATGACTATTTTTTATCAATCATTAAGGAGATCACAATGAAAGACGTTGTCATGATAACCGCCGATTATTGCCCTTATTGCCGCCGCGCCCGCAAATATATGGACGAGCTTTTTTCAGAGCATCCCGAGTTTAAAAGCGTTCCCCTTTCAATAGTGGATGAAGTGCAAAATCGCGAAGCAGCCGAAAAATATAACTACCACCTCGTTCCCTCATATTTTTTAAACGGCAAAATGCATTTTACCGGCGCTGCCACTAAAGAAGATGTGGAACGGGTCTTTAAAGACGCGCTTAATTCTTAAAAAACGCTTGCAAGTGCTTAGTAGTTATAATAGAATTAACAAAAGAATTTTGAGTATCAAAGCATCTTGCAAGGAGATCTATAATAATGAAGAATACCGTCTTGTTTACCGACTCTACCTGCGATATGTCAGTGGATCTGCTCGAGGCTCGCGGCGTTGTGCCTGTTCGCTTGTCATACCTTATGGACGACAAGGAATACTTCGACGATATGAACGACGAATCTGCTCAGGCGTTCTACGCGCGTCTTCGTCAAGGGCATATGGCAAAAACGTCAGCCATCAATTCCGAAAGATTCGTAACCCTTTGGACAGACATACTAGAGCAGGGCAAGGATGTATTCTATCTTGCCTTTTCCTCAGCTCTAAGTGCCACTTACAGCAACGCCTGCATGGCACGCGAAACACTGCTTGAAAAATATACTGACCGCAAAATATATATAGTCGATTCGCGCTGCGCCTCTCTTGGTGAAGGGCTGATTTTAAACTATATAATGGATATGGCGGATGACGGCAAAAGCGCCGAAGAAGTAGCGGCTTGGGCGGAGGAAAACAAGCTCAAGCTGTGTCATTGGTTTACAGTTGATGACCTTCATTTTCTAAGACGTGGCGGCCGAGTATCCGGAGCTGCGGCAATGGTAGGCTCTATACTCAGCGTTAAGCCGGTGCTTTGCGTTGACGATGAAGGACGGCTTATAATGCGCGAAAAAGTGCGGGGCAGAAAAAAGGCGCTTAAGCTGCTGGTAGACCGCATGGAAGAAACAGTTGTAGACGCCGGCAACCAAACCATATTTATATCTCACGGCGACTCGCTTAACGACGCACAGGCGGTGGCGCAGATGGTTAAAGAGCGCTTTAACCCCAAGAAGATATATATCAACTATGTTGGCCCCGTAATAGGCAGTCACAGCGGCCCCGGCACCATCGCGCTTTTCTATATGGGCAAAAACCGTGAAAATGCCGATTGATAATCGCTTATTTAATAATTACTCAATATAAAAAATGCCGCTTGGGCGGCATTTTTGCTTGCTATGCTTATTTTCAAAGCCATTATTGGCGCGGTTTCATTGTCGGGAAAAGTATAACGTCTCTTATAGAAGCCGAATCGGTAAGCAGCATAACCATGCGGTCGATGCCTATACCCATGCCCCCCGTCGGCGGCATACCATACTCAAGCGCCAGCACATAATCCTCGTCCATAACATGCGCCTCGTCATCGCCAGCCGCCCTTGCCTCTACCTGCTTTTTAAACCTGTCGTGCTGGTCTATGGGGTCATTAAGCTCGCTAAAAGCATTGCCCATCTCCCTGCCCGTTATAAACACCTCAAACCGCTCTGTAAGCCAAGGCTGCGACGGGCTCCTCTTAGCCAGCGGCGATATCTCAACAGGATAGTCGATTATAAACGTAGGCTGTATTAGCTTGTCCTCAACAAAGCGGTCAAACGCCTCAGCTAAAAGCGTACCGCGCGTTGACAACGGCTTTACCTCTATGCCTATCTGCCTTGCCAGTTGCTTGGCCTCGTCATCATCCTTAGCCGCTGCGAAATCCACTTCGGCATACTGCTTTACAGCATCCGCCATAGTCATGCGCTGCCAAGGCGGCGTCAGGTCTATATCCTGTCCCTGATAAGATATCTCAAGCGTGCCGTTTACCGCCATGCAAGCCCTTACAAACAGCCTTTCACATAGCTCCATCATCCTGTTGTAATCGGCATACGCTTCGTATAGCTCTATCGTTGTAAACTCGGGATTATGCTTTACAGACATCCCCTCGTTTCTAAAAAGCCTGCCCATCTCATAAACTCGCTCAAATCCGCCTACTATAAGCCTCTTTAAGAAAAGCTCCGGAGCTATCCTTAAATACATATCAAGGTCGAGCGTGTTGTGGTGCGTCATAAAAGGACGGGCGTTGGCGCCGCCGTATATTGTGTTTAATATAGGCGTTTCCACCTCAAGATAAGCCTCCTCATCAAGGCATGCTCTTATTTCCTTTATGATCTTTGAGCGCGCTTCAAACGTACGCCTAACCTCGGGATTAACTATAAGGTCTACATACCTCTGCCTGTATCTAAGGTCGGGGTCTTTAAGGCCGTGGAACTTCTCGGGCAGCGGCTGCAGTGATTTTGACAGCAGCTTAACGCTACGCGCGTGTATCGATATTTCCTCGGAGCGTGTCTTAAAAACCTCTCCGCTTATGCCTATAATGTCGCCTATATCAAAGCTCTTAAACTCGGAGTAAGCATCCTCGCCTATATCGTCGCGCTTTATATAAGCCTGTATCCTGCCCGCCCCATCGAGTATATGGCAGAAGCTGGCCTTGCCCATAACGCGCTTTGAAACCATGCGTCCGGCAACTATAACATCCTGGCCCTCAAGCTCATCATAGCCTTCAATTATATCTTTTGACAGATGTGTCTTATCGAATTTTGTCAGCATATACGGGTCGTTGCCCGCTTGCTGCAGCTCGAAAAGCTTTTGTTTTTTAATCCTTACTATTTCATTAAGCTCGTCCGCGGCCATGGTATCGCCGGGAACAACGGTATTATCCTGCATTTTTACCTCACTTGCCAATCTCTATTATCTTAAGCTGCAACAGCCCCCCTGGAGTCATAACATCAACGGTATCTCCCTTGCTCGCCCCCATAAGCGCCATGCCGACCGGCGATTCGCTCGATATTTTTCTGCGCGCCGGATCAGCCTCCGCCGAGCCAACAATGCAGTATTCAACTTCTTCGTTGTATTCCGCATCAAGCAGCTTTACAACAGAGCCTATACCCACAACATCCGTCGATATGCTGTTGTCATCAATAATGCGGGCGGTGCGAAGCTTTTTCTCCAGTTTGGCTATTTCGCCTTCAATCTTGGCCTGCTCGTTTTTAGCTTCGTCGTATTCCGCGTTTTCGCTTATGTCTCCAAACGCCCTCGCTTCCTTTATTTGCTCGGATATTTCCGGCCTTCTGACCGTCTTGAGGTAATCCAGTTGCGCCTCAAGTTCTGCAACTCCTTCGGCTGTCAGCAAAACTTCCCTTTCGCTCATCGTTTTTCCTCCATTAAATAGGACTCTTCCGTCCTCTCATTAAAACAAATAAAGCCGCTCGGGCTTTGGCGTCTTTAACGCAATCAATTATAATTTCCCAAGCACAGACATGTCAAGTCTTTTCCCATGTCCGCCCCTTATCCCAAGCTCTGCTCTAAACAATCTATATGCCGCTCTAACAGCGCTTTTAGCTCGTCAATGCCCTTAGACGTGTTTATCTCTTCTCTAAGCCTCGCTGCCCCCTCTATGCCTTTTAAGTACCATCCCGCATGCTTTCTCATCTCAAGCGACGCTATATGCCCGCCTTTAAACTTGCTCATCATATCCGTGTGCTTTAGCGCCATAGCAATCTTATCAGCCGGCTTAGGCTGCTTATAACTCTCTCCCCGCACAAGAGCGGCGATTTGTTCAAATATCCATGGGTTGCCCCTGGCTCCCCGCCCTATCATAACCGCGTCGCAGCCGGTATATTCAATCATATTAAGCGCGTCCTCCGGCTTAAATATATCCCCGTTTCCTATAACGGGTATACTTAGCGCCCTCTTAACCTCGGCTATTATATCCCAGTCCGCCTTGCCGCTATACATCTCTGAACGCGTCCTGCCATGCACAGCCACCGCCGCCGCTCCACACCTCTCGGCCATAGCGGCAAAACGCACGGCGTTAACATTGGCATTATCCCAGCCCTTGCGTATTTTAACGCTTACCGGTAGCTTTGAAGCTTCAACAACTGCTGATATAACATCGGCAGCCCGCTTTTCATCCTTCATAAGCGCGCTGCCCTCGCCATTGCCGGTTATTTTCGGCGCCGGACATCCCATATTTATATCTATTAAAGAAAACTCCTCAAACTCGCACAGCTTTTTCGCGATGCCCGCCATAATTTCCGGCTCCGAGCCGAATATCTGTACGCCGCAAGGCCGCTCGGCTTGATGAGTATTTAGCAATTCCCCGCTCCTGCCCCCGTAATGGAGACCCTTCGCGCTTACCATCTCGCTATATGTAAATCCGCAGCCCATGCCGGCGCATATGCCGCGGAACGCCGCATCCGTTACCCCCGCCATAGGCGCAAGGAAAATGCGGCCGTTTGTATTAAATCCTCCGATATTCAAAGCGTTCCTCATTTCGCTTATAACTGCTTTACTTTCTAAAGCACCGCTCCGCTTTATAAACACCCTTGCGCATTTTATGCGGCCGGCGTCTCAATTATTACAGCCGGCTTAGGCGTAGACTCGCCACCCGGCGTAGGCGTCGGCGTCGGCTTTGGTGTAGGAGTAGGAAGTATTTCCTCAACCTCCAGCAGCTCTATTTTCCAAATGCCGTTTGTCTTTCTAAGCGACGCCTTATACTTGGTATTCTGCCATGCCGGCGGCTGGCTCTTTTCCTCTTCGCCCTCTTCCTCGGCGCTATCCGGCTTCTCCCCGTCTATCGATGAAACGCGTTCGTATATAACCGCCGTACCCTTGCTGCTAAACATGCTGGTATTCACCGATTCAAACTCTATATCATGATTAAAGCTGCGTATTACATATCCGCTGTAAGCGTTTTGGCTAAGCAGCTCATCCTTATCTATAAAACTGTCCGCAAAGTATTTGGTAAGCTCGGCTCGGTCCTCATCCTGCATAACGACCTCCGCCCGCGTGAGCATTCCTTCTTGCATTATTATATAAATATTCGCTACATTAAATGCATAGGTAAACGCCCAGTACGACACCAGCAAAACAGCCGCCGCTACAATCGCCGTCCTTACAACAAACCATACAGACCTTAGCAAATATAAAACGCTTCTGGGCATCCTATCACCTCGCTCAAGGTATTATTCTCCGTCTCTAGCCGTATAATTCTAACACAGCATAGGCGTTTTGTAAAACCGCCGTTTAATTTATAACTCCGGTTTATTTGCCTCGCCGCGCCTTTATTTATACAGCCTAAAATTTGACGGTATCAAGCCGTATATGTTCCTTAGCAATTATAAATATGGCTCTTACGCCCTTTTAATCCTAAATCAGTCGCATAATCCATTATATCTACATTATTTTTAATGCATTATAACCTTTATAATTTCATATCAATGCTCGAATTCTGTTTATAAGTGTCGAAAATTAAACAAAAATTCGGTTTCATCACATATTGAGAAACCGAACCTTTCTTCATCCATATAAAAGCTTTAAATCGATTATATAGCTTTCTTCTTCCTTGCCGGCACCAGCTTGCCGTTGTTATCAAGTCTCATCGAAATAATATTCGACTTTGTGTACTTGGCTATATCCTTAAGCTTAAGCGCTTCAAAGGCAGTTACAAATGTGTAAGACGCGCCTCTTTTTTGCGCCCTTCCGGTACGGCCTATCCTGTGTATGTAATACTCGCTTTCATTCGGCAAATCATAGTTGAAAACAGCTTCTATACCATCAACGTCAATGCCGCGCGCCGCGACATCTGTCGCCACCAAAACATTAAGCTTGCCCTTTCTAAACGCATCCATTACCTTTTCTCTGGCGCTCTGCCTAAGATCGCCGTGTATGCAATCGGCAGCGCAGCCACGCGAGGCGAGGTTTTGCGTAAGCCTGCGAACAGCGTGTTTTGTATTGCAGAACACTATTACCCTGCTATACCCCTTCTCTCCCATAACGCTCATCATGCCGCCGGCTTTGTCCCTTGTATCCTCAATGCTGTACTGCACAATCTGCGGCTTGTCTTCTTTAACGCCTTGAACGGTTATCTCCACCGCGTCGCGCTGGTACATCCAGGCAATGTCCATAACCTCTCTTGAGATAGTAGCCGACATAAGCGCAAGATGCCTTTTTTTGGGCATAAGGTCAAGTATACGCGTAACGTCTTTTACAAACCCCATATCAAGCATTCTGTCCGCTTCGTCAAGCACTACGGCGTTAACGTTTCTTATGTCTATATTGCGCCGCCTTATATGGTCCATAAGCCTTCCCGGCGTGGCCACCACTATCTGCGGCCGCCTTTTAAGCGCTTTAATCTGCCTGTCCATGCTCTGTCCGCCGTATACCGATACTATCCTAACGCCTTTCATAAACTCCGCCAGCTTTTTAATCTCATCGCAAATCTGTATTGCCAATTCCCTTGTCGGGCTTAGTATTAAAGACTGAACAGTCTGGCTTTCAAAGTTTATATGCTCAAGCAGCGGTATGGCAAAAGCGATTGTCTTGCCGGTGCCTGTCGGTGCCTTAGCTATTACGTCGCGCCATTCGCGCATGGCCGGAATTGTCTCGGCCTGCACAGTTGTTGCCGTTTCAAAGCCGCTCTTTTCAAGCGCGGCAAGTATCTCCGGCGATAAATTCATTTCTTTAAAGTTTGTTGTCATATCTTTCCTTCCAAATTTCATGCAAAAGCAGGCTTTACAGCCTGCTTAAACAACAAATAATTACCTGTCGTATGAGGAATATCTTTCCTGATTCCTCTGCTGCTTTTTAAGCCTACGGCATTCTACGCAGCGTGTGGGCTGGTTATCAAATCCCTTTTCCTTGTAAAACTCCTGTTCGCCTACCGAGAATACGAACTCAACGCCGCAATCACGGCACTGCAGTACCTTATCTTCAAACATAACAAAAACCTCCTCAATAATATTTGGATTAAAAACCTGTACGCTCTTTTCCAAATATTTCAAAGAGATTCATGATAATAATCCATATGCTTTTGTCTTGGGTATTATATCATGCTTTAATACCCCGCGCAAGCTTTTTATGCATACTTCCGGCTGCCCCGTATGCTTTTACACAGATCTCCCGTCGCCAAATAAAAACTATATCAAGCGCCCTTATCGCAATCGTGGCATATGCCCCGGAAAATAATATCATGCCCTGTAATGCGGCATCCGGTATTCTCCTTAGCTTTGCTCTCTAGCCCCCCGTTATCATCCATATGCACATCGACATATCTGCCGCACGACTCGCAGCACATATGATAATGCAGGCATATATCAGTATCGAATCTATCCGAGGAGTTCTGCATCGACAAGCGATACATCTCGCCGTTCGCCACCATATTGTTAAGGTTTCTGTAAACGGTGCCCAAGCTTATATTAGGATAATCCTTGCGTATTTCCTCATATACCTCATTCGCGGTAGGATGATCCAGTCTTTTCATGGCGCTTATAAGAAGCTGCCTTTGTATTGTATTTTTAGCCGCCATAATAATCACCCCTTATTACAAGCAGTATTATAAAATAATAATTCCTATTTAATTATATATAGCATTCATTTAGCTGTCAATAAATATTATAAGCGCAACCAATTCGGCCGCGCTTATAATACCTCTTTTACAAATTTATCCGAGCGCCACGTCCAAAACCATCATAACGGCAAACCCCAGCATAGTACCTATAGTAGCTATATCGGAATTGCCCGACGTCTGAGCCTCGGGTATAAGCTCCTCTATAACAACATATATCATAGCTCCGGCCGCAAACGCCAAAGCATACGGCAGTATAGGCTGCATAGCCATCACCGCCGCCGCCCCTATAACACCTGATATAGGCTCCACAATGCCCGACGCCTGCCCATACGCGAAGCTTTTAAATCTCGATAATCCCTCGCGCCGCAAGGGTATTGATACCGCCGCGCCTTCAGGAAAGTTCTGCAATCCTATACCTATCGCGAGCGCTATCCCGCCCGCTACTGTAGCCGACGGCATACCGAGCGCCGCCGCCCCAAACGCCACGCCCACCGCCAAGCCTTCGGGTATATTATGCAATGTTATAGCCGTCACCAGCAATACGCTGCGCTGCCAGCTTGTTTTAACGCCTTCCTTCTTCCCCGTCATGCCGCCTATATGCACATGCGGTATGATACTGTCGGCGAGTTTTAGAAACGCTCCGCCCAATAAAAAGCCTATAAGCGGCGGTAGCCATTTAATGCTGCCCGCAGCCTCCGCCATATCTATCGCAGGAGCAAGAAGCGACCAAAAGCTGGCCGCCAGCATTACACCGGCAGCAAACCCCAGCATGGCGTCGAGCACTTTTCTATTTATCTCCTTAAAGAAAAAAACCATCGCCGACCCGAGTGCCGTAACAAACCATGTAAAAAGCGTGGCTACCAGCGCCTGCATAATAGGGTCAAGCCGGGTTATAAATCCAAAATCCATTGTAAACCTCCCCTTATAACTATTTGCCCTTTAATAAGGAGCGCGAATTCAGCTATATTATACCAAAACCCGCTCAAAGTGGGTATACCCTCCAAACGCATATCGAATAAATTCCGTTTGCGCAAAATCAAAAAACGCCTGCATAAAAACAGGCGCTATAATATATTAAAATCTCTGTTGTATACTTATGCCCCCAAATACGCCTTTTTCACCTCATCATTTTCAAGCAGGCTTTCGGCAGGCCCCGTCATAACAATCCTGCCCGTCTCCAGCACATACGCCCTGTCCGAAACAGACAACGCCATCTTAGCGTTCTGCTCAACAAGCAGCACAGTAATGCCGCCCTTTCTCACTTCCTCTATAATAGCGAATATTTCCTTAACCAATATCGGCGATAGCCCCATAGACGGCTCATCTAAAAGCAGCATCTTCGGCTTAGACATCAACGCCCTGCCTATTGCCAGCATCTGCTGTTCGCCGCCCGATAAAGTGCCGCCAAGCTGACCTCTCCTCTCACGCAGTCTCGGAAAATGGTCATATACATAGTTCATATCCTTAGCGATTTTGTCTGCACCCCGCTTTGAGGTGTAAGCGCCCATTTGAAGATTTTCCTTTACAGTCAGCTTTGAAAAAATGCGCCGCCCCTCCGGCACCTGACACAAACCTAGCTTCATTATGTTATGCGCCTCCATAGGCACAACATTGCGGCCTAAAAACGATATCTCGCCGCTCTTAGGCTTTATAAGTCCTGAAATAGCCTGCAACGTCGTTGTCTTGCCGGCTCCGTTTGCGCCTATAAGCGAAACTATCTCGCCTTCGTTAACCTCAAGGCTTATGTCCTTAATGGCGTGTATGTTGCCATAGTATACGTTTATATTATCAATCTTGAGCATATTCCTTCTCCTATTCGCCAAGGTAGGCGGCAATAACCTTAGGATTCTTAACAACCTCCTCCGGTAAGCCCTCAGCGATTATAAGACCGTAATCAAGCACAACTATTCTCTCACAAATGCCCATAACCAGGCTCATGTCGTGCTCAATTAAAAGTATCGTTATATTAAATTTCTCACGAATAAGCTTTATTGTAGCCATAAGCTCGTTCGTTTCGGTTGGATTCATACCGGCGGCAGGCTCGTCAAGCAGCAGTATCTGCGGCTCCGTCGCCAACGCCCTGGCTATTTCAAGCTTTCTCTGCTGCCCGTAAGGCAGGCTGTCCGCCATAACATCGGCGTGCAGCCTCATACCGAAAACATCAAGTATGGACAGCGCCCTCTCGCGCACCTCTTTTTCCTCTTTCCAAAACAACGGCAAGCGCAGCATGCTCGAAAAAACAGAATATTTTAAATGCTGATTAGCGGCTATCATAACATTTTCAATAACGCTAAGCTTTTTAAACAGCCTTATATTCTGGAAAGTCCTCGCCACGCCCATTTTAACAATCTGATCCGGCCGCTTTTTCTTAATCGGCGCCCCGTTTATAAAATACTCGCCTTCGCTCGGATGATAAACCCCAGTAAGCATATTAAAAACGGTTGTTTTACCCGCGCCGTTAGGACCTATAAGCCCTACAAGCTCTCCGTTTTTTATATCAATGTTAAAGTTTGATACCGCCCTAAGGCCGCCAAACCTTATACCAAGCCCTTCTGTCTTTATAATGCTAGACATCTTGCCCGCCCCCTCCGTTACACTTCTCGCCGCTGCCCGGCTTTACCCTTAAACAGCCTCTTTATGAATTCTATAGCGCGCGTCAGCGAGAATTCATATGTGCCGAACAGCCCCGAGGGCTTAAATATCATAAGCGCTATAAGCGCCACCGAATAAGCCAACATGCGATAATCGGCGAATTCACGCAGCAACTCCGGCAGCATAGTAAGTATAGCCGCCGCCACAATAGAGCCGGTAAAACTGCCAAGCCCGCCCATAACAACAATTATAGTTATCTCAACAGAGCGCATAAACCCAAAATCCCGCGCACCGAGTATGCCCATGTAATGCGCGAACACGCCGCCGGCAATGCCTGCAAAAAACGCGGCTATTGTAAAGGCCAGCGTGCGATAATATGTATTGTGTATACCGACAGCCTCAGATGCGATATCGTCCTCTCTTATCGAAAGAATGGCCCGCCCATGTCTTGAGCGCATAAGCATGGTCAACACTGTTACGGAAATAACGCATATTATAAGCGCGATGGGCAGTGTTGAAAGCTTTGGTATGCCGCGCAGCCGCTGCGCCCCGCCGGTAAAAGGCAGATACTCAATTATAACCCTTATTATTTCGCCAAATCCCAGCGTTATAATTGCAAGATAGTCGCCCTTCAGCCTAAGCGCCGGCAGTCCTATCATAACGCCGAATATCGCTGCCAAAATTCCTCCGGCCAAAAGCGCCACGAAAAACACAACGTACTGCGACGCGCCGCTCGCCGCCACGCTCTTTGTTATAAGCGCCGACGTATACGCGCCTATCGACATAAATCCGGCGTGTCCTAGCGCTATTTGCCCCAGGCAACCGGTAGTCAGGTTGAGGCTTACCGCCAATATAACGTTTATACAAACCAGCATAAGTATGCCGGAATAATACCTGCTTATAGCTCCCGAAGAATTAAGCGCTATTATAACGCCGCATAGCACAGCTGTCGCTACGGCGTTTATTATATATGATTTTGCCTTGCCTTTAGACATGTGAAACCACCTAAACCTTTTCTCTCATATTCACGCCGAATATACCTGACGGCTTAACCAGCAGCACCACAATAAGTATGCCGAACACTACGGCATCGGCGAGCTGAGAGGATATATAAGCCTTAGTAAGGCTTTCCGCTACTCCCATAAGCACTCCGCCTAGCATGGCGCCGGGTATAATGCCTATCCCCCCCATTACGGCGGCTATAAAAGCCTTAAGGCCGAGCATCGAGCCCATATACGGGTTTATCTGCGGATACGATGAGGCGTAGAACACAGAGCCTACCGCCGCTAGAGCCGAGCCTATAATAAACGTTGCGGAAATAGTAAGGTTGACGTTTATTCCCATAAGCTTGGCCGCCCCCGTATCTTCGGATACTGCCCGCATCGCCTTTCCAATCTTTGTATGCTTTATAAATATCGAAAGCAGCACCATCAAAATCACCGATACAACTATAGTAAGAAGTACGGTAAAGCTTATTTCAAACCCAAGGAACGATATGTTTTCAAAATCAAAAATCTTGGGATAAGGACGGGGGTTTGGAGTATAAATCAGCATAAACAGATTCTGTAAAAACAGGCTTACGCCAATTGCCGTTATAAGCGCGCTCAAGCGGCTGGCTTCTCTAAGCGGGCGATACGCTACCGCCTCTATAATAGCGCCGGTAGCAGCGCAAAGTACTGCGCTTATTATAATGCATATCCAAAGCGGCAGCCCCGCAGCCGAGAGCAGCGGCAGCACCATAAGCGAAAAATACGCCCCTACCATTATAACGTCGCCATGGGCAAAGTTAATAAGCTTTACTATGCCGTAAACCATTGTATATCCCAAAGCGACAAGCGCGTATATGCTGCCTATCTGCAGCCCGTTTATCAATTGCCTAATAAAATCTATCATTTGCTTACTCCCAAGCCTGCGACCTAAACGCGTCGTAATTTATTACATACTTATAATACAGCAAAAACTCATTAAGATAAACAACGCAAATAAATGTTCATAAATCGGCTTTAATAAAAAAAGTCATCTCAATGCACTGAAGCCATGCGTTCATGCTATAGATTCAAAGCGTCAAGATGACCTGTTATGTATGCCGGATTTCGGCGCGGCAATGCTGCCGCGCCGTTATCTGGCCATCTTAATCGTGTTAAATTAGCCCTAAATTATATTATATTACCTTTGTCAACCGTTTACGGATGTATCCTGTCAAACAATGTGTATTTGCCGTCAACTATCTCTATAACGGTAAGCACCTTTACAGGGTCTCCGCTTCCTTCATATGTTATTTTGCCGGTAACGCCTTCGAGTTCGGTAGCCGCCATCGCCTCAACAATAGCTTCGCTGTCCGTCGAGCCGGCCGCCTCTATAGCGTTTACCAGTATGTAAGCCGCGTCGTATCCGAGCGCCGCGAAAGAGCTGGGCTCCTCATCATACTTTTCCCTATAGCCGGCAAAGAAGTTCGCAACAACTTCGGCGGTGTCTTCTGCAAAGTAATGGTTTGAGAAAAAGCAATTGTTCAATACTTCTATGTTTGAAGCATCTATGGAGCCGAGAACGCCGTCCCATCCGTCCGGTCCTAGCAGCGGAACATCAAGTCCGATTTCGCGGGCCTGCGCCGCTATAAGAGCGTCTGTCGCGTAGTAGTCGGGTACATAAACAGCTTCCGGAGACTTGCCCTGTATCGAAGTCAACTGCGCTTTAAAGTCCTTATCATCGGCGCCGTATCCTTCAGAAGCTACAACCTCCATGCCCAGCAGTTCGGCCTCCGCCTTAAACGATTCGGCAACGCCCTGCGAGTAGTCGTCCGATGTGTTGTATATAACGGCTATCTTTTTAAGCTTAAGATTTTCCGCCGCGAACCTAGCCATCATTGTTCCTTGATAAGGATCAAGGAAGCATACGCGGAATATGTTGGGGCCGGCTTTTGTTATGTCGGCATGCGAGGCTGTAGGCGTGATCATGGGCAGCCCGTCCGCCGCGGCAAGCTCCGCCACAGCTAGCGTAGGCTGGCTTGTGATATCGCCGACCAGCGCCACTATGTTCTTCTCCGTCAGCCTGTTGTAGGCGTTTACAGCTTCGGTAGCGTCGCCTTTCTCGTCAAGCACTTCAAATTCGATCTGCTTGCCAAGAACGCCGCCATTAGCATTGATCTCCTCAAACGCCAATTCAGCGCCCTTGATAGCCGTCGTGCCGTACATGGAAACGGCGCCTGTAAGGGGCGCAAGACCGCCTATGAGTATTGTGTCTCCATCGGCTCCGGTTGCCGGGCCGTCCGTCTCTGTTGCCGGCGATTTTGTGCCGCACGCCACGAACATGGCGGCCAGCATCAGCACAGCCATAAACAATGCAAACTTCTTCATAATTTTTTCCTCCAAACTATTTATTACAAATGAATGTTAAGCATACTAATATTGCGAACTATTATACTAAGATTCATATTATAAATCAAGAACCAGCTTGATATTTTACGTCTCCGTCGCTTCATATTTGTCTATTTTTTTCTATTTCAGCCACAATAGCGTCCGAACATTGAATAAAATTCGGTCTTTCTATATTTAGACAAAAATATTTCGGCATACATTTATCCCGCCTAAGGTCTTTAAAAACAACAAAGCGCGCATTCATAAAGCTTCATTTGCATGAAACCGAATTACACGCTTCATTACGCAACCTTAGCGCCGGCCGCCGGCATATTCTCTTTTCCGCCGGTATCCGCCCACTTTATTTCAAGCGGCAATAATACCGTATTTAAGCGTCGGCTACCTTGTTTCTAAGCGTACCCACGCCTTCAACGGTAACCTCAACAACATCTCCCTCTACCATAGCGCCTATGCCCTCCGGCGTGCCGGTGGCTATAACATCGCCGGGATACATGGGCATAAAGCCGGATATAAAGCTTATAAGCTCCGGCAGATTGAACAGGAATTTCGACGTATTTGAATTCTGCCTTATCTCGCCGTTTAGCTTTGAGCTTATATTGAGATTGCCGTAGTCGAGTCCGGTTACAATATAAGGGCCAACGGGGCAGAAGGTAGGGAAGTTCTTGCTCCTTATCCACTGCTTATCGCTCTTTTGGAATACCCTCTCAGTAACATCATTTAGGCAGGTAGCGCCAAAAACATACTCCATCGCCTGCTCCGGCTCTACATTAAAACATTCCTTGCCTATAACGATACCCAACTCGGCTTCATAATCAACTCTTTTAGCGCCTTTGGGCCTTTTTATAATTTCGCCCGGTCCTACAATTGTATGCGGCATTTTAATGAATATAATAGGGTTTTTCGGTATATCGGTATCGCCGCCCAATTCGCCTATATGGTCAAGGTAGTTCTTGCCCACCGCAACAATCTTTTTCGGCTGCACCGGCGCGAGTATATGCGCGCCATCAAACTCGAATTCGCTTCCGGTATATTCGTAAGAGGTGAATATGTCGCCGGTTATCTCCTTTATAACGCCGCCTTCAACAACCCCCTGCTTTTCAGCTCCCTCGATTTCAAATCTTAAATATTTCATATCAAAAATCCTTTCTAGCCCTAAACATTCTGCTAATAGCGGTTTTTAAATTCCTTAAACCCGCTTTTAAAGCTGCGGGGCTACCGAGTATTCGTTTTTTATAGTATCAAGAGTAACATATGTATATGTCTTTATAACGCCTGTTTCGCTTTTAATTTTATTAAGCAGCTTTTCGAGGCTCAAAGGGTTTTCGGTAACAATCTTGAGTATAAAATCATAATTACCGGTTACCGAATGGCATTCAATAACATCGTTGTTCTTGCATATGAAGTCAACAAATCCATCTATATACCTTGGCGACTCCAAGCTTACAAAAACAAGAGCCGTAAGCTGCTTATCAAAGCTTTTGCCGTTTATAATGGCGGTATATCCGCTTATAACGCCGGATCTCTCCAGCTTTTTCACCCGTTCTACAACCGCCGATGTAGACAAATTAATGGCCTTTCCTATGGACAGGAACGAGGCCCTTGCATTCGATTTTAGAATATTCAGTATGGCAATGTCAAGCGCATCCATGACATTCCTCCTCCGGTGTATATATTTAAATATAACCATGCGTATATACCTTATATACGCCTTAGAACTCGGATTTGAGCCTTCTTATGAACAGCTTTGATAAAACCTTGCCCGGCTCCTTTTTGCGATGTACTATATCGTATACACTGCGGCAAATAGGCAAATCTATCTTATGCTCACGGCTCAGCTTTACAATAGCCTTCGCAGTTGATACGCCCTCCGCCAGGCATTCAAACTCCACTCCCTTTACCCACAGCTCTCCAAACCTTCTGTTGTTGCTGTATTCTGAAAAAAGAGTGGCCTGGTAGTCGCCTAGATGGCAAAGTCCGTAAGCCGACATAGGGTCGCCGCCCATAGCGCGTATAAGCCGCGCTATTTCACAAGTGCCCCTCGCCATAAGCGCGCCTTTAAGGCTGCCAAGGTTTAGTCCGTCAAGCATACCCGCCGCTATACCCATAACGTTTTTAGAAGCAGCGCCTAATTCGTTTCCGGTAATGTCGCTGCCGTAATAAAAACGTATAAGCTTACTCGAAAATTCACGCACCAGCTTGCGCTTTACTCTGTCGTTCTCGGAATCTATAACCATGCAGTTAGGCACTCCGTTTAAAAAGTCCTGCACATGGCCGGGCCCAAGCCATACCGCCAACCTAGCCGAAGCCGGCAGATATTCCGACGCCACCTCACTTAAGCGCATACCTGTGCCTTCCTCCAGCCCCTTCATGCATAAAACAATTGTTTTGCGCTTGAGGTTATGCTTTGCTAAATCCATCATAAAGCTGCGCAGCTGCTGCGACGCGATAGAAATAACCAGCACAGCCGACTCGTCAATAGCAAAGTCCAGCTCGCTGGTAATATAAACGCTTTGCGGCAATGTAACCATGCCGTTTGTCCTGTCTTTTTTAAGAGCTTTAAGATGCGGCGATGTCTCCCTGCCCCACAGCAGCACCTCATGACCTATTTTATTAAAATACCAGGCAAGGAACACTCCCCACCTGCCACAACCCAAAACAGCAACCTTCATTAGCAACATATCCCCCAGAGACCATCTGCGCAGCCTATAATATTCGAGCCGCACCTTAAATAATGATACCCCGAGCGCGGCTCCCCGTCAATATTAACCCGCAAAACACCTCGGCTTTAAGCTCTCCCTCCCAAAAAGCATACGTCTGTAGCTACCGCTCATGCTGATCGCCATCGCCTTTTTGAAACCTCGGGTTATCCGGCTTTATAATGCTTGTAGTAATATACAGCTTCGGCGGCCGCTCCTTGAACAACCCCTCTCTCATCTCCCTGTAAGACTTTACCGCCAGCTCAACCCCCGCCTGCCCTACAAGATCCGGCCGCAACATTACCGCCGCCATTTTACCCTGCTCAACCGCCGCCCTAGTCTCTTCGCTTGTCTCCCCCGCAACCAGTATTATATCCTCGCGCCCCTCTTGCTCAATCGCCTCTAAAACGCCGAGTGCCGTTGCGTCGCATACCGCGTATATAGCCTTTAAATGGCTGCCGTATTTTTTGATTAAATCCTCCGCCGCCTCAAAAGCCGCCTCCTTTTCCCAATCTCCCGGGCGTATTGCAACAAGCTCTATATTATCTTGCGCGTTTAGTGTCTCCTCGCATCCATCAACCCGCTTTTGGCTTATTTCATCGCCCTTTGGCCCTCCAACTATAGCAACGCCGCCTTCTTCCTCTCCCATAGTATCAACTATGTAGTGACCCGCCATCTGCCCCGACTTATAATAATCCGACCCAGCATATCCCGCTATATATCCTTCTTCTTTTTCAAGCATATTTGTATCGACATCATCCTCAATCAATACAATCGGTATGCTCCTTTCATTCGCCTTTACTATGCCGAGTATGCAGTTAACCGGCGTCATAGGCGATACAACAATGGCGCTGTATTTACCGCTCTCCACCATATATTCAAGCTCTTTAAGCTGGTCCTCTCCTTCAGCCTCCCGCCCCATCTCGCGTATCTCTATTGTAACGTTTATAAGCCGCCCCGCATCCTCCTCAATGCCGGCTCTAAGCACCGCCCAATAATTCGTAGTAACCGGCTTAAGCAACACCCCTATACTCACCTTGCCCGGTTCGCCCTTCTCTGTAACCTCCGGAGTCGGTATGTCGGTTTCGCTTTCGCCGTTTTTCTCACCGGCTTTATCCCCGTTATTATTGCCGCACCCCGTAACGCCAAAAGCTATACATAAGCACAGGCAAATTATTAAAAATCCCAAAAGGCTTTTTTTCATATAGAAACCTCGCAATATAAATCTTGGCAAAACCGCCGTAATATAACGGCATCGCCTGCTATTAGTCTTTATTAAAACACGCCTTTTTAAATTGGGAAAAATTATTCTATTTAATTTTACTAAAATTAAAAATACAGTTCCAAAACAAAAGCGCCGCCCCATTTAAAATAGAGAGCAGCGCTAAATAGCTTAATATGAAATTATAAAGTACCGTCTATAAAATCGAGTATGTCGTAAGCGTTGGTGTCGGGATTGGCTTTTTCAAATACCTTTATAACCATTCCCTCCTCGTCTATAACAAACGTAGTCCTAACAACGCCCATAACCGTCCTGCCAAACATCTTCTTTTCTTTCAATACGCCATAAGCGTTTATAGCTTCCATGCCCGGATCTGCGAGTATTGTAAACGGCAGACCGTGCGCCTCAGCGAATTTTAAATGCGACGCCACGCTGTCCTTGCTTATGCCTATAACATTAACACCCGCCGTTCTAAATGCGCCGTAGCTGTCACGAAACGCGCAAGCCTGCTTTGTGCAGCCCGGCGTGCTGTCTTTGGGATAAAAATAAACAACAACCTTCTGCCCTTTAAAATCTGAAAGGCTTACCATTTTGCCGTCCTTATCCGGTAATGTAAAATCCGGCGCCTTGTCTCCCTGTTTAATCATAAGGCCTGCTCCCCCTATACATATTATAAAAACCGGCGATTGCATTTGCCTCGCCCCTCTAAATCTATACCGCGACTATATCATTTCCCGCCTGTTAAAACAATCACCGCTCCATGCCCATCACTTTTTTGTAAATGGGTATAACACGCTCAGCGTCGCCGGAGGTATACAGCTCAACTCCGCCTTCGCCTTCAGATAACATGCCTTTTCCCGCAAGCACGTTTTTTAGCTGCGCCACCGTACCCGCGTTCCCGTCAAAAAGCGCTGCCTTTATACCGGCTCGTACCAGCGCCGCCGCCACCGCCTCTTTAGCTAGGACATAGTGCGTACAACCCAGCACCACAGCCGCCGCTGCCGTATCAACGCCGAAAAGCAACTCATCAAGCTTGTCCGATATTTTGGCTCCGCTAAGTTCGCCGCCTTCTATTATATCAACCAACCCGCCGCACGGTATATTAGTTATCCTCTCCTCCGCCCCTAAAGCGTCTACAAGGTTTAAATACCGCTGCTGCTTTACCGTCGCCGGAGTAGCCAAAACAATAACCCTGCTCTCTCCTGCAAACGCCAGCGCCGGCTTTATAGCAGGCTCCATGCTTATAATGGGAAAATCGAAACGCCTGCGCATATCCTCAACCGCTACGCTTGTAGCGGTATTGCACGCCACAACCACAGCCTTAACGCCTTTTTCCCGCAACAGCTCAACGCAGGCAAACGACAGCTCTTTTATAACGCTTTGCGGCTTTTCGCCGTAAGGGGCGTTGCGGTTATCGCCGTAATATATAAACCTCTCGTTCGGCATCAGCCCCATAGCTTCTTTTAACACGCTTAATCCGCCCAAACCCGAATCAAATATACCGATAGGTCTTTCGTCCATCAAAACACCCGTTTCAACTTATTAAGGACCATACCGCCATCCGGCAAATCCTATGCTTACATAATGCAATTATTACGGCGTTATGTCAAGGATGCGTCTGCTTTGTAACGCTGTCATTTATAGCTTCAGCAAGATACGGCACCGATGTAAGCGCCTCTTCAAGCGTATTGGCATTATGCCCAACCTCCACCAATAGCGACATATCCGTTAAATGCTGATTATACCTGCCCGTCTTAACCCTTATCTTCCTGCAAAACCTCTCATTCATTTCATTCAGCCTGTTTGTTATCTTTAAGGCCAGCTTATAGTTCTCCTGCCAGTTAGGTCGCGGCTCCGGCCCGTTCCCCGTCTTACCTTCGCCGGTACCCACAACAAACATCATGCGCGCCGCCGCCTTACCGTCTATCATAACAATATCGCGCGCGGCGTCGACATCATACGCATCGCGATGCACATCTATAAACATCTGTATTGAGGGATACTTCGCCTTATACTTTTCCATGGTGATAAGCGAGCGTTCATACGATGTGCCAAGCTTTGGCGGCTCATGGTCATAAACATCGTGTATAACGCTAAATCCGTATTTCTCCTGAAGAATTTGTGCCAGCTCCCGCCCGACACGGCATACATTTTTATCCTGCTCCTTCGTGCGCCATCTGCCGTTCTCAACATATTTATAATCGCCCATCTGCAAATACGCCTCTTGCGTATGCGTGTGGTAAATAAGTATCTGCGGCCCCGAATCGCCTATAATAAGCGGCTGCATATCGTCGGTTATCTTCTCTATCTCGATTTTTACCGATTCGCCTATCTCCTCTTCCATATTCGGCAGTATATCCGACCTGTCTTCATGCGCCGTCACCGGCACCGCCTCTGCCCCATATTGCCATTCTCCCATATCTACCGCCTTAATCGCCGGCAGCTCCCAAGCCAGCAAATTACCCGGCTCTAGCAATGCCGCCACCGCTCTGCCTAACAGCCGCGGCTGACCGCCTCTTGATTTATCGCTTTCCTCCTCTATCACGGTATCCGCCGGTTGCAAAGGAAGTACTTCATGGGAATCCTCAAAGGCAACTTGCTGACCCCCGTCCTGCGCCGTCTTTTTAAACAACAGCGTTGAAAGTGATATCACAACCCCCGCCGCCATTAATATCATTATTATCCGATCCAAACTCATCGCTTTTATTCTTATCTTTTTGCCCATTTTCCATCACCCTTATTATCCATATTCGGGCGTGTCCATTTTTATGTTCCACCTTTTCCCTGTGCTCGGGCGGGTATTTAAAAAAAGAAAAGGTTGAACATAAAAATCAATTGAGCGCTCCCCGGCTTTAAATAAGAAAATAGCAACCTAGATAAAATAAATCGCTTATCACGCCCACGCTTTTCGTAATAAAAAAAACCGCCTTCCCGTAGGTTGGCGGTTCGTTAGTTATAATATGTTTACTTATTTAGTTCTTGCCCGCCATCCATTGATGTCCGCAATTCAAACAGGTTATCCTAACCTTTTTAGCTCCGATGTTGCCACCCACAAGTCCGAGAGGCCCTGCGATTGCTGCTCCAACTACCGCCTTTCCAATGCCGAAGCCTTTTTGATTTGCGCTAATCGATGTGGAGCGGCACCTCGGGCATTTGGGAATGCCATCATCACGCTTTGCAGCTATATTCCTATCTTCTCTTTCCTTCAGCTCTTTCATGGCTGCGGGTGTTGTGGCGATTACGAGCCTAAAACACAGGGCAAGGAAGGGTATACCTATTAAAGCAATAATAATATTTCGAAAACTCCACTCAAAAAACTCTGTCAATACAATTATAATCGTCATTGTTATAAACGCGAGCACAAATGATATGATCCATTTCTTCACAGCATATCCCCGTCCTTTTCTAAGAGGAAATAAATCCTCCTATTACCATGATTTTATATTGCTGCAACAAGCTTGGTCAAGGCTATCCGGCCTTTTCTTCCTAACCTTGGCTAAAAACTCCGCATCGCGCTCCTTTAGCGTTTGCGGGCTTCTGTCCGCGGTTTTGCCCAAGGCGCACAGCTTTTTCAGTTTTTCATAGTGCCGTTTTATTGAGCGCTCCAAGGCTTTAAATAACAAAGCAGCAATCTGGCTACAATAAATCGCCTTCTCCCCCACTATCTAACATTATATTCTTAATAGAACAAGGGCCGGAGATAACCCCGACCCGCCTATTGCCCAATGTAAAATTGCTAAAAAACCTTTAGTTTTTTAAGGCACAAGTGCGCCCCTAAACAAACCCCTCATCCCGTTTGAGTGCGCAGCACCTCTATCGCCTTTTGCAGCTGATTATCAGTCGAAGTATCGTCGGGTATGGCGTTGCCCTCCGATTCAACAATATGATGCGGCTCTACGCCCACCTCATGCGGCGTAGTATCATCGGCGAGATAATAAACCGACGTTGTAAGCTTAACGCTGGTCTTTTTATCGCTCAGCTCAAAATACGTCTGAACTATGCCCTTGCCAAACGTCTGCGAGCCTACTATTTGTGCCGTTCCCGATACCTTAAGCGCCCCCGCCATTATCTCAGACGCGCTGGCGGAGTTGCCGTTCACCAGTACAACTACCGGCAAATTAAAAGCGTCGGCGTCGCTCTCATAAACATGCTCATCCTCCGTCCTGCCCTTTGTATATGTAATAACGCCGGACGGCATAAGAAAATCGCATATCTTAACAGCCTCATGCAACAATCCGCCGCCGTTGTTGCGAAGGTCTATAACAATCCCTGCCGCTCCCCTTTGCTCAAGATCGCGCATGGCGGCTATAAAATCGTCCGTAGTATTGCCACCAAATTTACTTATCTTTACATAACCAACCGAGTTTTCAAACAGCTTATGCGATATAGTAACCTCTTTAATTTCGCTGCGCGTAAGCTCAATATCCTGCTTTTCGCCGGCTCGCTCGATTGTTACTACAACCTTTGTGCCTTTATCGCCCATAATGAGCGCCACAACCCTGTCAAGGTCAAAACCATAGAAATCCTGCCCGTCGGCGGCTATAATGCTATCGCCCTGCTTAATGCCGCCCGCCTCAGCGGGAGAGCCGGGAGAAACGTCAAGTACAAGAGGATACCCCGTCTCGGCGTCAACTGTAATAGTAACGCCTATGCCGGTAAAGCCGCCGCTGTTGAGCTGGTCAAACCTTTTTTGCTCCTGCTCGTTAATATATTCGCTATAAGGATCATTAAGAGCCGCCACAACGCCTTCAAGCGCTCCTTCGTACAGAGCATCAACGTCCGGCTCCTCATAATACCGATCTTTGATTATGTCCTCAATCTCGCTTATCTTCCTATACTGCTGATAATCGGCATACTGGTCTTTGCTTAGGATATAGGCATCTCCGCCGGTTATGGCGCCCTGTGCGATATTCCATGTAAACAACGCCGCGATTATTGCCAGGGAAACCGCAGCTATCGCGCCCCAAAATAACGCGTCTTTTTTTGGAATCATATATCTCTCCTCTAACAGCCGTCTTTTTATTTATAAGTATGTATCTTTCTCATGCAATATTAACAAATGAGTATACCCGCGTCAACTTAGCCGGCTCGGAGCGCCGCTCTGCCCGCCGCTTTTTTCAATATACACTACCGACTCGCTCATGGCCTCAAAAGTATCGTCATGGCTTATAACAAACGCCTGCGCAAATCCCCTTAGCATTTGCGGCAGCACCGCCGCAAGGTTTTCTCTCCGTTGCCTGTCCAGGTTTACTGTAGGCTCATCGAAAAAGCCAAAGCCGCCACGCCACAAACTGTCAAGCAGGCTAAGCCGCACCGACAGCGCCGCCGTCATCTGCTCGCCGCCCGAGAGCTGCTTAAAGCTCCTGCGCCTGCCGTCTGTGGTAAGCTCCAGTTCGTAGTTCGTTACCCATTCAAGGCCGCCCTCGCCCGCCACCGAAGCGTATATCGAATTGGCGCGCCTGCCAAGCTCCTCTCGATACGCCGACGCTATTCTCTCCCCCGCCAGCGACAGCAGCCGCTGTATGCGCTTTAGTATCTCGGCGTTAGCCTCGCATCCGGCGATGCCTTGAGCCGCCTCTTCGGCTCTCTCAAGGCTTTTTTTCTTGGCTTTTACTTCAGCCTCAAGCCTTACCGCCTCGGCCTCTGCCGCCTCAAGGCGCGCCCTGGCAGCGTACAGCTCTGACGCCGCCTGCTCGGCCTTCTCTATCGCCTGCTCATGCGCCTCCTTGTTATAAGCGCTTTGAGCCTGCTTAAGCCTCTCTGTTACCGCCTCAAGCGCGGCTTGCGCATCCTTAAGCTCTTTCTCTCTTTGCGCCACCGCTTTAGTCGCAGCTTCAAGCGTTTCGCCAAGCCGTATGTTTGCCATATAATCGTCATGCGCCGACTGTTCCGCCTCCATAATGCCGCGGTTCTTATCAATATGAGCATCAAGCCCTTCAAATTCTAAAAGCTTGCGGCTTTCAATATCCGCTCTGCCTTTAAGCTGCTCAATTTGTTCATAAGCTTTTTTTATAGACTCGTGCGCCGCTTCCGCCTCCCGCTCCATCTCCTTAGCCCGCCTTATGCCCTCTTGAGCATTTTTAAGCCTTTCAACTATACCCGCGCGCTCCGCCTCTTTTTGCTTTTCTTCTCCAAGCAGCTTGTCGCGCTCCTGCCTTATCGCTTTCTCGGCCGCATCCGCCTTAGAGCGCAGCCTTAAAGCGTCATCAAAAAGCGCTGCCCTAATAGCGCGCTCCGCCTCGCCCCGCTCAAAATACATTTGCTTTAAAGAAAGGCCGGCCGCTTTTAAAATATCTTCAAGCGCCGCTAAATATCCTTTCGCCTCCGCCTCGCGCTCCTTCGCTATACGCTTGGCCGTTTCTATTTCCCGCAGCTTTTCACGGCAATGCTTAAGCTCCTCTATAAAACCTTGAGTTTTTTCAAGCTCCGCCTCACCCTCTAATATCCTCTTTTCAAGCGCGCGACACTCCTCTTCAAAATGCCGCTCTAATCCGCCTTCTACTTCCCTGCACCTCACGCCTAAAAGAGGACATTTGCCGCCAAGGCTGCTCTCTCTGTTTTTACCCGCTACATCAAGCTGTTGACGAAGCATCGCCAGATTAAGCGCAATATCCGCCTCCCGTTTTTCTGCGCCGATAAGCTTTGTTTCCT
>JBMNTP010000019.1:0-36987 GCA_050945795.1 Christensenellales bacterium | reverse complement strand
CTGCCGCAATGGCGTCAGTCAATGAAACCTGAAGCAGCGTACGGGTTTCAGGATTCATTGTCGTTTCCCAAAGATGCTCTGCGTTCATCTCTCCTAATCCCTTAAAGCGCTGAATTGCCGGCTTCGGATCCCCTCTACCCACCTCGTTAAGTACGACTTCCAGCTCCTGATCGCTGTATGCGTACCTGTCGACTTTGTTTTTGGTAATTTTATAAAGCGGCGGCTGCGCTATATAAACATGGCCATTTTCAAGAAGCGGCCTCATGTATCTGTAGAAGAAGGTCAGCAGCAGTATTCTTATATGGCTGCCGTCAACGTCGGCGTCAGTCATGCATATTATTCTGTGATACCTAAGCTTAGACGCGTCAAACTCCTCTCCTATGCCAGCGCCAAAAGCCGTAACCATGGCTTTTATTTCATTGTTGGCGAGTATTCTGTCAAGCCGCGTCTTTTCAACGTTTAATATCTTGCCTCTAAGCGGCAATATGGCCTGAAACCGCCTGTCTCGGCCCTGTTTGGCGCTGCCCCCCGCGCTGTCTCCCTCGACTATATATATTTCACAAAGCGCAGGATCCCTTTCGCTGCAATCAGCAAGCTTGCCGGGCAGCGACGTTGTTTCCAGCACATTTTTGCGGCGGGTAAGATCTCTCGCCTTCCTTGCCGCTTCCCTGGCGCGGGCAGCGGTAAGGCATTTTTCTATTACTATTCGGGCAACACCGGGATTTTCCTCAAGATAAGCCGCCAGTCCTTCGCTTATAGCCGTTTCAACAAGCGGACGTATGTCGCTATTTCCAAGCTTTGTTTTGGTTTGGCCCTCAAACTGAGGATTGAAAAGCTTAACGCTTATAATGGCGGTTAGCCCTTCGCGTATGTCCTCGCCCGAAAGATTTTGGTCGGCGCTTTTAAGCAGACCATGCTTTCTCGCGTATTCGTTTGTAAT
Source organism: Christensenellales bacterium (assembly GCA_050945795.1). Taxonomy (GTDB): domain Bacteria; phylum Bacillota; class Clostridia; order Christensenellales; family MGBC116941; genus JBMNTP01. Next base: position 36,047 of record JBMNTP010000019.1, on the reverse strand, counting down.
TCTTGTAAGCGCACTTTTAAAACCCTGTAAATGCGTACCGCCCTCATGCGTTGGTATATTGTTTGCGAAGGTATAAAGATTTTCAACGTATGAGTCGTTGTATTGCATGGCTATCTCAACGTTTGAGGAATCTTTTTCGGTATATATGTAAATAGGGTCTTTTTGTATTACTTCTTTATTTTTGTTCAAAAACTGCACGAATGAAGTTATGCCGCCCTCATAGCAAAAGGACTTCATAATATCATTGCGCTCATCCCTTAACAATATATTTAAGCCTTTGTTAAGGAAAGCCAGCTCGCGAAGGCGCAGCTTAAGAGTATCAAACTGATATTCTGTAGTTTCAAATATTGTATCGTCGGCAAGGTATGATATAGTTGTGCCGGTTGTTTCGCTTTCGCCTATTATTTCAAGCTCTGTGATGGCATGCCCTCTTGAAAACTTCTGCATATACTTTTTGCCGTCACGGCAGACATACGCTTCAAGATGCGTTGCCAGCGCGTTAACAACGGATACGCCGACGCCGTGCAGCCCGCCCGACATCTTATATCCTTCGCCGCCAAACTTTCCTCCGGCGTGCAGCATTGTAAGAGCCACCTCAAGCGCCGGCTTGCCGACCTTTGGGTGTATATCAACGGGTATTCCCCTGCCGTTGTCGCTTACAGTTATGGTATTGTCGGCTCCAATAACAACTTCAATAGTATCGCAAAATCCGGCCAGCGCCTCGTCGATGCTGTTATCAACAACTTCGTAAACGAGGTGATGGAGGCCTTTAGCGTCTGTTGAGCCTATATACATGCTCGGGCGCTTCCTTACCGCTTCAAGTCCTTCAAGAACCTGTATCTGGGAAGCGCCATATTCGTTATGCGTTGCAATATCCATTACGTTTCCTTCCATGTTTTATATATAAATTGATTATTAACTAAAACCCTATATTTTTTACAAATCCGCAGCGTTTTTCCAGTGTAAGAGTGGAAATAGGAGAAAAATATACCTTTTTTTCGCCACGATCCTCGGTTATTATTATGCTTTTGGTCTTTGTGCCGATTGTTTCTTTTTTATGTCCTGTTTTAAGGCTCTCCGCTGAGGACGCCGACGCGCTCATAATCGCTATAATGCGGCGCGCAGGTATTATAATATCCCCGCCAATATGCAGCATACAGACCCTCTCCTTGCAAGTAAAATTGACTATGTCCCTAACCTTATTAATTATATCATTTTTTTCTCAATCAATCAAAGATTTAGCTGCTATATCTGGTAATTACAGCGGTTTTTCGCCTTATTTTTTTATAGCTCAACATTAATTCCAAAAGCCGACTTTTACGTCAAAAAGCCGCCGTGCGGCGGCTCCTTATTTTGACGTAAAAGTAACAACGCTAAGGCGTGTAATCTGCTTGATTTAAAAACTCAACAGTTTATTTTCGGCGTTCAAAGCCTATATAGCGCGTGCCTTGAAAAGTCAGCTTTCCCATGTCGCCTTCCGCTAACATACCATACTCGCCTGCTTTTACTCTAAATTCCATCCTATCTCCGCTTTCAACTTCAAACGTCGCGTAATAGCTTGTTGATGTGCTCATGTGCATGGTGCCGTGCGCGTCGCCGGTATTGTGGTGATGATGCGAAACAGCCGTTCTTTTAGATACCAGCTTTGCCGCTACAGATAGTACAGGCGATTTGTTGTTTTTGCTCCATTGTGAAGCGCTGCGTATAACAGCAAAGATAATAAATCCCACTACAACAATAAATAATATGTTAAATACTATCGGAAACCCTCCCATGAAAAAGCCGCCGTTCATCATACAGTTTTTATACCCCCGAATAAGCGCTAAAGCCGCCGTCAACCGGTATTACAACGCCGGTTACAAAGCCGGAGCAAGCATTATCTACCAGATACAGCAGCGTTCCCGTCAAATCATCAGGCACTCCGAACCGGCCTGTAGGTGTATTGTTAAGTATTTTCTCGGCTCTTTTAGTCGGTGAACCGTCACTATTCCAAAGCAATTTGGCGTTCTGGCTAGTACTAAAAAATCCCGGCGCTATTGCGTTTACTCTTATGCCGGCCTTAGCGAAATACACCGCCAGCCATTGCGTGAAGTTTGAAACTGCCGCCTTAGCACCTGAATATGCGGGTATTTTTGTAAGCGGCGTATAAGCGTTCATAGAGCTTATATTAATAATAACGCCGCCGGGCCGTCCTATCATGTCTTTAGCGAATTGCTGCGTAGTTCTAAATACGCCGGTAAAGTTTAAGCCCATAACCCTTTCGATACCCTTTTCCTCAAGGTCAAAAAAGCTTTTTATCCCGCCGCTTAGCGCCTCGTCCGCATTAAAAAATTCATCCTGCGTTGTAGCCTCGGCGTCGTTTCCCCCAGCGCCGTTTATAAGTATGTCGCATTTGCCGTAAGCGGCCAATACTTTTTGGTACGCCGCCTCAACGCTTTCTCTGCTAAGCACATCGCATTGCACAGCTATTGCCTGCCCCCCGCCGCTCCTTATCTCTTGCGCCACCTTTTCGCCCCGCTCCAACGTTCTGTTAAGCACCGCTACCTTTGCGCCGCACTCTGCCAGCGCTTTGGCGAATCCGCTGCAAAGCACGCCGGCACCTCCCGTAACAACTGCCGTCTTGCCTTCTAATGCCGCCTTAAAAGGTATACTCATAACATAGCCCCTTTCTGAATGAATTACTTTCTTCATACTTTGCCATGCCGCTCCGCCGGTATTATGCTTCCGCTTTTAACTAAAAACCTTTTTGCCCCGGCTAAAAATTCTTCGGCATTCATATCTGCGCCTGTTCCGGTTAGAAAAACCTGAGCGCCGCCAAACCTGCTTTTTAGCGCCGTTCTTCTTTTTGAGTCCAGCTCCGACATAACGTCATCAAGCAGGAGAATAGGCGTGTTACCGGTTATAAGCTTTATATATTCAAGTTCCGCCAGTTTTAAAGACAGCGCCGCGGTACGCTGCTGCCCTTGCGAAGCGAATACTCTGCTGTCCATGCCGTTTATAAGTATTTTTAAATCGTCTCTGTGCGCACCTCGCATTGTAGCGCCGCGCATTATATCCGTTCTTCTGCTCTGTATAAGAGCCTCTGCCGTTTCGGCTTCTCCCGTACCGCATACATAGCTTATTTCGAGCTTCTCGCCGCCTGAAATAGCGTTATGTATTTCGCTTGCCATATCGCTTATGTTTTCAACAAAAGCTCTGCGCTCTTTTATAATAGCATCTCCGGAAACGGCAAGCTGTTCATCCCAGGCCGGTAGCGTTTCTTGATCGCATTTGCCGTAGCATATGCCTTTTAAAAGCAGATTTCTTTGTATAAGCGCTCTGCCGTAGGATTGCAAAGCGTAAAAATATCCGGGGCTTACCTGCGAGAGCGCTATATCCATATACCTGCGCCTTACCGACGGACCATTTTTTATAAGCCCAAGATCCTCTGGCGCAAACATAACGCAATTTATGCGCCCCATAAGCTCGCCTATTTTTCTAAGCGCGTTGCCATCTTCCGATATTCTTTTTTTAGACGCCGCGCTGAGTTTTATATCAATCCTATGTATGCCGTTTCTTTCATAATCAACTCTTATAAGCGCTTCCTGCCTGCCGTTCATTATAAGGTCCCTGTCTCTTGCCGTTCTATGCGACCTGCCGGCACAGCACATGAAAACCGCTTCTAAAAGGTTGGTTTTTCCCTGCGCATTGTCTCCCTCTATTATATTTATTTTTGCGGCTTCAAGGCTTAGCCTCTCATAATTCCTAAACTGCCACAGCCTTACAGACAAAATCCTCATTCATTCCCGCCATTTAAAGCGGCCACATTAAGCCGCTGTCTTTTTCAGCCCGCATATATTCTTACAGGAAGTATAAGGTATTGGAAAGCCGAGCCTTCTACCGGCCTTAATACACAGGGGCTTACGTTTGAGTTAAAATCAAGGTAAACCGTTTCATCTTCAAGCGCCTTTAAAACATCTGAAAAATATTTGGAGTTAAAGGCTATTTCAAGCGGCTTGCCCTCTATCCATATATCTACCTCTTCATAAGCGTCGCCTATTTCACTATTTGAGGTAATAACCATTTTATCTTCATCAATGCTTAGTTTTACAAGGTTATTTTTGCCTTCCCTCGCCATAAGGGATGCCCTGTCCATAGCTTCGGCAAACTCCGCCCGCGCTATTTTAACCCTTGTCTGGTAATCCTGCGGCATTATCTGCCGGTATTTTATAAATTCACCATCTAGCAGCCTTGATATTATTTTAGTCTTTCCAGCGTCTATCAATATATGATTAGTGCCTATTGTTATAGCCGCCTCGCCTTCTTCTCCCAGCGTTTTGGCTATCTCACCCATAGACTTCGCCGGCACCACGCAATTAACGCTTACATCGCCGCCATCGGCTTTAGAGCTTCTAAAAGCCAGCCTGTATCCGTCAAGCGCTACAAAATTGACGCAGCCGCCTTCCATCTCAATAAGTGTACCGGTGAGTATAGGCTTTGTTTCATCGGAAGCAGTGGCAAAAATTGTCTGCCTTATCATATCGCGAATAATCTTTTGCTCCATAACCAAGCCGCTTTTTTTCTCTATCTCCGGCATTTCGGGAAATTCCCTTACATTCATGCATTGAAGGGTTGTTCTTGACATGCCGCTTTTTATTTTAACAGACATGTCTCCGGCGCTTAAAACGCTGACCTTTCCGGACGGCAGCTTTCTTATTATCTCCGAGAATATACGCCCCGGCAACACTACAACGCCGTTTTCCTCAACCTCCGCCTCAACGCTGCTTTCTATAAGCAACGCCATATCGGTGCATTTAAGTGAAAGCCTGCCGTTTTCCGCCTCTATATATATGCCCTCAAGCACCGGCATAGTAGAGCGGGTTCCCATAGCCTTTTGCACAATACTTATAGCTGATATCAACGATTCTTTATCAATGGAGAATTTCATTTTTTCAACCCCTCTTTGTAGTAGTGTTGTATATATATATTTAAATAGTAGTAGTAGTAGCGTTGATAATGTGGATAACCGACTAAAGGTATAGTCTTAAAACAAAAGCCGCTGTTGATATCGAAAGGATAATCCCGGTAATTACCAACATATTAGTGTATATTTGTGGATAAACAGTTTAATTTCTTATTATAGATGTAAGCTCGTTAACAACCGCCTGAAGCATGCTGTCCTCTTTGAGCTTATTTTCCATACTGTCAAACGCCGAAAGTATTGTTGAATGATCTCTTCCTCCAAAGGCGGCGCCTATATCGGTTGAAGAGATATCCATAAGCTGCCTTGCGAGATATATAGCGACATGCCGCGGCGTAACTATATTTCTTGAGCGTTTCTTTGAGTCTATATCCTCAAGGCTAATATTGTAGTAATCGCATACTACCTGCTTTATTTTTTCAATAGTTACAGCCCTGGGCTTGTTCATATCTATTATACCTTTGAGCGCCTCTTTAGCGAGTGGCAGCGTCATAGGCGAATTATGCAGCGAACAGTAAAATTTGACTTGCAGCAATGTGCTTTCAAGTACGCGTATGTTCGTTTCGTTCATCTCGGCGATATAGTTTATTACATCGTCGCTTACGTCAAGCGAGTCTATCTTTGCTTTATTTTTAAGTATAGCCACCCTTGTTTCATAATTTGGCTCTTTAATATCAACGGTAAGCCCGCATTGGAAGCGGGAGCGTATGCGTTCTTCAAGCTTGGGTATATCGCGAGGATGCTTATCACTTGAAAGCACAATCTGCTTGCTCGCTTCGTACAGAGAATTAAATGTATGAAAAAATTCCTCGTTTGTAGTGTATTTGTTGCTGCTAAAAAACTGTATATCGTCAACCAAAAGTACATCGGCGTTGCGGTATTTATCGCGGAACTTGTTGTTCGCATCTTTGTCTATAGAGCCGATGGCGGTTATAAGGTCGTTTGTAAACTGCTCGCTGGTGGCATATACGACTTTGGCTGCAGGATTATTTGATTTTATGGCGTTTCCTATGGCATGCATAAGGTGCGTTTTGCCAAGGCCTGTGTTTCCATATATATATAAAGGATTATATATTTTTCCTGGAGCCTCTGTTATAGCCACAGCTCCTGCGTGAGCGTAGCGGTTGCTTACGCCTACTACAAAAGTATCAAATACATAGCGCGGATTAAGAACGCTTGATTCTTCCTGTACCGGCACCGGTTGTTCTTTTATAGTTTGACCGGGTATAGATACTTCTATTGAAGTGAATTCACCAGAAGAAACAGCGTTTATAGCGCGAAGGAAAATATCTGTATATTGCCTTTTATTCGCTAGGCCTCGTATAGCCGAATTAGGGGCTTCAAGAACGAATGAGCCGGAATAAGCGCTAAGCGGCTTTAGTTTTTTTATCCATTCATTAAAGCTGAAGTCGGAAGTATCAGCATGAATTCTCGTTAAAGCCTCCTGCCAAATATTCTCAAAATCATTCATAAATTTATCCCCCTATAGAAAAAAAAGAATAATACCTGAGCATAAACTGTTGACAATCCTGCTTGCCTTTAGTCAAACTGCAACTATGCGGTGGTATTTTAAGCGTTTTATTGCCCATCGCAGTTATTATACACAATCCACAGAGTAATGTGTATAACCACGAAATCATAAGACACCCATTGTCAATAACATGATACCAAACTTGTAAAATCTATGCAATAATAAACAGACTGCCAAATATATTAATAAAGCTATTATAGGGTATGATTACAGTGGCAGAACTTTCTTGACATGCCCTGGTGTTTAGCTTATAATACAGTAGTGATTTTGTGGGAACAAACCCCCGTAAGGGGTACAATAGAGGAGTGCTTATAATGTTACGAACATACCAACCGAAAAAAAGACAGCGTTCAAAGGTACATGGATTTAGAGCGCGTATGAAAAAAACGGCGGGAAGAAGAGTATTGGCTAGAAGGCGCAGAAAAGGCAGGAAAGTTCTTTCAGCTTAGGCCGTTTTTAACGGCCTTTTTATAGCTTGCGGTGTTTACGGAGGCCGACTTTGGACAGATCATATTCTTTAAGAAGAAACAAGGATTTTCAATACGTTTATAGAAGGGGGCGCAGATATGCCTCCAAAGTATTGGCTCTTGTTTATCTTAGGGGCAATACCATTAAAGTCGGTTTTTCCATCGGGAAGAAAATAGGGAACAGCGTTCAAAGAAACAAGCTTAAGCGCAGGATGCGAGAGGCGTTTCGCAGTATTCTTCCCGATATAAAGCCGGGCAAGTATATTTTTATTGCCCGAGAGGGCAGCTCCGAATGTGATTATTGGACAATACTCAAAACAATAAAGCAGCTCGTAGACAAGTCCGGAGCATGGTCGGAAAAGAAAAGGTGCGATGAAAAAGCTTCTTTTAAAGTTGATTGAAGCGTACAGAAAGCATATTTCACCTATGCTTCCTGCCGCCTGCCGCTTTGTGCCTTCCTGCTCGCAATACGCTTATACGGCAATTCAAGATTACGGCGTTTTTAAAGGCTTATGCCTGGCGCTCTTTAGATTGCTGCGCTGTAATCCGTTTTGCAAAGGCGGATACGATCCGGTTCCTAATAAGGATGTGAAACAGGGAGGAAAGTAAATGGGATTTCTTCAAAATAACTTCATAGCTGATTTTTTTGCACTGGTTTTGAAGTTTTTTTATAATAACATCACACACGATTATGTCTTAGCTACAATACTTCTCGTTATAGTTATAAAAATACTGATGCTGCCGCTTGATATCAAGCAGAGAAAATCAATGGCCAAGGTTATGGCGGCATCTGAAAAAGTTGAGAAGATTAAAAAAAGATACCCTGATCCCAGGGTTCAACAGGCTAAAGTAAGTGAATACTATAAAAAAGAGAATATAAAACCCATGGGCGGCTGTTTGCCTATGCTTTTGCAGCTTCCTATAATGCTGGCGCTTTACGGCTGCCTTAAAATGCTTTCAGATGAGCAAACGGCGCTTATGGTTATTGAGATGAATAATACCGGCGGAGCAGTTATTGATTTGCCGAGCTGGCTTTGGGTTCACAATATGTGGCGGCCGGACAGTCCGTTTAGCACTACTGTACTGCCAAACCTTACAGAATGGCAAAATATAATGAAGGCATTGCCGGAGCAGCTGCTTACGCAGGTGCAAAACATAGATTATGAGGCGGTTACAGCGGCGACAACGGCGCAATTTGCCAACTATAACAACGGCTATGGGCTTTTCGCTGTTATACAGGCCGGAAGTATGTTCCTTTCTCAAAAGCTTACGCCAACGCAGCAGGCACAGCCCGGCGCGCAGTCGGCGAACAGCATGATGATGGTTATAATGCCGTTGTTTTCAGGATACATCTGCCTTACCGTTACCGCGGTATTCGCAGTTTACTGGATAACCAACAATATTTACACCATTATACAGTCGCTTATATTGAAAAAGCTTATAAAACCAGAACCGCTAAGTTCGGAGGTATAAAATGTCTAGGGTAATTGAGGCAACAGGAAGAACGGTTGACGAGGCGATTTTTAATGGATTGCAGGAATTGTCCCTTTCCATTGACGAAGTTGATATAGATATAATTAGCGAAGGCTCAAAGGGTATACTAGGTATCGCCGGAAGAAAGGCTGTTGTAAAACTGAGTGAGAGGGTAGAGGAGACGGTTGAGGAAGGACATTTCCTTAATGGAGTGCTCGATCGCATGGGCGTTAAGGCTACTTTAGCCATAACTGAGGACGAGGAAAGCATACATATAAAGGCATCTGGGCCGAATATGGGCGTGCTTATAGGCCACAGGGGCGAAACGCTCGACGCGCTGCAATACCTTTCAAGTCTTGTTATAAATAAGGATAGAGAAGAATATAAAAGGGTGGTTCTTGATACCGAGAACTACAGGGTTAAAAGGGAGGAAACGCTCGCAAGGCTGGCTAGAAGGCTGGCGGGCAAGGCGCAGAAAACGGGAAGGAAGATTGAGCTTGAGCCCATGAATCCGTACGAGCGCCGCATTATGCACGCGACCTTGCAAAATCATCCGTCGATAACTACATATTCGGAGGGTGAGGATCCGAACAGATATGTGGTGATTGACCTTAAAAAGTAACTTAATCCCACCCCCGCCCTAAAAGCGGGGGTTTTGCTGTAATAACGGAGGGAATACAATGGCACCAGATACAATATACGCGCTTTCAACCGCGCCGGGTCGCGCCGGAGTGGCGGTGGTAAGAATAAGCGGAGACGTTTCAAAAAAGGCACTAGAGGCGGTGTTTAGGCCTTATTCTAAAAAGGATTTAGAGCCGCGCGTAATGTATACGGGAGAGCTTGTATTGGATAATGAGGTTCGCGATGAATGCATGGCGGTATATTTTAAGTCACCTTCATCGTATACCGGCGAGGATTCAGCCGAGCTGCATTTGCATGGCTCGCCTGTTGCCGTTGCCGCCGCTTATGAAGCGCTATCCCAAGTCGGCCTAAGGCTGGCGGAGCCGGGTGAGTTTACAAAGCGAGCCTTTTTAAACGGCAAGCTGGATTTATCGCGTGCCGAGGCGGTTATGGATTTTATATCCGCTTCAGGAGAGCTAAGTGCCAAAGCGGCGCTGCGGCAGATGAAAGGCGCCCTGTCAAAGGAAATAGCGTTATGCAGCGATAATCTGCTTGATATTTCTGCGGAAATTGAGGCAAGCATAGATTTTCCCGAAGAGGATATAGAACAGCAGACGCTTGAGAATGTAGCGGCGCGTTTGCGTGACGTGCATAATAAACTATCTCATCTTATAAGTCGCGCCGGTATGGGTGAGGTGCTGCGAGAAGGCGTTAAGGTAGTTATTGCCGGAAGACCGAATGTAGGAAAATCCTCTTTGCTTAACGCCATACTCGGCCGCGACCGCGTTATTGTAACGGATATTCCCGGCACTACACGCGATACTTTAGAGGAGTGCTATGTGCATAAAGGCCTTACAATACGTTTTTTTGATACCGCCGGCATAAGGCGGGCGCAGGATGAGGCGGAAAAGCTAGGTATTGAGCGAGCGCTTGAAAGCGCGGCGGAGGCGGATATAACTATATTCATGCTAGACGGCGCAAAAGGCATAACGGATGAGGACAGGCAGGCGTATTTAGAGTTGTCGGGCGGCAGAAACATTATAGCCGTTAACAAAAGCGATCTTGAAATTAATGTTACAGACGCTGAAATAAAGGATGCCTTTTCAAAGACCGAGGCATTTTTGATATCGGCAAAATTGGGGCAGGGTGTTTTAGCGCTGTTAGATGAGATAGTCGCTGTGTTTGGGCGAGAAGGCGTTATGAGCGAGGATATGATATCGGCGAACCGGCGGCAGGTATTGCTGCTTAAGGCGGCGCTAGGCTCGGTATCAGACGCCATAGCCGCGGCGGAGCAGGGCAGGGAGCCGGACATAGTAAGCATCGATGTTAGAGAAGCGCGGCTTAGTCTCGGCCTTATAACAGGCGAGGCCGCCGATGAGGATGTTATAAACAGGATATTTGAAAGGTTTTGTCTGGGTAAATGACAGAGTTTGTAGAAAATATACAATATGAAGCGGGAAATTATGATGTTGTTGTTATAGGCGCGGGTCATGCCGGCGCTGAGGCGGCGTTGGCGGCGGCAAGACTTGGCTGCCATACTCTTTGCCTTACAATGAATCTTGACAGCATCAGCCTTTTGGCGTGCAATCCTTCTATAGGCGGCACATCTAAAGGGCATCTTGTGCGAGAAATAGATGCGCTTGGCGGCGAGATGGGACGGGCTGCCGACGATACATTCATACAGATAAGAATGCTAAATACCGGCAAAGGGCCCGCCGTTCATTCGCTGCGCTCTCAGCATGATAAAACACGCTACCATTTAAGAATGAAGCAGGCGCTTGAGAATCAGCCGCTGCTTGAATTGCGGCAAGGTGAGGTTATATCTATAGAGAAGGACGGCGATGGAATTTGCGGCGTTGTAGTAGCGACGGGCGGACTTTATAGATGCCGCGCCGTTATAGTAGCTACAGGTGTGTACTTAAAGAGCAGCGTTATTATTGGGGAATATAGAGTAAGCAGCGGCCCTAGTGGGCTTTTTCCCGCCGATAGGCTTTCCGAGTCACTTGAAAACATAGGTTTTGAGCTTAGAAGGTTTAAAACGGGAACGCCGCCAAGAATTGACGGTAACAGCATAGATTTTACCGCTATGCAGCCGCAATACGGCGATAAGCCTATAACGCCTTTTTCGTTTATGTCGAATAGCATAGAAAGGGAGCAGGTACCCTGCTATCTTACATATACAAACGCCACAACACATGACATTATACGCGAGAATCTGCATAGAAGCCCCATGTATAGCGGCAGTATAAAGGGAACAGGGGCCAGGTATTGCCCTTCAATAGAGGATAAGGTGGTGCGGTTTGCTGATAAAGAGCGGCATCAGGTATTTATAGAGCCGGAGGGCCTTGATACCTGCGAAATGTACGCGCAGGGCATTTCTACAAGTATGCCGCCTGAAATACAGAAAAAAATACTGAACACAATACCCGGCCTTGAGAACGCCCGCATTATGCGCGACGCTTACGCCATAGAGTACGACTGCATTGACCCGCTAAAACTAACGCCATCGCTTGAGGCGAGAGAAGTGACGGGACTATTTTTTGCGGGGCAGATAAATGGCTCTAGCGGATACGAGGAAGCCGCTGCGCAAGGGCTTATTTGCGGCATAAACGCCGCCATGCTCTGTAAAAACCGTCCGCCGCTTATAATAGACCGCTCACAGGCTTATATAGGCGTGCTTATAGATGATCTTGTGACAAAAGGCACCAACGAACCGTACCGTATGATGACTTCTCGTGCCGAATACCGGCTAGAGCTAAGACAGGATAACGCCGATTTGAGGCTTACAGAAATTGGAAGAGGCGTAGGGCTTGTCGATAATGAGAGATATAGCAGGTATATAGCCAAAAAAGAAGGCATAGAAAAAGAGCTCCAGAGGCTCAAGAAAACATATGTAAGGCATGATAATGCCGCCATATCCGCAATGCTTGAGGATAAAAGCGAAGGACAGCTTAAAAGCGGCATTAACTTTTACTCGCTGCTTAAGCGCAAGAATGTTGAGTATGCCGACATAGCGCTGTTTTTAGATAATCCATCGAGCGATGCCGCCGTTATAGAGCAGGTAGAGATCATTGCTAAGTATGAAGGGTATATATCGAAGCAGAAGGATCAGATAGCGCAGTTTAAAAGGCTGGAGGAGGCGCTGTTGCCGCCTGACGCCGATTATACAGGAATTGCCGGACTAAGGCTTGAGGCGAGGCAAAAGCTTATGGCGCAGCGTCCTAGGAGCGTAGGGCAGGCGTCGCGTATATCCGGCGTTTCGCCCGCCGATATAAGCGTGCTTATGGTATGGCTGCACAGGAGGAAACATGACAAAGCTGCCGATAATTGAGGCCTTTGAAACGCTGGGCGGTATTGACGATACGCAGCGACTAGCGTTTGAAAGGTATTATGATTTAATTATAGAATGGAATGAAAAAATAAACCTTACCCGTATCACCGACCCTAAAGAGGCGGCGTATAAACATTTTGCCGACAGCGCCGCGCTTGAAAAGCATATTAAATGCGGCGCATCGGTTATAGATGTCGGTACAGGAGCAGGATTTCCCGGCATACCTCTTAAAATAGTGCGGCCTGATATGCAGCTTACGCTGCTAGACAGCCTTAAAAAGCGGGTGGATTTTCTAAGCCTTGTTTTAAATGAACTTAGCATAGATGCTACAACGCTGCACTCAAGAGCCGAGGACGCCGCGCGAAGCAGTCTGCGTGAATCGTTTGACATTGCTACGGCAAGAGCGGTGGCTCCGCTCAATGTGCTTGTCGAATATTGTTTGCCGTTTGTTAAAACGGGCGGGCAGCTACTCGCTATGAAAGGAGCCGCCGCACAAGAAGAAGTTGATACCGCGGCGGCTGCTATAAAGCTTATGGGGGGGCGTGTTCGCGGCATTTATCCCACGCCTTTGCCCGGTTTTGATCATGCTGTTGTTGTAATAGAAAAGATAGAAAAAACGCCGAAGGCTTATCCAAGGCAGGCGGGTAAAATAAGCAAATTGCCGCTGTGAATTGTCGATATTTATATAAAAATAGTATATAAACGCTTGTTTTGACGGATGAAGGGAGCTTTTTGAGTATCGCCACTAGTTTTGTCGAAACGGTAATAATAGGGAAGGAATGCCGCCGTTTGCGTAGAAAATGATATACGCAAGCGGTTTTTGTATATATTTGCCTGGGGGATTGTATATGATACGTTATAAACAGACAATAACTAAAGAGCGGATTCAAGAAGATCAGCAAAGGCTGGTGCGATTGCCTATTGCGCAAATTTGCCCAAATCCATATCAGCCTAGAAAAAATTTCTCGCAAAACGGCATTGACGAGCTTTCGCGCAGCCTGCAACAGTATGGTTTGTTACAGCCGATAAGCGTGCGCACAACCGAAACGGGCTATGAGCTTATTGCCGGCGAGCGGCGTCTTAGGGCGGCGAAAAAGGCGGGTTGGACGCATATTGACGCGATACTTGTAAATGCGTATGAGCAGGATTCGGCAATGCTGGCGCTTATAGAGAACCTTCAGCGTGAAAACCTGCATTTTCTTGAGGAGGCAATAAGCTATTTAAATCTGATTAGGGAACACGATCTTACGCAGGAGGAATTGGCGCATAAGCTAGGCAAAAACCAGTCTACTGTTGCAAACAAGCTTAGATTATTAAAGTTGCCTGCCGCCGTAAGATGCAGCGTTGTAGTAAACAGGCTTACTGAAAGACACGCCCGGGCGCTGTTAAGACTTAAATCGGAGGAAGCGCAGTTAAAGGCGATAGAAGTAATAAGAATGCGAAACCTGTCTGTAAAAGCAACGGAAGAATATATAGAGAAATTGCTTGAGCCAAAAGGCGCATATAGGCGGCCGAGGGTAACGCGGATTTATCGTGATTATCGGCCTATAATAAACTCTTTTCGTGAATTGGCAAAAAAAATGAAGCAAGAAGGCGTTTCTACCGAGTTTGATGTAGAGGAAATCGCCGACCAGTATTCCATACATATAACCATAATTAAAAAATAGCCATCCCCTTTGCGGCTTGCCTTGTGCGGGCCGCCTTTTTTTTCGTCTTATGCTAAACCGCTTTCAAAATACTTCAAAATAACTTATAATTTGTATGATGGAGAAAAGAGGTGTTTTGTATTGGCGAAAATAATTGCTGTAGCCAACCAGAAAGGCGGCGTGGGCAAAACCACTACCAATGTTAACCTGAGCGCATGTATAGCTGAGGCTGGTAAAAGGGTATTGGCTATCGATATAGACCCGCAGGGCAACACTACAAGCGGCCTTGGCATAGACAAGAGAAGCCTTCAAAAGACGGTATATGACGTTCTTATAAACGGGGAGGACATTTCAAACTGCATTATAGATACCTGCGTTAAAGGGCTTGACCTATTGCCCGCCACAATGCGGCTTGCCGGCGCCGAAATAGAGCTGGTATCAACGCTAGCGAGGGAGCATGTGCTTAAAAACGCACTTAAGCATGTGCGGCGGCACTATGATTATATTTTTATAGACTGCCCGCCGTCGCTAGGCCTATTGACTATAAACGCGCTGACTTGCGCGGATACTCTTCTTGTGCCTATTCAATGCGAATTCTATGCTTTAGAAGGCCTGTCCGAGCTTATGAATACTGTTAAGCTTATTAGAAAAGCGCTTAATCCTTCTTTGGGCGTTGAAGGCGTTGTGCTTACTATGTTTGATTCTAGGACAAACCTTTCAAATCAGGTTGTTGATGAGGTTAAAAAGTTTTTTAAGAACAAAGTCTATAAAACTGTTATACCGCGCAACGTAAGATTAGGTGAAGCGCCGAGCTTCGGGTTACCTATAACGCTGTACGATCCTAAATGCATAGGCGCACTGGCGTATACCGATCTTGCCGGCGAGCTTCTTGGAGAGGAGGAGAGGTAATGAAACAGCAATCAAAGCAGCAGAGGCTTGGCAGGGGATTGGGCGCTCTTATAAATATGGATATAGATCTTGAGGCGTCAACTTCGCCTTCTGGCATTGAAGAAGTTGATATAATGCTGCTCGATCCTAATAAGGATCAGGCGAGAAAAGAATTTGATGAGGAAAAAATAAATGAGCTGGCGGCTTCTATAAAAGAGCATGGCGTGATACAGCCTGTTATAGTGCGGCAAAGTGGCGATAGATATACCATAATAGCCGGCGAGCGCAGATGGCGGGCGGCGGGCAAGGCGGGGCTTAAAAGCATACCGGTTATAGTAAAAGAGCTTGACGACCGCGAGCTTATGGAAATTTCACTCATAGAAAACCTTCAGCGCGTTGACCTTAATCCCATTGAGGAAGCGTCGGGCATCCGCATGCTTATGGACGAATACAGCCTTACTCAGGAGCAGGTATCAAAGCGTATAGGGAAAAGCCGTCCCGCGATAGCAAACGCGCTAAGACTGCTATCTTTGTGTGAGGATGTTATAAAGATGGTGTCGGACGGGGCGCTGTCGGCGGGACATGCCAGATGTCTGGTGCCGCTTTCGCAGGAAATGGCGCTGGAGTTGGCGCAAAAGGCGGTAAAAGAACAGTTGTCGGTGCGAGAGTTGGAGCGGTTGGCTCAATTGGCGCAGCAGCCACAGCAAAAAGAGCGCAAGGTGGCGGAGCGTGATGTTGAGCTTGATAAGTTTGAGTCGGAGTTGCGCGCACGTTTTGGCACAAAGGTAAGCATAAAAGGGGATATGCGGCGCGGTAGCATAGTTATAAACTATTATGACAGGGAAGGGCTTGAGCGCATATACGATAGCTTAAGCTAGGCATATGTTTCACATGAAACAATATATTAAATATAGAGCATATAAAAAAGGCCGCCTTATAGGCGGCTTTTATGTTTCACATGAAACATTTAAACTTAAATTACCCCTCGTATAAGTGAGGCTATGAAGTTTGATTTGTAGAATAGGTTGCCTAGAAAAGACGATTCTATAAACGGGCGTATAATATCTACGGGAACCAGCGTTATTAAAAGCGGCGCAAGTGAGAATATAGTAAACAGCACGAAAATGCCTTGTATTAAGCCGAAAGCGCCACCCACCAGGCCATCAAACCGGCGCAGTACAGGAAACTTTAAAACATAATCGGCGCCGTGTATTATAAACGCCAGAATCGCCCTTATAACTATAAAAAGCAGCAAAAACGATATGAGATTGACGGTAAAGTTTACTATCGACTCATTAAAATACTCGCCCATAGTAAATATACCGTCTTGCTCAAAAGCTAATGAGTTGATATTGTTCTCGATTACCTTATCCATGGGATAAGGCAGCTTTGCCGACTCTATTATAGATTCAATCTTTTCAGCGTCAACATCGGCTACTATAAGCTTAGAGTCCTCAAAATCCTGTATCCTTTCCGCTCCTTCGGTATAAAGCGCCAGTTGCGGATAAATATCATCGTTATTGTGAAGGGCGGTGGCGGTAGCCGGCATTATAAGGTATGCCAACAGTACAGCGCAGAAAAAGGCGACAACCCCCGACATTGATTTTAAAAAGCCGCCGTGTATGCCGGCTATTACAAATAGCCCAAGTATAGTTAATATAGCTAAATCAAGCAGATTCATACTTTCCTCCAGCGTTAGGGCAGCGCGATAAGCTCCAGCCCGTTAAGCGTTTGTATAAGTGCGTGTGTTGTACCGACGGGATAGGCGGCCTCAATGGGCGTAGCGAACCGATAGAACGTTTTGCTGTCCGAATCAAACGAATTCGACTGCATGCCGTTAGGCGTAAAGGCGTAAAGCTTGCTGCTGCCCAACGCTATTTTAAAACAGCTAGGCGGCAGGTTATATGATGCTTCCTCGCGGCCGGGACGTATCACCCTTGCCGTTGTTATGGTGGCGTCAAGCGTAGCGTCATCGCGTGGCGTGAACGCTAGCGTAATAGGGGAGGAGGCGGCGTTAGCTACAGCCAGTTCCCAGCCGTAAACAAGATGAGAGCTCTTTCTTGTGTTAACGTAATCGTACAACATAATATGATTGGTGCCGATTACATATATTTCATCGACGGTAAAGAAAAGCTTGTGCGGTATCTGATCATTTATTGTGACCATACCTACTATGCTGTTACTCTCTAATTTGTATGTCATTATTTTTGAGATGGGTACGCTGCCTTCGGTGTCGAGCATAAGAGTCCAAAGCATGTCAAGCTCGCCGGTAAAGCCGAAATCCAAAAGGTTTTGGTCGGTCATAGGCAATTCTTGAAGCTTCTCTCCGGTAGTATTGAGTACGGTAAGCGACAGTTCTCCGGCATCATCTCTAGACAAAACAGAGACAAATTGTACGCCGCAACGTACAAGCTGTATATTTCCCAGGAAGTCGTTTTTAAAAAGCAGGTTGCCGGAAATATCAAAAAGCTGAACAGCCGAACCCTTCCATGTCGCTATAAGGGTGGGCGAATGAGCTGTTGAGGCGTCGGTGAAGGCGATAGAGGAACTCCATTTTTCCTCGCCTTTAAAATTGATGCATTTTAACTCGGCCCCGGTAACATAAACAATGCCATCTGATACCGCGAAAAACTCCTGTCCGGCAGTAAACGGCATTTCAATGCCGGAAGCCAGCGTATCGCTGCTTGATTTAAGCAAATTTAAGGTTATAAATACAGCCGCCGCTAAAACAACGAGCAGCAGCGCGAATATTAGGATTTTCGGGTTGAGCCTGCGCCTTTTGGGTCGCGAGCCCATAGCCGGCGTACGCGGCCGGTAAAGTTTATTCATAAGTACTCTCCATTTACAAGCAAACAAAGCCGATTACACAATAGTCGGCAGAAATATTTTACACTATGCGCAAGCCCCGCGCAAGCGGGGTAAAACGTCAGGACGGCTGGCGCGGCGTAAGTATGCTTATATGGCCGGGCAGCACCTCAAAAGTGACGGGCGTAAAACCGCCTAGCTCACCGTCCATATTAAGCTGATTTACCGGCGTGCATTCGGCGGTAATACGGCTGCATTTAAAGTAAGTGACATATTTGTTTTTCAAATGCGAGCCTTTTATAAACGACGGCAGTAATTTAAGCACCGACAGCCGACCGAGCTTGCGTATAAGGCATACATTGAACAGCCCGTCATCAAGCCGAGCATCGGGTGCTACCATCATGCCGCCGCCAAAGCATCTGCCGTTGGCAACCGCCAGCATAAGCGCTTCCTGCTCTATAACGCCGTCAGGGGTAGTTATTTTAACGCGCGGAAATTTTAAATTTACAAGCGCAAGCAGCACCGCAAGGAAATAAGCGGCCATGCCTTTAAAAATACGGTTTGTTTTATAGGAATGCTTTAGCACCGACACATCAAAGCCTAAGCCGGCTACATTTAAAAAATAATCCTTGCCGTTTATAAGACCCATGTCTGACTGTATAATTTTTCCATTAAGTACCGTATCTAAAGCCAGCTCAGGATCTCTTGGTATGCCGAGCGTTCTTGAAAAGTCGTTACCCGTCCCGGCGGGTATAACGCCCATAATACAATCCGAGCCGGCCAACCCCGTCGCCACTTCAACCAATGTGCCGTCTCCGCCTACCGCCACAACGGCGGCGCGCTTTTGCGTTTTAAGCGATTGCGCTAAGGTGATTGAATGTCCAGAGTGTTGGGAATAAAGCACTTCATAAGGTTCGCCCAGTTCTTTTAAACGTGTTTCAACACGCGCTATATATTTTAAAGCACGCCCGCGGCCGGCTTTGGGATTGACTATAAAAGAATACATATTACCCTCCGCGAATATATCGTAACAAATAATATCTTAATGCACCGCAAGTCATTTGTACAGCAGTTTTATTGAACAAAATGAGCAGGCAAAGTATAATCAAGGGATAAGGAGTGATAATATATGCTTTTTTCTAAGATGCATGGATTGGGTAATGATTTTATAATGATAGACGGCAGGGCAAGGCATCCCGACCTTCAGGCGATTGCGCCCAAGCTGTGCCACCGTCATGCCGGCATAGGGGCCGACGGCATTATAGCCATACTTGACTCGGATAAAGCCGACCTGCGTATGCGAATAATAAACAGCGACGGCAGCGAGGCGGAAATGTGCGGCAACGGTATACGCTGCTTCGCCAAATATGCGTATGAAAACGGCATTGTAAAGAGCGATAGCATATCTATTGAAACGCTAGCCGGCATAAAAAAAGCGGAGCTTTCGATTGAGGGCGAAAAAGTGGTGTCGGTAGCTATAGATATGGGTATGCCGCTTTTAAGCCGAGAGGACATTCCTGTAAAAGGCAGTGGCGACGCTATGGAGCTAAAGCTTAGCGCGGGCGGGAACATATGGGACGCCGCCGCGCTTAATGTAGGCGTGCCGCATACAGTTGTTTTTGTGGACGATGTTCTAGCCGTTGATATTTGCGGCGTAGGCAAAGAAATAGAGCATATGGAGATATTCCCTAAACGCACAAACGTTAATTTTGTGCAGGTTATAGATAAAGGCAAAATAAAGGTAGCTACCTGGGAGCGGGGAGCGGGGCGCACATTAGCGTGCGGCACCGGGGTAAGCGCTTCGGTGGTGGCGTGCGCCAAAAGAGGGTATACGGGCCGCAGCGTTGATGCCGAGCTAGAGTTGGGTATAATGCATATAGACTGGACGGAAGGCGGCAGCGTTATAATGAGCGGACCGGCCGAGCTTTCATTTAAAGGAGAGGTGTATATATAAAATGCGCCGGGTACAAACGCCGAACTGGCTAACTGAGCTGGATGGCATATTGAGGCAAAATGGTATAAACGCGCTGGCGGTAGGCGGCTTGGTAAGAAATTCGCTTATGGGACTTGCGCCAAGCGATATAGACATATGCGCCGATGTGCCGCCTGAACGGGTAATGGCAGCGCTCAAACATGACAGCCGCATAAAGGTGATACCAAAGGCGATTGAATTTGGCACTATAGAAATCCATTTTACCTCGAAAGACGGTAGGCATATATGCGAATACACTGTATTTAGGAAAGAGGCGTACAGAGAAGGCGGATCGCACCGCCCGGAAACGGTAGTTTTTTCTTCCGATGTCGGCGAAGACGCTATCCGCCGTGATTTTACCGTAAACGCCATGTATTGCCCGCTAGGCGGGGGAGAAGTGATAGACCCTACCGGCGGCATGGCCGATTTGGAGGCAAAAAAAATACGCGCCACCTCAAAAGACCCTTCAGTTATACTCAGCGACGACGGCCTTCGCATAATACGCATGGTAAGGTTTGCCTGCGAGCTGGGCTTTGACATTGACGCCGCTACATTCGAGGCGGCAAAGCAGAGGATAACGTATTTGGCGGATATAGCCAAAGAGAGGATACGCGCGGAGCTTGATAAAATACTCCTCTCTGACATACGCTACGGCATAAAGCACAAGGATGAGCCTGCGCCGCTTAGGGGGCTTAAAATGCTCAAGGAGCTCGACGCGTTTAAATATATTCTGCCCCGACTGTTAGAAGGCGAAGGAGTGGTACAAAGCTCGGCTTACCATGTCTACGATGTTTTTGAGCATAACATAAGGGCGTGCGCAGCGGCTGCGCCTGTTTTAGAGGTAAGGCTTGCGGCGCTGCTTCATGACGTTGCAAAGCCGCAAGCGGTTAAAGGATCGGGCAAGATGTACAATCATGAGGTTATGGGCGCACAAGCCGCTGTGCTTATGCTCGGCCAAGCCGGATTGAAATATCCAAACGATGTAGTAGACCGCGTTACAACCCTTATTCGCTGGCATATGTATGATCTCGACGGCAAGACAAGCAAAAACAAGCTGCGTTTGAAATTCGCTTTACTGGGCGAGGAGGCTGCAACGCAGCTTATAGAGCTTAGGGAGGCGGATGTAAAAGGGTCGGGCAAAAAGGCGCAATCTGATACGGCGCAAAAGTGGCGGCGCATACTTCAAGAGATGATTGATGACGGCGGCATGATAAGCGAGGCTGATCTCCAGATAGATGGCCATGCCATAATGCGCTTGGCGGGCATAGGCCCAGGCAAAGATGTAAAGCGCATTAAGCGCGCGCTTTATCAAAAGGTTGTACTAGAGCCGGATAAGAATAAAAGGCATGTGCTAGAGGCTATGGCGGCGAGGCTTGCTAAAAGCATGGGGATCATTTGATGGTGCGTGTGGAGGGTGTTGCGGGGAGTAGACAAACTGATTTTAGATATATCAAGTTCTGTATTTAACGCCGTAAAATAACCGCATTCTCCGCAGTTAGCCGCGCTTTGAGCTTATGCTCGAGCAGCGCGTGATTGAACTTTGCCTCATAGTCAGCCATAGCCTGTTGGTTTGCCGCCTGCAGTTCTTCAATAGTTTTTTCAATTTTATAAGTCCACTACGCTGTTTGATAACGGCAGAATCGAGCGAATTTAAAAAAGCCCTTTTACAGGCTTAAAACGCTTTTAATCGGCATTTTAAAACCGTCCGATGAGAGCGGTTTTTATAGGGAATTCTTTTTAATGTTTGTCTATTTTAGCATGCGAATTAAATGCTGTTATTGTGTTTTATTTGGATCATCCGCCCATGTATATGGTTTCCATTTAGAATTCGGGATAGGGTCGTAATAAGTGCAGTCCCGCTCCTTGGCACCAATATATTTTTCTGGTGGAAATCCAAGTACGCCACATTCAGGGTCTTTCCATGTGCCATAAAACATGTTTATATTTTTACATGATTTACATATCGGCGTATACATAGTGCCTAAAATGGGGGCTTCAATATTGCTCTTTGCATTATCACAAAGATCTTCGTAAAGCCTATACATTTCATTACTGTATTTGGCCATCCCATCTCACTACCGTTATTGTTTTTTTTGAACTTTTATGCTTCCATTATAGTAAACTGAGATTTGTTTTGCAATAGAACTTCGCGCCTCTCTTTTAGACCATTCGATGTGTTGAGGCTGATTTCATTGATAAATCAGCATTTGCTTTTTTGAACCAATATTATTAACATTACTTCCGATCGCCCTCGCACATTGCGGGGAGTAGTTATTTAAAAATGTTTATTAAGTTATATTGATATGATTTCGATTATAAAACTTAAAAAATGCCGCGGATATTCTTTCAGATATTCTGAGATACTAAGCTTGGAGAATATTTTGAAAGGAGCTTCCTGATATGTCCCAACTAAACCAAATGGAACTGCAGAACCTGCGTCATTTGATCGGCGCTCATGAAACCGCTCACCAAAAATTGCAAGCTTATGCCGAACAGGCAATGGATCCTGAAATTAAGCAGTATTTTCAGGACTGCTCGCAGGGCGCGATGCAGACCAAGCAACAATTGTTAGGCTTTCTAAGCTAAAGGAGGAGATAAGCAATGGTAACTGAAAAAATGATGGTAAATGATGCTCTTTCCTCTATAAAGAGCAGTCTGACATTCTACGCGAATACAATTTCCGAATGCGCCAACCCTTCATTGCGCGCTGCCATTCAGCAGATTCGTAATAACGACGAGGCGTCACAGTATAAGCTGTATCAAATAGCTCAGGCGAAAGGGTATTATCAACCCGCTGTAATGGCTAAAGACGACGAAGTGCAGCAGACCAAGTCACAGCTCACCGGACAGAACTAAAACATTTAACAAGCTAAAGGCTTAAGTCCAAATTAAAAAGCTCGGCATCTTGCCGGGCTTTTTTATAAATACATAGCTGAAAATACATGCTACCAACATATAAGCTATTATCATTCTTATTCGCCGCATTTCAGGCGTCACGCTCGGCGGCGAACACCTCTGCGGCGTATCGCACCGACGCCATAGCGTTGGCGCCGTATTTATCCGCGCCGATACGGTCGGCGTATTCCTGCGTCAGCACCGCGCCGCCTACTATCACCTTGCAATCCGGCTTTTTGTTTCTAAGCAGCGCTATTGTGTCAGCCATAGCCGGTACGGTAGTAGTCATAAGCGCGCTTAACCCCACAAGTTTTACATCGTAGCGTATAGCCGCCTCGGCAATGGTTTCGGGCGGCACATCACGCCCTAAATCAATCACACGATAGCCGTAGTTTTCCATAAGCGCCTTGACGATGTTCTTGCCGATATCGTGTATATCCCCTTTGACGGTAGCGAGAATGACAGCCGGCCCCACCTCGTCCGTCACCGGCATCTTTTTACGCGCCTCCTCAAACGCCGCCTTCGCCGCCTCGGCGCTGAGCAAAAGCTGCGGCAGAAATACCGTTTTATTCTCAAACCCCTGTCCCACGTTATCGAGCGCCGGCACAATCTGCTCGTTTATAAGCGTCAGCGGCGGCTGCGTTTCAAGCGCCGCACGCGCCAATCTAGCAGCCTCGCCGCTTAGTCCGCGGAAAATAGCGGAGGCTAGCCCGTCGGCTGCCGGTGTGTCCTCTTTTGGCTTAGTCAAAACCCCCGCCTCATCAACAGACGTCATGTTTTTGGCAAAGTCAATATACTGTCTAAAATGAGCATCCAGCCCCATAAGCGCCAAGTAGCTGTAATATGCCTTTTGCATTTCAAGAGAATACGGGTTTATAATAGCGGCGCTCAGGCCACGCGTCAGCGCCATAGTGAAAAAGGCGGCAGTTAAGACGTCGCGGGCGGGCAGCCCGAATGATATGTTTGAAACGCCGAGCAGGCAATTCGCCCCAAGCCTTTCTTGTATAAGGGGAATGGCGTCAAGCGTGGCCTTTGCTGCCGTTTGATCGGACGAAACCGCCATGGCCAGAGGATCGAAAATTAGATGGTGTTTCGCTATACCGGCCTCTTTAGCGCGGTTGGCTATCTTCTTTGCGATGGCCAGCCTGCCTTCGGCGGTATTAGGAATGCCCTGCTCATCAAGCGTCAGACACACAACAAGCCCGCCATATTTCTTTACCAACGGAAACACCGCGTTCATGCTTTCTTCACTACCATTTACAGAATTTATCATAGGCTTGCCATTGTATACTCGCATGGCGCGTTCCATGGCTATGGGGTTTGAAGTATCGAGCTGTAGCGGCAACGCGCATACCGCCTGCAACTCCCTAACGCAGTCGCTTAGCATTCGAGCCTCGTCTATTTCGGGCAGACCAACGTTGACGTCCAGCACATGCACGCCGCGCTCCTCCTGCGCGATGCCCTCGCGAAGTATATAGTCTATGTCCCGGTTTCTAAGCGCCTCTTTAAAGCGCTGTTTGCCGGTAGGGTTGATACGCTCGCCTATAAGCACCGGCGCATCGGTAAATTCAACTACCCGAGAATGCGAGCATATGACCGAACGGCGCTTGGGTATTATAGGCGGCGGCGATGTGCGCTTTGTATGCTCCACAAGCGCCGCTATATACTCAGGAGTGGTGCCGCAACAGCCGCCTATCACGCGGCCTCCGTTTAATACCATTTCCTGCATACTCTTAGCGAATTGCTCCGGCCCCACGTTGTAAATGGTCTGGCCGCCCGCTGTAGCCGGCATACCGGCGTTAGGCTTTATAAGCACAGGTACCGACGCGGCGGCAGCAAAGCGCGGAATCAATTCTTGCATCTGCTCCGGGCCTAGAGAGCAATTAAGCCCTATAACATCAACGCCCAGCCCCTCAAGCATCGCCACCATTACTTCTGGGGTAGCACCGCTCATCAGCTTGCCGCTCTCGTCATATACGTTGCTTACAAAGATCGGCAGCTCGCAGTTTTCTTTAGCCGCCAGTACTGCCGCCTTTGTTTCATAGCTGTCGTTCATCGTTTCAATCAATATGAAATCGGCGCCGGCCTCTGCTCCTGAACGCACCTGCTCGGCGAAAAGCTCTACCGCCCGCTCGAAGGCAATATCCCCCAGCGGCTCAAGCAGCTGCCCGAGCGGTCCTATATCAAGCGCTATAAAACGGTGTAATTGCCCATCGGCGGCCCCGCGCGCCGTTTTGGCGCAGTTGACTGCAGCATGTATAATTTCATTAACAGAAGGGGTGTTTATTCCGTTAAACTTAAGCCGGTTCGCGCCGAAAGTATTGGTGCATACGGCATTGCTCCCCGCCTTAAAATATGCGCTATGTAGCGCAACAATCTGCTCCGGCCGATTCAGGTTCCACATTTCCGGCAATTCTCCCGGCTTAAGCCCCTGCGCCTGCAACATAGATCCGGTGCCGCCGTCAAGATAAAACAGCCCCTGCCGGACACATTCTAAAACATTCATAAGTCCTCTCTCCTACAGCCGAAATTGACAATCCCCGCCTTTACACCGGCTGCATTCAGCGATGCTGTCGGCGCCGCCAGTTTCTCCTATGCCGACAAAAGCCGAGACGGATTTTTGCGGTATCATAAGCAGAGCGTCGCTTAGCGCAACACCTATGCGTCGGCTGCACAAAAATTCAAGAAGCGACTTTTGCAACTCTAGCGGCAGATCCCCGTAGCCAGGGCTAAAGCGAGAACGCAAAAAGCCAAGCGAATATTCTTTTTGCCATAGCTCGCACAGCGCATCACAAAAGCACTCAATTGCAGCCGTACCTATAGCATCAAACACCAGCGCTTGCGCCGGAGACGCTACCGCCGCCCGCTTTCTCTGTATTTCAACCTCCATGCCGGTAGTCGCCACAAAAGCGATGGCCTTATCGCAGCCGTCAAGATGCTTTACAATATCACCGCCCGGCGCGAAAAAAGCGCCAAAGCTAATGCCGTTTTCTTCCATGCCAACCGGCAGTACCGCATAACGAACCTTATAACGAACAACACTTTCAAAAGCTGCGAGGCAGTCGGCCGTCAGCGCGGCAAGCGTATTGTCCGGCTTAGCGCCGCCGAGTCCCATGTAGCGAAAAATCTGCGATTGTGAAACAGTCACTTCGCCGGTCTGCATTTCCAGCGTTCGCACCGCTGCGCTCATTTTAATATCTCCGAAAGGTTACTCTGTATCATATTAGCAACGGAAGGATTATTCATAGAATATACATGCGCCGCAGGAACGCCGTTAGCAAACAGATCGACAATCTGCTCCGTAGCATAGGCTATGCCGGCCTGCTTCATGGCGGCGGGGTTATGCCCGAAGCGGTCGAGTATGTAGCGAAAACGCTGTGGCAGCGATGCGCCGGACAGCTCGAGTATTCTTTTTATCTGCGCCTGGTTTGTCACCGGCATAATGCCCGCCACCACCGGCACATTAACTCCGGCCTCGCGCAGCTTATATACAAAATTATAATAAATATTGTTGTCGAAAAACATCTGCGTAGTTAGAAAATCGCAGCCGGCATCCACCTTCTCTTTAAGGTGCGCAATATCCTGCCGCTGCCCCTCTGATTCCGGGTGCCCTTCAGGATAACAGGCGCCGCCTATGCAAAAGCCGCCGTATTGACGAATATCCCTTATCAAATCGCTGGCGTAACGGTACTCACGATGCTCGCTCGCGTCAAAGCCGGGCGGCATGTCGCCACGAAGAGCTAATATGTTCTGTATACCCAACCGGCTAAGCGCGTCAAGCTGTTCATGTACGCCTTCGCGCGTTGCGTGTATGCAGCTTAAATGCGCCAGCACCGGCACACTATACATTTTCTGTATATCGTTGGCTATGGCGGCGGTATCAGCGCTGGTGCCGCCTCCGGCGCCGTATGTAACGCTCATAAAGCTTGGTGTAAGGTCGGCGATTTCTACAATAGCGCTTTGCAGCCTCTCATACGGCACATCGCTTTTGGGTGGGAAAATCTCAAAAGAGAGTGTCGGACGTTGCTGTATAATAATTTCTAATACATTCATGGTACTACTCCTAAAAAACCGCCGTATGCCGCTTAATTGTTAAACCTCCGCAGGCAAACGGCATCCGCGCTCAATAAGTTCGGGATTTGCGATTATCACTTTGCCCCCATATATCTATACTATCTTTACGGCTTTACGCTCTTTGCTCATATTTTCGGAAGGTGCTCCGGCTGCTCTCCGACGTTCTCCGCGCCCCGCCAGCGGCAGCGCTCCATATCCACGCGGCCATCCGGCAAAAACGCCACGCCCTCAGCCTTAAGCATGTCCCGCCGCAAAGCCGCATACGCTCCGCCGGTGATAGAACCATCAGCCCTTATGACACGATGAGCCGGCAGCCTATCCGGACAGTTACGCATGGCGCTACCGACCCTTCGCGCCATCCTAGGATTGCCTAGCACACCGGCTATTTGCCCATACGACATCACTTTGCCGCTAGGTATATTATCCACCACTTCATAGACCCGCTCAAAAAACCGATTCATGGGTTTTGCACCATCCGGCATGCGCGCATCGCCGATGCCATCGACGCCGTCTTGCCGTTGCCCTCATCATATAAAAACCACAGCTATTTGTCCTTGCAACCGGCTTTTTACCAACGCAAACGCCGCTTTACTTTCTTATCATATTAGCAGAATAGAGCCCTAAAAGATAGTCTGAATGTCCTGTGGTAGGGCAGGCGCCGAAGCCGGCGATTCACATAGCAATGCGCGAAAATATCAATGCCTGATCTGTGATTGCGACAAATAGGCACAAATTATTGCTTCATAATTTTGCCC
Organism: Christensenellales bacterium; assembly: GCA_050945795.1. GTDB lineage: Bacteria > Bacillota > Clostridia > Christensenellales > MGBC116941 > JBMNTP01. Next base: position 8,629 of record JBMNTP010000019.1, on the reverse strand, counting down.
GTTAACTTTTTAGCGATAGGAATGCCTATATTCGCCAAAGGTATAGATATAGCTATGCTTACTAAGGCGGATTTTAAAAACGCAAGCAAAAAGCCTTCAACAAAGCCTAAATTAATAACCACCATGACAAACGAAATCGGAACAGAAATAACTATCGCGGCGAGACACGAGAACACAATGTTATAGTATTTTTTGTTCATTGTAATATCCTCCTTTTAGCCCTATGAAAAAAGCCGCTCACGCGGCCTAGGCATATTGTATGCAGCGATTATATTATACCAAATACCAAGGTTAGAAAGCAATGCCGCTATAGTACAAGCCTTTATTAGCGAGAATGGATACAAGCAAAAGCCGCCGCAAAAGCGGCGGCTTTAAACTATATATCAGTTTCTGCTTAAACGAAGACTAACTAAGCTGCTCCAGCAGACGCGCGGTGTGATAACCTTGACTTACCGCGTCGATAACCTTTGCAGGCTTGAGATTGTCACCGATGGTGATTACCTGGTCAATCTTGCCTTGCAGTTGATCCTCCATATCTCTGTTGGACACATATCCAACAGCAGCGACGAGCGTGTCACAGGGAATTGTCTCCCGCTTCCCGTCTTTTTCGATAATGACGCCGCCGTCAACGCCTTGTATTAAGCAAGTTTTGGTCAGCACCTTTATATTGGAATCGGCAATCATCTTGCGCAGGGCCTGATCGTTATTCAGACTGTGTTGGACGGTCAGAAGAATATCGTCCAGCAATTCGACGATGGTAACATCTTTGCCGCAATTATATAGCTGCAACGCCGCTTCACATCCTACAAGGCCGCCTCCCAGTACGACTGCCTTCTCGCCGACGCAGGTGCCCTCTTTAAGCATATCGGTAGCCTCCATGACAAGGAGCTTATCAATACCTTCTATTTTGGGGATTATGGGATGGCTGCCGGCGGCAAGTATAACGGTATCCGGTTTGCGAGCCAGAATATCTTCCGTTTTCGCTTCTTTATTTAGAATAACCTTAATATTAAGTTTGCTTACCTGTGTGCGCAGATAGTCAACATATCTTTTTACTGCCAGCTTGAAATCCGGTGCCGCGGCAGCGACAAGCGCGCCGCCCAACTCCGCCTCCTTCTCCCACAGCTCTACGGAGAATCCGCGTTGCGCCGCAGTGATAGCTGCCATCGCGCCGGCCGGCCCGCCGCCTATTATAAGCACGTCTTTTTTCTCTGTCGCCGGAGTTAGAGCATAATCCTTTTCCATGCCGCATAGCGGGTTTACGGCGCAGGTGGAATGCCTGTTCATCAATATAGCATAGATACACTCGTTACAGCCTATGCAGGGGCAAATATCCTCCTCGCGTCCCTTCATAACCTTGATAGGCCAATGCGGATCGGCAAGCGTAGGATGCCCGTGCAGTATAAAATCGGCGGTTCCATCGGCTATGACCTTTTTAGCCAGATCAGGATCGGCCAGTTTGCCCTGAACAATCAGCGGCGTTTTGATTCCGGCTTTTTTGGCCGCTTCTGCCATGAACAACTGGTTGCCATCCGGCTGATAAACGGTGGTTACGGCATTATACCAGGATTCATAGGTTCCATAGTCTAAATGGAACGCGGCAAACCCTTTATCATCCATCACCTTGAGCATCTCAATGCCCTCTTCTAGCGTGCGCCCGCCTTCAAACCCGTGTACAGGGGTAACTTTGATGATTAAAGGCATATCCGGTCCGCAATACTTGCACACAGCCTCTTGAATTTCGTATACAATGCGCAGTCTGTTTTCTAAGCTGCCGCCATATTCGTCTTCCCGCTTGTTCCATACTTCAGAAATGAATTGATCAATCAGATAGCCGCCATAGGCATGCATTTCAATGAAATCGACACCGGCATTTTTAGCAAGAAGAGACGCTTTTCCAAATTCATCAATCAGGAATTTGATATCTTCGACCGTATATGCCTCGCAGGTGATGCTTGGATCCCAAAAATATGGTACTTCGCTTGCCGATTTAGGCATTATATCTAAGTACGGAATACCAACCCGGCCTAGCCCTATGGAAAGCTGAGAACAAACTTTTCCGCCGTACTGATGAACTATATTGCAGATCATGCTAAGTTTAGTTCCGTGATGAGCGTCCTGCAATATGTTGGGAAATGGTGACGGTTCAAACTTGGAACATACTTTTGTCGCAGTGGGATAGATTAGTGCGTAACCGCCCTTGGCACGCTCGGCATAATAATCAATCTGCCTGTCCGAATATGCGCCGTCGGCATCCGTGTGGCCAAAACCCATAGGCCCCATACCTAGTCGATTTTTAAGTTCGACGCCTCCGATTGTATTTCTCTCGAATAATTGTGCCATGTTATTGCCTCCTTCAGTATGTTTTTTATTGATATACATAAGGATTTACAATTATGAAGGGCATTATAAGTAGTGGACGTGAAGAATTAATGTGATTTGTAATTATTGTTATGGTATATAACTAAATGATATATTTGTTTTTCATTAATGTCAATGTGAAGACATAAGGGAGTTGTCGCCTTAATTTAAATGCAAAACGAGCAAGATAAGCGGTTTTATATAAACCGCCATTTGCGATAATTCATCATTCGTTTTTAATACTTTGGCTATCGGTATCATGCCTTTAATCTTCAATAATTATTTTGATAGCAGAACACATTCCGCCGTTGCACTGGCTTTCAGAAACACTGCACGCAGCAATTCCTAGATGCGCATCCATCAATGCTCGTAACATAACCCTGTCCCCTGGCTTTGAACTTGGCTTTTCTACAAAAATACTTCCATCTACGCGCACTACAGTATTCATAAAGAAATTTATGGGGTGAATAATAGGCCTTTGCTGGCCCAGGCTTGCATTTATATTGTCTAAACAATTAGGATGACCACTCCCATTACCATAAAAGAATTCATACATTTCTGGTCTGCAGCAGGGATGCAACAAATCATGTTGTTCTACGTCATCTAATTGAATTTGGAACATTGGACGATATAAATTAGTATAAATCACACTTCCAGTCTTCAATTTTAAAGACTCATTGCAATCAATCGTAACTCCAGTAGATAAAAATTCATTATGATTCCCACTTGCTTCTGCAAAAAAATCAACAACCTGACTCCCTTCAAGATCGATAATCGTTATTGACTGATTCTTCAAGACATCTATTGCTTTTCCGGCACAAGCCTTTATAACATGCTCCTGTTTCACAGTGCCCCCTGAAATTTATATACTGATTGAATAAACAAAGCATTTCGCTTTTTGAGATATTAACGCTGTTAGTAGTCATAGCAATTTCACATATAGTACAGTGAGTCTCGTTTATATATTAATAATTATACCATAATCCTACATCAAAAAGTTGCAGGTATGAACCACAGATGATGCCTTTGCCTATCCTCGCCCTGTGATCTCTTTTTGATAAGAAAAAAGAATAATCTGTGTTTAAGATGCGGAAAAGCGATCCCCCGAGTGTGGCCTAAAACCTAACTAGGGGGATCGCTCTATCTTTCTTATTTTGCCTTTACTTGCGATTTTTTCACTTCGTATCCAAGGGCGGTGATGGATTTTTCCACTTCTTGCACCGACAGCTTTTCATCGTCAAAGTCAAACTTTACTTTGCTTGAGTTGAACAGCACCTTTACGCTCTCTTTGTCTACGCCGTTTAAGGATTTCGTTGCGTTCTCGATTTTCTGTACACAAGACGGACATGTCAATGTTTCTAATTGGATGGTTGCTTTTTGCATTTTAAATCTCCTTTTCTATTTTGATTATTGCTTCCTCAATTTATAGCGCAGCAGCCTCATGCCGTTTAAGATAACCACCAGTATACTGGCTTCGTGTACCAGCATGCCGATGGACATGTTCATCCATTCGCTGAAAAACACGCTGGCAAGCAGGAACAGCACGACGCCTACGGCGATTATGATATTCTGCCTCATGTTTCGAGCCGTGGCTTTTGTCAGTCCGAGGGCATGGGGCAATCGGCTAAAATCCGAATTCATTAAGACAACATCGGAGGTTTCAATGGCCACATCTGTGCCGCTGCCCATGGCGATGCCGATGTGCGCCAACGCTAGGGAAGGACTGTCGTTCACACCGTCGCCGACGAAAGCGACGATTTGATTTTCTTCCTCAATCAGCCTTTTGATGTAAGCCGATTTATCCTCCGGCAGCATGTTGCCATGCGCTTCGGTCAAGCCCAGTTCCCGGCCGACCGCGTCCACTGTCCCCTGGTTGTCGCCCGAGAGCATCACAAGGTTCTTAACGCCCAGCTTTCTCAGCTTTTGCAGATCTTCCTTCACGCCGGGACGTATCTGGTCACGCACTCCCATCAACACTTTCAGCTCTCTATCTACGGAAGTGAGCACAAGCGAGTTGCCATTCTTCTCAAATCGGGAAATATCAGCTTTTGCCTGTTCACTTATCTCTACGCCTTCTTTTTCCATTAAGGCGACATTGCCGACCGCAATTCTGTGGCCATCCACGCTAGCTACAATTCCGCCGCCTTTGACAACTTCGGTGTTTTCCACCGGCAAAAATGTCGTTTCGCCAATTTCATTTAGCACGGCTTTAGCCAAGGGGTGATCGGACTCGTGCTCCACACTAGCGAGATACCTTAATGCCTCATCAATATTATCTCCATAATATTCTTTTTCCGCAACCGATGGGTTTCCCGCGGTTAACGTGCCTGTTTTATCAAACACCATGGTATCGAGCCTGCTAAAGTCACCAATGACTTCGCTGCCTTTGAGTAAGACGCCATGGCGCGCGCCGTTTCCGATGCCCGCTACGTTGGATACCGGTACACCGATCACCAAAGCGCCGGGGCAGCCGAGAACGAGAATGGTAATGGCCAACTCAATGTTTTGGGAAAACACCCAAACGAGTATGCCGAGAAGAAGAACGGCCGGCGTGTAGTATTTCGCGAAACGGTCGATAAAACGCTCCGCTTCGGATTTGGAATCCTGCGCTTCTTCTACCAGTTCAATAATTTTGCCAAATGTGGTGTCTTCGCCCACGCGGTCGGCGACAATTTGAATGGTGCCGTTGTCGAGGATGGTGCCCGCGAACACATTGGCCCCTTCTTCCTTTAAAACGGGAAGGGATTCGCCCGTTATGCTGGCTTCATTGATGCTGCCTTCACCGGATAAAACGGTACCGTCAACGGGTATTTTCGCGCCGGTTTTCACCAGCAAGATGTCGCCCACGTCTACTTCATCCACTTCAACCTCTTGAAATTCTCCGTTTGGCATTTGCTTTAGCGCGCTTTCCGGTGCCATCTCCGTGAGTTCTTTAATGGCCGAACGTGTTTTGTTCAATGTGCGCTGCTCTAAAAAAGCACCGAATAAGAATAAGAACGTCACAATGGCGGATTCTTCGAAATTTTTAATGAAGAATGCGCCGATAACGGCAATGGTGACCAACACATCAATGCTCACCACCTTGACCCTTACTGCCTGGTACGCCTGGATGGCAATCGGCGCAAGGCCCAGAACGGAAGCGGTAGCCAAGGCCCAAACAGCCACCTCTTCATTTTTGAAACCCAGCGCGCTGGTAAATCCAATAGCGATTAAAATGGCGCTGATTAATGTTATGTGGTTTTTTCTACTAAGTATAAATCTCTGCACTTCATCACCTTCTTTTACCCATCTGTATAAATTATGCTTGATATGCCTTATCTAACTCTGCCAGCATGTTGTAAACCGCTTCATAGCTTTCGCATACATCCTCGGGCACAGTATAGTTGCTTGTAATTTCCCGTAGTTTGGCAAATTCTTGGTTCAATTCAGGTCTTTTTGATCCCGCTTGCTTTATTTTCTGATTGATCGCATCAAACAATTTATGGACGTCGTGGAACTCGGGGTGATTCTGCCCATGAACCCTCGCCACAACCGGCACATACTGCTTCAATGTCTTCATATGCGTGGCCTTTGCCACGTTGAATATCTGTTTGTTTGCCATTTCGCTCAACCCTTCATTATAATTTTTGTTTTCTGAATATAGCGTATCATGGTTTGCAGGAAAATGATTTGACCTAAATCAAAATTGAAGAAATATATCCAATAGTCAAGGATCATATGCTTGCAGAGGAACGACCGACCTTACTTTACGAATCGAATTCATGTGCTATATAATGGATGTCAGTTGTAAAGAGAGGAGGCGGTATGAATGCAATGCAATCATAGCTGTCAAAGCCATGCAAGCTGTATCGATCATGTGCCTATTTTCGCCAGTCTCAGCCGTGAGGAAAGAATGGAGATCATAGAGATTGCTTCCTCTTACAGCTTCGATAAGGGCGAAACGGTATACCAGGCAGGCGATGAGGGCGGCACCCTCTTTGTCCTCTACACCGGACGGGTAAAACTCTTCCGCCTTAATGCCAGCGGGAAAGAGCAAGTTCTCCGGCTGGTGGAGCCGGGGGAATTTATCGGAGAACTATCCCTCTTTTCTTCCTTGCCCCTTACGGATAACGCCCAAGCGTTGGAGGAGACAACCATGTGTGTTTTGCAAGGGGATAGGCTCAAGGCGCTGATGGCGAAATATCCTTCTATCGCCTTTAAAGTGCTGGATGAACTCTCCCGAAGGCTGGAAGAAGCCGAAAACCGAATCGAAGACATAAGCCTAAGCTCGGTGACCAAGCGCGTTGTAGGTGCTCTGCTGGAGCTATCAGAGGCCAAACAGGACATCGTCCTGCCCATGACCAAGGGGGATTTGGCTTCTCAACTGGGGATGACGCAGGAAACCCTAAGCCGCAAGCTGGCCGCGTTACAGGAAGAAGGATTGATCCTGCTAAAGGGGCACCGCAACATCATCATAAAGGATAAAGCGGCACTGGAACAAATCAGTCTTGAGCAATAAACCCACGCCAGTTATTCCAAATGGCATTTGAACCTCTTTAAATAGCAGTATCGGCAGCCTATTTTATCAAGCTGCCGATTTTTTTCTGATGAAGGGCTGCTTATTAAGAGTAGTGAATGGCTTCTTTGGGGCAGACTTGCCCACAATTTGTACATTGATGGCAGAGCGCGGTGTTGATAACGGCCTTCTTGTCTTCGCCAACAACCACGATCGCATCGGAGGGACAAACCGGTTCGCAAAGCTTGCATCCAATGCAGGCGGCTTTATCCGCAGTTTTACGACGCCTCGCAAACCGGCCAAACAGCTTTTGGGGCGCTCCAAAGGGGCAGATCAGGTTATGAAATACCGCAGGTCTATATCGAAGGGTAACAAGGATTGCAATTGCCAGCCAGATAAGCAAAATCGGCAAATTAATCTTAAAAAGCCGCTGAAGTAAAAGCATCACCACAAGGCTGAGCGCCAACGCAACCCAGCCAAAATAGCCATTTCCCAGCCATTTAGGAGTTTTCTGTGTTTGAATATTCAACTTTTTTGCAATCCAATTCGCCGGTATCATCAATGTGTTCATAGGGCACACATATCCGCAGTAGATTCTCCCAAAGACCAGCGCAGCCAAAAGGCTGACGCCGAACAACGCCAACCACAGCACCATTTTACCCTGCGCCATAAGAAAGGCGAATAACGATAAAAATAAAATCCGAATGATTGTTGCAATATGTTTCATAAATAATCCCCCTTAACTTGCTACTCTCCTATTGTATAAATATAATGGAGAAAAAGGTGTTACCAATGTCACTGTTCTAAGGGGAGAATGAGCAAAATGGAAGAATATATTAGTTTAATAGAAAAAAGTTCTCTGTTAGGATCGTTCTCTAAGCAAGAAGTACATTCTTGTTTAAGGGATGGAAGCTTCCGTATCAGCGCCTATGGTAAAAACAACATCATCCACTTTTCCGGTGAGGCGTGCTTAAAGCTGGAAATTATTCTATTGGGGCATGTGAGTGTAGAACGCATTGACGAAGCGGGCAACCTGATGATTATAGCGGAGTTTTACGATGACGAAATTTTAGGCGGCAACCTACTTTTTTCAAAAAGCCCCTATTATCCCATGACGATCATCGCAAAGCAGCCCACCGTTATTTTGGAGATTGATAAAGAACGGCTTTTAGCGCTTTTTTCGGATAACCCCGTTTTTCTGCGAAGCTATCTTGAATTTGTTGCCGACCACACCGCCATACTCGGAGACCGAATCAAACACTATGTAAACAAAACGATACGAGAATGCGTAATAGCGTATTTGGAGCACGAGCGGCAAAAGCAAAATTCAAAAATAATACGGCTACCCATCACCAAAAAAGCCTGGGCCGAAAGAATCGGCGTTTCGCGCACATCCCTCTCGAGAGAATTGGCAAAAATGAAAAAAGATGGACTGATACGGTATGATGCAAAATGTATTGAGCTTTTGTAAACGTGTAATATTGTATCGATAACGAGCTTTAGATTTGTAATGCGTTGACTATATGGACGGCGGCTTATCGCGGGCATAAAAATATCGCAAACCACAGATACTGGCTTGCGATATTGATTTTCATTGGCTTACCTTTGTTTTTTCCAAAAGAAAGGTAAGTGTAATTGGTTTGACTATCTAGATGGCGTCGTGTCGCGAGCATAAAAATATCGCAAACCACAGATACTGGCTGCGATATTGGCTTTCATTGGCTTGCCTTTGTTTTTTCTAAAAGAGAGGTAAGCGTAAAGGTTTGACTATCT
>JBMNTP010000018.1:0-39936 GCA_050945795.1 Christensenellales bacterium | reverse complement strand
AGAGCTGCAATTTTCTTGAAAGTGGTATTCATTTGACAGCCTCCCGTTTAAGTCTTGACAGCATTTTAACTTATTGTAATACATTTGTAAAGAATTTTGGTTAAATTAATTTAAATTTTTCGTAATTCCCTACAAAAATCGACTATAATCGCCTTTAAATCCGGTTTTTCAGCCTGTAATAAATATTTCGAATAATTAATTATTTAATATAGTAGAAAAAACCGCACATATTAGCGCGGCTTTTATAATAATCATATTTCTTTTAAATCATTGTATTTTAAGACCGTCACGCCTTATCGGCTTTAAGCCGCATTTCTTTATTCAGCATAACCTTTCTAAGCCGTATATTCTTAGGCGTAACCTCCACCAGCTCATCGTCCTTTATAAACTCAAGGCACTGCTCAAGGCTAAGCACAGTGCGCGTAGTAAGCTTTAGCGCATCATCCGATCCCGCCGCCCGCATATTTGTCACATGCTTTTTCCTGCATACATTATATGTCAGATCCTCCGCCTTAGCATTCTCTCCTACAATCATGCCCTCATATACGGCAAAGCCGGGCGCGATAAACAGCCTGCCCCTTTCCTGCGCAGCGTGGAGCGCGTATGCCGTCGCTTCCCCCGTCTCATGCGCCACAATGCTACCGCGCCGCCGCTCCGGCAAATCGCCACGATACGGCTCATACCCAGCGAATATATGGCTGAGCACGCCGGTGCCCTTTGTGTCCGTTAAAAACTCGCTGCGAAATCCCATAAGGCCGCGCGCAGGTATTTTAAACTCCAGCCGCGCCATATCCGATATAGTCATATTTACAAGCTCAGCCTTCCTCGCGCCCAGCTTTTCCATAACAACGCCGGTATACTCCTGCGCGACGTCTATCATAAGCTGCTCCATAGGCTCAAGCACCACGCCATCTTCTTCTTTTAGTATAACCTGCGGCCGGGATACCTGGAATTCATAGTCCTGCCGCCGCATTGTTTCAATCAGAATGGATAAATGCAGCTCTCCCCTGCCCGACACCTTAAATGTATCAGGGCTTTCCGTTTCTTCAACCCTTAGCGATACATTGGTTTCAATCTCCCTAAAAAGACGCTCCCTGAGGTTGCGGCTGGTAACATACTTGCCCTCACGACCTGCGAACGGACTGTTGTTGACAAGAAAATTCATGCTTATAGTTGGCTGATCTATCTTGACAAACGGCAGCGGCTCCGGCGTATCCTCTGCGCACAACGTATCGCCTATATTAATACCGGCAATTCCCGACACCGCGGCTATATCTCCGGCTCGAGCCTCCTCTACTTCTGCGCGCTTTAACCCATCAAACATATACAGCCGCGATACTTTGGCAACTCCCGTCTGCTCGCCGCCACAAACCGCCACCTGCTGATGCTGGCGTATGCAACCGCGCTCGACTCTGCCAACGCCTATCCGCCCGACATACTCATCATAATCGATGCTGCTTATAAGCATCTGCAGCGGAGCTTTATCGTCGCCTTGGGGAGCGGGTATGCCTAAAATGGCTTTAAAAAGCGGCTCTAAGCCATCTCCCTTTTTATCATGCTCAACCGACGCATAACCCTCTCTCGCCGAAGCGAATATAACAGGGAATTCCAATAGGTCATCATCGGCACCCAGCTCTATAAAAAGGTCTATAATTTCATCAACAACCTCCAGCGGCCTTGCGTCCGGCCTGTCGATCTTGTTTACAACTACAACCGGCTTTTTCCTTAAACCGAGCGCCTTTTTAAGCACAAACCGAGTCTGCGGCATACATCCTTCAAAAGCGTCTACCAACAGCAGCACACCGTCAACCATAGTGAGTATGCGCTCAACCTCGCCGCCAAAGTCTGCGTGGCCCGGTGTGTCTACTATATTTATTTTAACTCCGCCCCAATTTACAGCGGTATGCTTAGACAATATAGTTATGCCGCGCTCCCGCTCAAGGTCGCCCGAATCCATAACCCTCTCGGCAACGCTCTGATTTGCCCTAAAAATACCGCTCTGGCGCAGCAGCTGATCGACAAGCGTAGTCTTGCCGTGATCAACATGAGCTATAATTGCAATGTTCCTGATATCTTCCCTTATCATTAAATAAACCGGCCTTCCATAGTATGCTCGCCGCATATCGCGGCACTTAGCAATTAATTATTATTCCCTTACGGCTCTATGCGAAAACCAAGGCCTAAACCCTGTTCACTCCAAAAAGCCAACAAAAAATTTTACACCGCGCATACCACTAATGTCAACAGCAGCTTGATATCGCATTGCGCCGCCATTTCCATTATGGTAAAATACGGCTTGACAAGGCTTTCGCAAGCTTAGCATTAATAAACGCCTATAAATGCTATAGGCAGGCGCATGTAAATAGCGCGTATGCCTATTATACTAGAAACATATAAAAGGAGGGACAGGCATTGAAAGCTCTTATAACCGGCGCAAGCTCGGGCATAGGCCTAGACATGGCAAAACTGCTTTCTAAAGAGGGTCATGAGCTTATGCTGGTATCCCGCGACGCACAAAAGCTGTCGCAACTGGCGGCCTCCCTTCCTTCTAAATGCGTTTGGCGAGCCGCCGACCTTTCAATCGAAAGCCAATGCCACTATATATATGAGGAGGCTAAGGCTTTTGGTGTTGATACCGTTATAAACAACGCCGGCTTTGGAATACACGGCGATTTTACGCAAACGCCTTTGGATGACGAGCTGAATCTTATTCGCCTAAACATTACCGCCGTCCATATACTTACAAAGCTTTTTGTGCGCGACTTCGCTGCGGCAGGGCATGGCAGCGTGCTTAATGTGGCATCGGCGGCGGCTTTTTTACCCGGCCCGCTTATGAGCGCGTATTACTCCTCAAAGGCTTATGTACTGCGGCTTACGCTCTCTGTAAGAGAGGAGCTTAGGCGCAGCGGCGTAAATGTATATATAGGCGTTCTTTGCCCCGGCCCCGTCAATACCGGCTTTTCAAAGCGCGCCGGCGTTGATTTCGCTGTAAAAGCGCTAAATAGCAGCGATGTGGCGAAATACGCCATACGCATGATGAGGCGCGGCAAAGCTATAATAATACCCGGCTTGCTTATGCGTTTAGCCATTATAGGCCAACGGCTACTGCCTACAAGCCTGCTTTCTCGCATCTCATACAACATACAAAAACGAAAGGCGTAAGGAGCAATAATGAACCGTACCGTACTTATAAGCGGCGCGTCAAGAGGCATAGGCCGCGAAACGGCGCTGCGCTTTGCCGCCGCCGGCTATAACGTAGCTATAAACTATATTAACAGCACAGCCTTAGCAAAAGATCTCGCCCAATCGATATCGCAAGAAGGAGGACGGGCGTTGGCGGTGCGCGCCGATGTGGCTAAGCGTGATGAGGTTGAAAACATGGTGCGGGAGATTATCGAGTGCTTCGGCGGTATAGACGTTCTTATAAACAACGCCGCAGTATCGTATCAGCAGCTTTTTACCGATATAACTTTGGAGCAATGGAACAGGGTGATGGAGGTTAATATTACAGGCGCGTTTAACTGTTGCCAGTGTGTGCTGCCTTATATGATAAGCCGTAAAGCCGGCTGTATAGTTAATGTATCCTCTGTTTGGGGTATAACCGGCGCGTCATGCGAAACGCATTACTCGGCGTCAAAGGCTGCGCTTATAGGGCTGACCAAGGCGCTGGCGAAAGAGCTCGGCCCCTCCGGCATACGCGTCAACTGCGTGGCGCCCGGCGTAATCGATACCGATATGAACGCCTGCCTTGATGATGAGTGTATGGATGAACTATGCCATCAAATCCCGCTTGGCAAAACCGGCTCCCCGCGCGATGCCGCCGAATCAATACTCTTTCTCGCCTCCGACGCCGCGTCATACATTACCGGTCAGGTGCTAAGCCCTAACGGCGGCTTTGTGATATAATAAATTACGGCATATACTAACAGCGCTAAGTTTTATCGTATCGCATCGCCCCATGATAACCAACTCAGTTGAGCATTTTGCGCCAATATCCATGATAGGTTGAAATAAGTTGAAATTCAAATATTATAAACTATAAATTTTTATATAATCATATCGAATTTATCCGGAAAAATGTTGTTTTAACAAATCAGCCACAGACTTTAATCGCCTATTTGCTATAAAACGGCGAAATTAAAAATAATCCCGCACAAAGCCGCGCTTATTATATTGTAAGGCTGCGCTCGATATGATATATGTTATATTAGAAAGCAATGAAGGAGGAAAAGCAATGTCCAAAATAATAATGGGTTTAAAGCTTGAGCAGCGCGTTGATACCGCCCCCAAGGTGCAGGAACTCCTATCCAAGTATGGTTGCAGTATTTCTACCCGAGTCGGTTTTCATATGGCCTCGGAGAACGTTTGCAGCCCGCATGGATTAATAGTACTCGAGTTTATAGAGGACGCCGATAAAGAGGCGGCGGCGCTTGAAAAAGAGCTTGTAGAGCTGGGCTGCGCCGAAGTGCAGAAAATGGTCTTTTAACCTCCTCTTTCGCAGATTATAAAATACCCGCGGTTTTACCGCGGGTATTTTTGTTCTTCAAATTATGCTATTTATACTGCCCGATTATTCTTTCAGTTCCTGTACTCCGGATACCGTACTGGTATCGTCCATCTGGAATGTCGCTTCGGCATCGGCGTTGAGGAAGTAAACATTTCCTTCAACCTTCATATCAACTAGCTGGAAGTTGCTCGACTCAACATATATGTCGCCAACGAAGGTTCCGCGCTGCATGCTCGCCTCGGGGCTCTTTATTGTTATTTGAGGAGCGGTGAGGGTATAGCGATCTGTTACATTCCTGTCGTTATCCTGCGCGTAAAGCGCGATTTTGCGCTGAAGAATGTCTTTTCCGTCGTCATCCTTCCTGCCGTTTGAAAATTCGCCTTCAAGTGTAAGTTCGCTTGATGTCTCAATGTCCTCGGTTAAGCATATGATCCATACTCCGTCAGCGCCTATCGCCTTTATAAATCCGGCTTCATCCGCTACCATAGACGCCGTAGTTACAGCATCGACATCCTCGGACGGCGACGGGCTTTGACCGGTCTGAGCAGGGCTACACGCAACCGCAACAACTAATAATGCCAACACCATCAAAGGTAAAAATCTCTTAAGTTTCATATCATTGGTTCTCCTTCCTGTTATCTCAAAATCTTCTCTTGTCTTAATTATACATAAATTTGGTATACATTCAATAGTATTTTTAATTTTCCTCTGTTTTTTATTATACTGATTTGCGGCAAAAATATACGCCGTCAAAAGCCAATATATCACCCCGTTTTTTAATCATACAGCCTCTCTACCGCATTATGGCTTTCCTCCCTGCCTTTTTCCGTCAGCTTAATGCCGCCGCCTTCAACGCTCACCAGTCCCAATTTCTGGAGCCGCGCAATTATATCACATATAAACGGGTATTTCCAGCCCATGCGCCCGCCCAGCTCCAAAGCGCTCTCCTCGCTTTCCTTTCCTTTTTCCTCTTCCATGCCGGCAATATGCAACAGCAAAGTGTTGCAGGCAAAATCCTTTTTCTGCTTCTTTCTTCTTCTGAGCGAACTAAAAAGCCCTTTTTGAGGCGCGAAAATAAAAGCCGCCAAAAACGTTATTCCCGTCATCACCGCCATGCACCCGGATATAGACGCATCAAGCGCCGTAGCCGCCCGATACCCTAAAACTCCGTTTAGTGCCGCCACAGCCACGCTTATAAACATAACGCCTTTTTGCCTGCTGCTCAAAAGCCCCGCTGTCACCGGCGGCCCTATCATAAAAGCTACAACGAGTATAGAGCCCACCGCCTCAAAAGCCGCAACCGCCGTAAGCGACGCCATAGTCATTATGCCGTAATGCAGCAGCACCGGCTTAAATCCAAGCGTAGCGGCGAGCAGCGGGTCAAAGGTAGCGAGCGTCAGTTCTTTAAAAAGCACAGATACTACCGCCGCGTTTACAATAAGCAACGCCGCCGCCATATACATGCCCTTAGCGCCTATATCAACGCCATTAATCACCATGCGCTCAAAAGGCGCGAAGGCCAGTTCGCCTAAAAGCACCGAGTCGGTATCAAGATGCACCGATCCGGCGCCGCGGGATATAAGTATTATAGCTATAGAAAAAAGCAACGGAAACACAACGCCAACCGAAGCATCCTCCGATAGCAGCCGCGTTCTGTTAAGCGTTTCGCTCATCCACACCGTAGCAACGCCTACCGCCGCCGCTCCGATTATAAGAAGCGGCGAAGACAGGTCTTTCGTTATAAAAAAGCCCAGCACGATGCCAAGCAATATTGTATGGGTGATAGAGTCCGACGTCATAGACATTTTCTTTTCCACTAAAAAAACACCGGGCAGCGAACACGCCGCCGCCACCATAACCGCAATCGCCTGTATTTCAAACGCCGCCGACATCGGCACCGCCTCCCCCGCCATTTATTTGACTGCGCTTTTTCGCCTGCCGTATGGCTTTATACACAACGCCCCTGCCCGGCGCGAAAAGCACGCTTAGAGCGACTATGCCGCTTACAAACACCACAATTGCCGGCCCAGTAGGCAGCTTTTCAATAAGAGAGCTTGCCGTAGTGCCGGCAACGCCGGATACCGCCCCAAATGCCGCCGACAGCGATACCATAACAGAAAGCTTATCCGTCCACTGCCGCGCCGCGACGGCGGGAGCTACAAGCATGGCGCTCATCAGTATAACGCCCACCGTCTGTATTCCTATTATCACCGTCATAACCACCATGAACGAAAGCATGGCGCTCATGCGGGCGTTTGAAAAACCTAGGCTTTGTAAAAAGCCGCTGTCAAATGAAAAAAGCTTAAGCTCCTTCCAAAATATCGCCGTAAGCGATATAAGTACGATCCCCGTTGCCGCCATAAGCAGCACGTCCTTTTGCAGGAGCGTAGACGCCTGCCCAAATACAAACCTCGACAGCCCAGCCTGATTGGCGTTGGGCATTTTCTGCACCCACGTCAAAAGCACCAGCCCAAGCCCGAAAAACACAGACATAACAAGAGCCAGCGCGCTGTCAAACCTTATATGGCTGTTCCTTACAATGCTTATAATAATAAAAGAAGCCATAAGTCCGGATATCAGGCCGCCTAAAAGCAATACCTCTGCGTTTCTGCTGCCCGTCACAATAAACGCCATTACAACGCCAGGCAGCGCGGCATGTGATATACCGTCTCCAAGCAGGCTTTGCCGCCTTAGCACAGCGAAACTGCCTACAACTCCGCTTATAAGCCCTAATAGCGCCGAGCCGAGGGCGACTGTCTGAAAAGTATAATCGGCAAAAATCGCAAGTATGCCTTCCATCATTCAACACACCTTTTAAGCAAGTTTTTAGCTCCCCTGTATGCGCTGCGAATATTATCGTCGCTAAAAGCCTCGCCCACCCTGCCGCAAGCGATAAGGCGTATGTTTATAAGCGCCACATAGTCAAAATACTCCTCCACCGTCTGCAAATCATGATGCACCGCTACCACCGTCTTACCCTGCTCTTTCATTTTTCTAAGCAGCTCGACAACCGCCTTTTCAGTCTGAGCGTCGACGCCTTTAAACGGTTCATCCATAAAATAAAGGTCAGCTCGTTGCATAAGAGCGCGGGCGAGAAAAACGCGCTGCTGCTGTCCGCCCGACAGCCTGCTTATCTGCCGCGACGCGTAATCCGCCATACCCACGCTTTTAAGCGTTTCAAGCGCCAGATTAACATCCGCCCTTTTCGGCCTTTTAATCCAGCCCAGCCTGCCATAGCACCCCATAATAACAACATCAAGCACCGTAGCGGGAAAGTCCCAATCAACGCTTTCGCTTTGCGGCACATACCCTATTCTAGAGCCTTTAACCGCCTCACGAAGACCCTGCCCTCCAAAAAAGCTAACCCTGCCACTCATAGGCTTAACAAGCCCTAATACCGCTTTTATAAGCGTCGTCTTGCCGGCGCCGTTAGGCCCTACAATAGCCGTAAGGCAGCCGCTGGGTATTTTAAGGTCAACATCCCATAATACCGGCTTTGAATCATAAGCAACGGTCAGATCTGATATCTCCGCCGCATAGCCGGTGAACGCATCTTTCATTTAATTCACCCCGCTATTTAAGCGCTTCGACTATAACGTCTATATTAGCCTTCATTGTAAGTATATAAGTTTCAGCGCCGCCCGCCTCATCGCCAAGCGCGTCGGAATAGAGCTGCCCTCCTGTCTCAACGTCAAAGCCCCTCGCCTTTACCGCCGCCTTAAGCGCCTCTATTGTCTTTGGCGAAACGGAGGATTCAATAAATATCGCCTTTATACGCTTTTGCGTAATGTAATCGGCGAGCGCGCTTACATCCGCCGTACCCGCCTCCGCTTCGGTGCTTATGCCTTGTAGACCTTTTACCTCAAATCCATACGCCCTGCCGAAATATCGAAAAGCGTCATGCGCCGTTATAAGTATCCTTTTATCCGGATCAATTTCCTCTACTCTGCCTTTAACATATTCCTCTAGCTCATCGAGCTCTAAAAGATAGCTTTCAAGGTTTCTATCATATATTAAAGCGTTATCAGCGTCGGCTTTTTTGAGCGCACCGGCGATAAAGCACGCCATTTCCTTCCAAAGCGCGACATCAAACCATATATGCGGATCGTATGTATCCGGCGCTTCATCGGATGCCAGCAGCATATCCCGCCTTATGCCATCCTCCGCCGATATTACTGCCTTGCTCTTAGGCAGCGACGCAAACACCTCATTCATCTTGCCTTCTAAGCCAATGCCGTTATAAATCACCACATCCGCCCGCTGTATCAGCTCAACATCTCCCGCGCTGGCCTTATAGAGATGAGGGTCTATGCCGGGCCCCATAAGCCCATTAACGTCAGCTACGCCTGCTCCTATCTCTAAAGCCAGATCCTTAAGCATAGTAGTTGTAGCGACTATATTTAGTTTCCCGCTTTCCTGCCGAACCTGCCCCTCTCCCACGCCGCACGCACCAAACACAGCAACCAAAGCGGTCAGCACCGCCAACACCCCAACCGCTTTTTTAATATATCTGTTAGCCTTCATAGATAAATACCTTCACTTATACTAAAAATTATAAACTTGCCGCTCTATGGCATCCCCTGATTATTACATACCGCCCTCATAGACAATATATGTTTATATCTTTAGAACTGGAACTGTCGCACCAGGCTATAAACCCTAAGCCTCCTAGCTACAATACATATATACTCCGCCCCGTCTCTAAGCTTTACATATATCACTTCAAAGCCGGCAACAGGCGTTTTGATGCATCATACTGATTGAAAGCAAAACAAAAACGCCGCGCGTTATATAACTACAACACGCGACGCCTATAAGCTTTACTTCTTTATAAAAGCAAAACATCCATACTACGAACAAAACGCCGCAATATCACCGCCCGCCGCTTTTATCAGCGTTTATTCCTTTCTGCCGCCATCTCCCCCATAAAGAGTTTCAATTCTCTTTTCAACTTCACTTATTGATTGAGAGCTGTCCTTTTGCGGCTTTGATACCGTAACTTTCTTTCTTTTCTTTTTAGTCATATATCTGCGACTCAAAAACCCTCCGGTAAACACAAGTAGCATCAAACCGAACGATATAAGCGTAAGGTTCGCGGCGGCGTTACCCGTAATAACCTCATAAGATATATAGAAAAGCGACGGTATAGGTATCATAAAGACTACATAAGACATCGCCAAAGATGCGAGAGCGCTTATATGCGTTTCTTCGCCGGTAAGATATGTCTGCCATATAAATATTAAAAGGCACAGCAGCCAGACGCTGTTTTCTATGGCGAACCCCGCCGCCTTATTTTCATAATCGTCAAACGTTTTTTGCCCCGCCCAAAACCAAAAGGCAATAAACGCCAGAGCAAACACCCATATAAGGTTTATAAACAACTGCACGGCAAGCCCTATAAAGCTTACCGCCAACCCAAGTAACAGCGGTATAAGAATTATAAAAACATGCTTCGCGATTGTCTTTTTCCCCATTTAGCTCATCCTTTCAAACCGCCGGAGCGGGCTTTGCAAACCTCGCGCAAGCATCAAATACCGGCACATCTCCTTTGGCGCCGTGTACATATATATTATCACCATCTCTGCGCGATTCAAGGGAGATCTCATCTCCCGCACGCGCCTCATTCAGATAGTTTATCTGAAAATCGCTAAACGCTGCGCCGTCAAAATCCTTGCAATCAATTATGTCATATATCCATTCTACATATCTTGTGTTATTCATGTGCCTGTTTATATCTAAATCGCTGTAACAAACACGTCTTTTTTCCCGCCTTAAAACATCGCCCTTTAAAGAAAGCCTGCCAGGATAAGCCGCCGTCGGCTCAAGATCCGGCGCCGCCTCCACCACAACGCCATGCTTTGACGGCATCGCCATTTGATGGGTTTTAGCGTCTACCAGCATCCATAACGTATGCGCGCCTAAAAGGCTGCCGTTCGAGTCGTTAGCAAGGTAAAAACGCGGAAAAACAGTCTTTTTAGTCTTGCCCGGCCAGGTGGTTATATTTATATTGTCTCCTAATTTAGGATACCGCTTAGCCTCGACTTTAACCCTTGTAAGCACCCATATAAGCCCTTTTTGTATAAGCTGGCTTCTCGCGTATCCAAGTCGGGAGCAATGCAGTTCGCCCAGCTCCTGCATAGCTATAAACATTTCGCTCATACGCCATCTTCCGGCATAGTCGACATCTCGGGATCTAAGCGTGACATCTATGGACGCAGTATTCATTCAAACCTCCAGCCAACTCTATCTAAAAAGCACGGCAATCCGCCGCGCGGTATTCCAAAATCAATAACTCCGGTTAAATCAATGCCCTTATTATATAATAATACCGGCGGACGGGTATGGCAAGTCCTTGCGCGGCTGATAAAATTAATGCATACTATATATAGCGGCTTTAGCCCATAAAAACCGGAGGTATCATACAATGGACTTTAATTCACTAAGCGACGGCATTTCAAAAAGCGGACTAGCTGTAAAATCCGTCGTGCTTATAGAAAACGATAAAAAAAGCACCTTTTTCCCGGATGGAGATAAACCCTCCAACACTCTTTCAATTACCAAAACTTTTGTAGCGACGGCGCTCGGCATATGCGTTGACAACGGACTTATGCGCACCTCCGACCCGTTTATAAAATACTTCCCCGAACTTAGCGAATATACGCCCGGCTTCGAGCTTATAACTATAGATAATCTGCTCAACATGACGCCGGGTCATGACAAGCAATATCTTATGGAGCGGCAGCGCCCTAAGCTAAAGGAAACCGACTATCTTCAATACGTAGCGTCAAGGCCTTTGCCTTATCCACCCGGAAAGCACTTTCTGTATGAAAACAGCCCGACTTACCTTATATCCCGCGCCGTTGAAAAGGCGTCCGGCGTTCCTCTTCGAGAGATGCTTAAAGAGGCGCTTGAGCCTTGCGATATAAAAATATACGACTGGCTGACCTGCCCTATGGGTTACGTTCTTGGCGGCTCAACGCTGCATACCCGCGCCGGCGATATGGCGCGGCTAGGACTTATATACCTAAACGGCGGCGAGCTTGACGGCAAGCGCATAGTATCGCGCGAATGGGTGGAATACGCCACCGCCCGCCGCTATGACGCACCGGGATATCCTTTAAAAGACCTCGGTTACGGCGGCAGCTTTTGGTTTGGCGGCATAGAAGGTTTCAGGTGCGAAGGCCGCTTAGGACAGTATATATTCATGCTGCCTAAAAGGCAGGCGGTACTTGCCATAATATCAAACGAGCCGCATATGAGCCGCATATTTGATTTGGTCGCCAACTGGCTTAAAGAGCAACCGGCAGCGTCATAAGCGCTGCCCCGGCTTATAAAGCCGGTATCTCTTTTTAAGTACGCCGCCTATCGATTCAATAGCGGCTATACTGTCGCTATTGAATTCGGCCACCGTAGACGCCTCTATGCGCTTATAGCCTTTTTTCTTATAATTTCTGTATAACGCAATATAACAAGCTATTATAGCTCCTCTTTTCTGATGTTCGGGCAGGCTGAACTGCATAAACACCCTTACGGTATCTATCTTCTTTTTAAGGAGCAAAAATCTTATCATATTAATAACATTCAATCTGCCATTAAAATGCCGCAGCACCTGATTATAGTCGGGCAGCCCCACTACAAACGCTACCGGCTCGCCTTTTGAATAAGCGAATTGCGCAAAGTCGGGATCGGCAAACTTTACAAGCTCGTCAACCTCCTCTCTTATCTGCTCAAGCGTAGGCACCGAGAGATGATCCCAATGCGCCAGCATAGAGCCTACATATACTTTGTGTACATCGGCGGCTATGCCCACGGGATCTTTAATATTTATCGGGCGTATGTCGTATTTGTTATGCCTGCTCACCCAGTCGGCAACCCGCATTACCCGTTTTTCTCTGTCCTCCGGTACATCATAAGCGAGAAAATCTAGGTGCTTCTCGTATCCCATTTTTTCAAACAGCTCTTTATAAAACGGCGGATTATACGCCGTATTTATCGTTGACGGCGTTTCAAATCCTCCAAGCATAACACCTCTGCCATCGTCGCCGTTTGTAGGCGATACCGGCCCCACCCAAGTTGAAACGCCTCTTTCTTTCATCCACTCTTCGGCAGACCTCATAACAGCTTTAGCGGCATCAATATCGTCATACGATTCAAAAAGCGAAAAATAGCCTTCATCAAGCCCTTTTTGCGCATTCTTTTCTTCATCTATGCCCGCCATAACCCTGGCTAGAGGCTTTCCATTTCTATAAGCTACAAAAAGGCGGTACGGGCCGCTCTTTAGCAGCCTGCTTCCTCTCGATACCAGCATTTTATAAACGCCCTTTTTTATAGGCGGCGTCCACTGGCTTATTCCCTTATAAACATCATAGGGCAGCGCTATAAAATCGTTTAAAACACCGCTTCCCTTTTCGGCAGCCGACGATAATACCTCAATCAACAGCGGTTACCTCCAATATACTATGAAAAGAATGTAAGACCTGCATAAACTGCATACCCAAGATAGTTTGCTATTGCATGACCTAATACGCCGCATATAAGCCCCGGAAGTATAAGCTCCCTGTTTTTAAGGGCGTTAGCAACCGGCATTATAAAAGGCGGCCCGAATATACAGGCGGTAGATGTTATTATTGTGGTATCGGCGTCAAGCTTAACAACCTTTGCAATAATCATTCCAAGCAGCACAGAACCAAACTGCACTATAAGCAGATAGAACAATATATTTATTGTCTTAAGATTTATAAGGCTTATATCAAACGCCATGCCCATGGCTATTGAAAACATATAAATAAGATATTGACCGGCATGGAAGGAGCCTTGTGTTTCCCTAAGCCTTTTTATAAACGAATACGCTATTCCCATTGTAGTAACGCCGAGCATTACAATAACAGCGTTTATGCCGCCGCTTACAAGGAACGATGCGCCAAGCGATATTCCTACCGCCGCCGCTGCCGCCAAAAACACAGGTATCAGCCGCAAGAAATTTTTAACCGTCGGCTTAAACGCCGCATCGTCATATGTGCTTGCCATCTCCTCAGCGAGCGCCGCATCCTTCATGCCTACGCTTTGGAATTTCGGCAAAAACTTCCTAAGCAGCGGCCCTAAGAAAGAGAGCAGCATAAACAGATACAGCCCGCCCGCGATAAGGTCGGCGGTATTTGTAAGCACAAGCAGAGTATCGCTTACGTTTAGCGAATAGCCTATCGCTATAAGGTTTGTTGTGCCGCCGACATAAACTCCCGTCAGCATGGCGCTAATTTTAGCCGCCTCCGGCACCATATGCCCAAACAGGAAATATGAGCCGCTCGCTACTATAAGTACAGAAACGACTATAATTACAAATCCTTTGGAAACGCTTTTCGCCATATGCCGCAAATGCGAAATATTAACGCTTATAAGAAGCATGGGTATCGCTAGCGGCACCAATACCTCTGAAACGCTTATGCCAAATCCCCTATCCATCTCGGGCAGCGGCAGCATGCTTATAAGAAAACCCGCCGCATAGCATATAAAAACCGGCCCCAAAGTTTTAAGCACCTTGAACCGGTTACATAAAGATATAGTCGCCCATGGAAAAAGTACTATGATTACAAGCTGCACAACGCTGATTATTCCCTGCATATCCTGCTCCCCTCATATACGCTTCCTTTGGATTAATTATATACGCTAACGATATACAAAACAACATCAGATGCGCATCCCCCCGCAATTTATTGCGATTTAGTTGCTGTATTAGCCTGCGAGCGCAGTTTGCCAAAACCTTAACAGCAATGATTGGGCGATTGATTAGGCGGTGCCGGGGCAGAACTACCCGCCCATGCATCCGTTCTGCCGAAGTACAACGGTGGCGGTTGTTGGCGATGAAGACAATTGATAAAGTTGGGGCACTATAATATAATGATAATATCCACCATAATTGATAAACAGTTATATAAAATGGTGACGCATTTAAGTGGCAGATGGAAGGAGGAAAATTAAATGGGTAAATATGCACACCTGTTTCACGAGCCGATGACTTTCGAAGATGCACGAATAGTTTTCTTCCGTGAAGTCACAAAAGAAAACGTGAATGAACTGAAAAGAGATTACGAGGCATACGCAACACCCGCTTTTCACAGGGAATTACAATATGCTTTTGACCATCCCGAGTGGATAATTAAGTAAAAATCGACTTGTTATCAAAGCACCCAAGCGGGTGCTTTTTTCGTGCCCAAAAGCGGGCTGAGAACTGCTTTTAATAAAAAAATACCGTTTCAACTTTAAACAACAAACCTTCGGAGGCAAAGCCATCTCTCGAACTCACTTTTCCGTATAATAATCCCATTCTCCGGCGGGGTTTTTGTATATGCCCGCTGTAACGCCAAAAGCCTTCTTTATGTTTTCCCGGCTCAACACCTCCTCCGGCTTTCCGCCGGCTATTATTTCCCCGTCATCAATAAGATACAGCGTTGAGCAAAACCGCGCTGCCTGCCTAAGGTCATGCAAAGCGCAAACAATGCACTTGCCCTGCTCCGCCAAAAAGCGGCACAGCTCAAACACTCTCCGCGCGTGATAAATATCAAGGCTTGAAGCCGGCTCATCAAGCAGCATAACAGGCGTCTGCTGCGCAATGCATCTCGCTAGCATAACCCTTTGCAGCTCGCCGCCCGACAGCGTCACCGCCGGCTTATCGGCATATTCTAAGCATTGCGCCAGCTCCATAGCCGCATACGTCTCTCGCCTGTCGATGCTCGATTCAGAGGAAAAACTGCCCCGCCATGGATACCGCCCCATCGCCACCACTTCTTTCGCGGTAAACGAAAACGCCACCGACGGGTTTTGCCGCATAAATGCCAGCTCTTTAGCTAGCCTCCTAGGATGCGCGCTCCGCACATCAACACCGCCAACGCTTATACCGCCTTCAAACGGCACCAGCGCAGCTATAGCCTTTAAAAGCGATGTTTTTCCCGAGCCGTTTTTGCCTATTATGCCGGTAACCTCCGCCTTATTAGCCGTTATGCCCGCCTTTTTAAGTATGCGCGCATAGCTGCCGTCCGGCTGTTTCGCGCTGTAAACAATATCTCTGGCGCTTATCCAGGCGCTCGAAGTTTCACCCCGCATCAAAAGACACCTCCCCGGCCGCCTTTTCTCATAAGCAAATAAATAAAGTAAGGAGCGCCTATAAGCGCTGTGAGTATGCCGACAGAGTATTCCCTGCCATTTATCTGGGACAGCAGCCTTATAAACGCGTCGCATACCGTAAGAAAAACGCCGCCGCCAAATACAGACGCTACAACAAGCCTTCTATGCGACGGCCCTACCGCCATTCTCATAATATGCGGAACCATAAGCCCCACAAAGCCTATAGGCCCGCTCACGCATACAATAGCCGCCGTACACAGCGACGCCGCTACTATCATGGCAACACGCGTTCTTACCGGATGTATGCCGAGCGAGTGCGCCTCCTCATCTCCAAGCATAAGCACATCTAGTCTCGGCGCCCATGCCGTTATACCTGCAATGCACATTAAAACAGGCGCCGCCATTATAAACACATGCTCAAATCTTCTGTTGGCAAGCCCGCCCATAGTCCAAAACATATAGCTCGATGTTTGGTATTCGTTTGAAGCTGTAAGTACAAGCAACGTAACGGCGTTAAACATAGCGCTTACCGCCATTCCCCCTAGCACCAGAGTAACGGGCGGGGCGGCTCCCCTGCCCGACGCAGCTAGAGAGATGCCGAGTATCATAAAAACGGCCAAAAGCGCTCCTAAAAAAGCTGAGGCAGGCAGCGCTATAAAAGCGCCCGCCCCCGCCATAATGGCAATAAGCGCGCCAAGGCTCGCCCCGCTTGAAACGCCGAGCAGTCCGGGATCGGCGAGCGGATTTCTAAAAACGCCCTGCATAACAACACCCGCCGCCGCCAGACCCGCCCCCGCCAAAACTCCGCACAGCACGCGCGGCAGCCTTATAGCGCAAACGGCGGCCAACGTTTCAGCCGGCACCGAGCCCGAAGGCGCAAGCCCCGCGCCTTCAAGCAAAGCCAATACAACCTTATCTGGCTGTATAGCCGTACTGCCTGCTCCTATCGCCAATACCGCCGATATCAAAAGCAATGCGGCCCCTATAATCGTTATTTTAGCTGTCGATATTTTGCCGACAGCTTTATTTTTACTTACGCTGCTGTTCATGCTCTTATTTAAAAAGCTCGGGATAGCACAGCTCGGCCAGCTCTTTTACAGCATACGCCATATAATGCGATGTCGAGCCGCGATACTGCTCGCTTAGCGCGTATATGCGGCCTTGCTTAACTGCCTCAATCCCCGCCATCACCTCGTCGTTTTCTATCGCCTCTTTTGCCGCCTTGCCGTTATCCTCAACAGGCGTCCAGT
This sequence comes from Christensenellales bacterium, assembly GCA_050945795.1. Classification (GTDB taxonomy): domain Bacteria; phylum Bacillota; class Clostridia; order Christensenellales; family MGBC116941; genus JBMNTP01. The sequence goes on along the minus strand of JBMNTP010000018.1, from coordinate 23,061 downwards.
TTTCATCAAACTGTATTCCCGGCACTATAAGCACATCCGGCTTCCACTCCGCAACAACCTTTTCCTTGCTTATAGGCGAATAATCCGGCGCGGTGCATACATTTATAACCCCCGCCGCCTCGCAAATGGCATTAAAAGGAGAGCCCTGCCCATATGCCGCCAGCATACCGGCGCTAGTTCCTGATGCGTCGAAATAGTCCTCATAGTACATTACTCCGGCTTTTTCATCCCCGGCAATTGTACCGACTTTTTCTAAAACGCCATCAAGCACTGCGTCCATTTCAGAAATAAGCGCTTCTCCTTTTTCGCTTGCATGTAGCGCGTCCGCTATTGTTTTAACATTCTCTCTTATAGCTTCAAAATCTAACGGTGATTCCAGCACCAGCACCGTAACCCCCGCCTCCTCAAGCGATTTTTTTAGGCTGCCGTCAGGGTCGTTGAAGGTGTCGAGCAGTACAAGGTCGGGCCAAAACCCGAGTATAACCTCGGCTTCGCTGTGCGCTCTGCCTGCTACCTGTGCCGCCTTGTCTGAAGCGGCGCTGAGCGCACCGCTATCAAAATAGCTGCTTACTGCGGCAATCCTGTCCGCCTCTATAAGCGATAACACTATCTCGGCCTGCCACAAAGGCAGCGCTACAATATTTACCGGCGCTTCTTCAATAAATACATCGTTGCCTTCCGCGTCCTTGACAGTAACGCCGCCCGTACTATCCGGCGTCGACGCCGCCGTATCCTGCGCCGTCTGCTGCGTTTCCGCGCCGGCCGGCGGCGTTTCGTTAGCCGGCGCGCATCCGGCTATAAGCGATATCGCCAGCAGCAATGCCAAAAGAAGTGAGTAAAGTTTTAAGTTCCTCATAATGTTTGTCCTCCGCAAATCATTTATTGCGCAAGGCCGCGAATAGAAAAATCCCCGATCATAAACGGGGATTTTTGCGCACATAAAATACACGCCTCCCCATACTCCGCAGAGCCTTGCGTTTATACAGACAAAAGCAGGTCTTCTGGCTCAGTTTCATCGCCCTGCCCGCCTTCCCGGCGGATTAAACCACCAGTGGCATATTGGACAGCGCTCCTCCGTTACAGCGGCGGGACCGCGCGGGATTTTCACCCGCTTCCCTATTATCCATACGGACTCCTGCCTGTTTCATATACGATTTTATGTTATGACCATCCGGCTGTCAATCTCTCGCCATGCGTCCTTATATCAATAAGGGCGGCGGCATATAAAAAGGCCGGGTATTTCCCGGCCATAATGTCTCTATTTATCTATCCTGCCTGTGTTTAAGCTGTCTTTTTAATAATATAAGGTTTAGATAGTAAGCCGGAACTTTATTATCCGGATCTATCCTTGATATTTTCCGCCAGCAGTCTGCCGCTTCTTGAAACTCACCGCAGTTGTAAAGCGCTATTGCCTTATAATGCAGCAGTTTTTTATCATAAGGCCTATAAGCTAATACCCGCCTTAGGTATACCAGCGCCTCCTCATGCATATTCAGCTCACATAACGTCAGCGCCACTTTATTTATGTCCTCCGGCTCGCTTACATCCATACTAAGCACTTTTTGAATTACCTTTTTGGCTTCCGCCTTTTCATCAACTCCGGAAAGGAATATAGCGAGATTGCAGTTGGCATGTATATTCTCCGGCCTTGATTCAAGCACAGAACGGCACACGCTTATAGCTTTATCCGGCTGCTCGTCGCAATAATACGCCAGCGCCATATTGTTCTTTACAAAGTCGGCGTAAGGGTATTCGCTAAGCAGCTTTTCATAAAGGCTTATTGCCTTTTTAAATTCGCCTTTATCAAGGCTTTCCTTGCCCTTTATAGCCGCGTCAACCACCGCTCTTGGATGCCGTTCGGTAAGGTTATTGTCCCGCATTATTTCTACTATTTCAAGCGCCTGGTCGGCATATTCTCCGTCCGGTTCTATGTCAAGGTAGAGTGAAAAGCTGTCTTTTGCCTTATAGTAATCATGCATCCCAAGATAGTTGCAGCCCATAAGGTATACACAGTCGGCCATTTCCTCCCCCGCCTCCATAATGGTATCCAATACGGCGTTGGACTCTTCAAAGCAACTCATATCCGTGTAAGTTTCCGCTAGCGCCAACATATACTCTATGTTTTCCGGCTCCAGCTTAACCGCTTTTCTAAAATACTCTAATCCCTCAATAAGCTTATTGTTATCAACCAACCGGCAAGCTTTGTTATAAAGCACCCGGCCGGCATTGTGAAAATACAAAACTTTCTTGGAAAAAGCGCGTACAGCCACAGCTCAACCCCCTTTGCCCTTCCAAATAACATAACATGCGTATACTTATATGTATTCGTTTTCGTCGCTATTATAGCACACGCAAATAATATATTAAACTCAAACTCGCGTGGTATTTACTGCCTCGCCCCATTATTGGGCTGCGACGCATCGTCTATAACCCGCCTTAGCTCATCGCCGCTAAAGGTATACTTTTTCATACAGAAATGACAGGTTATCTCCGCCCCGTCATCCTGTACCAGCATATCCTCAAGCTCCTCTTTACCTAAAGAAACCAACACCTGCTCAATCCTATCTTCGCCGCAGTCGCATTCAAAAGTCGCCCCGCCCGTTTCCGTCACTTTAAAATCCATGCCTTCAAACGCCGATATAAGGAAATTGCTTATCGGTTTTCCTGCTGCCAGTTCCGCCGACATTTTCAATGCTCTTGGCATGGCGTTTTCAAGCTTTTGTATCGTTTCCTCCGGACATTGCGGCATAGGCATTATAATAAACCCTCCCGCCGAGAGCACCTTTTCATCCGGCGATATCATAACGCCCAGATATACGGCGGCGGGCTGTTGCTCGCTTATAGCGAAATAAGCGGCGAAATCCTCGCCCAACTCTCCACTAACCAGCCTCACGCTGCCTGAATACGGCTCTTTCATGCCCAGGTCTTTAACAACTGTAAGCCTGCCGTCACGGCCGACCGCCCCTCCTACATCAAGCTTGCCCTTAGCGTTTGTAGGCAAATCTACTCTCGGCTCATCTATATATCCTTTAACAAATCCGCCCGGCCTTCCCGCCGTAACTATTGAGCCGGCAGGCCCCCCGCCTTTTATAGTTACCGACAGCCTGCCATCGTCATGCTTTATCATCTCCGCCATCATCGCGGTAGCCATAAGCGCCCTGCCGAGCGCCGCCGTGCATACCGGCCATGTGCCGTGAGTAAGCCTTGCTTCTTCCACCATTTCGCGACCGTCTATCGCGTAAACATTGACGTATCCGTCAATAATGCCTTTTATAAGTATATCCGCCATTGTTATCCTCTAATGCCTTTATTTTTGCCGTATCTTCTGCGCTCCTCCTTCGCCGCCGCTACAAACTGTATGCGCGGGCTTCTTGGCAAAGGAGCTTCTGTTGTAAAGCATTCGTATACCGCTTTAACTTCAAATCCGCATTCCTCAAGCATATCGCTTATTTCAGCCTCGCTATACGCTCTTTGCAAATGCGTTTCCCTGTGCCTTTCAAAAGCGCCGTCCGGCCGCTTTATAAAAAGGCTTAAATCCATCTGTACTATTTTTGTCTTTGTATTATATGTGTTTTGCCACAGGTAAGCTATATTCTCCCTGTCCTCGCCGAAAAAGGCGTTGTTCATGGTATTTGATAGCTTAAACTCGCTGCTTATATCAAAAAGCAGCAGGCCGCCCGGCTTAAGAGCCTGCCTTGCCGCGGTAAAAAAGTCTAAAACATCGTCCTTTTTCCTAAGATAGTTTACTCCATCACAGCAGCTTATAACCGCTTCAACCCCGCTGTGAAGCTTAAGCTTTCTCATATCCTGGCAAATAAGCTTTACCGAAAGACCCGCCTTTCGGCATTTTTCCGCCGCCCTTTCTAGCATATCCGGCGATATATCCGACGCTATAATTTCATGCCTTTTCCCAAGCTTTACGCTTATAGAGCCGGTGCCGCAAGCCGCCTCAGCTATTCTCAGTCTTGAATTATGACCGTTTTCACTTAGCAACATTTCAATATATTCCGCCCATTTGCCATAGTCCACATCGTCCATAAGCGTATCGTAAACGCTGGCAAAATGCCCGTAGCTGTCCATATTATGTCTTATCCTCCTGCTGTCCCAATCCGAGTATCCGCCTGTAGATTTCAAGTCCGTTAAGCAGCGCCGTCTCGTCGAAATCAAAAAGATTGCTGTGCAGCGGATGCGCGCCTTTTTCATCGTCACCTATGCCCAGGAAGAAGAATACACCCGGCACTTTTTGCTGATAAAAGCTGAAATCCTCCGCCGCCATTATCTCATCTAGTACCACTATATCCTCGTATCCGAGTATTTCCGCTAGATACTCTGTAAGGAAAACCGGATTGTTTAAAACAGGATAATGCATAACCTGCTTAAACTCCGTCGTAACGCCGTATCCCGCTTCGATACCGCTAAGCAGCGCCTTAATCCGCTCCTCAATGTCAGCATAAACTTTGGAGTTAAATGTGCGCACTGTGCCTTGCATAACTACCTTTTCAGGCAGTATGTTGCGGCTTTCCCCGCCTGTTATTTTGCCTATAGTTATAAGCGCCTTTTCATATGGATTTATAGAGCGGGTAACGACCGTTTGCATCGCCTGTACAAAGTCAGCCGCTACAACAATAGCGTCTATACCCTTATGCGGACTGGCGCCGTGCGCGCTTTTTCCGGTAATGGTAATATCTATCTCGCTTGTCTGCGCCATAGTCGGGCCTTCCCTAAGGCCTATGCTGCCCTTTGGCACATCCGGCCATAGATGCAGACCGAACAGCATATCAACCTTCGGGTTATCTAGCGCGCCCTCCTCTATCATTCTTACCGCCCCGCCGCTGCCCTCCTCGGCCGGCTGAAACAGCAAAACGACATTGTCGGTAAGCTCGTCTCTATGCTCACTTATGTATTTTGCGAAAACCAAAAGCAGTGCGGTATGCCCGTCATGCCCGCAAGCGTGCATATACCCTACATGCTCGGATGTATATTCGCATTGATTAAGCTCTGTGAGCGCCAAGCCGTCAATGTCTGCCCTAAAAGCTACCGTCCTTCTTGGAAAATCGCAGTAGAATATAGCCTTAACGCCGGTATCGGCAATTTTTTCTACCGAATCCGGCGCCAATTTCGACAGATAATTCCATATATAAGCCTGGGTTTTCCTTTCCTGATAACAGGGCTCCGGCATCTTGTGCAAATCTCGTCTTACTCTTGTAACTTCCTTTAACAGCTCAGAAACAGAGGTATCCACTGTCATACCACAAACCTCCTTATGTGTTTTTAAGCGTATATTTTCATCATAAAGCAATGCCGCCTAAAATGCAATCACCATTGACTTTAACACTCCTCAATGGTAGTATAGCAATAACTAATTTTGAGCGGAAGCCGTGATTCCGCGCCGGTTAATCGACTCGGCCATGCCGACTTTGCTAACATGTATATAAGGCGGGCGGGTTTGCTTTAAAGATGAGATATTAACGCTTTTTAGCCGGTGTCAGTTTGCGCGCAGCCGCGCGCTGTTTTTATTGTAATCAATTATTCTATATATAAAGGAGAAAAGTTTATGCGCCAATATAATATCGCCGTAGTGGGCGCCACCGGCATGGTAGGCCAAAAATTTCTAGAGGTACTAAGCGAGCGTAAGCTGCCCGTTAAAAACTATTATCTTTTCGCGTCGAAGCGCTCGGCGGGAAATGTTATTGATTTTATGGGCAAAGAGCATGTTGTCGAGGAGCTTACCGATACCTGCTTTGACGGTAAAGACATTGATATAGCCCTTTTTAGCGCCGGAGGATCGATAAGCGAGCATTTCGCTCCTATCGCCGCGTCAAAAGGCATTGTTGTTATAGATAACTCCAGCGCCTGGCGCATGAAAGAAGGAGTGCCGCTAGTGGTGCCGGAAGTTAACGCCGAAGACATCAAATGGCATAAAGGCATAATAGCAAACCCCAACTGCTCAACAACGCAGGCCGTTGTAGCTCTTAAGCCGCTCCATGATAAATACGGCATTAAACGGGTGGTCTACTCTACTTATCAGGCCGTTTCGGGTGCCGGCGTACAAGGTTATAACGACCTTGAGCGCGGCGTTAAGGGGCTGCCGCCTGAGAAATTTCCGCATCCCATATTCGGAAACTGCCTTCCGCATATAGACGTTTTTCTCGAAAACGGATATACAAAAGAAGAAGAAAAAATGATACAGGAAACCCGCAAAATACTCGGCAGACCCGACCTTAAAGTCACCGCTACAACAGTGCGCGTACCCGTTTTCCACAGCCACAGCGAATCTATAAATGTCGAGCTTGAAAAGCCGTTTGATATAGACGAGCTAAAAGCCGTACTCGCAGCGGGCGAAGGCATTATAATGCAGGACGATGCCGCCGAAAACCTCTACCCCATGCCTATAACAGCCGAAGATCGCGACGAGGTGTTTATTGGCCGTGTGCGCCGCGACTTTAGCGTAGACAACGGCATCAACATGTGGGTGGTAGCCGACAATATAAGGAAAGGCGCTGCAACAAATACCGTACAAATAGCACAAAAGCTCATAGAATTCAACGAAAGCAAATAAACTGTAACGGAGGTATGGTAAATGTCAGTATTCAAGGGCTCGGGAGTAGCGATATGCACTCCGTTTAATGCCGGCGGCATCAACTTTGAAGCCTTCGGACGGCTTGTCGATTTCCAGATTGAAAACGGTACCGACGCCATAATAGTATGCGGAACTACCGGAGAGCCTTCCACCATGACCACACCCGAAAAGGAAGCTGCGATTAGCTTTTGCGTTGAGCGCGTAGCCGGCAGAGTGCCGGTTGTAGCCGGTACCGGCGGCAATAATACCGCCGCTGTTGTAGAGGCTTCTAAACGCGCCGCTACGCTTGGAGCAGACGCTCTGCTTATCGTAACTCCATATTACAACAAAGCCACACAGTCGGGCCTTGTAGCCCACTATTCCGCCGTAGCCGACGCTGTTGACCTGCCTATAATAATATACAACGTTCCGGCGAGAACCGGTCTTAACATGCTGCCGGAAACGCTCCACCGCCTCTCGTCTATACCTACTATCGTCGGCATGAAAGAGGCGAGCGGAGATATAGCACAGGTCGCGGAGATGGCGCGGCTTTGCCCCAACATAGACCTTTACAGCGGAAACGACGATATGATAGTGCCGCTTATGTCGCTGGGCGGCTCGGGCGTAATATCTGTTGTAGCGAATATTGCTCCGCGCGATACGCATGATATGGTAATGAAATATCTCTCCGGCGATATCGACGGCGCACGCCGGCTGCAGCTTGACATGAAGCCGCTTATAGACGCACTATTTACAGATGTAAACCCTATACCCGTAAAAACAGCCTTAAACCTTATGGGCTTCCATATGGGCAGCCTGCGCCTTCCCCTTACGCCTATGGGCGAGGCTAACCTTGCGAGGCTTAAAAGGGAAATGTCGGCCTACGGGCTTATATAGCAGGAGGAAATATGCTTCGTATTATTATAAACGGAGTAAACGGTAAAATGGGCCAGGTGGTGGCCGCTAAAGCGGCCGCCTCCGGCTTTTCTGTTGTTGCGGGGGTAGACCTCTCCCCCGAATCACGGCAGAACCCGTTTCCCGTATTCCCGGCTTTTTGCGATGATTTGCCGAAAGCCGATTGTGTTGTGGACTTTTCTCGGCCGGAAGCTCTGCCGGCAATGCTGCGTTTCGCAGCGGAGCGCAATATAAGCGCCGTTGTAGCCACAACAGGCATGTCCAAGGAGGATAAAGAACTACTAAACAAGTATTCAGAGCGCATACCTATACTTATATCCGCCAATATGTCGCTTGGTGTAAACCTCCAGCTCGACCTTATAACAAGGGCGGCTTCCTTCCTTGGCGATTCATATGAAATCGAGATAATAGAAAAGCACCACGACCAAAAAGCCGATGCGCCCAGCGGTACGGCGTTGGCCCTCGCCGATACATTGAGCGAGGCTTTAGGAGGAAACAGGCGGTATGTATACGGCCGCCATACGCTTACTGATAAGCGCGACCGCTCCGAGATAGGCATACATTCGGTGCGCGGCGGAACAATCGTTGGAGAGCACGAGGTGCTTTTTATAGGGCAGGATGAGATAGTCGAGGTGACACACCGTGCGCAGACCCGCGCCCTTTTTGCGACCGGTGCGCTGCGGGCTGTCGAATTTCTTTCAGAACAGCCGCCCGGCCTTTATTCCATGAGCGATATAATTGCCGGGGAAACTTCCGTCACCCGCATTTATACAGATGATTCGCAGGCGCTGGTGCATATGTCCGGCATAACATCTTCTGGCGAATTAGCGCAGCTATTTAGCGCGCTGGCCAAAGAAGGCATAAACATCGACATGATTTCGAGCATGCTCGGCCCTGGGCACGACGGCGCGGCGTTCACTTTACAAGAAGATAAAGCAGCCGACGCTGAGCGCATTATACAAGACCTATCGCTGCCCTCCCTTGCCGTATCGTCAATTGACAGCGTTACAAAGCTTGGCATATTCGGCGTAGGTATGGAGCGGCAGTCGGGTGTTGCGGCGGAGGTGTTTTCCGCGCTCGCGGCGTGTAATATAGAGATACTCGCGATATCTACATCCGAAACAAAGATAACGATGTGCGTTGAGCGCGCAGACAGCGAGGCCGCTATAAAGGCGCTTACCGAGGCGTTCCGCCTCTAATCAGGCATTAACGGCATACTAAAAGCACCTCCAAGCTTTTTGGCAGGTGCTTTTTTAATTGACACGCATTTTATATACGCATATTCGATTTATATAATGCCGCGTATCTTAGATATATCGTTTATGCCGTTTCTTTCCATATACTCCTCTATGCCACGCGCTATGTCGAGCGCCATATCCGTTTTTATAAAAGACGCCGTACCGACCTGCACTAACGCCGCCCCCGCCATAATGTACTCTATTGCGTCCTGCCAGCAGGCTATGCCGCCCATGCCCATAACGGGTATATCAACCGCCTTCGCCACCTGATGCGTCATACGCAGTGCGATAGGCTTTATAGCCGGCCCAGATAAGCCGGCGTATACATTTTCAAAAACAGGCTTTTTATTATCAATATCTATCGCCATAGCAAGGAAGGTATTTATAAGTGATATGCCGTCCGCTCCTTCTCCCTCGCACATCTTTGCCAGCTCAACTATATCCTCAGCGTTTGGCGACAGCTTAACAGCCATCTTATGCCTGCACCGCTTGCGCACGCCGGAAACAAGCGTTTTGGCAAGCTCGGTTTTTACGCCAAAGTTCATGCCGCCGCCTTTTATGTTGGGGCAGGATATATTAAGCTCTATTAGGTCAACCGGGTGTTCGTTGAGTATGTCTATCACTTTATAGTAATCATCATGCGAATGCCCGCCGACATTTACAATCCCAACTATATCAAGCCCACCTACCCACGGCAGATACTCCCGAGTGAACGCCTCAACTCCGGGGTTTTCAAGACCCACGCTGTTCATAAGCCCGCTTGGCGTCTCATAAACGCGTATGCCGCTGTTGCCGGCGCGGCCTTTAAGCGTAAGTCCTTTTAAAGAGATGCCCCCGAGTTTTTCAATATCAAAAACCTCGTTAAACTCCTGTCCAAAGCCGCATGTGCCAGAAGCCAGCACCACCGGATTTTTAAACTCTATGCCCGCAAAATTTACCTTAGTTATGCTCAACTTCAAATATCTCCCTTCCGGAAAATACCGGCCCGTCCTTGCAAACCTTTCTATTGCCGCCGCTCGTATTGCAGGTGCAGCCAAAGCAGGCGCCTACGCCGCACGCCATGCGGTTTTCCATAGATATATATACCTTTGCGCCGCTGTCCTTGCTTTTATTATACATCGCCCGCATCATAGGCATTGGACCGCAGGTAAATATATAGTCGTATTTATCCGGAGAAACATCGTCTGTAACAAACCCGCCTATATTTATAGAAAGCGCGTCCCCCGCCTCGTGAAACTCCTTTTCAAGAACAGCCTCTTGCCTAAAACCGAGGTATATGTCAACATTTGCCCCCACCTTTTTAAGCGCCTTCGCCGTCATATAAAGCGGAGCTATCCCTACGCCGCCGCCGACCAGCGCCACTCGTCCCTTAACCATAGGAAAGCCGTTTCCTAAAGGGCCAAGCAGCGTTATACTATCCCCCGCCTTTAGCTCAGACAATATTTTCGTGCCCTCGCCTACCGTCTTATAGAGAAACGTAACGCTTTCGCCGTCAGCGTCAAACACGCTTATCGGCCGCGATAAAAGCGGGTATCTATCCCATGCGCGCAGCATGTAAAACTGCCCCGGCAAAACGCTGTCGTTACATTCCGCCTTCATAATGAAAAAGCCGTCACTCAGCTTTTTATTGAAAATAATATTGCTCATATATATCCCCCGCCGCTCAATCGCCTTTATAAACGACTTTGCCGCCGCATATAGTATACTTCACCTTGCCATAAAGCGTATCGCCTATAAACGGCGAATTAGCCGATTTTGAGGCGAATTCCCCCGGCTGCCAGTTACCCTCAGCATCGAATATAACTATGTCAGCCGCCGCTCCTTTATCAAGCCGCCCCTTATCAAGACTATAAAGTCGGGCGGGATTAACGCTCATCTTCTCCATAAGCCGCGCCAAGCTGATATGCCCGCCGCGCACCAGTACGCTTATGCCAAGCGCCAAAGCCGTCTCAAGGCCGAGTATGCCGCTTGGCGCTTTATCAAAGGGCAACGCCTTTTCCTCGCGGCTGTGCGGCGCGTGATCCGTTGCTATTATGTCTATAGTGCCGTCTTTTAGTCCTTCTATAATGGCGGCTCTGTCTTCTCTCGTTCTTAAGGGAGGGTTAACTTTAATTGTAGTCCCGTATTTTAAAACATCGTCCTCGCATAACGCAAAATGGTTAGGCGTAGCCTCGGCAAAAATCCGCGCACCCATTTCCTTAGCCAGTCGTATCATCTTAACGGAGTTTTTAGAGCTTACATGCTGTATATTGACCGTAGCGCCGGTATAAAGCGCTAACATGCAGTCGCGCGCTACCATTACATCCTCTGATACCGCCGGCGCGCCGCCAACGCCCATCTTTTCAGATACAACCCCTTTATTAACGCCGCTGCTCATTATAAGCGCCGGATCCTCCTCATGAAGGCTTATCGGAACGCCGAGTTTTTTAGCCTCGCGCATCGCCTCTGCAACAAGCCCTACATCGGTAAGCGGCATGCCGTCATCTGAAAAGCCGCATGCCCCCGCCGCTTTAAGTGCCGCCATATCGCTAAGCTCACGCCCCGCCATGTCCTTTGTCACCGCCGCCACCGACATAACATTTATGCCGGTTTTAGCTCCCTTTTCAAGCACATATCTAAGCGTATCCTCGCTGTCTATTACAGGCTTTGTATTCGCCATGCATACAACAGTGGTATAACCGCCCTTAGCCGCGGCGGCGGCGCCTGATATAATATCCTCTTTATGAGTTAAACCGGGGTCTCTAAAATGCACATGAACATCAATAAGGCCGGGCGCCACAACAAGGCCGCCCGCCTCTATAATTAGTTGGTATTCACTTGCCCTTGAAAAATGGCCGGTGTCAATTGCTTTGCCGTCCTTGATTATGATATCAAGTATGCCGTCGATATTATTTTTCGGGTCTATGACGCGGCCGCCTTTAATAAGTATCATGGATTTTCCCTTTATGTTTATATGCCGCCGGTTTATACCGGCAATCGGCTACGGCTTTTGCCCGCCGCCTACTTAAGCCCTATGTCCGTTCTAAACTGCGCTCCTTCAAAGCTTATACGAGAAAGCGCATCATAAGCCGCCGCCCTCGCGCCTGATATATCATCTCCCATAGCCGATACCGCAAGAACTCGCCCGCCGTTTGTATAATACCGCCCCTCTTCAAGCCTTGTGCCGGCATGGAACACTAGACCGGCATCCTCAATACCCGAAATCGGCAGCCCTTTTTCATACTCGCCGGGATAACCCCGAGACGCCATCACCACGCACACCGCCGCGCCCGTCCGCCATTTGAGCGTTATATCCTCAAGCCGCTCGTCAATAACAGCCAGCATAACCTCGGCTATGTCGTTTTCAAGCATGGGCAGTACCGCCTGCGCCTCCGGATCTCCAAAGCGCGCGTTATACTCAAGTACTTTAGGCCCGTCTTTTGTAAGCATAAGCCCGAAATAAATAACGCCTTTAAACCTGCATCCCTCGCTATTCATAGCCTCAACGGTAGGAAATATTATATCGCGCTCCACCGTTTTCATTATATCACTCGTATACTTTGGACTCGGCGCGAAAGCTCCCATGCCTCCTGTGTTCGGCCCCTTGTCGCCATCAAGCGCTCTTTTATGATCCTGCGCGCTTATCATAGGCAAACAGGTTTTGCCGTCCGTAAACGCCAATACCGAAACTTCCGGCCCTTCAAGAAACTCCTCTATAACAACCCTGCTGCCCGCCGCTCCAAAAGCACCGCCGCGCATCATGGAAAAAACGGCGGCTGTCGCCTCATCGATATTATCGCATATTATAACGCCTTTACCCAGCGCCAACCCATCAGCTTTTACAACAAGCGGATAGCTCTGGTTTGAAAGGTACTCTATCGCCTTATCGTATTCATCAAAGACAGCGTACGCCGCTGTCGGTATGCCGTACTTTTGCATAAGTTGCTTTGAAAAAGACTTGCTCGCCTCAATCCTTGCCGCCGCTTTATTAGGGCCAAACGCCTTTATGTCCGCCGCCTCCATAGCATCTACCATGCCGGCGGCCAAAGGATCATCCGGCGCTACAACTACAAGGCTAAAGCCTTCTTTTTTAGCGTAATCAACCATGGCTTCTATATCCATGGCGTTAATGTTCTCGCAATGCGCTATCGCCGCTATGCCTCCGTTGCCCGGCGCGCAGCATACTTCATCTACAAGGCGGCTTTGCTTAAGCTTCCAAACCAGCGCATGCTCGCGTCCGCCGCCCCCTACCACCAAAACCTTCATATTATGTAAAACCTCAATGCTTAAAATGTCTCATGTCGGTAAAAACCATGGCAATGCCGTGCTTGTCGCAGGCGTCAATGCTTTCTTTATCACGCACAGAGCCGCCCGGCTGTATTATAGCGGTAATGCCGTATTTCGCCGCCGCCTGCACACAGTCCTCAAACGGGAAAAACGCGTCGGACGCCATAACAGCGCCACGAACTCTTTCACCGCTGCGCTCAAGCGCCATTTCAGCCGCCCATATCCTGTTGACCTGCCCCGGCCCTATTCCAAGCGAACAGCCGTCCTTAGCTATAGCGATACCGTTCGACTTAACATGCTTTACCACCTTCCAGGCGAAAAGCAAATCGTCCATCTCTTTTTTGTCCGGCTTCCTCTTTGTAACAGTTTGAAGCTCGGCGTAATCCTCATGATCGGCGTCCTGTACGAGGAGACCGCCCGCTACCCGCTTTATATCAAGCTTGGGCGCTAGGTTTTCTAGCGGCAGCCGGAGCACTCTAAGATTAGGCTTTTTGCGCAGTATATCAAGCGCCTCTTGCGTATAATCCGGCGCTATTATTATTTCAAGGAATATTTCCGCCATCTTTGCCGCCGTTTGAGCGTCAACTGTGCCGTTTAGCGCGACTATGCCGCCGAATATGGAAACCGGGTCGCTTTCATACGCCTTTACATACGCCTCGTACACGCTTTTGCCTATCGCTACGCCACAAGGGTTCGCGTGCTTTACCGCGACCGCAGCGGTCTCTTTAAGCTCGCTAAGCAAAGCCAGCGCGCCGTTAGCGTCGTTTATATTGTTAAAGCTTAATTCTTTGCCGTTTAACTGCTCGGCCTGATGTAACCCGCCCTCATCCGGCACAGCGTCATGATAGTATACCGCGCTTTGGTGCGGATTTTCGCCGTATCTAAGCTGCTGCGCCAAATCAAATGTAAGCGTCAGCTTTTTAGGATATCCGCCGCCCGCCTGCTTTCTAAGGTATGAAGCAATCATAGCGTCATACGCCGCAGTATGCTCAAACACCTTAAGGCACAGCTCAAATTTGGTCTCACGACTTATGCCGCCGCCTTTAAGTTGGTCAAGCACTCGGCTATAATCGGCGCTGTCCGTCACCGCAGCTACATCCTGCCAATTTTTTGCGGCAGCGCGCAGCATAGACGGCCCGCCTATGTCTATATTCTCTATCGCCTCTTCAAGAGTTACGCCGGGTTTCATTATAGTTTCTTTAAACGGATAGAGGTTTACGCATATTACATCAAAGGGAGTAATGCCAAGCTTTGATATCTGCTCCATATGCTCTTTGTTCGAACGCATGGCGAGTATGCCGCCGTGTATCATAGGATGCAGCGTTTTAACTCTGCCGTCTAAGCATTCTGGAAATCCGGTAATGTCCGATACCCCTACAACATCTATACCGGCCTGTGCTAGCGTTTTGGCGGTGCCGCCCGTCGATACCACCTCAAACCCCGCCTCTATAAGCCCCTTCGCGAAATTAGTTATGCCGCTTTTATCTGAAACCGATATAAAAGCTCTTTTTTTCATTCGATTGCCTCCTTGACCACAGCCTTTTTATCCTCACCCACATAAACCCTGCGTCCGATAACTCTGACTCTACCCGACGCTATAAGCGCCACCGCCTCCGGCAGCATGTCGTGTTCCAGCTTTAGAATCTTTTGTTGCAGCGTTTTGGCGTCGTCATCTTCTAAGACAGGCGCCGTCCTTTGCATTATAATAGGGCCGGTATCAGCGCCCTCGTCAACAAAATGCACTGTTGCTCCACTGACCTTGCAGCCATATTCTATAACGCTTTGATGCACCTTAGCACTAAAATAGCCCATACCGCAAAAGCTTGGTATGAGCGAAGGATGTATGTTTATAATGCGGTTTCTGTATTTTGAAACTGCTTTTTCGCTTAATATCTGCATATACCCCGCTAAGACGAAAAGCTCGGCGCCTGATGAATCCATTGCGGATAGCACTGCCTCATCATATTCCGCCCTGTTAGCATAGTCGCCCCTCTCGACAACCTCTGAAGCTATAGAGTAGCTAGCCGCCCGCTTAAGCGCGTACGCCGATGCCGACGACGATATAACCTTAACTATCATCCCGCCCAGCTTGCCGGCGTTTTGTGCGTCTATAAGCGCCTGGAGGTTGCTGCCTCCGCCCGATACCATAACGGCTATCTTCATACCAGCAGCACACCTTCCCCCTCAATTGCTTCGCCTATTATAAAGGCTTTCTCTCCCGCGCGCGAAGCCGCGCTCAAAGCCTCTTTCGCCTGTTCCTGCGGCACCGCCAGCACCATGCCTATGCCCATATTAAATGTCGAGAACATGTCCTTTTTAGAAATGCCGCCCTGCTCCTCAATAATTTTAAACAATTGCGGCATTTCGAACGAATCGGTATAAACTCTTGCGCACAGCCCCTTTGGCATTATCCTCGGTATATTCTCATAAAAGCCGCCGCCTGTTATATGCGCTATGCCCCGCACATCAAAGGCGGATAGCAGCTCTAGTACCGTTTTAACGTATATGCGAGTCGGCGTAAGGAGCTCCTCTCCTATGCTTAAACTAAGCCCTTCAAAACGCCTTGAAAGCTTGTCCGCCGTTTCTCCAAAAATCTTTCTAATTAGCGAAAATCCGTTTGAATGTACGCCGCTTGAAGAAAGGCCAATAAGAGCGTCGCCCTTTTGTATAGTCGAGCCGTCTATTATGCGGCTTTTCTCCGCCGCGCCTACGGCAAACCCCGCCAAATCATACTCACCTTCGGCGTAAAACCCCGGCATCTCCGCCGTCTCTCCGCCGGTAAGCGCGCATCCTGCCTGACGGCAGCCTTCGGCTATGCCGCTTACAATCTGTGCGGCTTGCTGCGGCACCAGTTTTCCCGTTGCTATGTAGTCGAGGAAAAACAGCGGCTTAGCTCCATGGCATACTATGTCGTTTACGCACATAGCCACGCAGTCTATGCCCACCGTATCATGCTTATCTAACGCAAACGCCAGCTTAAGCTTTGTACCCACGCCGTCGGTACCGGATACCAGCACCGGTTCTTTATATCCTTTAAGCTCGAAAAGTCCTCCGAAGTTGGCGAGCATTTTCATAACCTCCGGTCCATGCGTGCTTTGAGCATGGCCCTTCATAAGTTTAACAGCCTCGTATCCCGCCTCGACATCAACTCCGGCCTGACGGTAATCCATAATAAAACTCCTCTTACAGCGCCGCTTAAGCGCCCATCAGTCTTCTTAATATCTCCTCATACGCCTCCTCGACATTGCCAAGGTCGCGCCTGAATCTGTCTTTATCAAGCTTCTCGCCCGACTTGGAATCCCAGAAACGGCAGGTGTCTGGTGAAATTTCGTCCGCCAGTATAATATCGCCTTTATATCTGCCAAACTCAAGTTTAAAATCGATAAGGTCGATGCCAAGCTCTTTAAGGTATTCCCTTAGCACGTCATTTACCTTTAAGGCGTATGCCGCTATTTTGTCCATCTCGTCTTTTGTAGCGAGCTCCATTGCGTATATATGGTAGTCGTTTATTAAAGGGTCGCCCAGCTCATCGTCTTTGTAGCAATACTCAAGCACCGTAGTCTTAAGCTTTTGCCCTTCCGGCAGTCCCAGTCGCTTTGACAGGCTGCCCGCCGCTATATTCCTTACTATAACCTCAACAGGCACTATCTCAACCCTTTTAACAAGCGTTTCCCTGTCGTTGAGTTCCTCTATAAAATGGGAGGGTATGCCATGCTTTTCCAGCATTTTAAAGAGGTGGTTCGATACTTTATTATTTACAACGCCTTTGCCTACAATTGTGCCTTTTTTTAGGCCGTTAAAAGCCGTAGCGTCGTCTTTGTAGCTTACTATACATTGATCGGCATTATCCGTCGCGAATACCTTTTTAGCCTTGCCCTCATACATCTGTTCTTTCTTTATCATAAGCCGAGAACCTCCTCTTTTACAGCCGCGTCCATCTTTTCAGCCTCAACGGCCATTTCGATTTTATATTTTTTTATGCGGTCGGATAACACCGGATATTTCAAAGCCATAATCTGTACAGCGAGTATCGCCGCGTTTTTCGCCGCGTCAATTCCAACAGTAGCAACCGGCACCCCGGGCGGCATCTGTACTGTTGAAAGCAGTGCGTCAAGGCCGTCGAGCGCCGTCGATTTTACCGGTATGCCTATAACCGGCAGCGCCGAATTCGCCGCCATGGCTCCGGCTAAATGCGCCGCCTTCCCCGCCGCCGCGATAATAACGTCAATACCTTCTCCTTCGGCGTTTTTGGCGAAATCGGCAGCCTTATCCGGCGTCCTGTGCGCGGAAATAACACTTACAAGCGGGTCTATTCCAAACTTTTTCAGAGTCTCAACGCAGGGCTTGACCAACGGAAAATCGCTGGCACTGCCCATAACTACAGCGCATCTCATATTACCCCTCCAAATTTTTAATACAAACATCTGTATTATGAATTTACCAAAAATACATCGTCAAGGCAACCATATTCGCAACATTTAGCATCATTATTTGCATAATGTTCGGGTTTTCGACAAAACCGCATTTCCCTTCCGCTTTATGGAAACCGGCAGACATTAAAAGCTAAAAACAAAATCCCCCGGTATTACCGAGGGATTTCGACGCTGCGAGATAAGCCTGTAAGCCGAGTTCTGTCGTGAATGACCATCTATCTACGCCTGCCGTTACCGACAGGCTCCAGCGATTACCGGGAGCTTAGCGGGCCGCTATTTAATGCTCCCATTCCAATCTTGCACCAGGTGGGGTTTACATAGCGGACAAGTCGCCAGGCCGCTGGTGAGCTCTTACCTCACCTTTCCACCCTTACGCCCGAAACCGGACGCGGTATCTCTCTGTTGCACTTTCCCTGGAGTCGCCTCCGCCGGGTGTTACCCGGCACCCTGCCCTATGGAGCTCGGACTTTCCTCGCGAAACGCTTCCGCGCGGTCATTCAGCTTACTCGCAAATTTAAAATTAACAAATTTTTAAGGCATATAAAGAATTCTTCCGCAGTTTTCGCATTCTATTATGCCGTCGTTATCTTTAAGCCTTCTGGCCGTTGTTGACGGCAGCGACATATTGCAGCCCATGCACTGGTCCGAATTCAATACCGCCATAGGCGGCATCAGATTCTGCCTAATATATTTATAACGCTGAAGCTGTTGTTTGTCAACCTTAGCTGCGGTATTGGCAACAATACCCTTAAGCCTTTTAAGCTCCGGCTCCGATTCTTCTATCAGCTTTTCATACTCGTCTTTATACTCAACATAATCGTTTCTGGCTTTGCCCATCTTAGAAACAAGCGCCTTATGCGAACGTTCAGTTTTAAGCGCGAACGCCTGAATGGATGCCAGCTCTTTTCTAAGCTCCGTCATTTGACTCTGCACTTCTTCAGCTTCCCGCCGGTAAGACCTTACAAGGCTTATATCCTCTTTATCCGCCTCTTCAAAAGCTTTCATAACTTCGTCAAATTTTTCCTGAAGCTTTGTATATTCATCATTTATATCGGAAATACGCTCCTTATAGTCCAGCGCTTCTTTTTCCATGCCCTTAAGCGCGGCCTGGCCCTCCTTTAGCACAGCCCCCGCCATGCCCAGTTTCCTGCGCACCTCGGAATTCTTTATTTTGCTTTCGAAGCTTAAAAGCTCCATGTCTGCCTGCTGATAATCCCACAGCGAGGACAATTTGCTCATCAAATACCTCCGGTCATGTCCGCGCTTTTTGAAGAATAGTAAAAATTACCCTTTCAGTAAAACCTCCAGGGATCCTTCTCGGCCGCGGACCTTATAAACTCTACACTATATTGTAACTCAAATGCCAGTCTTTGTAAACGCTTTGTTAATGCGTCAACGCCTATGCGTTCTGTCGCGTAATGTCCGGCGTCTATAAGAAGCAGGCCGGCTCCCGCCGCCATAAGCGCCTCATGATGCCGCACATCTCCCGTTATAAGCACATCCGCACCCATCCTCGACGCCGCTTCCATGACCGACGCTCCCGCCCCGCCGCATACCGCTACTTTCTCAACCAACGCCGCCTCGCTGCCGCTGGCTCTAAGTCTGCCAAAAACCGCCACCATCTCGCGGCACAGCTCATCAAACTCCATAGGCGTATCCAGCTCGCCCAGCCGCCCCGACGATATTGTACCCGGCCGCTCAACATTGTATATATCGTAAGCCGCCTCCTCATACGGATGCGCCTCAAGCATAGCGGCTACAACAGCGCCAAGCAAATACTCATCAACAATAGTTTCAAGCCTTGTTTCCTTTGTCTTTTCGAGCACGCCGCCCGAACCTATAAAAGGCTTTGCCGCTTCCTCCGGCCTAAAAGTACCGGTGCCTTCTGCGCGAAACGTGCAGTCTGAATACCTGCCTATCTTGCCCGCCCCCGCATCGCACATAGCAGTAGCGATATCGTCCTCATAACCCGACGGCACAAACACAACAACCTTTTTAAGCGCGCCCTGGCTTGACAGCCGCCTTATATCTCTAAGGCCTACCGCTTCTGCTAAAGCGTCGTTAAGGCCGTTAGGCGCGTTGTCCCAGCTTGTATGCGCGCAATAAAGAGCGATGCCGTATCTGTTAAGCGTGAGTATAGCGCGGCCGGTATCGTCGTCCGTCGTAAGCGATTTTACCGGCCTGAAAAAGGCGGGATGATGAGTTAGCACCATGCCTGCTCCGGCGCTCGCCGCCTCTATAGCCACCTGCTCTGTAAGGTCAAGCGCCACCATAACCTTTCCTATCATAGAATATCTATCGCCTATCTGAAAACCGCTATTGTCCCATTCTTCTTGTATAAGCGGCGGCGCTATGCTTTCTATAAGCCCTATCAGCTTTTGGCATTCAACCATGAAAACACCTCCTCGAGATATTTCTTCCTGTCCCTTAAATACTTTTTCGCGGACTTTCCCTTTTTTGTCTCCGCGATTATTGTATCCAATATGCCTTCGGTTTCCTCAATCTTTTTGGCCAACCACTTTTTAAAAGCCGGCTCACCGCTTTCAATAAGCCTTCTGCCCATAAAAAACTCGGCCTCAGTGTATTCGCTTTCCTCTCCCGCCGCAGCGCCTATAATATTATAGAAACGCCCGTCCTCTTCAATAATGCGCTCCCTCTCAATTTTAAAACCGTTTCTGTTAAGCCACAGTCTTAGCTTTGGCACATCGCTCATAGGCTGCATTATAATAGCGTCGGCTTTAAGCGCTGTTTTGCCGCCGTCTTCAAGTATAGATATTATGGTGCCGCCGCCCATGCCCATTATAAAAACGCAGCCGACTTCCCCCAGCTTAAGAGGCAAAAGTCCGTCGCCCTCCCGCGTCTCAAGTTGAGCCGCAAGCCCGGTAATGGCGGCAAGACGCCGCGCTTTATTTAGTGACTTTTGGCTTATATCGCAAGCTATAACCTTTTTCGCCCTCATATTCTGCAACAGCCATACTCCAAGCTTGCCGTGATCGCAGCCTATATCAGCCGCGGTAGAGCATTGAGACATTTCCCCCGCCATATCCGCCGCCGCTCTAAGCCTTGCGCTAACGATTATCATCTAAAATATATACCTCCGCCTTTAAAAAAGCCGCCCCCCGGGCGGCGATACCCGACAAAGCTAAATTCGCCGCCGGACACCCCGCCCCGTCCGCGCTAAGGCGAAGGGGCGCTTTTATGTTTATTGTTATTCTAAAATTCAGACGGCTAGTCCAAAAAGTCCTTAAGCTTTTTGCTGCGGCTAGGATGCCTTAGCTTTCTAAGCGCCTTCGCCTCAATCTGCCTTATGCGCTCTCTTGTAACGCTAAACTCCTTGCCCACCTCTTCAAGCGTGCGGGCGCGGCCGTCATCAAGCCCAAAGCGCAGCCGCAATACCTTCTTCTCGCGCGGAGTAAGCGTATCGAGCACATCCATAAGCTGCTCTTTTAAGAGTGTAAAAGCGGCAGCCTCGGCGGGCGCAGGCGCATCGTCGTCAGGTATGAAGTCACCAAGATGGCTGTCTTCCTCCTCGCCTATCGGCGTTTCGAGAGATACCGGCTCTTGTGCTATCTTTACTATTTCACGCACCTTCTCTTCGGATATTCCCATCTCCTGCGCTATTTCCTCCGGCGCCGGCTCTCTGCCGTATTCTTGTAAAAGCTGGCGGGAAACGCGTATAAGCTTGTTTATAGTTTCCACCATATGAACGGGTATCCGTATTGTGCGCGCCTGGTCGGCAATCGCCCTTGTTATAGCCTGCCTTATCCACCAGGTAGCATATGTGCTAAATTTATATCCTTTTCTATAATCAAACTTTTCAACTGCCTTTATAAGGCCGAGGTTTCCTTCCTGTATAAGGTCAAGGAAAAGCATTCCCCTCCCTACATACCTCTTGGCAATACTTACAACCAGCCTTAAATTAGCCTCCGCCAGTTTACGCTTGGCCTCGCCATCCCCCGCCTCCATGCGCTTGGCTATCTCGACTTCTTCAGCCGCCGTAAGCAGCGCTACCTTTCCAATCTCCTTAAGATACATGCGAACGGGGTCGTCGATGTTAATGCCTTCTGGAACAGCCGCCTCTACGTTTTCCTCGGCAATTTCTTCTTGAATTTCCTTGGCTGTGGCATCGTCATCAACTACATCGATGTTTAAAGCCTCGAATGTATCATAAATCTTCTCTATCTGGTCCGGCTCGAGTTCACTTTCCTCAAGCGTGTCCATAATTTCCTTATATGTGAGCATACCCCGACGCTTCCCGGCCTCGAGCAGCTCATTTAGCTTTTCATTAAATGTTTCAGCGTTTGTCACCTTGTTTTGCTCCTTAATGGCTATTTCAAATCCCGATAATACTTTTCCAGCTCTTTTATGCCCAGCATTATCGATTTCCTTTGTTCCGTATCCAAATCTATCGCTAAAAGCTCGTTCCTCAGCTTTTCGATTTCTTCTCTAACCGCGCTCCTGCGCATAACTATCGCACAATCATTAATATACTGCGCCGCATCGCCAAATTCCTTCTTTTCCGCCAAAACTCGCACGGCCAATGCAGCATCATCGGCATTTTCGCATCCCGCGATTATTTTCGAGCAATCCGGCTCGCCCTTTTCGCACTCCAATTTTATAGCGTCATACAACCGGCGATGCTCATCACTTGTAAAATCCTCCCGCTCCACTTTTTCAAAAACCAGCTCGGAGTACCCGTGCGCCGCCGCCGCCAGCAGTCCTCTTTCGGCCTCTGTTATAGCTAAGCGTGGCTCTTTACGCGCGTTTACATTATTATGCCTGAAATTTCCAACGCTATTCGCTTTGGCTCCGCCGCTGCGGCCTATCTGCGCGTATATCGACTGTTCTGAATATCCAGTCTGCACCTTTAGCTGTTTTATATACCTTTCAAGCTCTACCGGGTCTGGAATCTCTGCGAGCAGCGCCGCCGCCGCTATGGCGTATTCCATTCTGCCGTCCTTTAGCGAAAGGTCATAATCATACTTAAGCCTTTCAAGCTTGAACTCCATGCCTGTATTCGCCTTCTTTTGCAGCTCCTCAAACGCCGCCCTTCCATTTGCCTTAATATAATCGTCCGGATCCATGCCGTCTGGAAACGACATAACCCTTACATCAACGTCCTCGCCGGTTAGTATATCAACCGCCTTAAGCGCGGCGTTTATACCTGCCGTATCTCCGTCATACGCTAAATATGCCTTCGAGCAGAAGCGCTTTATAAGCCGAGCCTGCTCTTTTGTAAGGGCGGTGCCAAGCGTAGCCACAGCGTTTCTTACGCCGTTTTTTGACAGCGATACAACATCCATATACCCTTCTGTCAACACCAGCGAAGAAACACTCCTAAGTTTTTTGAGAATGTTAAGCCCGTAAATGTTCCTTCTTTTGTTGAATATGGCGGTCTCGGCGGTATTAAGGTATTTGGGCTGAATATCGCCCGACGCTCTGCCGCCAAAACCTATTACCCGCCCGTATATGTCTATTATCGGAAATATCACTCGATTTCTAAACATATCAAAGCGGTAATCGCCTTTTTGGTGCGCCACCCCCGCCTTGAGCATTTGCTCAAAGCCGTATCCCATGTTTTCAAGATGCCGTATAAGCCCTTCCTTGTCGTCCGGCGCGTAGCCTATACCGTATCTTGTAACAGTTGCCT